>JBFIML010000118.1:0-1517 GCA_041611735.1 Myxococcota bacterium | reverse complement strand
TCGCCGTGGCCCTGCTGGCGCGGCTCAACCCGCTGGGGGTGGCGGCGGCGGCGCTCTTCTTCGGCGCACTCGACGCCGGAGCCGGGGCCATGCAGCGCGAGGCGGGCGTGCCCTCGGTGTTGACGCAGGTCGTGCAGGGGCTGGTGATCCTCTTCTCGGTCGGCTTCGCCCTGGGCCCGCGGCGGGTGGCGGGAGCGTGATGGAGGCCTGGCTCGCCGCCGCAGTGCGTCTGGCCACGCCCCTCGCCCTGGCGGCGCTCGGGGAGCTCCTGGTGCAGCGCGCGGGCGTCGTGAACATCGGCATCGAGGGGATGATGCTGATCGGAGCGTTCGCCGGCTTCTCCGTCTCCCTGGCCACCGGCGTCCCCGAGCTGGGCGTGCTGGCCGCCGCCGCCGCGGGCCTGGCCTGCGGTGCGCTGTTCGTCGCTCTTGCCGTGGTACGGCGAGCGGACCAGATCGTGGTGGGGATGGCGCTCAACCTGCTGGCCCTCGGCGTCACGGGCGTCGCGGTGCGTGCCATGTGGGGCGGCCTGGTGCCGACGGGCCCCACCCTGCGCGTGTGGAGCCCGCCCGTCCTGGGGGAGCTGCCGCTGCTCGGCCCGGTGCTGTTCGCCCAGAGCGGCTTCGTGTACGGGGTCCTGGTGCTGGTGCCGATCTTCGCCTGGGGGCTCACCCGCACGCGGCCGGGGCTGCGGCTGCGGGCCGCGGGGGAGTCCGCGCGGGCTGCCGACGCCGAGGGTGTCCGCGTGGACCGGGTGCGGGGTGGGGCGGTGCTGGTGGGAGCGGCCCTGGCCGGCGTGGCGGGGGCGGCGCTCTCGCTCTCCCAGTCCGACACCTTCTCGGAGGGCATGACCGCCGGGCGCGGCTTCATCGCCCTGGCGGTGGTCGTCTTCGGGCGCTGGCACCCGGCCGGGGTGGCGGCGGCGGCGCTCTTCTTCGGCGCGGCCACGGCGCTCCAGTTCCGCCTGCAGGCGCGCGGCCTCGACCTGCCGTACCCGGTCTTCCTCATGCTGCCCTACCTCCTCACGCTGCTGGTGCTGGCCGGGGCCAGCCAAGGCGCGCGCGGTCCGGCGGACCTGGGCCGCCCCTTCCGCCGCGACGCTCCGTCCGGTCCGTGAGCGAGCGACTGTTCGTGTACGGCACGCTGCGGCCGGAGCTGACCCCGGCCGGCCTGCGGCAGGGGATGGCCGGTCTCGTCCGCCTCGGCGCAGCCCGCGTGCGAGGACGCCTGTACGACCTGGGCGCCTACCCGGGTGCGGTCCCCGACCCCGCTAGCGGCGCCTGGATCCTCGGCGAGGTGATCGAGCTCCCCGCCGGCCCCGCCCAGCTCGCTGCGCTGGACCGCTACGAGGGCTTCGAGCCGGCCCACCCGCAGGGGAGCCTGTTCGTGCGCCGTCGCGTGCGAGCGCTGCGCAGCGGCGCTTCGAGTCTGCGTTGCTGGAGCTACGTCTACAACCGGGACGTCCGCGGCTTGCCCCGGGTGCCGGGGGGCGACTGGGCCGCCTGGCTGCGCCGCCG
>JBFIML010000117.1:0-1807 GCA_041611735.1 Myxococcota bacterium | reverse complement strand
TCACCGTCGCCGCAGCGGAGGTCCAGGCCACCTGAGCCGCATCTCCGACCTCGACGTCAACCCGGCCGAGACGGTCGACTTCGCGCACGACAGCGAGCGCCAGTTCGCCCGGCTCCTCGACTTCTACGACATCCTCTGGGAATACGAGCCGCGGTCGTTCCCCATTGCCTGGGGCGACGACGGCGAGGCCACCGCCTACTTCACACCGGACTTCTACCTCCCCGAAGAGGACATCTACATCGAGATCACCACGATGAACCAGAAGCTGGTCACCAAGAAGAACAAGAAGGTGCGCCGGCTCCGCACGCTGTACCCGGACATCAAGTGCAAGATCTTCTATCAGCGTGACTACCTGTCGCTGCTGGTGAAGTACGGGCTCGAGGACGCCGTCGAGGACGACGCCCTCCCGGCCCCCACGCGCATCCCCGGCCCGCCGCAGGTCACCCGCCTCGAGGGGCACGCCTCCGCGAGCTGAGGCCCGCCGCGCCGACCCGGGCAGGCCGCTCTAAGCTCCCCTCCGTGCCTCGATCACCATTGCACGCCGTCCACGCCGCTCTGGGCGCTCGCTTCGTGGACTTCGGCGGGTGGGAGATGCCGGTCCAGTACGAGGGGGTGATCGCCGAGCACCTGGCCGTGCGGCAGGGCGCGGGCGTATTCGACGTGTCCCATCTGGGCCGCTTCTCCGTCGAGCGGTCCGGCGCCACCGACCTGGTCCGCCAGCAGCTCTGCAACGACATCGCCAAGGTGCAGCCCGGCCGCGCCCAGTACACGATGGCCCTCAATCCCGCCGGCGGCGTCGAGGACGACATCATCGTCTGGCGCCGCATCGACCCGGCGTCGCACTGGGTGATCCCCAACGGCACGAACCAGGAGGCGATCCTGGCCCGGTTCCGCGCCGCGGCGCCCCCCGGCGTCTCGGTCGAGTCGATGCAGCACACGACGGTGCTGCTCGCCGTCCAGGGACCCGGCGCTCTGGAGCTCCTCCGGGAGGTCCTCGGAACGGCGCCGCGCCGCTTCCGCGTCGTAGAGGGCGAGTTCGGGGGCCATCCCATGGTGATGGCAGGGACGGGCTACACGGGGGAGAAGGGGGCCGAGGTGGCGGTCCCCGCTGCGGCAGGGGAGATGCTGTGGCACGCGCTCGCAGAGGCCGGGGCCATCCCGTGCGGGTTGGGCGCCCGCGACACGTTGCGCCTGGAGATGGGCTACCCGTTGTGGGGCCAGGACCTCGACCCGCAGACCACGCCGCTGGAGGCGGAGCTGGGCTGGGTGGTCGACTGGGACCACGACTTCGTCGGACGCGAAGCCCTGGAACGCCAACGTGAGGAAGGTATCTCGAAGACGCTGGTCGCCTTCGAGATGTCGGATCGCCGGATCGCCCGCCACGGCTACCCGCTGCGAGCCGGCGGCGCCAGCGGCGAGGTGACCAGCGGCAACTACAGTCCCGTGCTGGAGCGCGGCATCGGGATGGGCTACGTCGCCCCGGCCGGGGCCGCCTCCGAGCCGGTCGAGGTGGAGGTGCGGGGCCGTCCCGCCCCGGCCCGCCGGGTGGACCCGCCGTTCGTCGACAGGTCGTAGATGGACTTCACACCGCACACCGACGCCGACGTGGCCCGCCTGCTCGCGGCCGTCGGGCTCGCCGACCCGGCCGACCTCTTCGCCCACCTGCCCGCCGCGGTGCTGGTCGACGGCGAGCTGGACCTGCCGGCCCCGCTGGCCGAGGCCGAGGTGATGGACCTGATCGAGGGCTTCGGCGCCAAGAACCGGCGCGGGCTGGTGTGCTTCGCCGGCGGCGGCGTCTACGACCACC
>JBFIML010000116.1:0-2242 GCA_041611735.1 Myxococcota bacterium | reverse complement strand
TTCCTCGCGGACCGCGGACACCGCGTCCGAGGCGCGCTGCTCGCGCTCGTGACGCCAGGAGAGGTAGGCGCCCATGCCGGCGGCGCTCAGCAGCACGGCGGCCGCCGCGGTGATGGCCAGGACGCGGTTGGCCGCCACCCAGCCCGTCATCCGGTCGGCCAGCGAGTCGAGCTCCTCGAGGGCATCGGCCGGGCCATGGGTACGGGCCAAGGGGACTCCTTCCAGTTCCAACGGACTCGAGCGGGGGCGCAGTGTAGAGGACCCGGCGGGGCACGGAAAAGTCAATCCGTCAGGAACGTCCCCGCAGCACCAGCCGGACCGGGGTGCCGGCCAGATGGAAGCGCTCGCGGAGCCGGTTCTCCAGGTAGCGCCGGTAGGACTCCATCACCGCCTGGGGGTCGGTGCAGAAGAGCACGAAGGTCGGGGGCCGGGAGCCGGTCTGGGTGGCGTACAGGAACTTGAGCGGCCGCCGCCGCGCGCCGCGCTGGGCCATGGCCGGCTCGTGGGCGTCCACCGCGTCGCGCAGCCAGCGGTTGAGCTCGGCGGTGGGAATGCGTCTACGGGCCGCCTGGGCCAGCTGGCGCACCGCGGGCAGGATGCGATCCATGCGCGCGCCGGTCCTGGCCGAGACCGTGAGGAGCGGTGCGTCGGGCATGAAGCGCAGGCGCCGCCCGGCCTCCTCCCGGATGCGCGGTCCGGTCTCGTCACCCCGGGCCGCCACCAGATCCCACTTGTTCAGGAGCACCGCCGCGGCGCAGCCGCGCTCCCGCGCCAGCCCAGCGATGCGTGCGTCCTGGTCCGTGAAGCCCTCGGAGGCGTCGGCCACCACCAGCGCCACCTCCGCCCGCTCCACGGCGCGGAGCGCCACCAGGGCGCTCGCCCGCTCCCCCAGCCGGTCCCGGCGGCCGGGTCGCCGCAGGCCCGCCGTGTCCACCAGCACGAAGGCGCCCTCCGCGTGCTCCAGGCGCAGGTCCACCGCGTCCCGGGTCGTGCCCGGCTCCGGCGAGACGACCATGCGCTCGCTCCCGGCCAGACGGTTCAGGAGCGAGCTCTTGCCCACGTTGGGCCGGCCCACGATCGCCACACGGATGGCCTCGTCGTCGGCGGGCGGCGGCTCCTCCTTGTCCGGAACCGGAAGCTCCGCCACCAGCTCTTCGAGCAGGTCCCAGGCGCCGCGGCCGTGCTCGGCGGAGACGCCGCGCAGGTGGCCGAAGCCGAGCCGGTGGAACTCCGCCACCCGCCCCTCGTGGCCCGGGGCGTCGATCTTGTTCACGGCCACGGCCAGGGGCCGGGCCGTGCGGCGCAGCTCCCGGGCGATGGCCTCGTCCTCCGGGAGGAGCCCGGCCTGGCCGTCCACCACGAAGAGGATGGCGTCGGCCTCCTGGACGGCGGCCCGGGCCTGGGCCTGGGCGGCGCCGGTGGCGCCGGAGGTGGCGTCCGGGTCGAGCCCGGCCGTGTCCACCACCAGCACCCGACGCCCGGCCACCTCCACCTCCTCCACGATCCGGTCCCGGGTGAGCCCCGGCGTGGCCTCCACCAGGGCCCGGCGCCGCCCGGCGTAGCGGTTGAAGAGGGTCGACTTGCCCACGTTGGGGCGGCCGACGACGGCGACCAGCGGCAGGCGGGTAGGGTCCATGGGTGGCTTCGGGCTCGGGGGAAGGTCAAGCGTACCCTCCTCTCCCCTGCCCCGCCCGGCAGCGCCCGTCGAGCGCGGCCTTTCTTGACAAGCAAACCCGCCCGCTCGTAGGCTGCGGCTCGGGATTTCGGGTCGCGACCGCCGCTGCCGGCCGTCGCGAAAGGGGATGCACGACGTGATGACGATGACGACGCTTGCGCGACGGACGCTCCGGGTGGTCGCCCTGGCGGCCCTCGGTATCGGGCTGGCGATGCCGGCCCAGGCGGGCACCGCCACCCTGCGGCGCTCGATCCAGAACATCGTCTTCGCGCCCTTCGACCTGGTGCTCTCGCCGGTGGTCGGGGTGCAGTCCGTTCGCAAGGGGCTGCGCGACGAGGACGACAGCCGGGGCGTGGTGATCGCCTACACCGTGCCGGGCGTCTTCTGGCAGACCGGCGTCCAGGCCGGCACGTCGGTGCTGCGCGAGGTGGCGG
The DNA here is from genome assembly GCA_041611735.1 of Myxococcota bacterium. Classification (GTDB taxonomy): domain Bacteria; phylum Myxococcota_A; class UBA9160; order UBA9160; family PR03; genus JBFIML01. Next base: position 133 of record JBFIML010000116.1, on the reverse strand, counting down.
GTCTCCTGGAGCTCCTGCCCGGGATCTTCCTGCTGCCCTTCGAGACGGAGCTCGATCCGATCTTCGACCTGCCCGAGCAGCGCGAGGCCCTGCTCGACTACGAGATCCCGGCCTTCCGCGTCCGCGCGGGCGT
>JBFIML010000115.1:0-2628 GCA_041611735.1 Myxococcota bacterium | reverse complement strand
TCGATCGTAGACTGCGGCCCTCGGACCAGGCGGAGGATGGATTGGTGAAGCGATTCGGCTCCTCGAGGACGCGGATCGGTTGCGCGGGAGCCGTGCTGGGATTCGCCCTCGCCGCGCTGGCCCCGCAGGCCGCACGGGCCCAAAATGCCGCCTTCCAGAGCTTCTTCTTCGACGTCTGCGCCAGCCCGACGGGAGCCCTGGCGGCGCGCTGTGCCGAGACCCCCGGCGCCGCCGGCGACCTCTCGGGCGACAGCGAGGATTCCCTCAACCCGAGCCAGGCCCTGGCCATCAACCAGAGCGCCCTGGCCCGGGCCCGGGCGCTGCAGAAGGAGATCCAGCAGCGGGCGGAGCGCCGCCGGGACGAGGGGCTCGGCGAGCAGACGGCGGGCGCGGGCCCCCGCTGGAGCCTGCTCACGAGCGGTCGCGCCGAGTACTTCGACCGCGAGGAGACGCGTCGTGAGCGGGGCTTGGACGGCGTGACCTGGGGCCTCCAGCTCGGCGGTGACGTGCAGCTCGGCGAAGGCGGCTTCGTGGGCGCGCTGCTGGCCTACGACCGCACCGACGCGGAGTTCGATCGCGACGCTCGGGGGGTGAACTTCACGCCGCCCGGCAACGACGGCAGCACCGATGCGGACCTCTACTCGCTCACCTTCTACGGCTCCTGGAACCTGACGGATGCGGTCTACGTGGATGGGAGCCTGGGCTACGGCTACGCGGACTACACCTTCCGCCGCCGGGCGGTCTTCCAGGAGACGGGTCGCGCCGTGCCCCAGACGGGCGTCCGCACCGAGGAGGACACCGAGGGCCACGAGCTCTCGGCCAGCGGCGGGATCGGCTACGACTGGCGCCGGGAGGCTTTCTCCCTGGGCCCCTACCTGCGTCTCAACTACGTCTGGACCAAGGTGGACGGCTACACGGAGCGGGACGAGACCGGCTCCGGGCTCGCCATGCGCATCGGCACCGAGACCCAGCGCTCGCTGGCCACGGTTCTCGGCCTGCGCGGCAGCTACGCCTTCTCCACAGGCTGGGGGGTGCTGATCCCCCAGGCCCGGGTCGAGTGGGAGCACGAGTTCGAGCAGGACACCCAGAGCGTCCTCACCCGCTTCGTGCTCGACGCGGGTGGGAACCGCTTCGACGTGAAGGGCGATTCGCCGGACCGCGACTTCCTGAACGCGAGCGCCGGGCTGTTGCTGCTACTGCCCAACGGCTGGATGCCGTTCCTCGACTACGAGGGCCTGTTCGGCCACAGCTACTACGACCGCCACCGGGTGACGATCGGCCTGCGCAAGGAGCTCTAGCTCCCGGGCACGAAGAAGAACTCGCCGGACTCGTGGCCGGCGAACTGGATGGGTGCGTACTGGGGCGTCTGCTCGAAGCGCACCCCCTCGGCGGCCCAGGTGACGCGGGCCGCCAGCTCGCCGAAGAGCCGGGCCCCCTCCAGGACCTCCTGGTTGGCCTGGAGCACCTCCAGGAAGACCCTCGCGAAGATCGAGTGCCGGCCCCCGCCCTGGTCGAGCACCGGCTGAAGCCCGCCCGAGGTGAGGGCCAGGCGCGCCCGCTTCTGGAGCATGGCGCGCATCCAGGCCTCCCGGGCCGCGGGCGTCATGCCGGCTTCGAGACGCGCCAGGGTGGAGCGCGTGAGCGCCCCCGAGTAGCACGAGTCGGCCACCACCAGCACGCGCCGGGCGGACATGGCGTTCAGGATGTCGGTCACCGCCACGTTGGAGATCCAGTTGGCCGTGCTGTCGCGCTCCGCGTCCACCGGGAGCCAGTGCCCGCGCATGTTGGCCTGGTCCAGCTCCCCGTGACCGGCGTAGTAGATCAGCAGGTTGTCGCGCTCCGTGAGCGTCGCCCGCAGCTCGTTCAGCGCCGAGAGGATCTGGTAGCGGGTGGCGTCGCGCAGGAGCCGCATCTGGAAGCCGTACTTCCGTTGCAGCACCTGGGCCACCGCCTCGGCGTCGTTCCCCGCGGTCGCCAGGCGCGGCAGGTCCTGATAGGCGTCGTTGCCGATCACCAGGGCCAGGTAGCGCCCGAAGTCGAGAGCAGGCGCCTCCGCGCGAGCGCGACCCCGGTCCGGCGCCGGCGCCGCGTCCGGCGGGACGAGACGGAACTCGCGGGCCGCGCGTTTGCCCTGCCGGTCGATGGCCACCACGGCGACGCGCGTTCCCATCGGGACGTGCGCCTGGAAGATTCCCCGGGCATCGACCGCCGACTCCGCGCCGTTCAGGGTGAGGGCCACCAGGCCCGCCGGAGCCTCCACCCGTCCCACCACGAGCCGCTCGGCGGCCGGCCCCACGCTGGCCACGATCTGGAGCCCGCGGGTCGCGGGGATCGGAGGCTCGATCAGGTGGATGGTCGGGCCGGGCAGGTCCACGGGCGGCGGGTCCGGCGCCTGGGGGGGAGGGACGTCCGGCGCCGCCTGGCGCTCCGCACTCGCGCCCTCCCACTGGGCCGCCTCCCGCCGCAGGCGCTCGATCTCCGCGTCCAGGCGCGCGAGCTCCTGGTTGCGCCCCGCGAAGGCGCGCTCGCGCGCGGCGATGGCCGCCTCCCGTTCCGACACCTCCTGGCGCCGCTGGAGCAGCTCGTCCTCCTGGCCGCGCAGCTCGGCGAGACGCTGCTCGAGCGTCG
>JBFIML010000114.1:0-3124 GCA_041611735.1 Myxococcota bacterium | reverse complement strand
GGCGGCGGGATCCCGATCCTGAGGGCCCTGCGGGAGGGTCTGGCGGCGAACCGCATCCTGAGCGTGCACGGCATCATCAACGGCACCACGAACTACGTGCTGACCGAGATGGAGCGCAGTGGCGAGCCATTCGACGCGGTGCTCGAGCGGGCCCAGGCGCTGGGCTTCGCCGAGGCGGACCCGAGCTTCGACGTGGACGGGGTGGATGCGGCCCACAAGCTCACCCTGCTGGCGGCCATGGCGTTCGGGGCCGAGCTCACCTTCAAGGAGGTGCCCACCGAGGGGATCCGCGGCCTGCTGCCGCTGGATTTCGAGGCGGCCCGGGAGTTCGGCTATCGCATCAAGCTGCTCGGAATCGCCAAGCTCCGCGACGAGCCCGGGGGCGAGCGCATCGAGGTGCGCGTGCATCCGACCATGATCCCCGCGGCGAGCCTGCTGGCCAAGGTGGACGGTGCCATGAACGCCGTGGAGGTGCACGGCGACGCCGTGGGACCGACGCTCTACTACGGGGCGGGCGCGGGCGCGCTGCCCACGGCCAGCGCGGTGGTGGCCGACCTGATGGAGATCGCCCGGGAGGCGCGTCGCGGCAGCGCCGGCCGGGTGGCGCCGCTTTCCTATCGCCCGGAGGCCCTGCGCCCCAAGCCGCTCGTTCCGCTGGGGGAGCTCCACGCCCGCTGCTACCTGCGCTTCACGGCCCTCGACCGGCCGGGAGTGCTGTCGCACATCGCCGGGGTGCTGGGGGAGCACGGCATCAGCCTCGAATCGGTGATCCAGAAGGGGAGGGCCCACGAGGGCGAATCGGTGCCGGTGGTGATGATGACCCACCCGGCCCGGGAGGCGGCGGTGCGCAGCGCCCTCGATGTGATCGACGGCCTCCCGGACGTGACCGCGCCCACGCGCCTGGTGCGCATCGAGGAGGAGCTCTGAGGTGACGGCCAAGCCGCGCCACCGCGCCTGGTTCCAGAGCCTCCACGACCCGAGCGAGCGCTACGGCCTCGACGAGGTGGTCTACACGGCTCGCGACGGGGCGCTGCTCCAGGTGGTCCACGACCTCGACGAGCTGCGCAAGACGCCGCCCGAGGCCTGGAAGCGGATCTTCGACGACCGCGCCCACACCAACGAGTGGCCCTATGGCTCGGGCGTGTGGGGCAAGAAGGAGTGGGTCTGTCCCGAGGTCGACAACGAGAACGTCGTCTCCATGTACGAGGGGCACAGCAACCTGTTCTGGGCCCAGCGCTACGGTGCGGAGGTCGGCCTCGAGGATCTCTGGATCAAGCTGTGCGGCAATGCGCACACCGGCTCGTTCAAGGACCTGGGCATGACGGTGCTCGTGTCCATGGTCAAGGAGATGATCGCCCGCGGCAAGACGATCCCGGCCGTGGCCTGCGCCTCCACGGGAGACACCTCCGCGGCCCTGGCCGCCTACGCCGCGGCGGCCTCGATCCCCGCCGTGGTCTTCCTGCCTCGCGGCAAGGTCTCGCTGGCCCAGCTGATCCAGCCCGTGGCGAACGGGGCGATCGTCTTCGCCCTCGACACCGACTTCGACGGCTGCATGGAGATCGTGAGGAAGGTCTCCGAGCGGGACGGCATCTACCTGGCCAACTCCATGAACAGCCTGCGCATCGAAGGCCAGAAGACGGTCGGCATCGAGATCGCGCAGCAGTTCGACTGGGAGATCCCCGACTGGATCGTGATCCCGGGCGGGAACCTCGGCAACGTGTCGGCCCTGGCCAAGGGGCTCGACATGCTGGTGGAGCTCGGGATCGTGCAGCGGCGGCCGCGTCTGGTGGTGGCCCAGGCCGAGGCCGCGAACCCGCTGTATCGCTCCTACCAGACCGGGTTCCGCGTCTTCGAGCCGATCCACGCCCAACCCACCCTGGCGTCGGCGATCCAGATCGGAAATCCGGTCTCGGTGGAGAAGGCCATCGACGCCCTCAAGCGCTACGACGGCATCGTGGAGCAGGCCAGTGAGCAGGAGCTGGTGGAGGCAGCCATGCATGCGGACCGCACCGGCCTGTTCAACTGCCCCCACACGGGCGTGGCGCTCGCCGCCATGCGCAAGCTGGTGGCGCGCGGGGAGATCCGAAGCACGGAGCGGGTGGTGGTGCTCTCCACCGCCCACGGCCTCAAGTTCGTGGACTACAAGCTCCGCTACCACGAGATGCGGCTCGAGGGCATCGAATCGGAGTTCCCGAATCCGCCCATCGAGCTGACGGCGAGCTACGACGTGGTGCGCGACGCCATGCTGCGGGAGATCGAGCGGCGGTCATCGCCCTAGGGAGGCGCGTGTTCACCGGCATCGTGGAGACGGTCGGGACCGTGCGCGGGATCGAGGGGCAACGCGAGCGGGTGCGCCTGCGGGTGGAGGCCCCGGGCATCGTGGAGGGGCTCGCTCTGGGCGCCAGCGTGGCGGTGAACGGCGCCTGCCTGACGGTGACCGCGGTGCGCGGAGCCGAGGTCCAGTTCGACGCCGTCCGGGAGACCCTCGACCGCACCGCCCTGGGCGAGCTGCGGGCCGGGGCGCGGGTGAACCTGGAGCGGGCCTTGCGGGCGGATGCGCGCCTGGACGGACACCTGGTGCAGGGTCACGTGGACGCCACGGGGCGGGTGCGGGCCGTGGAGCAGGCGGGTGACGACGTGCGCTTGCGGGTCGCCTGCGACGCGGACTTCGCCGAGCTGCTGGTGGAGAAGGGGTCCGTGGCGGTGGATGGCGTGTCGCTCACCGTGGTGGGCGTCGAGGAGGCGGGCTTCGACGTGGCGTTGATCCCGCACACGCTGGCCGTCACCACCCTGGGCGAGCGGCGCTCGGGCGATCGGGTGAACCTGGAGGCGGACGTGCTCGGCAAGTACGTGCGCCGCTACCTGGAGCGGATCCTGGGCGGAGCTTCGCGGCGGTCCGCCTGAGCGGAGCCAGCGCGGGGAGGAAGACGGAATGCGAGTCCTCGACGTGGCGAGTTCCTTTGCCGCCACCGTGGTCCGGGCAGGGGCGGGGTTGCAGGTCGGGCGGCTGGGGCGCCGGCCCGGGCGGCCCGTGGAGCTGTACGAGTTCGAGAGCTGTCCGTACTGCCGCAAGGTGCGCGAGGCGCTCTCGATCCTGGACCTGGACGCGGACGTTCGTCCCTGT
>JBFIML010000113.1:0-3433 GCA_041611735.1 Myxococcota bacterium | reverse complement strand
CCGGCGAGATCAACCATGCGAACGTGTTCGCTTATCGGGACCAGGATCCCCCCCGCCCCCTCCACCACCAGCCAGGCATGGGCCCGCCGAAGCTCGGCGAACGCCTTGCCGATGGCGTCGAGATCCACCCTGCGTCCCTCGGCCGCCGCCGCAACACTCGGCGCTGCGGGGAGTCCGAAGCCCTGGGGGCAGATCCAGTCCAGGGAATCCCGGCAGCCCGCGGCGGCCCGGAGCGCCCGGGCGTCCGCGGGCCCCTCGGGGCCGACGCCGGTCTCCAGGGGCTTCATGACGCCCACGTCCTGGCCGCGTCGACGCAGGCCCCGGGCCAGGGCGCACGCCACCACCGTCTTGCCCACGCCCGTGTCGGTGCCGGCCACGAAGACGCCGCGGGCCTGGCTGCTCACGGAAGCCGCCCGAGCTCCCCGGCGAGGGCGTCGGCCAGGGCGTCGATCTCCTCGGCCCGGTGCGTGGCCATGGGCGTGATGCGCAGCCGCGCCGTGCCCTCCGGGACCGAGGGATGCCGGATCCCCTGGGCATAGAAGCCCAGCTCCAGCAGCCGCTGGCACAGCCCCATGGCCTGCTCGTTGCTGCCCACACGGACGGGCACGATGTGGGTGGTGCTCGGTGCCGTCGAGACGCCGCGCTCCTGGAGCCGCGCGCGCAGCCGCGCGGCGCCGGCCTGCAGCCGCTCGCGGCGCTCCGGCTCGCGCGTCACCAGGCGCAGGGCCGCCCGCGCCGCCTCTACCTGCGGCGGGGCCAGGGCGCAGCTGAACACGAAGCTGCGGGCCACGTTCACCAGCAGGTCGCGCAGGGCGAAGCTCCCGGCCACGAAGGCCCCAAAGGAGCCCAGGGCCTTGCCCAGGGTTCCCATCAGGACGTCGATCCCGTCTGCCACGCCCAGGGCCTCAGCGGTGCCCCGACCGCGCCGGCCGAGGGTCCCGGTCCCGTGCGCATCGTCCACCAGCAGCATGGCTCCATGGCGTCGCGTGGCCGCCACCAGCTCGGCGAGGGGCGCCACGTCGCCCTCCATGCTGTAGACGCCGTCCACGGCCACCAGCACGCGCCGGCGCGGCCGGGCGAGGCGGGCCAGGAGGGCCGCCAGCCGCTCCACGTCGCCGTGGGGAAAGACCTGGACCTCGGCTCGCGAGAGCCGGCAGCCGTCGATCAGGGAGGCGTGATTGAGCGCGTCCGAGAGCACCACGTCCCCGGGGCCCACCAGCGCCGGGATCACGCCCACGTTCGCCATGTAGCCCGTGCCGAAGACGAGCGCGGCCTCGCTGCCGAGGAACCCGGCCAGCTCCTCCTCGAGCGCCTCGTGCAGGGACAGGTTGCCCGTGATGAGGCGCGAGCCCCCGGCGGCGCAGCCCCACTCCCGGGCGGCACGGGCCGTCGCCTCCACCAGCTCCGGATGGTGGGCCAGGTCCAGGTAGTTGCTTCCGGCGAATAGCAGCACCTCGCGCCCGTCCACCCGCATGCGCGGACCCTGGGCGCCCTCGAGGACGCGCATGCGCCGGTAGGTGCCCCGCGCCCGGATCGCGGCGAGCGTCTCGCCGGCCACGGCGGCGACGCTCACGGCGCGCTCGTGGGCCGCCCCGGGCCGCGGGCCGGCGCGGCGATCTCCGGGCGGAGGATCTCTCCTTCGCCCCCCCGCAGGCGGAACTCCGCTCCCGGCGTCTCGCGCTCGTGGAGCGGGTTTCCCTCCACCTCGAAGCCCGCATCGCGAATGCGCCGGTAGGTCTCGGCCACCGCGTCGCCCCGCGTGGTCAGGTAGCCCTCCACGAAGAGCGAGTTGGCGGGCCACAGGGCCAGGGCCTCGAGGGCGCGCAGATGACCCTCGCGCCCGCCCGCGGCCCGGATCTCCGCCCGCGGATTCACCAGGCGCATCAGGCAGAGTGCGCGCAGGCAGCGCTCCGGTGAGAGGGAGCCGTCCGTCACGATCGGGTTGCCCGGGATGGGGATCAGGAAGTTCACCGGGATCGACGGGACCTCGAGCTCGCGCAAGGCGAAGGCCACGTCCACCGCGTCCTCGCTGGATTCGCCCATGCCCAGGATCAGTCCGCTGCAGGGCTCGATCCCGCACTTGCGTGCGGCCACCAGGGTGCGCACCCGGTCGGCGTAGGTATGGGTGGTGCAGATGCTCGGGTAGTGGCGCTCGCTGGTATTCAGATTGTGGTTGAGGCGGTCGAGGCCCGCGTCGGCCAGGATGCGGGCGTGCTCCTCGTCCAGCAGACCCACCGAGAGGCACACCTCCATCGGGAAGCGGACCTTGACCCGTCGGATCACGTCGGCCAGCCGGCGGGTCCGTTCGAGGCTCGGTCCACGGCCCGAGAGCACCAGGCAGTAGCGGCTCGCGCCGGCCCGGGCGGCCCGCTCCGCCTCGGCCAGGATCTCGGCGTCGCTCTTCATGGGGTACTTGCGGATCGCAGCCCCGGAGTCGCGGGACTGGGAGCAGTAGCCGCAGTCCTCCGGGCACAGGCCGTTCTGCACGTTGTTCAGCACGTGCACCTGTACGCGACGTCCGAAGTGGCGGCGGCGGGGCTCGAAGGCGGCCTGGAGCAGCGGCAGGAGCTCCACGTCTGCGCCGTCCAGGATCCAGAGCGCCTCGGCGCGGGTCGTCGGCTCGTCGCGGAGGGCACGCTCCGCCAGGCGGGCATAGGTCTCGAACACCAGGGCTCCCTCCCCTGCGACCGGGCCGGAGCGCCCGCCGCGGGCGCACAGGCTACGGAGCGGGGAAGGCCACCGTCAACCCGGCCTGGACGGCGGGTCGACGGGCGGCGGGCAGCCGCGGGCGGGGCGGCTCAGCGGCGCCGGGTCCCGAGCAGCCAGCCGAGCACCACCCCGGTGGCCCCGACGCCCAGCACCATGAGCGCCCGGGACATCTCGAGCCGCCAGAACAGGAAGCGCACCTCCACGACCCGCGTGTTCTGGAGCGTGAAGAGGCCCAGCACGACCAGCAGGGAGACGACGACCCAGAGCTTCCAGTTCATGTGGTAACTCGCGGAGTGGAGGGATGCTTGCGGACACCTAGGGCGGAGGCAGCGTCTCGCGGCGCAGGTTCTCGCCCTTCTGACGCATCTTCTCGGCCTCCTCGAGCGTCCGGGCAGCGCGTTGCGCCTCCTGCCCGCGCTTCACCAGCGCCTCGCCTTCCTTGCGCTGGGCGCGGCCGTCCTCCACCAGGCGGTCGCCCCGCTTCTGGAGTCCCCGTCCCTCGGCAATCTTCCGCTCGCCCTCGGCGACGGCGCGCTCGCCCTCCCGGACCATCGACTCCCCTTCGTCCCAGGTGATCCGGCTCTCGGGCAGCAGGAAGGTATCCGGACGCTTGTTGGAGCAGCCGACTCCGAACGCCAGTACCAGGGCACTTCCGAGCCACAGCGCCTTCGTGTCCACGATCCCCCCCCGGCCCCTCGCGGGCCGCGCCCTGTTGACGAAACTG
>JBFIML010000112.1:0-3810 GCA_041611735.1 Myxococcota bacterium | reverse complement strand
GCCGCTGGGTTCCGGCCTGGATCGCCCGCGCGTCTCGCTGCGCCGCCTCGAGGACGACGTCGATCATGCGCTCGCCACCGGGAACCTCGATCCGGCGGCGCCTCCGGCACTGCCCGGCCCGCCGCCCCTGGAGGTCCCGGTCGATCCCGCGGGTGTGCAGACCGGTGCGCGCCCCAGGGCCGGGCGGGAGCGGAACCGGGTGCGGATCCACGCCCCGGTCGAGGTGGTCCGCCTGCTGCACGGTGCCCGGCTGCTCCTCCTACGCGAACCTGCACGCCCATCACGTGCGCTTCCGCTCCACCGGGGGCGGGGACGAGCTCGCGAACCTGACGACGCTCTGCGCGGCCCACCACCTGCGCAGCGTGCACGCACCCCCTCGGGCCGGGCGCCCGAGCGCCTGCGCTTCGAGACGCCGCTCGGAAGCTGGGCGTCGGGAGACGTCCTCAGAACTCCACGCCCTAGAACTTCTCCCGCCGCAGGACCTCGATGTCGCTCGTGAACGCGATCATGGCAAAGCGCGGGAAGAAGTCGCGCTGCAAGCGCTCGAGGATCTCGGTGGCCATGCCGGGCTGCACGATCACCTCGACCTGCACGTTGCCGAACTCCTGGATGTCGCCGCTGCGCTCGCCCTGAGCGCCGGCGCCCTCCACCTCGAACAGCGTATAGCCGTGGGCGCCGACCTCCCGGAGCAGCTTCTTCAGGTGCTCGCGGGCCAGGGCCTCACCGATGATCGTGACCTGCTTCATGGGATGCGTCTGCATGGCTCAAACCTGCCACCAGCGGGCCGCCGCATAATAGATCGGAATGCCCACCGTGATGTTGAAGGGGAAGGTGATGGCCAGGGACGACGTCAGGTAGAGCGTAGGGTTCGCGTCGGGGAGGGAAAGGCGCATGGCGGCGGGCGCAGCGATGTAGGACGCGCTGGCAGACAGGACGCCGAGCAACGTAGCCCCGCCCGGACTCAGCCCGGCCGCGTGGCCCAGGGCGACTCCCAGGAACCCGTGCACGAGCGGCGCCAGGATGCCGAAGGCGAGCAGGAAGGGTCCCACCTTGCGCAGGTCGCCGAGTCGGCGGCCAGCCACGGTGCCCATCTCCAGCAGGAAGAGCGCAAGGACGCCCTGGAACGGGGTGACGAAGAAGGCCTCCACCCCCGCCATCCCCCGCTGGCCCGACAGGACGCCGACCGCCAGCGCCCCCACCAGCAGGAAGACGCTGCGCCCCAGCAACGCCTCGTGCAGCGCCGTCCGGACCGAGCTCCCCAGGGCGTCGGAGCGGTCCCCCGCCCCCAGCTTGCCCAGGAGGACTCCCACGATGATGGCCGGCGACTCCATCACGGCGAGAAAGGCGGCGGCGTAGCTCTCGTAGGGCTGGCCCACCCCCTTCAGATAGTTCGTGGCCGCGATGAAGGTGACCGCGCTGACGGAGCCATAGTGGCCGGCCAGGGCCGCCGCATTCGGCACCGACAGCCTGCCGAGCACCCGCAAGACCGGATACGTCCACAACGGGATCACCGTTCCCAGCAGCATCGCCGCCAGGGAGGGCAGCCAGACCTGGCCGAGGCCCGCCTCGGAGACGGCGACGCCGCCCTTGAACCCGATGGCCGTCAGGAGGTAGATCGTGAGCGTCACGTACAACGCTTCCGGGAACTTCAAGTCGCTCTTGAGAACGGCGGCCAGGATGCCCATCACGAAGAAGAGCACCACCGGCGACAGCAGGTTGGCGCGCAGAGCGTCGAAGAGATCCACCGGGTCCGGTCCTCGCCCTAGCGGCGCTTCCGCCTCCGCGCTCGGGACCGCGGTCGCGCACGCCGGCGGCGGGCGGCCTCGCGCGCAAAGAGCCAGGGCGATGCGAGGTGGCCCCCGATCGGAATGCGTCGCAGCCAGAAGGGGTCGATCCCGTTCGGGTTCGTGCCCCCGTAGCCCGAGGCGCAGCAGCGGAAGCCCGCCTGCCGGACCAGGGGTCGATTGGCCTCCGCAAAGTTCTTGCGGCCGCCGAAGGGATAGCCGAACAGGTCGACGGGCGCGTCGATCTGCTTCTCGATGTCCATGCGGCTGCCGACCAGCTCCTCGAGCGCCGCCGGGCCGACCAGGCGTCCGAGGTCCGGGGCGGTACGGGTCTGGGCGCCGATCGCGTGGCCCTCGCTGCACAGTGCACGGACCTGGTCCCAGGTCATCCAGCGGGGCGGCGGATCCAGGCCCCGGTCCCACGCGGGGACGACGCGGCGCCCCACGTAGCCGGTCACCAGGAAGAAGGTGGCCGGCAAACCCAGGCTGCGCAGGATCGGCGCCGCGTTGGTGAAGTTGTCCAGGTAGCCGCCATCGAAGGTGATGGCCAGGCTGGCGCCGAGGCTCCTGCGTGACTCGCAGCGCGCCACCAGCTCGCTGAGCGGGATCACGTGGAAGCGATCGCGGAAGAAGTGGCAGAACTCCTCGAAGGCCTCCACGCCGACTGCGTGGGGGTCGCTGGCGGTGCGATCGTTCACGCGGCGGAAGGCCACCACGACGCCGGCCCGGGACAGACGGATCCGGGCAAGGCCGCTGGCGAAGAGAGCGCGTCCCGCGAGCAGCTGGAGCCAGCGCTTCATCAGGAGGAGACTCCTCGCAGGCAGCTCCCCCCGTGACCCCGCGACGAACGTATCGGCGCAGTGCCGTCGGGTCAACACCGCCATCCGATCGAGAACCGCCGGCGTCCGCACGGACATCAGCGCGTGAGCTCTACCCCCGCGGGTGCTCCCGCTTCCCGATCTCATCACAGGCGCCTACGAAGCCGCCGTGTGCGCGAGCACTGGAGGGGTTGCTGCCCCACCTGGGCCGCGCCGGCCGCTGGAGGCGCTGGTCGTTCCCCTCGCACCGCCCGCCAAGGCCCTCGCGGGCCGTCTGGCGGATCCCGAGCTGCGACCCCTTCTCTATCGCTACCAGGCCCTCGGCACGAAGGACGTGCTGGCGCCCCTCAACGTCCAGCAGGCCATGTATCCGGAGAACCCGGACCGGGACTTCGGAACCTCCGGGTTCTCCCTGGGCGACGACGCGTCTGCGCGCGTGGTGCTCTACGTGGATCTGCAGACGCTGAGTCCACTCTTCGTCCACGCCTTTGGACCCGATGGCCGTCTGCGGGAGACCGTGATCCACGTGGGTCGCTGGAGCGGGGATCGGCCCGACTATCCCCGGTGGCCCGCTGAGCGGGCGCGCCGCCAGGTTCCCGGTAGACACCATCCGGTGTCGCCGGGTCCGCCGCGCGGCCATTCCCACGGACCCGCTGTTCGGTACGCACGCCGCTGCGCTACGCTGGCGCCACTGGCGGGAGGGCCCTTCCACGCAACCCACACGGACGGACCTTCCGCCTTCGAACGCTCCCGCACGCGACGAGGGGCTCCGCGCGGTCCTCGATCACGCCCCGGTGCTGGTGTGGGCCGCAGGCCCCGATGCCCGCTGCCGCTTCTTCAACCGTCCCTGGCTCCACTTCACCGGGCGGAGCCTGGACGAGGAGCTGGGCGACGGCTGGGCCGAAGGCCTGCATCCGGACGACCGGGAGCGGGTGCTGGCGGAGCGGCGTGAGGCTGTGCGGCTCCAGCGCCCGAGCCGGACCGAGTACCGCCTGCGGCGCTACGACGGCCGCTACCGCATGCTGCTGTGCACCGGCACCCCCACCTACGGGGCCCACGGCGTCTTCGTCGGCTTCGTGGGCTCGTGCATCGACATCACCGAGCTGCGCGAGGGCGAGCGGGAGGTGCGGGCGTCGCGCCAGCTGTTCCAGGCAACCCTCGACGCGCTCGGAGCAAACGTGGCGGTGCTGGACGCCAGCGGCCGGATC
>JBFIML010000111.1:0-3826 GCA_041611735.1 Myxococcota bacterium | reverse complement strand
GGCCGAGTGGTGGCGCGCGCCGCGGGACGCATGGAGTACGGACCGCGCGCCCTGGGCAACCGGACCATCATGTACCGGCCCGACGACCCGAGCGTCAACGACTGGCTCAACGAGCTGCTGCAGCGTACGGAGTTCATGCCCTTTGCCCCGGCGTCCGTGGAGGAGGCGACGGATCGGCTGTACGTCAACCATGCAGGCGGCGAGGACACCGCACGCTTCATGACCACGACCTTTCACTGCCAGCCCGCCATGAGGCGCATCGGCGGCGGCGTCGTGCACGTGGACATGACGGCGCGTCCCCAGATCGTCCGCAGGCAGGACAACCCCGGCTTCTACGACACGATTCGAGCCTACGAGCGGCGCAGCGGAATCCCAGCCATCATCAATACTTCGTTCAACATCCACGAGGAGCCCATCGTTCGCACCGCGGGCGACGCCGTGCGCGCCTTCCTGGACAGCAAGCTCGATTACCTGCAGCTGGGTCCTTTCCTTGCGGTGGGTCCGGTGGGCAGCGAAGCCACACGGAAGAAGTGGGAAGGCCGGAGCGTCTGGGGCAGGTGGCCCGCCTCGGACGGCTCCGAGTAGTCCCGCGAGCACCGGGGTCACCACGTGGGTGCCATATTCGGGATGATCCGCTGCGGCGACCCCGAGGTGGCTCGCGGCCTGGGCGAGCGCCTGGCCCATCGTGGTGGGGTGTCGAGCGAGATCGCACAGGTCGGCCCGGTCTGGCTCGGCGCCCGCAGCGACACGGACCTGGGCCAGCCCGTCACGAAGGGACCCCTCACCCTGGTGGCGGACCTCCAGCTCTTCAACGCCCCCGAGCTGGCCCGGGAGCTGGAAGGGGCGGGAGTGGTCTGCGAAACCGGACTCGGACGGCTGCTCCTCGCCGCCCTGGAGACCTGGGGACTCGACGCCCTCGAGCGCCTGAACGGCGCCTTCGCCCTGGCGCTGCACGACGCCCGGGACGACAGCGTCCTCCTGGCCCGCGACCTCGCGGGGGCGCGCCCGCTCTACCACACGCGCTGGCACGGCGGCCTGGTCTTCGCCAGCGAGTACAAGGCGTTCCTCGGGCTGCCGGGCTTCGTGCGCCGGCCCAACCGGGCGGCGCTGCAGAACCTGCACACCCGCAAGCTGATGCCCGCTACGGACACGCTCCTGGACACTGTGCACCAGCTTCCCGCCGGGTGCCACGCTCGCGTTTCCAGCGACGGGAACGTGAAAGCCGTGCGCTACTGGGACCTCTCGCTCGACCTTCGCGAGCGGCCGCTGCGCGAGCACTGCGACGACATTCTGGAGAGCTTTCTCCGCGCCATGGAGCGTCGCACCCGCGGCACGGATCCGATCGGGCTCTCGCTCTCCGGCGGCGTCGATTCGATGGCGATGCTGGCTGCTGCCCGCCGCGCCAACCCGGAGCGTCGCATCTGCACCTTCTCGGCGGGCGACGCGCCGGGAGATCCCGAGATCGACTGGGCCGCCCGGGCGGCGAAGCACTTCGGTTCCGAGCATGAGACGCTGATCGTTCCCGCCGAGACCTTGCGCACGGATCTGCCCCACCTGGTCTGGCATCTCGAGGATCCGATCGCGCGCACCGAAACCCTGCTCTACTACCGAACGGCGTTGGAAGCGCAACGCAAACAAGTCCGGGTCCTGCTCGCCGGCCACGGGGCGGACGGAGCCTTGGGCGGCATGGCGCGCCATCAGATCCTCGCGCTCGCCGGTCGTGTGCCTCTCGGCCGGGGCACCCTGGGCGAGATCTACTCCTTCACCCAGACCGGGGTCGCACCGCGGGGCGTGCTGGCACGCCTGCTCACCAGTCTGGTGCTGCGCAACCAGATTCCGCCGGCGCCCCAGGTGCTCGGTGCGCCGCCGCCCGCGGCCCTGGCGGCCCTGCCCCGGGCGGGCCCCGAGATCCTCAACGAGGTGTGTCGGATGGCCACCCTCACCGGCCTCCCGCTCTGGCTCCCGAAGGTGGAACGCGCCCACGTGGCAGCTCGGGTGAGCTTCGCCTCCCCGTTCGTGGATCCCGAGTTCCTGCGTGCGGCCTTTCGCGTGCCTTCGCGCTACAAGCACACGCTGCGCCAGGACAAGATGGTGTTCCGGCAGGCGATCGCCGGTCTGCTGCCGGAGGACTTTCGTCACCGACCCAAGTTCGCTCAGCGCATACGGGAAACCCTCCGCTTCTGCGAGGTTTTGGAGGAAGTGGCGCGTCCGCTGCTCAGTCGAGCCCGGGTGGCGCAGCGTGGCCTGCTGGACCCCGACGACGTAGCACGACTGCTCGAGCGCCCCAGGCACGGAGCCTGGCCCCCCGAGCACGCCATGCGCATCTGGACGCTCGTGCTGGGCGAGCTGTGGGCCGAGATCTTCCTCGATGGGGACGGTCGCTACCCGACGCCCTGAACTCCGCGCCCGCCCGCCGCGGCCCGACTCCGCTCCGGAAGGGACGCCGCAATCCCCGAGCCACGCCCCCGGCGAGCCTCAGAAGTCCTGAGAGAGCGCGCCCGCGACCCAGTTGTTCGCGCCGAGAGCGGTACGCCCCCTGCCACCGCTGACGGAGGCTGCGCCGCCCTCGGCCCGGTTGCTTTCTCCGCCACTGACGGACGACACCTCACCCGCGGCGAAGTTGACATTCCCCCCGCTCACCGATGCTGCCGTCCCAAACGCAAGATTGTTTCTTCCGCCGCTCACGGAAGCGGAAGTCCCGATTCCGACACCCGGAACACCCGGTGGCGGCGGACCCACCCTGTTGAACTCGCCTCCGCTGATGGACGCTGCGGTGGCGTTGGCCTGGTTATGCTGCCCGCCACTGACCGCAGGGGCATCGCCCGGGTTCACCTGCGGAGCGGGCAGGGCACCGGGCCCCGCGACATTCCCCACCCCGCCGCTCACGGACGCGAACGTACCGCTGGCGATGTTCCTTCCGCCGCCACTCACGACGGCGCGGAAGCCGCTCGCCTCGTTCGCCTGGCCGCCGCAGACCGACGCGCCAAAGGCCAAGGCGCTGTTCCGACTGCCCCCGCTCACCGAGGCCACGATGCTCTGCGCCACGTTGTCCTCGCCACCGCTGACGGAGGCCCAGAGATCGCTCGCGAGGTTGCGATGCCCGCCGCTGACCGACGCCAACTCACCCGTCGCTCGATTGTGCTGCCCGCCGCTGACCGAGGCCCCGATCCCGCTGGCAACATTGTTGAATCCACCGCTGACCGTGGCGCTCGCACCGCTGATGGTGTTGGCCCGACCGGCCACCAGGCCCCCAAAGCTCGTGTAACTGTGCAGGTCACCCACGACCAGGTTGTGCGAACCAGTGCGCTCCGGGCTCCCAGCATTGTATCCGACAATCAGGTTGCCGCGGCCGTTCACGGGACCATCCGTGGCGCCGCTTCCGCTCCGGACGTGCACGTTGAAACCCGAGAAGAAGACGTCGCCGCCCACCACGGAGAGCAGGGCGAACTCCTGGCAGGTGGCAGTCCTGGCCGCGCAGACCCCGTCGTTCTGGAGCCTCGAGTTGCATTGGAAGTCCGCCGTGCAGGTGTAGCCTCCGCTTCCGCCCAGTACGGAATCCTCACCCGCCACGCAGATGCCCGTGCAGTCCGCGTTCGTGGCGCAGGCGAACTGCCCGCCGACCTCACCGGGGAAGCCTCCACCCTGGCAGTAGCGTACGGGTTCTCCCAGCGGCGGTGCGGCGGCGCTGGCACTCCGCACCCGCGGAGCCTGCGCCGGACTCGAGTCATTGCCTACCGGGCTTGCGATCTGGAGATTCCCGGTGAACTGCAAGGTGGCGCCATCGTCGGCAGCGAAGCTCGCCGCCAGCAGCTTCTGGAACGCGTCG
>JBFIML010000110.1:0-3906 GCA_041611735.1 Myxococcota bacterium | reverse complement strand
GGGCAAGCAGCGCACCTTCTTCGGGCCCGACGCGTGCCCGGGCGGAGGCATGCCACGAGGGTGCGATTCGTGGTGAGGAGACCCCGCTCCCTGATCCGCCGTGGCGGGGCAAGGCCCCGCGGTTCGTAGTAGACTGGGTGTGCGCGGGGGCGAGAGAGCGGACGCGGGATCCCTAGTGAATCGTGGCAGCTCCACCTCCGACCTGATGATCCTGCTGGCAGCGGGGGTCTTGGTCTGGGCGCTGGCGGGCTCCTCGGCCTTCGATGATCTCTTCCGCTCCAACCGGAGCTCCGGGCCGGGCCTCGACCTGGTCGCACCCCTCCGGAGCGCGGCGAGCTACGTGGGCACCGAGGTCCGGGACCTGCGGAAGGCTGCCCGGCGCCTGGTGTCTCGCCGGGATGCGCCTGCGCAGGCGGCCGTTGCGCCTCCGCTGCCCCGCAGCGCAGCCGCCCCGCCGCCGCCCCCGGTGGCCGCGCCGCCGCTCCCCGTCTCGGCGAAGCCACCCCCCGTCTCGGCGCCGCCGCCCCCGGTCTCGGCACCGTCCCCTCCCCAGCGCCCGACGTCGCCGCAGCTCGACGATCTCCTGGAGCGAGCGGAGCAGGAGCTGCGTTCGGCCCGCTTCGAGGCCGCCTTCGAGACCCTCGCGGCCGCCGACGGCCTGATCGAGCCGCTCCCGGCTTCCAGCGAGGTGCTACGACGCCGGGCGCGCCTCGAGGTGCTGCGCGCCACCGCCCAGATCGCCCACGGCCGCTGGGATGCCGCCCGCTCCAGCCTGGAGCGCGCGGTCCGGGCCGACCCCCAGCTGGAGCTCGACCCGCGGCGCACCTCCCCGAAGGTGCTGCGCCTCTTCCAGCTCGTGCAGCGCCCCATCCCGGCGGGATAGGGACCTCTCTCCCGGCTCGTAACGGAGCCTTCGGTCGGGCATCCAACGAACGTCGGCCCGGCTGGCCGGCGGGAGGCGGAAGACGTGATCCGACCCGTGGTGCTGGTGGCAGCGATCGGTCTGGTGGTGCTGGCCGTGGACCGCGCCGGGGGCGGAGGTTCCCTGGAGGCCGCCGCTCCGCCCGAAGCGGCCGCAGGCCAGCTCGCCACCTTCGCCGGCGGCTGCTTCTGGTGCATGGAGCCGCCCTTCGAGAAGCTGCCCGGCGTGCTCGACGTGGTGGTGGGCTATGCCGGGGGCCGGGAGCCGCAGCCGACCTACGAAGAGGTCGCCTCGGGCGCCACGGGCCACGCCGAGGCGGTGCAGGTGCGCTACGACCCCGCCCGGGTCTCCTACCCGCGGCTCCTCGAAGTCTTCTGGCGGGAGATCGATCCGACCGATCCCGGCGGACAGTTCGCGGACCGCGGCCGCCAGTACCGCACGGCCATCTTCGTGCACGACGGGACCCAGCAGCGCCTGGCCGAGGCCTCCAAGCAGGAACTGGCCAGGAGCGGGCGCTTCGAGAAGCCCCTGGTGACGGCGATCGTCCCCTTCACGAGCTTCTATCCGGCCGAGGACGATCACCAGGACTACTACAAGAAGAACCCGATCCGGTACCGCATCTACCGCTTTGGCTCCGGGCGCGACCGCTTCCTGGAGCGCGTCTGGGGGGCGGAGGCGAAGGAGGAGCAGCCTATGGGACGCTGGAAGAAGCCGAGCCAGGAGGAGCTGGCGCGACAACTCACCCCGCTCCAGTACGAGGTGACCCAGCGCGAGGGGACCGAGCGTCCGTTCGCCAACGAGTACTGGAACCACAAGGAAGAGGGCATCTACGTGGACGTGGTGAGCAGCGAGCCGCTCTTCAGCTCGAAGGACAAGTTCGATAGCGGAACCGGGTGGCCGAGCTTCACCCGCCCCATCGAGGCGGGGCACGTGGTCGAGAAGCAGGACCGGAGCTTCCTGACGCTGCGCACCGAGGTGCGCAGCCGCCATGGCGACAGCCACCTGGGCCACGTCTTCCCGGATGGCCCGCCGCCCACGGGCCTGCGCTACTGCATCAACAGCGCATCGCTTCGCTTCGTGCCGAGGGAGGACCTGGAAGAGGAAGGCTACGGCGAGTACCAGCAGCTCTTCGAGTGATCGGGCGGCCCGCGTGAGCTATCGCCCCATCGAGAGCTACGGGATCGTGGGCGACCTGCACACGGTCGCCCTGGTGGGAAGCGACGGGTCCATCGACTTCCTGTGCTTTCCGTACTTCGACTCGCCGAGCGTCTTCGCGGCCCTGCTCGACCACGAGCGCGGCGGGCGCTTCTCGATCTGCCCCGTTCGCTGCGACCCCCAGCCGAAGCAGCTCTACCTGCCCGACACGAACGTCCTGCTCACGCGCTTCCTGGCGGAGTGCGGCGTTGCGGAGATCACGGACCTGATGCCGGTCCAGGCGGCGGGGCGCTCCCACACCCTGCTGCGCCGCGTGCGCGGCGTGCGCGGGGAGCTCCCGTTCCGGGTCCACTGCGACCCACGCTTCGACTACGGGCGCGCCGACAAGGCCGTGGAGGCCGGCGGCGGCCAGGTGGTGTTCCGCTCCCGGGGCCAGGACGGGACGGCGCTGCGGCTACGCGCCAGCGTGCCCCTGGAGGTCCAGGAGGGCGCCGCCAGCGCCGAGTTCCTGCTGCGGGCCGGCGAGACCGTGGACTTCGTACTGGAGGAGGCGTGCCCGGACGGGGAGGGCCCCGGCGATCTCCCGCTCTGGTGCTCGCAGACCTTCGAAGCCACCGTGGCCTTCTGGCGGCGCTGGATCGGGGGCTCGAGCTACCGCGGGCGCTGGCAGGAGACCGTGCACCGCTCGGCCCTCACCCTCAAGCTGCTGACCTCCCAGCCCCACGGCTCGCTGGTCGCGGCCCCCACCTTCGGGCTTCCCGAGCAGGTGGGGGGCGCCCGCAACTGGGACTACCGCTACGCCTGGATCCGGGACTCGGCCTTCACCCTCTACGGCCTGCTGCGCCTCGGTCTCACCGGCGAGGCGGGCGCCTTCATGAAGTGGATCGAGGCCCGCTGCCAGGAGCTCGAGCCGGACGGGTCGCTCCAGATCATGTACGGCCTCGACGGGCGCCACGACCTCTCCGAGCAGGTGCTCGAGCACCTGGAGGGCTACCGGAAGTCGAGCCCCGTGCGGATCGGCAACGGCGCCCACGACCAGCTCCAGCTCGACATCTACGGCGAGCTGATGGACTCCGTGTACCTGTACGACAAGCACGCCGAGCCGATCTCCTTCGACTTCTGGTCGAACCTGGTGCGCCTGGTGGATTGGGTGTGCGCCAACTGGCAGCGCCCGGACGAGGGCATCTGGGAGGTGCGCGGCGGGCGCCGGGAGTTCCTGTTCTCGCGCCTGCAGTGCTGGGTGGCCATCGACCGGGCGGTGCGCCTGGCCTGGAAGCGCTCGCTCCCGGCGCCCCTCGAGCGCTGGCTCCCCACCCGGGACGCCATCCACCGGGACATCCTCGCCCACTTCTGGGACCCCCAGCGGCGCGCCTTCGTGCAGCACAAGGGCTCGACCACCCTGGATGCGGCCTGCCTGCTCATGCCGCTGGTGCGCTTCATCGGTCCCACGGATCCGCGCTGGCTCTCCACCCTGGACGCGGTGGAGCGCGAGCTGGTGGACGACGCTCTCGTCTACCGCTACCGGGTCGCCGACGCCGCCTCCGACGGGCTCCCGGGCGAGGAGGGCACCTTCAACATGTGTTCCTTCTGGTACGTGGAGTGTCTCTCGCGGGCAGGCCGGCTGGACGAGGCGCGGCTCGCCTTCGAGAAGATGCTCGGCTACGCCAACCACCTGGGCCTGTACGCCGAGGAGCTCGGGCGCAGCGGCGAGCAGCTCGGCAACTTCCCCCAGGCCTTCACGCACCTCGGCCTGATCAGCGCCGCCTTCGACCTGGACCGCCGGCTCTCCCGCGCCGGCTGGACCGCCTAGGGAAGCGCTGCAGAAGCCG
>JBFIML010000109.1:0-3957 GCA_041611735.1 Myxococcota bacterium | reverse complement strand
GGTCGGTTTCGCTTCTCGACGAGCCAGGAGGGCGATAGAGTGTCAAGCGACGCCTAGTTTCACGACCTTGGGAGATGAGATGAGAAGGCCAGCCCCCTGAGCGGGGTACCGTGAGGTGCCCAACAAGCAACGGGCTCGTGGCCCAAGGACAGGAGGCTGGCATGGAGAAGGGTATCACTCCCGCGTTCACCGTCGGGCTAGACCTGGCGGATCGGTACAGCGAGGCCGCGGTGATCGATGCGGCAGGGGAGCTCGTCGCCGGGCTCCGACTTCGCACCCAGCGCCAAGGGCTGATCGAGGGGCTGGCGCGCTGGCCGGGAGCGCGTGTGGTCCTGGAGGTGGGCGCGCACTCCCCCTGGGTCAGCCGCGGGTTGGCCGAGGCTGGCTTCGAAGTTGTGGTGGCGAATGCACGGCGTGTTCGCTTAATCGCGGAGAGCAGCGCGAAGAGCGATGCGTTCGATGCCGAGGCGCTCGCGCGCCTCGGGCGCATCGATCCGAACCTGCTGTCGCCGGTGGTTCACCGCGGGGAAGCCGCGCAACGAGACTTGGCGCTGATCCGGAGCCGCGACGCGCTGGTACGAGCGCGGACTCAGCTGATCAACACTGCGCGAGGGCTCGCCAAGGGCCTCGGCACGCCGCTGCCGAAGTGCGCTGCGGCGAGCTTTGCCCGGCGTCTCACCACCGCCCAGGCGCCGTTTCCGGGCTTCGCCGCGCTGGTGGAGATGGTGGGAAAGCTGACGGAGACGATCCGAGGTCTCGATCACCAGATCGAGCACGTGGCTCGAGAGCAATACCCCGAGAGCGAGAGACTTCGCCAGGTGCCGGGAGTCGGTCCACTCACGGCTTTGGCATTCCTGCTGGTGATCGAGGATCCCAATCGCTTCGAGCAGAGCCGAGCGATCGGCGCGTATCTGGGGCTGCGGCCCCGCCGGCGGGACTCCGGCAGCTCGCGTCCGCAGCTCCACATCAGCAAGGAGGGAGATGGCTTGCTCCGGCGACTGCTCGTCGGTGCAGCCCACTACATCCTGGGGCCGTTCGGACCGGACACGGAGCTGCGCCGCTGGGGCCTTCGCCTGGCCGCCCACGGTGGAAAGGCCGCCAAGAAGCGGGCCGTCGTCGCGGTCGCCCGCAAGTTGGCTGTCCTGCTGCACCGGCTTTGGGTGACAGGCGAGAGCTATCAGGCCTTGGGCCACGGGCGGACGCGTCGAGCCGCCTAGTTGGCGTTCCGACCTCCAGCGCAGGAGACAGAGGAGCGGCGAGAACCCTCGCGCGATCGAGACACCGCGTCCGCGGCGACTGCGATAGGTGTCCAGGCCCTTCGAGGCCGATTAAGAGATTGCAGCGCCCGGACGCCACGGACCTCAGCGTGCACCGATCGCGAGCGCGCGATCACCAAGAGTGCGGATGGAAGCGTGGTGGATCGATCGAGGGCGAGAAGAAATCGCCGCCACGTCTGGCGTCGTTGACAGAGCTGGCCTTCTCATGGAAGACACCTACATTTACGACCCTCCTGGTTGTCCCTGAGGGGCTGGACCCTCCAGCCGCCTCCTGCTCTTCTCCGGTTTCCGAGAAGCGTGGGTCCATCCCGCACTTCCCGGACGTCCGTGGGCTACTTGAGCACCTTCTCGAGCTCGCGCAGGCGATAGCTCCTGCCGCGGATGTTGAGCACGTGGCTCTTGTGCAGGAGCCGGTCGAGCAGCGCCGTCGTCATGACCTCGTCGCCCGCCAGGATCTCCGGCCAGTCCTTGACCGACTTATTCGTGGTCAGGATCATGCTCCCGCGCTGGTAGCGGTAGGAGACCAGCCGGAAGAGCATCCCCGCCTCGAGCCGCGTGAGCGGCTGGAAGCCCACCTCGTCGACGATCAAGAGCGCGACGCTCATGTACTTCTTGCCGCGCAGCCGCTGGGGCGGGACGTCGGCGTCGCGCTTCATGGCGTGCAGCAGGTCCTCGAGCCGGTAGAAGGCCACGGAGAAGCCGTTCTCGACGGCCCGCACGCCCAGGGCGACACTCAAGTGCGTCTTCCCCACGCCCGGCGGTCCTTGCAGCAGGATCGTGGCGTGCTCGCGGATGTAGGCGCAGGTGGCCAGCGTCTCGACCTGCTTGCGCTCGACCCCCGGCTGGAAGCTCCAGTCGAAGTTGCCGAGCGTGGAGCCGGTGGGAAGGCCCGAGAGGCGCAGCGAGGTCTTGATGCGCCGCTCCTCGCGCTGCTGGAGCTCGGCGGCGAGCAACCGCTCAAGGAACACGTGGGGCGCGAGGTTGGCCTTCACGGCCTCGTTCACCACCTCGCCGAGCTGCTCCGCGGCATGGGCGAGGCCGAGCTGCCCGAGGGCCTCGCGCGTGCGGTCGAGGTCCACCGTCTTCGTGGCCTGCGCGCTCATCGCGCCACCTCCGCCAGCGCGGCGTAGAGATCCACCGGCCGCGCCTCGACCGGAAGCGCCGCGATCTCCTGCAGCCGCCTCCCCATGCGCCCGAGCGGCGGCGGCGGCAGCACCCGGTCCGTGGCCTCGCCCTCGTAGCAGGCGGGATCGATCAGCACGCGCTCGCGGGTCCCCCGCGCGTACTCCTGCACCACCTGGCCGTCGGCCCAGATCTGCACCCGCCCGGCACAGCCCCGCACCTCGACGCGTCGGCCGACGTAGCGGAAGGGCACCGCGTATGCCCGGCTCTCGAAGTGCACCATCGCGTCGCAGCCCACCGGGCGCGTCACCGCCACGTCGAAGGGCTCGGGCAGGATCGGCAGCGGGCCGAGCCGCTCGCGCTCCCGCTCGTAGCTCGCCTGGACGCTCTCCCCCGTGGCGGGGCACAGCGTCCGCCGCGCCCAGCGCTCGATCCGCGCGTCCGTCTCCGCCTGCAGCTCCTCGAAGCCTTCGTAGCGACGTCGCGCATCGACGAGCTGGCGCGAGAGCTTCACCTTGGCCTCGCCCTTGCCCTTGGCCTGCGGTGCCCGCGGCGCACACGCATCCACGTGGAAGCCCACCGCCCGCGCATAGGCCCGGTAGGTGGGGTGGATCGTTCCCCACGCTCCCGCCCCCGCGATGATCGCCGTCTTCAGGTTGTCGATGCGGTTGACGGCCGCCACACCGCCGAAGCGCCGGTAGGCCGCGTTGTGGCAGGCGAGCCACGCGAGCAGCGTCTCGTCCCGGCTCCACACCACCGCCGGCATGCGCGAGTGCGACAGCACCATCACGAAGGCATGCAGCGGCTCGGGCCCCTCGCCCACGTCCAGCCGCGGCCACTCGCCCCAGTCCGTCTGCGTCTGCGCCCCGGGCGGCGTCTCCACCCGTCGATACGTGCGCCGCTTCGGCCGCGGATAGTGCGCCCGCACGTAGCGGCGCACCGAGTTGTACGAGCCCGCGTAGTCGTACTCCGCCACGAGATGCTCGTGGAGCTCGCGCACGTTGGGGGGCCGGCGCTCGCCCGCCCGCGCCTCCATCCAGACCCGGATCACCGCGGCCACGCCCGCCGCCCGGCGCGGCTGGCGCCGGCGGCCGTCCTCGGCTCCGACCCGCCGCAGGTGGTAGCGAACCGTCCCCTCGCTCACGCCCAGCGTCCGGGCCACCTGGCAGTGGCTCGCCCCCTTCTCTGCAAGTACCCGAATCGTCACGACTTCCTCCGCGCGCAGACGACACGGCATCCCACCCCCCCCATCGGTCCGATGAAGGGGATCTACCGCGCCTCCGCCCTGCGGCGGGCTCGCAAAAGTGGATGTCTCCTAAGCCGTCAGATAAGCCGTCTCAGCACAGCGGCCACGCCGCCGACTTGGAAGGCGCGGCGCACCTGGTAGAAGGTGTCGCGGTGGTAGCCCATCAGGCGGCAGGCCTTGGACACGTTGCCGAGCTCCTCGGCCAGCTGGAGCAAAGAGAGCTTCCGGCAGGTACTCTGAGTCTGGGTTCTCCTCTGAGTGCTTGGCGGTTTGGCTTCTTCCAAGCTACCCGGAGGAGCCGGGTGTCCGCCC
>JBFIML010000108.1:0-3964 GCA_041611735.1 Myxococcota bacterium | reverse complement strand
TCGGCATTCGGGTGGGCTCGTTCGAGTTCGCGCGATCTTCGCGAGAGTGGATCAACGACGGTCTGATGTCGCTCTTCTTCTTCGTGGTCGCGTTGGAGCTAAAGCGCGAGCTGGTCCTGGGCGAGCTGAGAAGCCCGCGCATGGCCGCGTTCTCGATCGCGGCCGCCCTGGGTGGGATGCTCGTGCCCGCGGTCCTGTACCTGACGCTCCAGCTGGATCAAGAAGGCGCGCACGGCTGGGGCACGGTCATGGCGACCGACACCGCGTTCGTCATCGGCTGCCTGGCTCTCCTGGGCCGGCGCATCCCGCAGAGCCTGCGGGTCTTCATGCTGTCGCTCGCGATCGTCGATGACATCGGAGCCATTCTGGTGGTTGCGATCGGCTACAGCAGCCAGCTCGCCTGGGGAGCGCTGGCCCTGGGCGCGCTCGGCATCACCAGCGTGCGCGGGATGGCACTGCTCGGCGTCCGCAGCATCCCGCTCTACTTCCTAGTGGGGGTGGTGACCTGGCTGGCCGTGGATGCCTCCGGCATCCACGCCACCATCACCGGCGTGGTGCTGGGTCTGCTGACGCCGACCGGAAGATGGGTGAGCGACGATCGCCTTCAGGCAATCCTGGATCGGGTGGTCGCCGATCCATCTGGGGACCAACGGAGCGACATGGCGGAGGGTCGCAGGGCATGGCGGCTGACCGAGGTCGCCATCCGGGAGACGCTGTCGCCGGTCGAACGCCTGTTGATGATGCTGCATCCCTGGGTGAGCTTCGCCATCATGCCGCTCTTCGCGTTCGCCAATGCCGGAATGCCGTTGTCCGGGGCCGACCTCGGCAGCCCTGTCGCATTCGCGGTCTTTATCGGATTCACAATCGGAAAGCCCGTCGGGATCGTGACCTTCGGGTGGCTCGCGGTGCGTTCGGGGCTTGCGAGTCGCCCTGCGGACATGGGTTGGGGAATGCTCGCCGGAGGGGGCCTGCTCGCCGGGATCGGCTTCACGATGGCGCTGTTCATCGCCGACCTGGCGTTCGACGACGCGCTGATCAACGCGGCCAAGCTGGGCATCCTATCCGCATCGGTCGCTTCTGCGGCGGCCGGTCTGGCGGTGCTGGCATGGGCGACGAGGGTCGAGCCCGTGAACGATGAGAACCCATGAGACCTCTCGCGATCGGACACGAGACCGCTGCGAGTTCGCGAGATCCGTCCAACTCGCCTCAATCGATGGACTGCTTCTTTCCGGCGCCTTTCGCCCGCCGGCGCAGATCCTTGAGGTGCCGGAAGCCCACGAGCCTGCGCAGTCGCTCGTCCCAGAGCCGGAAGCGGCTGGCGCCGAAGCTGGAGAATAGCGTGACGGGTTTGACTCCCCGGAAGAGCGGATGGGACTGGTGACATCGCTCCAGGTTGTAGTTGGGAACTCGGGAGCTCAGGTGATGGATGTGATGGAACCCGATGTTGCCCGAAAGCCACTGGAGGATCTTGGGCAGCTCGTAGAACGAACTCCCCTGAAGTGCCGCGGCGGTGTAATCCCAGTCCTCGCGGCGTTCCCAGTAGGCGTCCTCGAACTGGTGCTGCACGTAGAACAGCCACACGCCCGCCGCACCCCCGACCATCATGACCGTCGACTGGATGAGCAGGTAGGGCACGGGGCCGAAGACCCAGCTGAGCGCCGTGGCCATCGCCAGGATGGCGAGATTCATCCACATCACCGATTTCCGTTCTCGCGAGCTCGCTTTCGCGGAGGGGAAACGCTGCCGGACCACGAAGAGGAACAGCGGCGCGAGCACGAACAGGACGACCGGGTTGCGCGCCAGTCGATAGGCAAAACGCTTCCAACGGGACGACGCGAGGTATTCCTGAACGGTCATCGTCCACACGTCGCCGGTCCCGCGCCGGTCCAGATCGCCGGCGGTGGCGTGGTGGAGGGAGTGCTCCCAGCGCCAGTGGTAGTAGGGCGTGAACGTCAGCATGCCGGCGATGAAGCCGGTGACGTCATTGGCGAGACGGGAACGGAAGAACGAGCCGTGTCCGCAGTCGTGGAAGATGATGAACACCCGCACCAGGAGCGTTCCGGCCAAGGCCGCGAGGGCCAGCGTGAGCCACCAGGAGACGGCCAGGCTGTGAACCATGAGAACCCAGAGGAGCACATAGGGGCCGAGCGTGTCGACGATCTGCCAGGTGGCTCGCCAGACCGACGGCTCCTCGTACGGGGCGACGATCTGCTTCCACTCGGCGACGCTCGGGTGCAGCCTACTCGGTGTGGCGCCGTGATTGGTGGACATCGCGCACCCTGAAGTCTTCGCCGACAGTCGCCCGCCTAACGCGGACCATGATAGGCAAGACGCCTGGCAGACGACCCTGGCTGACCCATCCCGGGATCGCGGATTGGGGAAGGGCAGTCGAGGCGAGGCCCTCCGCTCGGGTGGGCGCTACCTGCACTTGCGTTGCGTACGGCCGCCTCCGGCCAACGGCGACCCGCCCTATGGGAGGCGCTCCTCGGCTACCCTGGTGCGACGTGAGGGCTTCCGCCGACCCCAGCAGCCCCGGGCCTACTTCCCCGGGGGGCGATTCTTCCAACGAGGCCGGCCGGACGGACGGTCCGAAGCGAGAAGCGTCAACCGGTACCCGGCTGCGCAGCCGCCTCGTGTCGCGGGGCTGGAACCTCTGGTACGTGATGCTGGGCTCGTGGATGCTCTTCCTGCTCGGGCAGCTCTGGTACGAGAGCACCCAGGTGGCGGCGATCCCATACAGCCGCTTCCTCGACTACCAGCAGGCAGGGCGCGTGAGCGATCTCGTGGTCGGCAGCGACCAGATCACGGGCAGGATCGTCGAGCCCGAGGAAGGCCAGCCCGAGCGCTTCCGCACCGTGCGCGTCGACCCCGAGCTGGCCGACCGGCTCGCGAAAGACGGTCTCGAGTTTACCGGCGCCGTGGAGAACACGTGGCTCAGTCGGGCACTCGCCTGGGTCCTGCCCATCGCGTTCATCCTCGCGATCTGGATGTTCCTGCAGCGGCGCCTCGGCCAGGCCGGAGGGCTCGGCGGCGGTCTCATGTCCGTGGGCAAGAGCAAGGCCAAGATCTATGCCGAGGAGGACGTCAAGGTCAGCTTCGATGACGTGGCCGGCGTCGACGAAGCGAAGGAGGAGCTGAAGGAGATCATCGGCTTCCTGCGCAAGCCGGAGCGCTATGGGCGGCTTGGAGCCCGCCTGCCCAAGGGGATCCTGCTGGTGGGACCGCCGGGCACGGGCAAGACGCTGCTGGCCCGGGCAGTCGCCGGGGAGGCCGGCGTTCCGTTCTTCTCCATCAGCGGCAGCGAGTTCGTGGAGATGTTCGTGGGTGTCGGCGCGGCCCGCGTCCGCGACCTGTTCGAGCAGGCGCGTGGGCGCGCGCCGTGCATCATCTTCATCGACGAGCTCGACGCGATGGGCCGCGCCCGCGGCATGGGGCCCATGGCCGGCGGCCATGACGAGAAGGAGCAGACCCTGAACCAGCTCCTCTCGGAGCTCGACGGCTTCGATCCCAGCCAGGGTGTCGTACTGCTGGCAGCCACGAATCGGCCCGAGATCCTGGACGCGGCGCTGCTGCGCGCCGGGCGCTTCGATCGCCAGATCCTCGTCGATCGGCCCGACAAGCAGGCGCGTGTGGAGATCCTGCAGCTGCACCTGCAGAAGCTCAGCCTTGCGCCCGACGCCAAGGCCGAGCTCATCGCCGCCCTCACGCCTGGCTTCACGGGCGCCGACCTGGCGAACCTGGTCAACGAGGCGGCCATTCTGGCCACACGCAGAAACGCCACCCATGTCAGCATGGACGACTTCAACCTCGCGATCGAACGCATCGTGGCCGGCCTCGAAAAGAAGAACCGCCTGCTCAACGAGCACGAGCGGAAGGTCACGGCGTACCACGAGATGGGCCACGCCCTGGTGGCCCGCGCACTTCCCGGCAGCGATCCGGTGCACAAGGTGTCGATCATTCCGCG
>JBFIML010000107.1:0-4025 GCA_041611735.1 Myxococcota bacterium | reverse complement strand
GTCCTGACGGGCCGTCCCTACGGGTGGGGCCGGCGGGACCCTCCCTCTCACCCCGGATCGGCGCGCACTCTATGCAGCTTGAGCCCGTTTGTCAAAGGGAAAGAGGCTCTCCAGGGGGACTCGGAGTCGGCCCTCTCGGGGGGCCGTCGAGGCCCGGCTCGGGCCCCTGGGGGTAGCAACTTCATGGAACGGCGCGTCAGGACCCTCAATCAGGCGAAGGACGGCTTGCCGTGCCGGATCAGCTCCATGAACTCGGCGCGGGTCTTGGGGTCCTCGGCGAACTCCCCCCGCAGGGAGCTGGTGATGGCGAAGGCGTTCTGCTGCTGCACCCCGCGCATCATCATGCACAGGTGGATGGCCTCCACCACCACGGCCACGCCCTTCGGCCGCAGCACGTCGCTGAGCGTCTGCGCCAGCTCCGTGGTCAGGCGCTCCTGCACCTGGAGGCGCCGGGCGAACATCTCCACCATGCGCGGCAGCTTCGAGAGGCCCACGATGCGGCCGTCGGGCACGTAGGCGATGTGGACACGGCCGAAGAAGGGCAGCAGGTGGTGCTCGCACAGGCTGTAGAAGTCGATGTCCTTGACCAGGACCATCTCGTCGTAGCCCTCTTCGAACACCGCGTCGTTCAGGATCTTCTGCGGATCCTGCTGGTAGCCCTGGGTCAGGAAGCGCAGGGCCTGGGCCACGCGCGCCGGCGTGCGTTCGAGGCCTTCGCGGCCGGGATCCTCGCCGATCTCCTTGAGCAGGGCGGTGACGAGTCCCTTCAGGGTGCCGTCGGCGTCGTTCGACTGGGTCATGACCCGGAGTCCGACTGGAAGGCGTTCCGGCGCGTCTCGGTGAGCCTCACCCGCAGCAGCCGGGCTCCGGTGGCGCGCGGCACGGCCTCGGCGAGCTCGCGCTCGATGCGCTCCACCAGGTGCTCGGCGGTGGGCAGCACGTGATGGAACCAGGGGTCCTCGTTCAGGGGACGGTGGCTCAGGCGCTCGAGCACGCGCTCGCGCACCAGGGCGTCGAGCCGCTCCGGCGCGACGATCCAGCCGGTGTCGGGATCCACGCGGCCCGTCAGCGTCACCTCGACCCCGTAGTCGTGGCCGTGGTACGTGGCGCACTTGCCGTACAGGCAGCGGTTCTCGGCGTCGGAGAGCTGGTCCTGCCGCAGCACGTGGGCGGCGGGAAAGCGGTAGCGCCGCGTCATGGCGATCACGGGATCCCGGGGCCTCCGACCACGTCCACCCAGGTGTCTTCGTCCTCGTAGAGCCGGATGCCGTGGAGCCGGCCCGGCGGAAACGCCGCCTCCAGCAGGCGGTGGATGCGCGCCGCCAGGTTCTCCAGGGTGGGCGGCTGCTTCTCGAACCACGACGTGTCGTCGTTCAGGTCGCGGTGGTCGAAACGCTCCATGACCTCCCGCTCGAGGACCTCCTTCACGTCCTTCAGGTCGACGAGCATGCCCGTGGCCGGGTCCGGCTCCCCGACGAGTGTCGCCTCGAGGCGGTAGTTGTGCCCGTGCCGGTCGGCGCGCCGGCCGTAGAGCTGGCGATCGTCCGCCTCGCAGCGGTCCGCCCGGCGCAGGCGCAGGGACGCGCAGAAGTGGATCGATCGCGTGATGCGGACCATTGCAGGAAGCTAGCCAAGCGGGACGTTCTTGACGAATGGACTGCTTCGGGGCTCCGGGCTCCCGGAGCCTCAGAACCGGCGCAGCAGACCGCGCACGACGCCCCGCACCTGCACCTGGCCGGCCGGCAGCTCGAGGGGCCGCAGAGCCGGGTTGGCGGGCACCAGCCGCACGCGACGCCCGCGCCGCTCGAGCTTCTTGAGGGTGGCCTCCTCGCCCCGGATCAGGGCGACCACGGTCTCCCCGCTGCGGGCCTCGGCGCGGCTCTCGACGATCACGTAGTCCCCGTCGCGGATCTGCTCGTCGATCATCGAGTCGCCGCGCACGCGCAACACGAAGCTGCGCTCCGGCCGCCGCACCAGCTCCGCCGGGACCGCCACCTCGTCCGCCACCTCCCAGGGCTCGATGGGCTCCCCGGCTGCCACCACCCCGAGCAGCGGCAGCCGCACGCTGCGTGCCTCGCGACGCTCGGGCACCGGCTCGATGGCCCGGGCCCGGTGGGGGGCCTTGCGCAGCAGGCCCTTGGCCACGAGCTGCGCCACGTGCTTGTGCACGGTGGCCACCGAGCGCAGCCCGAAGTGCAGGCCGATCTCCTCGAGGCTCGGCGCATAGCCGTGCTCCGCGACGAAGGCGCCCACGAAGTCGTAGATCTCACGCTGTCGGCGGGTCAGGGTCACCGGCGAAAGGGAAGCGAAGATCACGGCATCCGGCCAGGCAGCGGGCGCCGGGCGCCCCTGGGGGGAGGGCCGCTCGGCCGGCCGGGGGCCTGGGGGGTGAGCGCTTGCACCGAGGCCTCGCCGTGCATACATTCCGGCCGCTTTGGCACTCGGGCGCGCCGAGTGCCAAAGGGGGCCAACGCCGGGCCGAGGGGTCCCGGACGCCGCGGGGTCGCGGCAGGGTTTGGCTTCCGTCTCCAACCCCGAACCGTGGCCCCTCCCCGAGCGGGAGGTGGCGTGGAGGAAGGCGTCTCCATGAAGATCCGGCCGCTTCAGGACCGCATCCTGGTGAAGCGCGTGCAGGAGGAGGAGAAGACCAAGGGCGGCATCATCATCCCCGACACGGCCAAGGAGAAGCCCCAGGAAGGCAAGGTGGTGTCCGTGGGCAAGGGCAAGTTGAACGAAGACGGCAAGGTCCAGCCCCTCGACGTGAAGAAGGGCGACCGCATCCTGTTCAGCAAGTACGCCGGCACCGAGGTCAACATCGAAGGCGAGGAACACCTGATCATTCGCGAGGACGACGTCCTCGGTGTGGTCGAGTAGCCAGGGAGGAAGAAGAAGAGATGGCGAAGGATATCCTTTTCGACCAGGATGCCCGGGCCAAGCTGCTCGCGGGCGTGAACGGCCTGGCAAACGCCGTGCGGGTCACGCTGGGCCCGAAGGGCCGCAACGTGGTCATCGAGAAGAGCTTCGGCTCGCCCACGGTCACCAAGGACGGCGTCACGGTCGCCAAGGAGATCGAGTTCGAGGACAAGTTCGAGAACATGGGCGCCCAGATGGTGCGCGAGGTCGCCAGCAAGACCTCCGACGTAGCGGGGGACGGCACCACCACCGCCACCGTGCTGGCCCAGGCGATCTTTCGCGAGGGCGGCAAGCTGGTGGTGGCGGGGATGAACCCCATGGACCTGAAGCGGGGCATCGACCGGGCCGTGGGCTCGCTCGTCGACGAGCTCCAGAAGATGTCCAAGACCACGCGCGATCAGTCGGAGATCGCCCAGGTGGGCACCATCTCCGCCAACGGCGACCAGACCATCGGCAAGATGATCGCCGAGGCCATGGAAAAGGTCGGGCGCGAGGGCGTGATCACCGTCGAAGAAGCCAAGTCGATGGAGTCGGTGCTCGAGGTGGTCGAGGGCATGCAGTTCGACCGGGGCTACCTGTCGCCCTACTTCGTGACCGACCCGGAGCGCATGGAGGCCGTACTGGAGGAGCCGCTGATCCTGCTCCACGAGAAGAAGGTCTCCAACATGAAGGACCTGCTGCCGCTGCTGGAGCAGGTGGCCCGGCAGGGTCGCCCGCTGCTGATCGTGTCCGAGGACGTGGAGGGCGAGGCCCTCGCCACGCTGGTGGTGAACAAGATCCGGGGCACGCTCACCGCCTGTGCGGTGAAGGCTCCCGGCTTCGGCGACCGCCGCAAGGCCATGCTCCAGGACATGGCGATCCTGACCGGTGGCCAGGTGATCGCCGAGGAGCTGGGCCTCAAGCTCGAGAACGTGACGCTCAAGGACCTCGGCAAGGCCAAGCGCGTGGTGATCGACAAGGACAACACCACGATCATCGATGGCGCCGGTTCCAAGAAGGACATCGAGGGCCGCTGCAACGAGATCCGCAAGCAGGTCGACGAGACCACGTCCGACTACGATCGGGAGAAGCTCCAGGAGCGGCTGGCGAAGCTCGTGGGCGGCGTCGCGGTG
>JBFIML010000106.1:0-4230 GCA_041611735.1 Myxococcota bacterium | reverse complement strand
TCCCGTTCCCACTCCTCCCGGTCCTCCTCCAGCCGGCGGCTTGGTCGCCGCCGCGGCCGAGCCGGGTAGAATACCGGGTATTCGACCCGCGCGGGCCGGCTCGCGGGACCGGGAGGCGGATGGGCGAGTCCGTGCGCGACGTGATCCTTCTCGAGGGCATCCAGATCCCCGCCGCGCTGGGGGTCAGCGTCGCCGAGCGCCGCATGCGGCGCCCGGTGACCCTCGACCTGGAAGTCGTCCGCGATCTGCGGGCCGCCGGCCGCAGCGACCGGATCGCCCACACCATCCACTACAAGCGCATCTTCGAGGTGGTGGAGGACGTGGCGGCCAACCAGGAGCACAAGCTGGTGGAGGCTCTGGCCTGGCGGGTGGCCCGGGCCGTGCTCGAGAAGTTCGACGCGGAGGCCGTGACCGTCACGGTACGCAAGCCGAAGCCGATCGCCGGCGTGCTCGAGCACGCGGGCGTCCGCATCACGCGCAGTCGCGAGGACCTGAGCTGAGCCGCCCCCGCAACCCCCGTGCGGCGGCCCGCATCCCAGTGGGGGAGTTCTTCCGGAGGATCGCCCATGGCGTTGAGCCCCACCGAGCGCGAGGTCACCATCTACTCCTACTACCGCGACGCGGAGCTACGCGGCGCCAACCTGCTGTTCCGCCTGCTGCGTCTGGTGGAGGACTCGGAGGCGCAGGTCAACCTCACCGCGCACCTGGCCGACGAGGTGCGCCACGCCTGGTTGTGGACCCAGCGCATCCAGGAGCTGGGCGCCAGCCCGATCCCGGTCCAGGACGGCTACCAGGTGCGCATCGGAAAGCGGGCCGGCGTGCCACGCAACCCGGTGGACCTGTTGGCCTTGACGGTGGTTGTCGAGCAGCGGGCACTCCGGCGCTACCGGGAGCACCGGAAGCGTCCGGACACCCCGGAGCGCACCCGAGAGGTGCTCGACGCCGTGACCCGCGACGAGGCGTGGCACATCGACTGGGTCCGCAAGAAGGGCCGGGAGCTGGCCGCGCAGGCCGGGGAGCCCGAGCGCATGGATCGGGCCCTGGCGCGCTTCCGGCAGATCGACCGCGAAGTCTGGACCGAGCTCGAGGCCTTCGAGCGCAGCCTGGCCTGCTGAGCGCGGCGGCCCCTTGGCGTCCTTTCTCACCCGAGCGGCCAGCCGACTGGAGGGGGCCGGGGCACGGGCGCTCCTGTTCGGTTTCGGTCTGATTCCCGAACGGATCGGGCTGCGCGTGGGTGCGACGCTCGGGCGGATGGCCTGCAGCTTCCTCCCCGGACGGCGCCGCGTCGCGCAGACCAACCTGGGCATCGCCTTCCCCGAGTGGAGTGAAGAGCGGCGGCAGGCCGTGATGCAGGCCTCCTTCGCCAACCTGGGACGCAGCCTGGTGGAGATCGCGCGGTTCCGGCGCCAGCCCCCCCAGGCCCTGCGCGAGCGCGCCCGCTTCGAGGGGCTCGAGCACCTGGAGGCGGCGCGGCGCGCGTCCGGCACCGGCGGCGTCATCGTGATCACCGGTCACTTCGGCAACTGGGAGCTGCTCGCGTCGGCGGTCGCCCAGTGGGGTCTGCCGGTGACGCTCGTACACCGGGCGCGCTCGAACCCGCATCTCGAAGCCCTCGTCACCAGCTGGCGGGAGCAGGGTGGCCTCGAAGTGGTGCGACGGGGCACGGCGGCGCGGGCGGTGCTGGCGGCACTCCGCAAGGGACGCATCGTCGCCCTGCCCATCGACCAGAACGCGAGCCGGCGCGCAGGGGTCTTCGTGCCCTTCTTCCATCGCCTGGCCTGCACCCGGGACGGTCCCGCCCGCATCGCCATGCGGACCGGGGCGCCGGTGGTGCCGGTCTTCCTGTTCCGGGAGGGCCAAAGTGCGCGGCACGTGATCCGGGCCGGGCCGGCCCTGGATCTGGTGCCCGAGGGAGCGGACCGGGACGCGGCCGTGCGCGAGAACGTGCGCCGTATGACGCGGGCGGTGGAGGAGGCGGTTCGCGCGGCCCCCGCGGAGTGGAGCTGGACCCACCGGCGCTGGAAGACGCAGCCCCCAGGGGAGGCTCGGCCGTACCGGTCGCGTCGCCGGCATCGACCCAGACACCCGGTGCTTGAGTGACGGCGGGCTCCTAGAAAACACAAAAAAATAGTAGGGAATTGGTGGGGCAATTCCCGTTCGGCTAGTCTGTTTTTGTCGGCCCGCAGGCCGACGGTTCGATTCCCAGGAGTACCCGCGTCCCCATGGGCGGCCACCAGTCCGACAAGCCGGCCATCAGCCTGAAGAGCTCCGAGCTTTCGGAGATGTCCAGGAACGAGCGCATCAAGGTGGCGAGCCAGGGACTCTTCTTCGTGGCCGAGGGCGAGGAGCCGCATGCCTTTGCCGAGGAGATCGACCGCCTCACCCGGGGCGAGGCCCCCAGCCTCGGCAACGTCGCCAAGGAGCTCTCCAAGTTCTTCGGAATCTACAAGCAGCAGGAACGCGGGGAGCGCGGGCGCAAGACCGGCGACCACATCTTCATGGTCCGCATCAAGTGCCCGGCGGGTGGCGAGCTCTCTGCCGAGCAGTGGGTGGCGCTCGACGAGGGCGCCGAGCGCTTCGGCGATGGCACGCTGCGCGTCACGTCGCGCCAGGGTATCCAGTTCCATCACGTCCACGGGCCGGGTCTCGCGCCGTTGATTCGTCACCTGAACCGCGGTTACCGACCGGACGCCACCTTGGGCGCCTGCGGCGACGTCAACCGAAACACCATGACTTCGCCGCTCGACGGTCTCGACCCCAGCCTGGATCCGCGGGGTCGGGAGCTCGCCTACGCCGTCGCCGACGAGCTGGCTCCGCGCACGAGCGCCTACTTCCAGGTCTTCCTCTCCGACGAGGAGGGTCGCACCGTGAAGCCCCTCGATCCGGAAGAGCCCCTGTACGGCCCGCACTACCTGCCGCGGAAGTTCAAGGTGGGAATCGCGCACCCGCATGACAACTCGATCGACGTGCTGACGCAGGACGTGGGCCTCGTGCCGGTGCGGAGCAACGGAAGCTGCGACGGCAGCGTGTGGGACCTGTGGTCGGGCGGCGGCCTCGGGCTCACCCACAACAACCCGAGCACCGCCGCCCTGCTCGGGCTTCACCACGGCCGCCTCCGGCGCGACCAGGCCGTGGAGGCGGTCAAGGCGATCGCCATCCTGCAGAAGGAGAATGGCGAGCGACGCGACCGCAGGCTGGCGCGCTGGAAGTACACGCTCCGGCGCCTCGGTCTCGAGACCGTCAACCAGGAGCTGCGCAGCCGGTTCGGCATCCGGCTGGAGAAGGCGGAGCCCGAGCCCCTGGCGCCAGTCGAGCTCCACCTGGGATGGCACGCCCTCTCGAGCGGCGCGGGCTGGTACGGCGTCTCGGTGGAGAACGGACGCATCGGGTCCGGCCTGCGCAAGGGCCTGCGTGCCGCCGTGGAGGAGCTGCGGCTGCGCGTGCGACTCACCCCCCACCAGGACGTGATCCTGTGCGGCGTCCAGGATCCGGCCGCACTGCTGCGCATCCTGGACGCGCACGGGGTGCCGCGGCCGGAAAGCCTGTCCCCGGTGCGGCGTCTCGCCATGGCCTGCCCCGCCAAGCCCACCTGCGGCCTCGCCATGACCGAGGCGGAGCGCGTGCTTCCGGGCTATGTGGACGCCATCGAGAAAGCCGGTCTGGGCGACGTGGACGCAGAGATCCGCATGACCGGCTGCCCGAACAACTGCGCCCGCCCGCCCACCGCCGAGATCGGGATCTACGGCTATGGCAAGAACGACCACGTGGTCCTGGTGGGGGGCTCCCGGCACGGGACCCGGCTGGCCAAGGTGCTCTACGCGCGCCTCCCGGAGCAGCTGATGATCCCGGTTCTGGTGGGGCTGTTGCGCGCCGTGCGGGAACACAATCGCGCAGGCCTTCCGGTCGGGGACTTCCTGGCACGCACCGACCCGGAGACCCTGCGCGCCTGGGTCGGCGTCGAGGACACCGCTCCCTAGGCTGAACTATGTCCGAAAGGTGTTGACACTTCGGACCCGACGCAAAGGAGGGTCAACGGACCTGATCTCCTAAGTTCTTGTCGCCAAACACGAACAAGGGAGACGGCCCGATGACCCTCGAGGACAGGGTACAGGCTCTTCGTCTGCTCGCCTTCCGCCGCGCTCAGGAGCTTGGCAATGTCAGCGCCGCCTGCCGCGAGCTCGGCATCTCGCGTTCGCTCTTCTACCGCTGGAAGCAGCGCTTCGAGCGCTA
>JBFIML010000105.1:0-4375 GCA_041611735.1 Myxococcota bacterium | reverse complement strand
TCCTCGAAGCGCTTCGCCACGAACTCGCTGATGCGGGCGTCCTGGCAATACTCCTCGTTGATCGCGCTCACGATCCATAGGATTCCCGGATCCCTCAGGGGGATCTCCTGGGCGAGCAGCCACGCCGCCCCGCGCTCTGCGATCGTCAAGACCACTTCGAAGCCGCGCAGCTCCGCAACCGCGCCCGCCGCCGCGGCGCGCAGGTGGGCACCATCGACGCGATCCTGGCCCAGCTCTGCATCCGCTACGCACTTCGGCTCCTCACCACGGACGCCGACTTCGCACGAATCGCCCTGCACGAGCCCTCGGACCGCTGGACGCCATAGCGCGCTTGGCAAGGCCAGCTCCGAATCGCTCTCGAATGGCGGGCCTTCTGGCGGGGCGGACGGGACTCGAACCCGCCCAGAAGTGCCTTAAGCAACTGGAATCATTGAGTTTATACCTCGAGCCGTGTGGCCGGGTTGCGGCCGGACCGGGCCGCCTCCAGTCCTTGCCCGTCCGAGCCGATCCAGTAATCTGTACATATTAATGTACATAACCTGGAGGCGAGATCCGTGGCCGAGAAGACCTACTCCGTCGCCGAAGCCCGCCAGAACTTCGCCCGGCTGATCCGGTCTGCGGAGCGGGGCAAGGCCATCGAGATCACCCGCCGCGGCGAGCCCGTCGCCGTCCTGCTCTCCGCCGCGGAGTATCTCGCCCTCACCGGCGAGAGGCCTCCCTTCATCGAGGCCCTCCACCGCGTCCGCGAGCGGCTCGAGGTGGATGAACTGGGGATCGGCGACGAGGAGTTCGAGGGTCTGCGGAACGAATCGCCCGGCCGCGAGGTCGCGCTCTGAGCATCCGCTTCCTCCCGACGTCCTCTCGGAGCCCATCAAGTCGCGGCCCGATGCGCGGGTGCTCGCGCAGATCGAGGAGCACGAGGGAGAGCTCGCCACCTGCGCGATCGTCTGGCACGAGCTCCGCTACGGGGCGGCCCGCCTTCCGGCTTCGAAGAAGCGTCGCGCCATCGAGACATACCTCGAGGAGGTGGTGCGGACCGCGCTTCCGATCCTTCCCTACGACGAGGAGTCGGCGACCTGGCACGCCCGCGAGCGTGCACGCCTGGGCCGCCGCGGACGGCCTGCCTCCGCCGCCGACGGGCAGTCAGAGGACTTCGACGTCCACCCAGCGTGACGTACCTCACGCGAGCGAGCGTCCCTGGGCATGCGAAGGGGAGAGACCCAGTCAGATCATACGTCTAGCATTCTATTGGGATGAATCCCCGGCCTCCGTTCAGTGGCCGCTGGCGACAAGCCCTCACTCCTCGGATTCCTTGTCTTCCGGGTCGCTAGCCAGCTGGTTCCGAGAGCCGCTACGGGGACGGTGCCGGGCGGGGAGGCGGATCAGCAGCACCGCCATCCCGAGGCTCCCGCTCAGCAGCGAAGCGCCGAGGATGCCCACCTTGGCGGTGTCCAGGGTCGCGCCGTCGAGCGCCAGGCCGGCGATGAAGAGCGACATGGTGAAGCCGATGCCGGCCAGGCAGCCGCCACCTGCGACCGCGTCCCATCCCATGTCGTCGGGCAGGCTCGCCGCGCCGAGCCGCACCGCGGCGTAGGCAAACAGCAGGATGCCCAGGGGCTTGCCCACGACGAGGCCCGCTCCCACCGCGAGAGCCACGGGGTCCGCCAGCCGTCCCATCTGCACCGCGACGCCGGCGTTGGCCAGGGCGAAGACCGGCATGATCACGAAGGCCGACCACGGGTGCAGGGCGTTCTCGAGCCGCTCGAGCGGCGACAGCGCCTCGCGCGCCGCCGTCTCGACGCGCTGGAGCAGGGCACGCCGGCTGCCGAAGCCCTCCCAGCCCTCGCCCTGCCAAACCTCCCGGGCACGGCCTACGATGTCGGCGAGCCGCGAGTCGCTCACCCAACGCCGCGTGGGCGTCATCAGCCCCAGGATCACGCCTGCGATCGTGGCGTGCACGCCCGACTCGTGGAACGCCACCCAGATGCCCAGAGCCAGAGCGGCGTAGACGCCGAGGGCGCGCACCCCGATCCGCTGGAGGATTCCCACCAGGCCGAGCCCGGCCGCGCCAAGCGCCAGCGCGGTCGCGTTCAGGTCGGTGGTGTAGCCGATGGCGATCACGAGGATTGCGCCGATGTCGTCGGCAATGGCCAGCGAGAGCAGGAAGACGCGCAGGCTCGACGGCACCC
The DNA here is from genome assembly GCA_041611735.1 of Myxococcota bacterium. Lineage (GTDB taxonomy): Bacteria > Myxococcota_A > UBA9160 > UBA9160 > PR03 > JBFIML01. Next base: position 2,186 of record JBFIML010000105.1, on the reverse strand, counting down.
GCCGGCCCAGGACCGCCAGGCAGCCGACCACGAACGCGATGTCCGTGGCCATCGGGATGCCCCAGCCTCGGGCTGCTGGCTCACCCCACAGCAGGGCCAGGTAGATCCCCGCCGGCACCACCATGCCGCCCAGGGCGCCAGCCAGGGGAAGCGTGGCGCGGCGCAGCTCCCGCAGCTCCCCGAGCACCAGCTCGCGCTTCACCTCGAGCCCGATGACGAAGAAGAAGATCGCCATCAACCCGTCGCTCACCCAGTGCTTGAGCGTGTGGTCCATGCGAAACGAGCCGAAGCCGAAGGAGACCTCGGTCTTCCAGAGGGTCAGGAGGGCGTCGCCGGCTCCTGAGTTGGCGGCCGACAGGGCGATCGCGGCAGCGAGCAGCAGCACGACACCGCTGGCTGCCTCGACGTGCAGGAAGCGCTGGATGGGGCCCGTGAAGCGCTGGACGGGCGCGCGGGGCAGCTCGGTCGCGGCGGGACTCAAGGGCTGGCGCTCCTCCAACCTTCTGATTCACTGCTGAGCGTAACCGGATGGTCACCGGCGACAATCGGAGCGTCCGGCGGCTCGCCGGACGGCCTGCGGAGCGCGTCTGCGACTTCGGGTAACGGAGCGGCGGCTCCGGGCCACGGACGGTCGAGGCCCAGCGAATCGTTGCCGCCTTGATCGAAGAGGTGGATGCGACGCTCCGGGGACGGGCGAGGTAGCCGAGCTCCATCCGGAACGCGACCTGGTCTTCGAACATCCCGCCGTCCACCGCGTTCTCCTTCTCGGGTCGCTCCAGGCGGACGCGAGTCGCTCCACGGTCCAGCGGATATGCGAAAGAAGGAAAGAAGCGAGGTTTCTGAGGTCCGATAAGGGTCCGAACTGACAGCTCCCGGGGGGAGATCGGCCGTGGAGGACCGTAGGCGGGCGCGCCCGAGTGGCGATCCGGGGGCGTCCACGCGTGAGGGGCTTTAGGTACTGCCGGTCGGGTGAGAGGGGTCGTTGAGGGCCGGTCGCGTACCCTTTCTCTTGCCGCGCAGTCCACGATGGCCGGCCCGGTGAAAAGCGAACGGGGGAATTCACGATGGCCATCGAGGGAAGCGCGCGAGATCGATTGCTTCGGATCCGAACAGAGCTGTGTGGGCGCAGGGGCTTCGCCGCCCGGCCCGTCCCTTCGGCACCAAAGCTCACTCTGGTGTCCATTGCCCCGCTCGATATCGACATCAAACCCGACAATCCAGCCAACGACATCAATCCACGCAGCCGAGGGGCATCCCCGTAGCCATCCTCGGCTCCGACGCCTTCAACGTGGCGGACGTGGATGTGACGACGCTGGCCCTTAATCCCAACGGAGCAGCTCCCGCCCACAAGGTGGGTGGCCGCCCGGATGATGTGAACGGGGACGAGCTCCCGGACCTGGTCTCCCACTACCGCATAGGGAAACTGGGATCGCCTTGGGCGATGTGGAAGCCTGCGTCACGGGCGAGCTGCTCGATGGTACGCCCTTCGAGGGCTGCGATGCGGTGAGGACCGGTCCACCGGAGTAGTACGCCGACGCAGCCGCTGTCACGCGCTCCGGCTTCGGTCGTGGCGTTGTCCGCCGTGCGTTCGGGTCTGTCGAAGCCGTCAACGGTGGTGCCGCCTGTCAACGGCCGGCCAGTTTCTCGCGCTAAGACGACACCTACTTTCGCGCACCTCCCTTCGGTTCCTGTCCCAAAGCATGCCTTCTCGACAGATCGGCTGCGGCGTGGCCTGGGCGCGAAGACGATCCGCAATGCCCTGGGAGTGCTCCGGCGGGTCCTGTATCTGGCGCAGCGGGAGGGGCGAGTCGAGCGCAATCCAGCGGCTCGGATCGGGGATTTCATGCGTCGCGTGGGTGCCCGCACGGAGAGCGAGGTCCGCGAGGTCGAGCACTGGAGCCGGGAGGAGGTCGCAACGTTGCTGCGCCTGGCCGAGCAGCGCGAGCCCCGCTTCGCACCTGCGCTCGTCTTCCTCTTCTCGACCGGTTGCCGGCGCGGCGAGGTCCTGGGGCTCAAGTGGGCGGACGTGGACTTCGAGCGCCAGGCGATCACGATCCGTCGCTCGATCACGCTGCGCCGGGTGACGACCCCCAAGAGCGGCCGGAGCCGGACGATCTCGATGCCCCCTGCCCTCGCGTCGGTGCTCTTCGATCTCCTCGCCTCCCGGCGCATGGAGTCGCTCCGGA
>JBFIML010000104.1:0-4898 GCA_041611735.1 Myxococcota bacterium | reverse complement strand
GTCGAGAACAAGCGCCTTTCGGCTGCGCTGCAGTTCATCCAAGAGCAGCAGCGCGAGTGCACCGAAGCCTAGTTCACGAAACCGTCCAAGACCCGGCGAGATGCCCGTCTGCGACGAGCCGGAACGCCGCGGAGGACCGGAATGGGCGGCTTCCCAGCGGCCTCAGCGTGAGGCATGGACCACGGAGAACCGGACATCTCTACCTTGGAGGAAACCGGGCATCTGTACTTTGGGCGACACAGAAACCCCGCTTCTTTCGCCAATCCGCTTACCCCTTGGTCGCGCCCGTGGGTTGCGGCGCACACCGGATCACGCACGTGAAGCCCTCGATGCGGGACGAGGGGTCGCACGTGGTGCAGCGCACGCATGCGCATGGGATCGGTCCCCTCCTCGTGGGGGTGGTGGCTTCTTCCGGGTGCTGAACGAGATGTCTCCGGCGCTCGTCGACTACACCGGCCCCGTCCGCACAGCCGACGTGTGGCCGGACGGCTTCGCGGAGGTCTCGACCAACACAACTTCGGCCAGAGCGTGCTGGCCGGGTTCATCTCCTGGCTCATCCTCGTGAATGCCTACCGACCAGTCCGAGGTGGAATGGCGATGCCTGCTTGCAATGGGATGAGCCGCCGAGGGTGATGCTAGGATGAACTATGTCCGCTATCGCCAGGGAGTTTTCACTTCGGGGGCCTATCGGATCTCGAGAGTCCGCTTGTTGGACCTAGCCGCGGACCACTTGGACACACGTCAAACGCCCGTGGATCGTCGTAAGAGGAGAAGAGTTCGAAAAAGCTAAACGGGACCCGGACGTGATGACCGCTCTCGAGCGGCAGATCCTGTTCAGAAATTGTTCGCGCAGTTAGCGAAGTCAGACTCCCTACTGCAAGTTCCTGCAGTGCTTCGAGGTCCGCTCGACCAGGCATCCGTGCGGCCAACTCGCTCCAGGCCCGACAGAGGTCGCCCGTTTCATCGAGATCTAACGCGTCTTCAACCCCGTAACAGAGCCGGAGCATGAGCTTGCGGTCTTCTCGATGACTGAGTGAATCGATTCCAGTCTCAATTTCTGTCAGCAGGTCAGACTGGAGAGCCACCGAGCGCTTACGGAGCAGATTCACAGCCTGTCCCACAATACGCCTTTGGCCTTCCCGGTGCTCTTCCTCGGAGCACTTGTCAAGGAGCTTTCGGAAAATGGGTTCAAGTTCCGCCGGAACCTCCTGGTTAATGCCGCGTTCGAGGTCGATGATCCGCATACGGGAGGATCGAGGCGGCGGGTCGGGGGGGTCGGTTTCGAGGACGAGCAGGGTCCAGTCGACCTTCAAAACGTGGGCGACTTTTGCCAGGGTCGAGTCGAACGCCCACGCCTCACTGCCCTGCTCCCACCTTTGAATGGTGTCTCGCTTGACCTTGGCGTCGAGAGCCAGCTGGCGTACGGAGAGACCGCGCGAAAGGCGCAGATCCTTGAGGTTACCGCCGTTGACCTTGAAGAGGGGCACCCCGCAAGGCTATCAGATGCCCTGTCCACTCGTAAACGGGGCAACATCGGGCAACAGATCAGCAAGTTGGTCCAAATTGGGCAGTTCCCCTCCGCGGCCCAAGCCTCGACAATCACTTCAGGAACGGGGAGGGTGGTATGAGCCTCGCAACGATCACTGCGCGAGTCGGCGCCGAGAGCCGGGGCTTCACCCGACACATCTTCCAGGACGGCGCTGGGAGTCCGGTGTCGGTTCTGCTTCCGGCGCCCGACCCGCTGCCCATCCGGTCGTTCATCGGCCGAGAGCAGGCCGTCGAGCGCTGCGCGGCGGCGTGGCTCAGCATGGGCGGTGCGAGCCCGCTCCACCTCCGGCTCGTGGGACCCCCGGGCGTGGGCAAGAACGCCCTCGTCTACCACCTGGCCCAGAAAGTCGAGCAGAAGCAACTCTGGATACTTCAAGGACATGACGACCTCGCCCCTGAAGACCTCGCCTGTACTCCACGGATCGCCGACAACGGCCGGATCGAGTACGTCGGGTCGCCCCTGCTCGCGGCCATGATCCAGGGCGGGATCTGCTTCTTCGACGAGATCGGCAAGGTGCCGGGCCGCGCTCTCTCCCTGCTCGCGTCCGTGCTAGACGACCGTCGCACGCTCACCTCGGTGTTGGCCGGCTTCACGGTCACTGCGAGTCCCGACTTCCGCTTCGTCGCAGCGATGAACGAATCTGACGACGTTGCTGGCGGCCTGCCGGAATACCTCGACGAGCGTCTCCGGCCGGTGCTGCGGCTCGACCATCCGCCGGTCACGGAAACCCTGGCCATCGTGCGAAGTGCCGTCCCCCATGCCGAGGAGGTGCTCCTCGAGGCCGTTCGCAAGTGGCTCGTTTCGAGGGAGGCCGAAAGCGTCCGCGTCTCGCCGCGGCAGGCGCTCACCCTGCTGAGCTTCGCCAGTCGGCTGCTCCTCGTGGGGCGGGTCGAGCTCACGCCCGAGCGCGCCGAGGATCTGATCCAGCGGGCGGCAGAGATGTCCGTGGGAGGCGAGCGCAACCCCGGTGCGGCCTGAAGCGCCCTGGATTCGGTTCGAGCAAACCGGGCTCCACGTCGTGCCCAGCATCCACCACCGTCTGGCCTTTGCCCACAGCGTCTACCGCAGCTGCTACGAGAAACGCTTCGACGTCATCGCGGTCGAGCTCCCGCGGTCCCTGCGCGATGTGGGCCTCGTCGAGAGCGTGCGGCGCAGGGCTCCCGTTCCGGTGCTGCTGATCCAGCCCAGCGGGATCCTGGACTCCGTGGAGCTTCCAGCCCGCGATCGGCCCGGTGGCCGGGAACCGCAGAATCGCCGCGTGGAGCGCGGCTTCGTCCTGCCCATCACCTCCAGCGACTCCATGGTCATGGCGCTGCGCTGCCCGGCTCTGCTCCAGGAGCGATGGCCGGGCTGGGACCCGGAAATCCACTTCGTGGACGCGGAGCACGAGTCCGAGCCCGTCCGCCGGGCGTTGGCGAGCCCATCCGGCCTCGACGACTACGAGGTCCAGGTCCGGGGCCCTCGGGCCTTCTGGAGGATCTGGGAGGCCCGCCGCGGTGCTTCGCCGCGCGCCGAGCTCGACGAGCAACGAGACCGGGTCATGGCAGCGCGACTCCGTCCCCTGATCGACAGCGGCGCGAGCGTGCTCTTCGTGTGCGGCGCGGCTCACTGGCCTGGAATCGAGCGGCACCTGCGCAGCCCGGGTGCGCTGCCGCCCGCCGAGGAGCAGAAGCCCGATCGCCGCGACCACCTGATCGTGCCCGTAGATCCCTTCGCGGCCTGGCTCTGGGGCTGGCTCGACGATCTGCCGCGCCTCGTGTGGGAGTTTGAAGAGGCTTGCCGTAGGGGGCCCGACGGGGGCCGCCGCTTCGACAAGCGTCGCGCGCTCGATGTCATCTGGGAGGGGAGCATCGGGGAGGCTCGGCGGCAGGGCCTCGGCGTCTCGGTCCGGGCGCTCGGGAAGATGGCCCGCTACCTCGAGCGTCTCGTCGCGGCTTCGGGCCGCTGGATTCCCGAGCTCGACAGTCACCTGATCCACGCGGTCGAGACCTGCGTGGGCGAGGCCTTTGCCGACGTCGTGGAGGCCCAGGCGCTCCACTTCCCAGCTCGCGCAGGGCGCAAGCAGGAGGCCACGATCCATGGGCTCCGCCAGGGCGCCTATCTGATCGAGTTCGCCGGGCGGACCTTTCTGCTCACGTTCCCGAAGGGCGGCCGCAAGCTGGTGCTGCGCACACGGGTCCGGCCGCCGGAGAGCGAGGCCCGGGAGGACAGTGGCCGCTGGATGCGGGACTGGCCGGAGGAGGTGGAGCTGCGCCGGAGCATGGAAGCTCGCGCCCAGCGGCTGGCACTTCGTCGCATCCGACCGCCCCGAAGCCGCCGGTTCGCGGGAACCCTCGCCGAGGGGCCCGATTGGAGGCGCACCGTCCGCAGCTTCGCCTCCGGCCAGCGCCAGCTCTACGTCCGGGAGGCCGGCCCGGCGCGAGGCGCGGGCTGGCACCCGGACCCCTTCGTCTGGATCTTCGACAGCCGCTGTCGCATCGTTGAGCGTGATTGCGTGAACTGGGAGCGTGCCCCTTCCCCCTGCATCGCCACCCTCCTCTACATCGCCTCGAGCCGATTCCTGGCGCGCGGCCGGATCCGGGCCGATCGGCTGGCCGCCTTCACGGACTTCAACCTGGTGCCACCTCCCGGTGATCTGTGCCTCGAGGGGCCGGCGTCGCGAGCCAGAGCGCTCCGTAGCGTGAGGAAGCTGCCGCACGCGCGGATCTGCCGGGTGGTGCCCTGGAAGGACCCGGAATTCGCGAGCTTCGCGGGCACGCACCAGGCGATCGCGGCCGCCATCCGCTACGCCAGTCGTCGCGTCATCGTCGTGGCGCCGTCGACGGCCGCGCCGGATGCCGACGTCATGGCCTACGCGAAACGGCGCGGGATTGAGCTCTGCCGCCTCGCCCTCGAGGAGTTCCCGGTCTCTCTCGTGCAGCGCTTTCGTGACCACCACTTCGCCCCGTCCCCGATCGACTCGTATCACGCTCCCTACGCCTGGTGCCGCAAGTACGTCCCGCCGATCTACGGGTGATCCCGGATTCGGGTCGCGCGGTGAACGGCGGGCGACAGGCCCTGCTCGGGGTCGACGTGATGACCCCGCTGCGCGGGGGCGTCCCGCTCGTCGAGGGCGGGCACGTGCTCGGTGCGGTCGGCGTGAGTGGCGCCGCGAGCGCCGCGCAGGACGAGGGAATCGCGAATGCCGTCGCGGCGGCCTTGCGGTAACGGGGCAGGCGTGGCGGGCTGCCCCTCCCGGAGGTGACTCCCGTGCGCTCGTGGCCGGTGCTTCCGATCGCAGGACTCCTGAGGCTCTTCGGCCTCGCAGCCCGGGCGCCGAACCCCGGCGACGACGCGACCCGGCACTACC
>JBFIML010000103.1:0-4923 GCA_041611735.1 Myxococcota bacterium | reverse complement strand
TCAGCCGCCTTCTGCGCCGATGCAGCCACATCATCGGCGGCGGCAGGAACGCCAGCTCGAAGCCGAGGCCGCAGCGCCGCCGTTGGTGCGGAACCGTCACCGTCACGATCTCCCGCGTGCTGTTGCCAGCGGCCGCATCAGTGTCAGCCGGGCACGCGATCGAAGCAGCAACGGCGGCAGCCAGAAGCTCAGCTCGAAGCCGAGGCCGCACGAGTAAGGCGCCTCGCGTGCGCTGGCGGCTCGTCGACGGTCACGGGTCAAGCTCTCCTCCTGGCAACTCCCCGGGGGATCTCGGGCCAGGACGACCCGTAAGCGGCTCCGCGCGGGCGCGAGCCAGCGCCCAAAGGGCCAATGCCATGAGCACGCCGGCGACGGAGATCCAAACACCCGCTCGCAGGCTCCAAGGCGCGAACACGAGGTCGATGCGGTGGCTTCCGGCGTCGACGACGCAGCCGATGAAGTCGCCGTACACCCGGACCACCGGCACGGGACGACCGTCGACGCTCGCGCGCCAGCCGTCGTGGTAGCTCTCGGAGACCACCAGGAGCTGGCGCGAGGACGCTTCGGTCGCCACGCGGATCTCGCCGGGCCGATCGCGCTCGATGCTCGCATTTCCCGGGGCACCGCCCTCGAGCTGGAGGGGCTCGGCGACCAGGGCTGTGGTCTCGACGTCGATCGCAACCAGGTCGCGCCACGGGTCCTCACTCAACCGGGCCTGCGGCAGCAGCCGCGCCCGCGGCAGGGGGTCGGGAACCCGCACCCAGCGCCCGCGCCGCGGACCCGTCCAGCTCCAATGGTAGTCGACCCCCGCAACGCGCAACGCCGCGTGCAGCGACGCGCTGGGGCCCGTGGCTGCCATGACCCGCTCGCCCAGCGGTCGTCTGGGACGCAGGGCCGCGTAGCCGCTCAGGTTGCGCACGCCCACCAGCACGTTCCGCATCCCGCCACCGGACACTCGGCCTCCGGGCGGGAGCGACGGCAGGTGCAGCTCCCGTTGCAGCGACGCCAGGTCCTGCGGGGGAACCAGCCGCACGTAGCTGAGGCCGTAGAGGCCCTGATCGGCGGCGGCCAGCAGCACGATGGCAATGGGTGCCAGGCGGAGCCGCGCCACGCCAACGACGGCGAGAGCGGCGAGCGACACCAACAGCGGCCCCGCCAGCACGCGGTACGGCGCAGCCAGCACGCCCGCCGGTCGCGCCCCGCTTTCCTGCCACCACAGGCCAAGTGCGATCGCCAGCAGGCTCGCGGCCGGGATCAGGGCCAGGGGGCGAAGCGAGCGCCAGTCCGCGCATTCCCCCTGCTCCACGCGGCGGGCCAGATCGTGGAAGCCCAGCGCTGCCAGCACGGACACCGAGAGGTGAACCAGCACGATGTAGCGGCAGGGCGCTCGGAAGACGCCGAGCAGCGGAAGCGCAGCCTGGAGGCGGTAGAGCTGCCCGTAGCGTCCCAGGGCGAGAACCAGCGCCAGGCTCCCCAGCAGCGCCGCCCACACGGCCAGGCGAGCCGCGGGGCCGAGCGCGCGCCGCCGCAGAAGCAGCCAGAAGCAGAGCAGCGGAGCCACCGCCCCGGCGTACAGTCCGAACTCGTGGATGTTGCCGCCCACGACGCGATTGGCGAACAGATAGGGCGCAACGAGCTGGACCAGGTTGATGGGCTCGAGGGAGTAGTAGAAGGGGGAGAAGAGGCCGAACTTCGCGGGGTCCGCGCGCAAGGAGCCCGAAAGTCCTTCGAAGAGGGGAATCAGCTGCACGGCCCCGGCCGCCACGCCGCAGAGCTTCATCGCTGCCAGCCACGCCGTCCGACGCGCGTACCCATCCCCCTGCCACAGAACCAGCACGTAGCCCGCTTCGGCCAGCATGGAGAACAGGACGTACTGCGGGTAGCAGACCAGCAGCTCCGAGGCAGTGAAAGCGGCCACCCCCAGGCCGCCGAGAGCTCTCGCCCGCGCCGTGCGACCCCGGAGCGCGACGTCCGTGGCCCACAGGAGCCACGGGATATGGGCCACGGAAAGGACCGCGCTGGTGTGCATGTGGTGAAGCAGGTTGAAGCCGCAGAATGTGAACAGGAGCGCGCCGAAGAGGCTCGCGTCCCGCCGCACGTCCCACCGGCGCAGGAACAGGAACATCCCAGGGAAGAGCAGAGCGTAGTTGCGCAGAAGCTCCAGGTTGAAGGCGACGTCCAGCGGGAGCCAGAAGTAGGCCAGCAGGTTGAGTGGGTGAAGCAGACCGAAGGCCGCGTCGCCATGGACGTAGTAGCCGGTGAACGCGTTCGGGAACCAGCTGAAGTTGTCGCCGACCGCGAGGGCGCGGGCATAGAAGGCCCGGACCGGCAGGGTCTGGTCCGCCAGATCCGTCATCACGTACATGCGGCGGGAGAGGGCGGGCCAGGCCAGCGTAGCCAGCAACGCCGATCCGGCGACGAGCGCTGCAGTGCCGCTCATCCCGAGCGCGTCTCGATCGGTGCGCATTGCGTGCTTCTCTTGCGGGGAACCGCTGGCCATCATCCGGCCGCGCTGATGCGGCGCGCCGCCGGCTGGAGCAACCGCGAATTCTCTAGCACTCCCGGGGCCTTCCGGCGATGAGGTGGGCGGCCTGCGCGGCTCGGAACCCATCGCCCGGCAAGCTCGGCGCAACGACCCGTGCGCGCATGCGCAGCAACCATGCAGCGAGCGCAAGGCTGGAGTCCTTCCCCGAACCCCTCGTCTTGTAAAGGAAATCTCGCATCGTTTCGGGTAGAATCCCGCCGCGTAATGGCTCGACCCGTCCGCACCACGGCTTCGCCGCAGCGCCCGTACCTCAGCGTGGTGATTCCAGCGTACAACGAGGCGAGCCGCCTCGGGCAGTCCCTGCGCACCGTGTCGCGATACTTCGAGACGCAGCCGTACGCCGTGGAGCTCCTGGTGGTGGACGACGGCAGCCAGGACGACACCTTCGGGCTGATCCAGAAGCTGGCCTCGAAGCTCGCGGTCCCGGTACGCGCGCTGCGCTATGTGCCGAACCGGGGCAAGGGCTACGCGCTGAAGGTCGGCTTCGCCCACGCGACCGGTGAGCGGATCCTGTTCAGCGACGCCGACCTCTCCACACCCATCGAGGAGACGGCCGCCCTGCTCGAGGCGCTTGCCGCAGGGTGCGACGTGGCCATCGGCTCGCGCAAGCTGCCCACGGCGCGAGTCCGCGTGCGCCAGCCCTGGTACCGGGAGCGCATGGGCAAGGCGTTCACGTGGATCGTGAGCCGATTCCTGACGGAGGTCTCCGACGTGACCTGCGGCTTCAAGCTGTACCGGGCCGAGGTGGGCCAGGAGCTCTTCGGTCTGCTCCGGATCTACGGCTGGGCCTTCGATGCCGAGCTGCTCTTCCTCGCCGACCGGAAGGGGCTGTGGGTCCAGGAGATCCCCGTCCAATGGGTGGATCAGTCGGGAACCAAGGTGCGGCTGTTCCGGGATGCCTGGAGCTCGTTCTGGGGTCTGGTCCGGATCCGCCGCAACGACTCCCGGGGGCTCTACGCCGCGGCTCACGCGATCCGGGGCGACGTCGAAACCTGGGGCCCCCTGGACTACGGAATCGGGGAGCCGCCCAGCGAGGCGCTGCGGCCGTGACCCCGAGCTCCTCCCACGAGGAACGTCAGCGCCGCTTCTACGACACCCGCGCCCACACCCATCTCCGTCCCGGGACGGACGATCCCTACTCGGAGAAGCTGGCGGCGCGTCTCGCCATGGCCCTGGGGCTGCAGCGCCACCACCGCGTCCTCGAGCTCGGGGCGAGCTTCGGACGCTTCACCTTTCCGCTGCTCCGGCACTGCGGTTCGGTCGTGGCGGTCGACATCTCCGAGCGGGTGCTCGCCGAGCTCGCTTCCACCCGCGACACCCTGGGCATTCCGGAGGCTCGCTGCCGCGTGCAGGTTGCCAACGCGGAGTCGCTGACGCCGGAGGTCGTGGGCGGGACGGTGGACTTCGTCGTCGGCTTCTTCATCCTGCATCACCTTCCGGACCTCAATAGGGTGGTGCGTACGGCGGCGGATCTGCTGGAGCCCGGCGGAGGCATGGCCTTCGTCGAGCCCAACCGGCGCAATCCGCTGTTCCTGGCGCAGATCCTAGCCTGCCCGGACATGAGCTGGAGCGAGGAGAAGGGCACGTTCCGGCTGTCCGCGGCGCGCGTCCAGCGTGCCTATCGGGCCGCGGGCCTGCTCGCCGACTCCGCCACGCGCTTCGGCTTCTTTCCTCCGCAGCTCGTCAATCGGTTTCCGACGGTACGGCGCCTGGAAGCGCGACTGGAGGCCTGGAGACTTTTGGATCCGCTCCTGCCCTTCCTGCTCCTGCCCGCCCGGAGGCCGCAACGGCCGTGAACGAGGAAGAGCTTGCTTGTGTCCCGACGCTTGGACCTCGTTGCCGGGAAGCCTCTGAAGGGGCTGGAGTTGGGGCGCTTGCACGATGCGGTGGTGGGGGCCGGACGGATGCAGACGCTTCCCGGAGTGGGCCCGCTCACGGCCACGACGATCTAGGCCTGGGTGGCCGAGCTGCGACGGGTAGGAGAAAGAAGCGGGCGATCGCGGTCCGATGACACTCGAAGTGACAGCTCCCCGGGGATGGCGAACGACTAGCAGCACCCTAGGCTGTCCAGTTAGGCTTCCAGCTGCGCCGCGTGGGTGAAGTAGCGGCGTCGGAACTCCACGCGCCAGTGCTCGTGCAGGATCGTGCCCCTGGAGGCGCTCGACGAAGCCGGTCAGGACCCGCTTCAGGGGCCAGCCGGCGCGGCGGTAGAGCGGGACGAGGACCTCCCGCAGGAAGCGGGCCGTGGCTTCGGCCGTGGGCTGGACTAGGACGGCGACGTGGGCCGTGGCGTAGGAAGAGGCGGCATCGCAGGCCGTGATCTGCCAGACGCGCCCCACGCCCTTGAGCTTGCCGATGTAGAAGCAGTCCAGGCAGAC
>JBFIML010000102.1:0-5235 GCA_041611735.1 Myxococcota bacterium | reverse complement strand
CGCCGGCGCGGCCACGTTGGCCTTCACGGGCACCCTCACCCTCCAGCTCGTGCACTCCAATCCGAATACGGTCGTCCCGGTGGCCGGGTCCGGCCTCGCCCAGGTGACGGGGGGCCTGCACCTGAGCTCCCTGACCCTGCCAGGTACCACCTTCGGGCCGATCACCACGAAGATCGACCTGGGGTTCGCGACGGGGACCGATCTGAGCCTGGTGGGCGTGGTGAACCAGAGCGGCCAGTTCACGGGCGGCGCGGGCGTCCTGGGCTTCTCGGGCGTCGCCAAGCTGTGCTTTGCGCTCTTCGATCCGACCTGCCTCTTCGCGAACCTGCTCTTCCCCTTCGCCGCCACCGGAACCCCGGCCAAGGGCTTCGGGATCGGCGGGACGCAGGTGACGGCGGGGGCCGTCGGCGTCACCGCGAAGCACGCACCCTGGACCACCGGCCAGCCGGTTTTGAGCATCCACTGGCCCAACAGCACGGTGACCATTCCGCCGCTTCCGGGCGGCTTCGCCCACGGGCCGGCCTCGCTCACCTCGAGCACGGCGCAGCCGGGCGGGGTCCTGCAGCTCGTCACCGCGACCCGGGTGTTCACGAGCCTCACCGCCGCCTTTCCGGAGCTCTCCCAGTACGGGATCCTCGAGCTCCACTTCGTCCCGGAGCCGGGAACGCTCCTGCTGCTGGCCAGCGGAGGCCTGGGGCTCGCCCTGCTGGGTCGCCGGCGGGGCTCGTAGCCGCCACCGGCCTCAGCGCAGGTCGTCGGGCCGGCGGCGGGCGCTGCCGAACTGGATCCCGAGCGGGCCGCGCGGCACGTAGACGAAGTGCCGCTTGCCGTCGCGCTCGATCTCCACGCGCACGGTCTCTCCCGCCCGTCCCTCGCCGGTGGCCTGGCGCAGGTCCTGGCCACTGAAGACCGGCTGGTCGTCGTAGCGGATCACCACGTCGCCGGCCTGGATGCCGGCCTCGGCGGCGGGCGAGTTCTGCAGCAGGCCGCGCACCAGGGCGCGGTTTTGGCGGCCGGAGGCGAACAGCATCCAGTCGTAGACGTCGTCGCCGTATCGATCGCGCAGGGCGTCGCGGCGCGCGTTCAAGGCCTGGTTGTCCTGCATGAAGCGCGGCGTGCCGGACCAGCCCTCGCGCCGGGCCCGATCGCCCAGGTAGAGGCGCTCCATCTCGATCTCCTCGAAGCGGGCGCGCAGGTCCGCGGCCTCGGACTCGCTGAAGCCCCCGCTGCGGAGGGCCTGCTCGTCGAACCAGGGCCGGCCTCCGGGCACTCCCGCCGGGGTCGGCGGCTTCTTCGCCGCCGCAGGAGCCGGCTTGGGCTTGTTGGCCGCCGGGGGCGCCGGCAGCCGCTCGGCCAGGGCGGCGACCTGGGCGCCCAGGAACTCCACCTCCGCCTCCAGGGCCCGGCGGGCCGCCGCCTCCTCTTCGAGCTGCGCCGCCAGGGCGGCAACCGACGGGGAGCCGGAGCGGGCCGCGGCGCCGCGCGGCGCATCGCGCCCCCCGCAGTACGCGGCCCAGCCCCCGACGACCAGGACGACGGCCGCCACGGCGACCAGGAGGGCGCGGGACATGGAGAAGCCTCCAGCGAGCCAGCGATGAAGATAACGCGCTTTCCGAGGCCTTCCGGGGCATCCGGTCCGCGGGGAACCGCTCCGTCCGCCGACTGGATGCCGAGGCCCCAGACTCCCGCACACTGCCCAAGTGGGTAGTGCTCCGGCTCATCCTGGCCGGCACACTGGATCTGGATTGCTGGTGCGGAAGAGCAGAATGCATCCGTGGGAGGAAACGCCATGAGGGCAGCCTGCGCGGCTTCGATCCTGGCGACCGCTGTGGCGGCCTGCTGCTGCCTTGCACCTGCCCGGATCCATGCTTCTCCCTTCACTCCTCTGGCATGGCAACAGGTCGTACAAAGCGGTCCCCTGGCGGGCCAAGCCAAGCTCACCGCCTGGATCAACGATGCGAACCAGAACTTCATCGCCGACGCCATCGACGCACTCCCAGACACTGCGGTCGTCGACGTCCTCATCGATCTCAACCAGTGCGTCCCGTCCTCACAGATCCAGCAAGCCTTCTCTTCGTTCGGCGCGAACCTCCAGGTGGGGAAGTTCGTGAGCTTTGTCTCTCTCGATGCCGTCAGCAGGGCTGACATCGAAGCCATTGCATCGCGTCCGGACGTCGCCATGGTCGAACTGCGGACACCGCTGGATCCGTTCCTCAGTGTGAATCCGAGGGTCATCAGGTCCTGGGACGTCAACCTGCCGCGCCCGCCCGCCCCGCCTCCGAACGGACTTGGGATCACAGGGGCGGGCGTGAACATCGCAATCCTCGACGGCGGAGTGGACGAGAGCCATGACGCGTTTCAGGGCAAGTTCGTCGCCGGCTACGATGCGATCAATGGTGTCGAAACCAATCCCGCTGATGATCTCCCGCCTTCTCGATGGGGAGGCCACGGAACCAGCGTAGCTTCCGTGGCTCTCGGGAAGGAATGGAGTCTCGTGTTCAGCGATCCCGAGCTCCCGGTTCGCTTTAGAGGCGTCGCGCCGGATGCGGGCTTGGTGGACATCAAGATCGCCGGCCTGGATCCGACAACCAATGCGGAAACCACCAACTCCCAAGCCGGCCTGGACAAGGCCATCCAAATGCAGGCGGAGTGGGGCATCGGCGTAATCAATCTCGCCTCGGGAGGCCACGGATCCAGCGACGGAAAGAGTGTCCTCGATCAACTAATCGATGCGGCCGTTGCACGCGGCATCGTCGTCGTCGCCGCGGCTGGAAACGACGGGCCCGGCAACATTGGCATACCGGCCGGCCCTGCTGCCTCCGGCGCCATAACCGTTGCGGCTTCCGACATCCAGGCAAGCCCCGCTCGCCAGGACGACACCCTATACGCCAGCTCGAATCGAGGGCCCAGAGCAGATGACAACGATGGCGACCCGCTCGATGAACTAAAGCCAGACGTCGCAGCGCCAGGTACCGCCAGCGCGGCAACTCGTACGCCTCCCACGAACAATGTACTCCTCAGAATCGATGGAACCTCGATGGCGGCTCCCCACGTGGCGGGAGTCGCAGCTCTCATCCTGGAGGCCAGGCCGGGCATGAACCCAGGCAGTGTCAAACAGCTCTTGAAGCAAACGGCCGAGGGAGCACCGAGCATCCCAGGAATGGAGACGAACAACACGCAGGACAGCGCGGATGATCCAAGCTACGACGTGGGATCCGGCAGCGGCCTGATTGACGCCCTGGCGGCGGTCGGCGCCGCTGCAGTGACGGAGGTGGGCTTCCCAAGCTGTATCGGCGGAACCGTCCCACCCAGCCCCAGCTGTCGCCTGTCTACCAACAACCAGAACCCGCCTCATTGGCTCAATCGGAGCGATATCCGCCTCCAGGCGGAGCCGGTGGTGGAAGGACAGGCCAACGAGATTCGCGTCGACGTGAGGAATGGTGGAGCGAGCGATGCGAGGGGCGTAATCGTCACCGTGGGAGTATACGACTTGAGCGCCGGCATCAAGCAGTTCCATGAACTGGGCTCGCACGTCTTGGATATACCGAAGAATGCCACGGTAACGATCCCACAGAACTGGATTCCCGAGCCTGGGCATCGGTGCATTCAGGTGAGCATCGACTACGGACTGGATGTGAGTTTCGACAACAACGTCACCCAGAGGAACGTCGACGTGCGGTCGACCTCTTCGCCGGCCGTCTTCGTCTTCGACGTGGAGAACCCTCTCACAGATGATGTGCTCGTCGAGCTGGAGACGTTCGCTGACAGACCTGGCTGGACGTGCCGGCTGGATCAGGAGCGCTTCGTGCTCGATCCCTTCGCCGCCTGTCCGGTCCCGGTTACGGCCACACTGGAGCCCACTCCCGGTGTCGTGGCCAGCGACCCGCCGGCGCAGGCCGAGCGGATCCTCCTGGGTGGAGTATCCCTCCAAGCCGTCGACGAAACAGCGGGAACTGCGACCTGCCACGTCTACGCTTTCGGCACCGACGTCAGCGACTTCCTGCCCGTGCCCGTGGATATCAAGCCGCGGTCTTGCCCCAATCCGCTCGCTGTCAAGAGACGGGGTGTTGTGCCCGTGGCCATCGTGGGGACAGCCGACTTCGATGTGACGCAGATCGACCCCGGCTCGGTTCGCCTGGAGGGAGTCCTTCCAACGCGTTCCGCTCTGGAGGACGTGACATCGGCACCTGACCTCGCTGTCGGCAAGGAGGACTGCTTCTTGGATTGCCTGCAAGCTGCCTCGGATGGGTACATGGACCTCACGCTGATCTTCGAGAGAGCCATGCTCGTGGCAGCGCTGGGCGAAGTAACGGATGGAGAATGCCGCGTGTTGCGGCTCTCCGGTGCATTGAAGCAGGAATTCGGAGGCTCACCGATCCTCGGTGAGGACGTGGTCGTGCTTCTCGGGAAGGCGAGAGGTCGGCCAGGCCGCCGCTAGGCTTGCCCGCCTCCATCGGGCATTGCTTGCTTGCACTGCGCGGACCCGATGGCCGAGGACGCGCCGGCGATGGCTTCCAGGCGTGCGGCGCGCATCACCGGAACGGGCACGCGCGGCTGTGCTCGGTCAGCGCCCACAGCCCCAGCACCGTGGTGTGCGGGTTCTCCGCCGAGGGATACAGGCGCTTGGAGAAGTCCGGATCGCTCCAGGCGCCCGACGGCTGCTGCTTCGCGACCAGCGCCTCGAGCCAGCTCGTCTGGACGAGTTCGCGGAACCCCCCGTGGAGCAGGACGGCCACGCGCTCGGCGGAGAGATCCGAGAACACCGGGTCGTGCGCCTGCTCCTCGGCGATCGCACGGGCCGCCCGCGTCAGCGTCGTCTGGTCCGCAAGACATCCGTTACGCTTCATGTACAGGAGCGTGAGGAACTGGTGCGTGAGCTCGTAGCCGTGCGAGGTCGTCGAGAAGACCGTTTTCTCGACGGCGTCGGGCATGGGGACGCGGTCGCAGTACACGCCGTAGGCCATGGCCGCCACCACGTCGCCCTTGTGGCGGCGGTTCGTCCAGCGCTCGTAGAAGTCGTCGAAGTGCTGTTCGCGCGTTCCGAGCGCGAGGCCCCGCAGCGCCGGGTAGACCGGATTGGGTCGCCCGTCGAACTCCTCGAAGCGCTTCGCCACGAACTCGCTGATGCGGGCGTCCTGGCAATACTCCTCGTTGATCGCGCTCACGATCCATAGGATTCCCGGATCCCTCAGGGGGATCTCCTGGGCGAGCAGCCACGCCGCCCCGCGCTCTGCG
>JBFIML010000101.1:0-5377 GCA_041611735.1 Myxococcota bacterium | reverse complement strand
GATCGGGCACCGGGGCCCTAGTGTGTGCCGCCGTCCGACGGCCCCCGGGGCGCCCTCCTCACGCCCCGGGCTTTCCTCGTCGATCCGGGAGAGCTTCGGATGTCCACCCTCCTGTTCGCCCTCGCCGCGGCCGTGCTGGCCTTGGTCGCCGGCTTCGTCCTCTACCGCAGCGTGCTGGCCGCCCGCGTCGAGAACCGGCGGGCCATCGAGATCTCCGACGCGATCCGGGCAGGCGCCGAGGCCTTCCTGGCCCGCCAGTACCGCACCGTGGGGCTGGTGGGGCTCCCGATCTTCTTGCTGATCGCGGCGGTGCTCGACTGGTGGACCGCGGCGGGCTTCGCCCTGGGAGCGGTGGCCAGCGCCGGCGCCGGCTTCGTGGGCATGAACGTCTCCGTGCGGGCCAACGTGCGGGTGGCCGAGGCGGCCACCGGCGGCTTCCGGCGCGCCTTCGGCCTGGCCTTCCACGGTGGCGCGGTGACCGGCCTCATGGTGGTGGGCCTCGGGCTGCTGGCCCTGGGGCTGCTGGTCTTCGCCATGCAGCAGGCCGGCTACGAGAAGCCGGATGCGCTGATCGGGCTGGCCTTCGGCGGCTCCCTGATCTCGGTCTTCGCGCGTCTCGGCGGCGGTATCTACACCAAGGCCGCGGACGTGGGCGCCGACCTGGTCGGCAAGGTCGAGGCCAACATCCCCGAGGACGATCCCCGCAACCCGGCCGTGATCGCCGACAACGTGGGCGACAACGTGGGCGACTGCGCCGGGATGGCCGCGGACCTGTTCGAGACCTACTGCGTCACCGCCGCGGCGGCCATGCTGCTGGCCCACATCATCTTCCCCGAGTCCCGCGCCATGTTCCTCTACCCCCTCGCGGTAGGGGCCGTCTCGATCCTCGGCACCCTGGTGGCGATTCCCTTCGTACGCATCGGCGAGCCGGCCGAGGGACACAGCCCGCCGGTGATGCGGGCCATGTACGTGGGCCTCGCCGTGGCCGCGGTGGTGGCCATGGCCCTGCTGCTGGTCGTGAACGGCTTCACCGCCGTCCCCGCCACCGACGCCGCGGGCAACGCGGTGTCCGGCCTGGGCCTGTGGCTGTGCGCCGGGGCGGGCATGCTGGTGACGGGCGCCATGATGTGGATCACGGACGTCTACACCGGCGACGGCTCGCCCTTCGTGGAGCGCATCGCCCGGGCCAGCGAGAGCGGCCACGCCACCAACATCATCAGCGGTCTCGCCGTGGGGATGCAGTCCACGGTGGCGCCGGTGATCGTGATCGTGGTGGCCATGGTGGCCTGCCACGCCATCGCCGGGCTCTACGGGGTCGGGATCGCCGCCATGAGCATGCTCTCCATGGCCGGCATCGTGGTCTCCATCGACGCCTACGGGCCCATCACCGACAACGCCGGCGGCATCGCCGAGATGGCGGAGCTGGGCGACGAGGTGCGTCGGGTGACCGACCCCCTCGATGCCTTCGGCAACACCACCAAGGCCGTGACCAAGGGCTATGCCATCGCATCGGCGGGGCTGGCGGCCGTCGTGCTGTTCGCCACGTACATCGAGGACCTCAGGCGCATCGGCGGCGAGGGGGTCAGCACCGTGTTCGACCTCTCGGACACCTACGTGCTGGCCGGGCTCTTCCTGGGCGCGGTGATCCCCTTCATCTTCGCGTCCCTGGCCATGAACGCGGTGGGCGTGGCCGGCGGCAAGGTGGTGGACGAGGTGCGGCGCCAGTTCAAGGAGATCCCCGGCATCATGGAGGGGACGGCGCAGCCCGACTACCGCAACTGCGTGGACATCGTGACGGCCGAGGCGTTGAAGCAGATGATCGCACCCGCGTTGATCCCGGCCGTGGTCCCGATCCTGGTGGGCTTCACCCTGGGCGCCCAGGCCCTGGGCGGGCTGCTGATCGGCTCGATCGTGTCGGGCATCTGCGTGGCGATCTCCATGACCACCGGCGGCGCCGCCTGGGACAACGCCAAGAAGTTGATCGAGAGCGGCGCGTTCGGCGGCAAGGGCTCCGACGCGCACAAGGCCGCGGTGACGGGCGATACCGTGGGCGATCCCTACAAGGACACCGCGGGCCCCGCCATCAACCCGATGCTCAAGCTGGTGAACATCGTGGCGCTCCTCATCATCCCCTTCCTGAGCTGAGCCCGGCCGCGGGGCCCGCGCATGGCGACGGAGCCGCCGCAGCCCCACCCGCGCGACCGCCTGGCCCGCGAGCTGCGCCTGGGCGACGCCACCCTCCTGGTGGTCTCCTCGGTGATCGGCTCCGGGATCTTCCTCACCCCCGGCCCCATCGCCGAGCTGCTGCCCGACCCGGGCGTCTTCCTGGCCGCCTGGGTGGTGGGGGGGCTGCTCTCCCTGGGCGGAGCCCTGGCCAACGCGGAGCTCGGCGCCATGTATCCCCGGGCGGGCGGAGACTACGTCTACCTGCGCGAGGCGTTCCACCCGGTGGCCGGCTTCCTGGTGGGCTGGCTCAGCTTCTTCGTGATCTACGCCGGGACCGTCGCAGCCCTGGCCGCGGGCTTCGCGGCGGGCTTCTCCGCCCTGGTGCCCCTCGACGCGGCAGGCACCCTGGCCCTGGCCGTGGCGCTGGTGCTGGGGATCTCGCTCTTGAACTTCTTCGGGGTGCGCGCCGGCGCCCAGGCCAACAACTGGACCACGGTCCTCAAGGTGGTCGCCCTGCTCGGGCTGGCCGGGGCGGGCCTGCTGTTCGGGGAGGGCCACCTCGAGCACCTGCGCCCCTTCACCGCCGAGAGCGGCGTGGTGACGCCAGCCGCCTTCGGTCTCGCCCTCTCCCCGGTGCTCTTCAGCTACCTGGGCTGGAACGCCTCCATCTACGTGGCCAGCGAGATTCGCGAGCCGACCCGCAACGTGCCCCGCTCGCTCTTCCTGGGCCTCGCGGTCTGCGTCGCCGTCTATCTGGCGGTGAACGTCTTCTACCTGTACGCGCTCCCGATCACGCAGCTGCGGGGGGAGCCGAATGCGGGCGAGGCGGCGGCCCGGGTCCTCTTCGGCGGAGCCGGGGGGATCATGGTGGCGGTGCTCGTGCTGCTCTCGATCCTCGGCACGCTGAACGCCACCATCCTGTGCGGGCCGCGCATCGCCTACGCCATGGCCCTGGACGGCCTGTTCTTCCGGGGCATGGACGAGGTGCATGTGGTGCACCGCACGCCCAGCGTGGCCATCGCGGTCCAGGCCGTCGCCTCCGTGGCGCTGCTCCTGGTGCTGCGCAGCTTCCCGAGCGCCCTCGACTACACGGTCTTCGCCATCGTGCTCGCGACCATGGCGGACGTCACGGCCCTGTATGCGCTGCGCCGGCGCCAGCGGCTGCGGCCGCGCCCCTACCGGGCCTGGGGCTACCCCTGGGTGCCGGCCCTCTACCTGGTTGCGAACGGTGCCATCGCGGTCAGCATGCTGCTGGGGCGGCCGCGCGAGTGCGCCATCGGGCTCGCGGTGCTGGCCACCGGGCTGCCCTTCTACGCCTGGTTCGCGCGGCGCTCGAGGGGTGCGGGAACGCCCCCGGACGGCCCCTCCCAGGCGCCGGGCGCCCGGCTTGTCCGGGAGTAAAATCTCCAATAATCTTGAGAGGTTTGCGGAGCGCGGCCGTCCGCGCCGGGCTCCGTTTCCGCCCCGCGAGGCCCCATGAGCGCGCATCACGACTTCCACAAGTTGAACCGCCTGCCGCCCTACGTCTTCGCCGAGGTGAACGCGCTCAAGCTCGAGGCGCGCCGCCGCGGCGAGGACGTGATCGACCTCGGCATGGGCAACCCGGACCTGGCCACCCCGCGGCACGTGGTGGACAAGATCTGCGATGCCGCCCGCAACCCGCGCAACCACCGCTACTCGAGCTCGCGCGGCGTGCCGAACCTGCGCGCCGGGATCTGCGAGTGGTATCAGCGGGGCTTCGGCGTTGAGCTCGATCCGGAGAGCGAGGCGCTCGCCGTGATCGGCAGCAAGGAGGGCCTGTCGCACTTCGTGCTGATGACGATCGGGCCCGGCGACGTGGTGCTCGTCCCCGACCCCACCTATCCGATCCATCAGTACTCGGTGATCATCGCCGGTGGCGACCTGTGTCTGGTGCCCCTCACCCCGGACTCGGACTTCCTGGCCAACCTCGAGCAGGCCATGCAGCGCACCTGGCCGAAGCCGAAGATGCTCATGATCTCGTTTCCGCACAATCCCACCACCCAGGTGGTGGACCGGCCCCTCCTGGAGCGGGTGGTCCAGTTCGCCCGGGAGAACGACCTGCTCCTGATCCACGACTTCGCCTACGCGGAGATCTGCTTCGACGGCTACAAGGCCCCGAGCATCCTGGAGGTCCCGGGGGCGCGGGACGTGGCCATCGAGTTCGTGTCGCTCTCGAAGAGCCACTCCATGGCGGGCTGGCGGGTGGGCTTCGCCGTGGGCAACCGCCACATGATCCATGCCCTGGCCCGCATCAAGAGCTACCTGGACTACGGGATCCCCACGCCGATCCAGGTGGGCGCGATCCGGGCCCTGCGCGGGCCCCAGGACTGCGTGGCCGAGGCGGTGGCGACCTACCGCCAGCGGCGCGACCTGCTGATCGAAGGCCTCGCCAAGCCGGGGGACGGCGCCTGGAAGATCGAGCCGCCGCTCGCCACGATGTTCGTCTGGGCGCAGATCCCCGAGCCCTTCCGCAGCCTGGGCTCGCTCGAGTTCTCGAAGCGTCTGCTCACCGAGGCCCAGGTGGCCGTCTCGCCCGGGGTCGGCTTCGGCGAAGGGGGGGAGGGCTGGGTGCGCTTCGCCCTGGTGGAGAACCACCACCGCGTGCGCCAGGCGGTGCGCGGCATCCGGCGCTTCCTGCGCGAGGCACGCCCGTGAGCCGCAGCGACGCGGCGGTCGGGGTCGGGCTGATCGGTCTGGGGACGATCGGCACCGGGGTGGTGCGGGTGCTCCAGCGCAATGCGTCCGTGATCGCCGAGCGTCTGGGCTTCTCGTTGCGTCTGGTCCGGGTGGCGGACGTAGAGGTGCAGCGCGACCGGGGCGTGGACCTCGGCGGCGTGCGCTTCGACGCGGACTCCGAGGGCCTGGTCGACGACCCGGACGTGGAGGTCGTCGTGGAGCTGATCGGTGGCTACGACATGGCGCGCAGCCTGCTGCTCCGGGCCATCGAGCGGCGCAAGCCGGTGGTGACCGCCAACAAGGCGCTGCTGGCCCTGCACGGCCGGGAGATCTTCGAGGCCGCCCGCCGCCGCGGTGTGGACGTGGGCTTCGAGGCCAGCGTCGGCGGCGGGATCCCGATCCTGAGGGCCCTGCGGGAGGGTCTGGCGGCGAACCGCATCCTGAGCGTGCACGGCATCATCAACGGCACCACGAACTACGTGCTGACCGAGATGGAGCGCAGTGGCGAGCCATT
>JBFIML010000100.1:0-5508 GCA_041611735.1 Myxococcota bacterium | reverse complement strand
GGCCGAACGAATCACCGAGAGACCCACCAAGGGACGGAGTCTTCTTCCCAGGGTCCGCTGGAACGGGCGCGTACTTCTGACGGCGTACCACGACGTCGTCGCGGCGGTCGAGGCAAAGAGTGAGATCACGCTCGCTGAGGAGTGGTTCCTCGACAACTTCCACGTCGTGGACGAGCAGCTCCGGGAGATCCGAGACCACCTCCCGGAGAGCTACTACCGCCGGCTGCCGAAGATCGCCGCGGGCCACCTCGCGGGAACACCGCGCGTCTATGGGCTGGCCTGGGCCTACGTGGCCCACACCGACAGCCGCTTCGAGCTGGAGACGTTGCAACGCTTCGTCCGGGCCTACCAGCACGTCCAGCCTCTGGGCATCGGCGAGCTCTGGGCCGTGCCCATCCACCTGCGCATGGCGCTCGTGGAGAACCTGCGGCGGCTCTCGTGGCAGATCGCCAGCTCCCGCCGTTCGCGAGCCGAGGCCGACGAAGTGGCGGATCGCCTGCTGGGCTTGAGCGGTCGGCCCGCGGCGAACACCGAGGAGGTCCTGGGCCGCCTGGACGATGCCTCCCTGGCGGGCGCATTCGCAGTCCAGCTGGTGCAGCGACTGCGCGACCAGGACACGTCGATCACACCGGCCCTGGACTGGCTCAACCGAAGACTCAGTGCCCAGGGGACGTCCTCCAGTGAGCTGGTGGCCAAGGAACACCACGCCCAGGGCGCGGCAAACGCGACCGTTCGCCACATCATCAGCAGCATGCGATGGATGTCATCCATCGACTGGCTCGAGTTCTTCGAGAGCGTCAGTCCGGTGGATGAGGTCCTGCGTACCGCTCCCGCGTTTCCAGCCATGGACTTCGCGACGCGGGACGAGTACCGGAAGCAGATCGAACTCCTGTCCCGGGGCTCGGGGCGGTCGGAGATCGAGGTGGCGCAGCAGGCCGTGCTGCTGGCGCGGAACGCAGCTCGGGATGAACTGCAAGCGGCTCGTTCCGCGGTGGAGAGCCATTCCTCGGAGAGCGAGTCGAGGCTTCCCGGCGTTCCCGAGCGCGCCGAGGAGGACCCGGGGTACTACCTCGTCTCGAAGGGAAGACCCGGCTTCGAGCGGCGTCTGGGCTTCCGCGCGCCGATGCGCCTGCGTCTGTCCCGCGCCTACCGCACCCACGGGATCGCGGGCTACCTGGGAGGGATCGCTGTCCTCACCGCTCTTCAGCTGTGCGGGCTCCTGCTCATCGCGGGGTCCACAGGTGCGGCGCCCTGGACCCTCGTTCTGCTGGCGACGGTCGGCCTGGTGCCCGCCTCGGATATCGCGGTGTCCCTCGTCCATCGCCTGATACCCGCTCTGCTTCCACCCGGGAGGCTCCCAAAGCTCGAACTCCCAGAGGGCGTGCCTCCCGAACTGCGAACCATGGTCGCCGTGCCTACGTTGCTCACGAATCGAGCCGAGCTCGAGGAGCAACTCGACCGCCTCGAGGTCCAGTATCTGGCCAACCCCGAAGGCCATCTCCACTTTGCTCTCCTGACCGACTGGGCCGACGCAAGCTGCGAGCGGATGCCAGGCGACGACGCGCTCGTCGCCGCGCTGTGCGATGGAATCGAACAACTCAATGCACGCTACGAGGCGCCACCGCGAGGCGGACCACGGTTCCTTCTGTTGCACCGCCGGCGCCTCTGGAACGCGCAGGAAGGCAAGTGGATCGGCTGGGAGAGGAAGCGAGGGAAGCTCCACGAGCTGAACCGGCTGCTACGCGGCGCCGCGGACACCTCGTTCATCCCGGTCGGCGGGCGCCCGCCCGCGACCCCCGAGGGCGTCCGCTACGTCATCACCCTGGATGCCGACACCCGGCTTCCCAAGGGCACTGCCTATCGCCTGGTCGGGGCGATGGCGCACCCGCTGAACCGGCCGGGCTTCGACCCTCGGAAGGGACGCGTCGTCGAAGGCTACGCGATCATGCAGCCCCGGATCACTCCGGCCCTGCCCACGGGTCCGCGCAGCACGACCTACCAACGCATCGTCTCGGGCCGCGGCGGTGTGGATCCCTACGCGGCTGCGATCTCGGACGTGTATCAAGACCTCTTCGAAGAGGGATCCTACACGGGGAAAGGGATCTACGACATCGATGCCTTCGAGGCGGCGCTCGAGGGGAAGATCCCGGAGAACACGCTCCTCAGCCACGACCTCTTCGAGGGCTTGTTCGCGCGGGTAGGGCTGCTGACCGACGTAGATCTCTTCGAGGAGTTCCCCGCCAACTACGAGGTGGCCGCGCGTCGGCAGCATCGGTGGGTACGGGGCGACTGGCAGCTCCTCCCCTGGATCCTGGGCCGAGCCCGCGATGCGGCCGGAGGGAAGCCGAGCAGTCGCATCCCCGCCCAGGGCCGCTGGAAGATGGTCGACAATCTTCGCCGCAGCCTCGCCGCACCTTCGTCGTTTCTGCTGGCGATGGCCGCCTGGACCCTGCCGAATGTTGCTGCGCTTCTCTGGACCGGCCTCTTCGTCGGATCCATCGCGGTCCCGGCCTTCCTACCGGTTCTCGACGGCCTGATCCCGCGGCGCTGGGGCATCTCCAAGCGCAGCCACCTGCGCGCAGTAGCCGACGACATCCTCGTGGCCCTGTCGCAGACGCTCCTCGCCATCGCCATGCTCGCCTACCAGGCCTCGCTCATGACGGACGCCGCGGTGCGGACGCTCGGGCGGCTCTATGTAACCAAGCGAAGCCTCCTCGAGTGGCTTCCTGCTGCGCAGGCCGGCTACGGGGCCGATCTGAGGCTCCGAGCCTTTTACCGGCACCTTCGCTGGGGCGTCGTCCTCGCGGTCCTGGCGGGCCTGCTCTTCGTTGGACTCAAGCCGGAAGCATGGCCCGTGGCCGCGCCGCTCGTTCTCATCTGGGCACTTTCTCCAGTCGTCGCCTGGCGTGTGAGCCTACCCGCGAAGCCCGTGGAGGCACAGGTTCTCTCTCCCGGGGAGACGCGCTCCTTGCGGCTCCTCGCTCGCCGCACATGGGGCTTCTTCGAGACGTTCGTGGACGAAGTGGAGAACGCGCTCCCGCCCGACAACTTCCAGGAGGACCCCGAGCCGACCATCGCTCACCGGACCTCGCCGACCAATCTAGGTCTCTATCTGCTGAGCACGGCCGTTGCCCACGACTTTGGCTGGATCGGGGTCCTCGACACGGTGAAGCGGCTCGAAGCCACGCTTGCGACGATGGAAAGCCTGCATCGCTTCCGCGGTCACTTCTTCAACTGGTACGACACCCGAGATCTCAGGCCGCTCGATCCCGTCTACGTCTCCACCGTGGATAGCGGCAACCTGGCTGGGCACCTGATCGCGCTGGCGCAGGCGTGCCGCGAGCTGGTGAATCGTCCGGTCTTCGGCGCGGAGGTCCTTGAGGGGGTCCGGGACGCTCTCGAGCTGCTTCTTGAGGTGGACGAGCAGGCCGAGCCTCCCCGGCGTACACAGACGGTGAGCGAGGCGCATCTGCGCGCAGCCGCGGAGGCGATCGCGGTTGCTCTCGACGATGCGCCGATCGCTGCCGCCGAATGGGCGCGCCGTCTCGAGCAGCTGGAGGCTGACGCGGAGAGCCTCCTCGACATTGCCCACACGCTCGTGAGCGACGTCGGAGGGCGATCCGGATCCGAAGTCCTCACGTGGGCGAGGTGCGTGCGCGACTGCGTCGCGAGCCACGCCCGCGACGTCGAGACGGGGCTGCTCCTCGACGGGCTGGAGCCGTCCCAGAAGGCGGAGACGAGCCTTGGCCATCGGCTCTCGGCCCTCGCACTGCGCGCCGAAGGGATGGTCCAGGCCATGGACTTCCGGTTCCTCTTCGACTCTTCGCGCAAGCTCTTCTCCATCGGCTATCGCGTCGCCGAGCGGACGCTCGATCCCAGCTGCTACGACCTGCTGGCATCCGAGGCGAGGCTGGGAAGCTTCATGGCCATCGCCAAGGGCGACGTCTCGCCCCGGCACTGGTTCCTGCTGGGCCGGGCGCTCACGCCGGTGGGACGCGGAGCTGCCCTCGTCTCCTGGTCGGGCTCCATGTTCGAGTACCTGATGCCCCTCCTCGTGATGCGGCAGCCGGCGAGCAGCCTGTTGGATCTCACCTGTCGTCTGGTGGTGGCGCGCCAGATCCAGTACGGCGCAGAGCGGACGGTTCCTTGGGGGGTCTCCGAATCGGCCCATAACATTCGAGACATGGAGCTCACGTATCAGTACTCGGATTTCGGAGTGCCGGGCCTGGGACTCAAGCGCGGGCTGTTCGCGGACGTCGTGGTGGCACCGTACGCGACCGCACTCGGCGCGATGCTGGAACCGAGAGCTGCGCTCCAGAACTTCGCGAGCCTCGAAGCGGCTGGAGCACGGGGCGCCTATGGGTTCTACGAAGCGCTCGACTACACACCATCGAATCTTCCGGAGGACGCCCGGGTGGCCGTGGTCCGGAGCTACATGGCCCATCACCAGGGGATGATTCTCGTCTCGCTGGGGAATGTGATCCACGACGGCCTGACCCGGAAGCGCTTTCACGCCCATCCAATGGTCCAGGCCGCGGAGCTGCTCCTGCAGGAGCGGACGCCGCGTTCGGTGGCGGTGACCCGCCCGCGAGGCGAGGAGGTCCGGGTGGCACCGCTCGTTCGCGACCTAGTTCTCCCCACGCTGCGGAGGTTCGAATCGCCGCACGACGTCACGCCGCGCACCCACCTTCTTTCCAACGGCCGCTACACGGTCATGGTCACCGCGGCGGGCTCCGGCTTCAGCCGCTGGCGCGACCTCGCCGTCACGCGCTGGCGGGAAGATGCGACGCGTGACTGCTGGGGCACGTTCATCTTCCTGCGCGACACGGAAACCGGTGACGTCTGGTCTGCCGGCTTCCAGCCGAGCGGAACCGAAGTCGAGCACTACGAGGTCGTCTATTCCGAGGACCGGGCCAGGATCACGCAGCGCGACCGGTCCCTGGCCATCACCCTCGAGATCGTGGTTTCCCCCGAGGACGACGCCGAGCTCCGCCAGCTGACGGTGACCAACGTCGGGAACCGGGACCGCGAGATCGACTTCACGTCCTATGCCGAGGTGGTGCTGGCTCCCCAGGGCTCGGACGAGGCCCACCCCGCCTTCTCGAACCTCTTCGTGGAGACGGAGTTCGTCCCCGAGCTCGGGAGCCTGCTCGCGACCCGACGCCCGCGTTCGGCGGACGAGCCCCAGGTCTGGCTTGCTCACGTGGCCGCCGTCGAGGGGGAGTCGGTCTTGCCGTTGCAGTACGAGAGCGACCGGGCGCGCTTCCTCGGGCGGGGCCGCGGAATCCGGTCTCCGCTTTCCGTGCACGACGGGGGACCCCTTTCGGACACGGCCGGGTCGACGCTGGATCCGATCGTCAGCCTCCGGCAGCGGCTGGCGATTCCGCAAGGAGGGACGGTCAGTCTCGTGTTCACCACGCTCGTGGCACCGTCCCGGGACGAGGCGCTCCAGATCGCGGAAAAGTACCGCCAGCCGGCCACGTTCGAGCGCGAGAGCTCGCTGGCCTG
>JBFIML010000099.1:0-5761 GCA_041611735.1 Myxococcota bacterium | reverse complement strand
CCGATTGATGAGAAACGTGAGGCGGTCTCCGGAAACGATGGCGGTCATCTCGATCGATCTCCTTTGCGCCGCCCAACGCCTGGCGGCTTCGGGAAGGGTCGGGAACCAGCCCCGGGCGACCCTCCATCCGTACCGATGGCGCTGCATCGGACACCAGAGCCTGGGTACGCCTTCGCGTTGGGCAAGGCCTCGGGGCGAGCGCCCCCTTCCAACCGGTGGGGCCTCTCGGGTCACCCCCGGGAATCGGCTTCCGCGAACTCCGCTCCGCGGTTCGGTTCCATGCACGAGAGCTCTGCCTCGCCCTCTTCAGCGGCGTGGCAGGGGGCTGCCGACAATGATGCACCCACGTTTGCTTTCAGAAGGCTACCAGACTCCGCTTGGGACGTGCTGTGCCACGGCAGCTGTCGCGCTCGATGTAGTCGGCGACCTCGGTCGAGGACCTGCGTGAGCCCCACGTAAGCCGAATCCATCCCAAGGAGTTCGCCTCGGACCTCGACGAGATCGCTCGCGAGGGCGCCCGGCGGAGGCATTGGGCACGGTCCTCAGCTCCTCACCATCCTCAACGCCATCGCCCGGGAAAGAACGCCGTGCCCTGTCTAGCG
Organism: Myxococcota bacterium; assembly: GCA_041611735.1. Taxonomy (GTDB): domain Bacteria; phylum Myxococcota_A; class UBA9160; order UBA9160; family PR03; genus JBFIML01. Next base: position 5,159 of record JBFIML010000099.1, on the reverse strand, counting down.
GCCTTGACTTCGGTCACGAGCGCTTGTCAGGCGGCACGCTCCAACGGGAGCACGGCCCACACCAAACTGACGCCGAACAAGAGGACGAAAGCAGACCACAGACGGACGGCCCATGGGGACCTTCGCCGCCACCAGTCGAGGATGGCCTCGAAGCGGTGGACCCCGAAAAACGGTGTGATCACACCCGAAACCAACGATAAGCTGCCGAGGCCTTGGAGGTAGAGAGGCGCTCGCGAGGAGGACGCAGCGAGGAGGAGCGCTACGCCGAGCAGGAGGCGGAACCCCGCCATGAAATAGAGACCGAGCTGCGATTGCGCGCGGGTGACCAGGGCGAGAAGCCGCTCAGGCGACAGAAGCCCGGCTACCCCGAGCACTGCAACGAACAAGCCGAAAACCGCCACTGCGAGCGTCATTCGCGCCGCCTGACGGACTGGCGCTCAGCTGCCAGGCCCGCCACATGCTGCTGTCAGAGCAGCTCCACTACTTCTATCGAATCGTCCGCTGCCTTGAGCTTGACCAACGTGCCGTCGCGTCCAATCGTCACCGGCCCTTCATAGACGTCGTCGACGCCCTCGAGAAAGATCTGCTCCAGCGGGGGAAAGAGCAGCGGCGGAACGATGTGGACGAACAGCAGGTGTCCGACCCGGGCGTCGCGGGCTACCTCCGCCGCCTCGACGGGGCTGCTGTGGTAGTCGAGGATGTCCCGTGTGATCCTCGCCAGGTTCTCGCGGCCAGCAGCAACCGTGCCCTTGGTGATGAGCGCGACGAGGTGCGGCGCAAGCGCCTCGTGGACGAGAAGATCCACGCCCTCGGCAAACTTCTGCAGGTTGGCCGACTTCGTCGTGTCTCCACTCAACAAGACTGAACGCTTCTTGTAGTCGAAGCGGTAGCCAACGGCGGGCTCGACCGGTGCATGTGCGACCCGAAAAGCCGTGACCTTGAGCCCGTCCTCGTCGATGAGGATTTCTCCCTCTCCGTTGGCTGGAGCTGTGAATGGCCGAGCCAGTCCCCCAGCGCCGGACGGAGGAACGATCTCCTCTCCATGGTGAGCGATCCGGTAGCGCCGATCCGGTCCGTACGCGAGATTGAAGCCATCGACGATCTGCTCCACGCCCTCTGGACCGTAGATCGGGGTGGGAGACGTGTTGGATCCGTTCGCCCAACGCTGGAGCAGGAGCTCGCCCAGTCCGTCGATGTGATCCGAGTGAAAGTGCGTGAGGAAGACGCCGTCGATCTCGCCCTGGGGGATGCGCATCTGCGAAAGGACGCGCGAGGAGCCCGAGCCAACATCCACGAGGTAGAGTCGGTTTCCGGCCATCAAGGCCGTACAGGGGCCGGAGCGCCTCGGGTCCGGAAGCGGCGAACCGGCACCGCAGAGCGCCACGTGGAGCCCATCCGGGATCTCGCGAAGCAGGTCCGTCTCGAGATTCGATGCAACGACACGCTCGATCATGCGCATCGTGATCTCTACGCGGAACGCGTAGCCAATCACGGCGACGAGGATGCTCACACCAAGTAGGCCGAGCAGGAAACGCTTCATTGGATCCACCGCCTAACGGACCGCGCGCTCAGCGACCGGGCCCGTAGCCTGCAAAGCGTGCTCCCGGACCGAACCTTCGTTCGGGGCGACGTAGACACAGGAGATCGTGTCGTGGTCACGTAGCTGTGGACCCACTGGGATGTTGGGCATGTTCCGAAGAACGCCGCAGGACTTCTGCGCCATGCCTGAAGTCTCTCGGACGACAGCCTGCCAGCCCCCGGGACCTCGCGCTCGATGATCATCGGGTTCTCGCTGTTCACGACGATCGCCAGGTTCCCAGTGGCGTCGCCGGCGGCGGTTGCCTGGAGCACGCGAAAGCCGGGAAGCCCCAGCCCCTTGTGAATCCTCTGTGCCTCCTTGAGGCTCTCCAGGTAGGCGTCCAGGTTCCTGGGCTCCACCTCGACGACGAACACGTTCGTTACGGCCGGTCCCTCGGCGCCCGCAGGCGCGCTCCCCAGAGATGCCACCAGGAAGGCAGCGGCTACGAGAAGGCTCGTTGCGGTCCTCATTGCATGCCCCCGGTTCCCACCTGCCGCACGGTATGCTACGCGGGATCCGCCTGTCGGGGGAGAGGGCTTCCTGCCTCACCCAACCTGCCGGCAATCCTTGCGCGGCCGCGAGCACTTCGCCCCCTTCGACGGGCTTCGTCCCAGCGGTACCGTTCGAGCGCGAGAACCGACGGGCCACAGCAGCTGCAGCGCCTTGCTGGGCAGCAGGCCGTGCTAGCTCGGCCAGGCCGCGCAGAGTGCGGAACGTCCCCCATGATCGATGACATCACCGTGCCCCGGAAGGACGCGCTCGAAGTCCCACTGCAGCACTTGCTCAAGTGAGCGGCTGAAAGCCGTACGATCTGACACGCCGAACCGGCGCACCAGCCGGCTCGGCCCGAAACGTTGCCACATTCCGTTCGCTCGAAAGAACAGGCGCGCGACCCTGGAGGAAGTGCGTTGGATGTTGAAACACAAGTCGGTGAGCACCAGGGTCCGCGACGAGCGATGCAACAGAACCACCTCTTGCAGGCGAAAGCCGAGCACGAGAAGGCTGTCGACCTGGCCCTCCCACGCGGCGGGTGGCTGATCAGCGAGCGAGGCGTGAAAGTGGAGCGACTTCCGACGCGACGGAGCGCTGGGAGCGGCCAGGAGCTGGGCAGAGGGGTAGCTCTGCGAAACCCGATCGGCGAACCGTCCGTGCGCTCGAGGAACCACGATGAAGCCGACCTGGCCGATCGCGTCGAGTTCCTTCTGGAGTTCGGGAGAGATCGGGACAGGCGAATGGAGAATGAGCTGTCCGTCGGCGAGCCGAAGCACCGTCATGCGAACGGGAATGGGAATCAGCCCGGCCGACCAGGCGAACTCATGCTCGGCGCTCCAGAGATCCGCGGCGTGTCGAACTAGCGCCAGTGGTCTGACTCTCGCTTCTTCCTGATGCCCAACGGACCGGGCGCGTGGCGGCCGGCGGGCACGCCCCGATGACCCTCGGCGCCCATGGCCCCCGCAGAGTACCAGAGGGACGCTGGGCTACCGCGTCAGCCGGTCTGCTACAGCTCCTCGTCAGGCCGCAGGCCCCTCCGGCCATGCTTGGAAGAGCTTCCTGGGGCCAACACTCAGGGGGCAACCCTTGAGGTCCCCGCGCGCCAGTGTCCGGCTGCTGGGCGTCAGCTGCAGCGTCTTCTCAGGTAGCGTCAGGCTTGATCGGCTCGAAGCCAGTGCTCCCACCCAGTTTCGGGAGGCCGTCCTCCGCGACCACCCATGATGCTCGATCGTCGAAATAGATGTGTTCCTGCGGAAGGCGATCGATCGGGCCCTCCATGTTGGCGAGAGCAATCTCGATCTGGTCGGGATCCTTGCTGGAATCAAAGAAGAGGGAGCTGCCACAGCGACCACAGAACGTACGACTCCCGTGGTCGGAGGAGGCGTATCGGCAGAGCTCTTTCTTGCCTCTCGATACTTGAAACTGGCTCCGACGCACCCCGAACCAGGTAACGAACCCGGCCCCATGACTCCTGCGGCACACCGAGCAGTGACAGTGTCCACAGAAGAGCGTAGGCAGGCCAACCGTGAACTTGACGGCTCCGCAAAGGCAAGATCCTGACACCCGAGCTTCTACCATGATTCTCTCCGACGCCGCCTCACGGACTCGACGCTCAGCTGCGAGCCACAGTGCATCCGTGGTCCGGTCGAAGCGCCGATGTTCGATGCCAAACGGTACCACGAGCCGATTGGAACGCGCTGTCGCTCCTCAGCTCCAGCGCCTCGTTAGGCGGCAGGCACCTCGCAAGCATGGCATCGCAGCCATTCCCGGATGGTGCCCGCGGTTCGGTGGTGAGGCTCGATTCTCCTCGGGAGAGAGCTCGCGGATCTCTACTTCGGACGGCAGAGCGCTCAGCTACGTGGTGCCAGCTCGTAGAGCCATAGGTAGCCGGATGTCACCTCCTCCATCGTGATCTCCCTTGAGCCAAGGTACTTGCGGCTCAGCTCCGCCAAGAGTGGTGCCACGATCGGGCCCTCCTGGATGCGCACGAGCTGGCGCTCGTAGAGCGCGTCGCCGATGCGGAGGAGGATTCGCGGATCTTTCTGGGCCTCGACGGGCCACTGCTTCCAAACCTTGCCCCACCAAGTCGTCATGTAGCCGCACGGGATGTAGGCCTTGCCCTCGTGATACAGGATCCAGGTCGTCCGCGAGCGAGCGGGATCGAGCAACTGGAATTCGATTTCCCTCACATCGCGGACGAAGGACCAGTCGGGCTCCTGGCGGCTGACTAACTCGCCGCTCGTGAAAGGGCCGCCAGGGATGATGGCGATGGGCCCATCGGCAAAGCGGCCTCCGACGACCAGACCGCCGATCACGACAAGCAGTGCGACCAGCAGGCCAACCATGACGCGCAACGCCGATTTCATGGCACCCCGGGCCCCGGTCCTCGCTCGAGTCCGCTGGACGGTTCTTCCATCTCGGATCTCGCAGCGTCGCTTCCGTGCCGCCTGTCGGATCGGGCTCTCAGCTGCCGGGCCCGCCGCCGATGGCGGCCCGAAGCGCCTGAGTTGCAATGCCAAACGCTAACACGATTCGATTGGACGCACTGGAGCCGCGTCCGCTGCAGTGATGGGATGGCCTCCCCCCGCAACGTGCGCGGCATCTTGGTGCCAACGTTGCCTTGACTCCGGAATGCCCCGGAGAGGAGGAGTCCACGTGCAGCAGCATACTACGATCGCGATCGATGTGGCGAAGTCCGTGTTCGAGGTCGCCATCTCCCGCCGTCCCGGAAGGGTGTCGACGCGCCATCGGCTCACGAGGAAGCGCTTCGCCCGCCTGCTGGCGGAGACGCTCACGCCACGGTGGTGATGGAGGCGTGCGGGATGGCCCACTACTGGGGCCGCGAGGCGCAAGCTCGGGGCCACCAGGTCCGGCTGCTGCCTCCACGTGACGTCCGGCCCTACGTCCGGCGCAACAAGACCGATCGCTCGGATGCGACCGGGCTGCTGGAGGCGAACCGCAACGAGGCGATCCGGCCGGTGCCCGTGAAGAGCGTGGAGCAGCACGCTCTCGTAGGGCTTCACCGGATGCGCTCGTCCTGCCACACGCTCCGCCACAGCTTTGCCACCCACCTGCTCGAGCGAGGGGT
>JBFIML010000098.1:0-5887 GCA_041611735.1 Myxococcota bacterium | reverse complement strand
TAGGCCACGATCAGCACGCAGTACTGGGCGACCTGCGTGTAGGTGATGCCGCGCATGCCCCCGATCACGGCGTAGAGGAAGACGATGACGACCCCGATCACCACGCCGAGATTGACGTCGACCTCGAGGAAGCGCGAGAAGACGACGCCCACCCCGCGCATCTGGCCTGCTACGTACGTGAAGGAGACGAAGATGGCGCAGAAGGCGGCCACCAGGCGTGCCGTCTGGGAGTAGTAGCGATCGCCCACGAACTCGGGCACCGTGAAGCGACCGTACTTGCGCAGGTACGGCGCCAGCAGCAGCGCGAGCAGCACGTACCCGCCCGTCCAGCCCATCAGGTAGATGGCGCCCGTGTAGCCCATGAACGAGATCAGCCCGGCCATGGAGATGAAGGACGCAGCGCTCATCCAGTCCGCGCCGGTCGCCATGCCATTGGCCACGGGCGGAACCCCGCGACCGGCCACGTAGAAGCCGGACGTGGAATGGACGCGGCTCCAGACTGCGATCCCGATGTAGAGCGCGAAGGTCGCGCCCACCATGAGATACGTCCAGGCCTGGATGCTCAATCGTCGGTCTCGGGGAAGAGCGGCCGGCGGGGCGCCTCGTCGTCGTGCACGCCGTGGCGCCGGTCGATGCGATCCATCCAGCGGGCATAAACCAGGATCAGCACGATGAAGACGTAGACGGACCCCTGCTGGGCGAACCAGAAGCCGAGCGGGAAGCCGCCCAGCCGGAAGCGGTTGAGCGGCTCGACCCAGACGATCCCGAGCCCGTAGGAGACGACGAACCAGATCGCCAGCAGGAACGCCATGACACGCCGGTTGTCACGCCAGTGGGCGCGGGATGCGGCGCGGCGGGCGTCGGGCGGGGAATGCATGGGGCTTGATTCTCCGCGTGGCCCGAGGTGGGGTCAAGTTCGCGCCCCTCGCCGCGCCGCCTGGGCCGGGCGATCCTGCCGGTCCCCGCGGCGACCGGGTCCCAGGTCCGATAGCGTCCCGGCTGATCGAGATGCGGAGCCGCGCATGGCGAAGCGAATCGACGACTTCCTGATGGAGCAGGTCCTGGCCCACGGTCGGGAGGGCCGGGTCCTCGACATCCCATGCGGGCGCGGCGATCTCAGCCGGCGCCTGGCCGCCGCCGGCTACGACGTCACCCCGGCGGATCTGTCGCCGGAAGCCCTGGACTGGGAAGGCCGCCAGGCGGTCCTCGCCGACATGAACGAGCCGCTGCCCTTCGACGCAAAGAGCTTCGAGGTGGTCGTCTCCCAGGAGGGAATCGAACACCTGGAGAACCTGGCCGGCTTCTTCCGGGAGTGCCACCGGGTGCTGCGGCCCGGCGGGCAGCTGCTGGTCACGACACCCAACTTCATGGACCTGAGCAGCCGCCTGAGCTTCTTCCTGACCGGGATGAAGAGCTTCCACGCCGGCTTCCCGAACGAGGAGGGAACCGTCTGGGGCCGGCACGAGCGGGGTGTCTACCACGGCCACGCCTTCACCCTCCCCTACTTCCAGATCCGCTACCTGCTGCGGGTCGCCGGCTTCGCCGAGGTGTCCTTCCAGGGCCTCGGTCGCAGCGGATTCTCGGTCCTGCTCTACGGCCTGGTCCGTCCCCTGGCCGGCGGGCTCATCGGCCGGGCGCAGCGGCGGCTCGAAGGCAAGGCCCGGGCCGGCCGGCGCCGAGCCGTCTCCTCTCCGGAGCTCGCCGAGCGGCTGCGCCACGAGGCCCTGTCGCCCCAGCTGCTCTGCCGGCGGAAGCTCTGCATCCGCGCCGTGCTGCCGTGAGCACCGGAAGTCTGCCGCCGGCTTCGCACCGCGACCCCGGGAGCTCTGCCTCGCGCCGTATCCTCCGGCTGCTCGCGCTCGGCCTGGCGGTCGCCCTGGTCGGGGCCGTGGGCGTGATGCGCGCGCGAATCTTCGACGACAATCTGCACGAGGTGATCCCGGGGCGCGCCTACCGCAGCGGGCAGCTCGGGCCCGATCGGCTGGTCGGTTTGATCGAGCAGCTCGGGCTGCGCAGCGTGGTGAATCTACGTGGGACCAAGCCGCACGAGACATGGTACGTCGACGAGCAGCGGGTGCTGGCCGCGAGCGGCGTCACGCTCCACAGCCTGCGCATGGCTGCGAATCGCCTGCCTTCGCGCCAGACCGTGCGCCAGCTGGTGGACATCCTGAACGCCGTGGAGGAGCCGTTCCTGATCCACTGTGGCGCGGGCACGGACCGAAGCGGCATCGCCTCGGCCTTGTTGCTGCTGTTGGAGGGGGGGTCCCTGGAGGACGCGCGCAGGCAGTTCGGCCTTCGCCACGGCTACCTTTCTGCCCTCTCCCCCTCCGACCTCCAGGATTGGCTCTCGCTCTACGAGGGCTGGCTCGCCCAGCGCGGCGCAAGCTCCACCCCCCAGCATCTGCGCGAGTTCGCCCGCGAGGGCTACACGCCCTACTTCTACGATGCGCGCATCGAGCCGCTGCGCGTGCCCCAGCGTGTGGAGGTGCGGCGCGCCGAGCCCCTTGCGTTCCAGGTCACGAACATCAGCCCGCAGCCCTGGCGCTTCCAGGCGACCGATCCCACCGGCGTCCGGCTCGATGTCCACATCCGCTCCCTGGAAGCCGCGGCGCCCTTCGAGACCGCCGTGAGCGGCCCGAACCCCGCCGGGCGGATCTTCGGGCCCGGCGAGTCGATCGTGCTCGAGGCCGAGCTGCCCCCGCTCCCGCAGCCCGGGCGCTATCGGCTGACGGTGGACCTGGTCGACGAGTTCGTGACCTACTTCGAGGACATGGGCTCGCGTCCCCTGGTGCTCGAGCTCGAGGCGTTTGCTCCCCCGCTCAAGGCTCGTGGCGCACCGCCGGCGGTCGAGCGGAAAGGGCCTGCTGGCTCGGGGTCTGCCACATCCCCTTGAAGATGTTCCGCAACAGGAAGTACTCGTTGAAGGGCTGGTCGTCGTTGATCACCACCCGTGGATCGGGGTGCAGCAGGCTCTCCACGGGCATCTCCTGACTCAGGATCTGGTGGACGAAGAGCCGGATGTCCCGCAGGCGCCCGCGCCTCCACATCCCGTTCCACTCGATCAGGTCCTGGCGGGCGGTCTCGGGCATGCGGGACAGAAACTGCTCGGGACTCGGGGGCTCGAAAGGCTGCTGCGAGGCCAGGAAATGCACGCCCCACCCCTCGACGGAGCGGTAGGCCCGAACGTGGGGAAAGGTATCGGTCAGGGATCGAGCCACCGCCTTCTGGATCAGGGGCTCGCCCCCGGGATACCAGTGGTGGAGCAGACCATTTCGCTTGAGGCGGGTCTTCACGACCTCCAGGAAGTCGGACGAGTAGAGCAGACTGGACCCGGCTGCCTCCACGGGCGGCGCCGGATCGATGGTGATGACGTCGTAGCTCGTCTTCACTCGCTGCAGGAAGCGACGTCCGTCGTCCACCACGATGCGCGCGCGGGGATCTGCCAGCAGCGCCTCCGCGTCATCGAAGTAGTACGGGAAGGCATCGCGAACGCTCTCCACCAACTCGATGGCCGTGGCATCGATATTCCAGCTCCGCAGCGAGCGGAACGTCGTCCCCATACCCAGGCAGATCACCGCCGCCGCCTCCGGCTCGTGGTCGAGGAAGGCCAGCGGCATGTGCGCCATTACCTTGGTCACCGGCCGCAGCGAGGTCATGCCGATGCCGTTCACCAGAAGCATCTTGTTGAGGCCCAGGCCCGTGGAGATCACGGTCGCGGTGTGATCGCGCCGGATCTCGGCCCGGGCGAAGGGTCCCTCCTCGAGGCTCCGGTTCACGAACAGGGCGCACCCGAGCAGCCCCACCGTCAGCCCACCGGCCAGCGCCTTGCGGGCCCCGCCCAGGGCCCGGGAACGCGCATACATCCCGAGCAGGGCCACGAAGGGCAGGCTCAATGCGGCCAGGCCGAGGCGTGCCCCGACGAACGGCAAGAGCACGTACGACGCGAAGAGGGGTCCGAGGATGCTGCCCAGCACGTTCAGCGCATAGGCTCGCCCGCCGCCCCGCGGCGAACCCTCCGAGTACTGATCCACGAGCTTCGGCGTGAGGTATCCGAGCAGGAGACAGAAGGGGAAGATGGTCAGGACGAGGAGGAGTCCCTCCACGCCGATCTGGAGGCCGTAACCCGCCAGGCGCGGGTCGGTCAATGCGATGGGAAGCCAGGTGGCCACGGCCAGCATCGCCACCAGCCCCGCCGTGGAAGCCACCCGACCCTGCGCCAGCTGCCAGCGATACAGCCCGGAGCCGATCCAGGTGGCCAGCAGATAGACGAACAGGACCAGAGCGAACGAGTAGACCACGGTGCCCAGCGCTGGCGTGAAGTTGCGGATCCAGATCACCTCGGCGCCCATGGAGCAGAAGCCCGTGAGGAACAGGATCGACAACAGGAGCCGGGCCTTGCCCGACGAGAGTCCGGCGGCCACCCCCTCCGCGGACACCGCCGGCTCCATCGCCTCGGCTCCCGTGGCGAGCGCCTGGAACGGATGACGGAACCCGAGCCAGACGCTGAGCCCTGCGATCCCCAGGTTCACGGCGGCGCCGACGGCCAGCGTCGCGCGGAAGCCCAGCAGCTCGATCAGCACCACGGCGGTCAGTGCGGTGCCCGTCATGGCCCCGATCACGTTGGCCAGGTAGAGGAAGCTGAAACTCGTGGTCTGGCGCCGGTCCACCTCCTTCACGAAGGCCATCACCAGCGGGAAGGTGGCCCCCATGGCGACGCACCAGGGCAGGATCGAGGCCCCCAGCACCAGCGCCGAGCACAGCAGGTAGGTGGCCGAGTCCATGCCCCCGAGCGGCAGGAGCAGCTGCTGGCCGGCCTGGAACAGGCGGGGCACGGCGAAGGCGCTGGCGCCGATGGTCACCTCGGCGGCGGCGTAGAAGAAGATGGCGGACACGCCCGTGCGGCGCGTCCAGGGCCCGATCCAGCGCCCGGCGCCCCAGGAGCCGAGGGCCAGGCCCAGCATGAAGACCGAAATCACCACGGACATGACCGGCGTGATGATTCCGAAGGAGGCAAAGGCCAGACGCAGCCAGACGACCTGATAGGCCAGGCCGCATAGGCCGGACAGGAAGAACATCAGGAACAGGATGCGGTTGCGCGCGGAGGGCTCCATCGGCGCAAGAGTTAGCACGCGACCAGAGGGGTCGCCCGGCTGAAGGGCGCCTTCGGGCGCCACACCTGCGGGAGCTGGTGGCGCGCTTCCCGGGCGAACGAGCGTAGCCGGGCGGCGGGGAGCCAGTCCTGTCAGCCGCGCAGCAGGCCGATGCGATCCATCCGGTCGGCGAAGCGCGCGTCGTCGCGCAGGGTCTGTCCGGGCGAGTCGAGGCCCAGGTGGAGCGTAGGCAGTTGCGGTCGCGCAAGCCCTCCTCGGACGACGCCCCGGGGGAAACCAGGCGGGGAAGACCGTAGAGGGCGGCCTCATTGGCTGCGTGCGCGCGATCCGGATGGCAAGAAGCCCCGTGCGGCGCTAGCGCCGGCGCGCTGGCGGCGGCGCGACAACGGCGTCAGTCTTCTCGAGCCGTCCTCAACCCCATCGGGGAGCTCGAGGAACGAGGCAAAGAAAGAACATGCTCAGGATCCTCGCGATTGGATCGATGGCTCTGCTTCTGGCTCCGGCCACGTGGGCGCAGCCGAGCGGCAGGACCGAGAGGTCCATCACTCACTTCTTCATCGTCGCGCCAGTGGCCTGGTACGCCTCGGAACAGGGCACCGACAATGTCGTGGTGAGCTGTGAGTTCGACGCTCCTCCGGCAGGCGAGGAGATCGTCGTGCGCTTCACGGGCGATGCATCCGTCCTCGCCATTGCGGGCGGAGAATCCGAGGCCTTTGTCAACGCGACGCCCAGGGACATCAAGGTGAAGTTCCGCAGGTAGGTCGACCCGGAGCCGC
>JBFIML010000097.1:0-6311 GCA_041611735.1 Myxococcota bacterium | reverse complement strand
GGTGGCGGGTCTCCTGGAGCTCCTGCCCGGGATCTTCCTGCTGCCCTTCGAGACGGAGCTCGATCCGATCTTCGACCTGCCCGAGCAGCGCGAGGCCCTGCTCGACTACGAGATCCCGGCCTTCCGCGTCCGCGCGGGCGTAGACTACGTCTCGCCGGGCGGGTTCTAGGCCGCCCTACGCTCGCGGCTCCGCGCTGGCCAGGAACTCGTCCACGCGCTTGGCGAGGCCGTCGCGGTCCTGGGGGTGCAGCCAGATCGCGTGGGCGACGGCGCGGAACCAGGTGCGCTGACGCCGGGCGAAGCGGCGCGTGTCGTGCTGCATGGCCTGGAGCGCGTTCGCCAGGGTCTCGTGGCCGTCCACCACCGGCCACATGTGGCGGTAGCCGATGGCCTGGAGCGGGCGCAGGTGGCGCCCGTAGCCGCGCTGCTGGAGATCCCGCACCTCCTGCAGGAGACCCTGCTCGATCATGCGGGTGCAGCGCGCGTCGATGCGGCCGTCGAGATCCTCGCGGCCCGGGTCGATCACCAGGTAGAGGGCGCGGAACGGACCGCGCACGCGGCCGTGCTCCCGGCGCAGGACCGAGGCCGGGCGTCCGGTGCGGAGCGCGATCTCGAAGGCGCGCACCAGGCGCCGCTCGTCGTGGGGGTGGATGCGGTCCGCACTCTCCGGATCGCACGCCGCGAGGCGACGGTGCAGGAGCGTCGCGTCGCCGGCCTCGCGGGCCGCGCGCGCCTCCGCCTCGAGCTGCTCCCGCAGCGAGGGATCGGCCCCGCCCGCGTCGAGGAGGCCTTCCAGGAAGGCGCGCACGTAGAGGCCCGTACCGCCGCAAAGGACGGTGAGGCGGCCCCGGGCGTGGATGGCCGTGGCGGCGGCGCGGGCGTCGCGGGCGTAGCGAGCGGCGTCGTAGCGGGCGTCGGGGGTGACCACGTCGATCAGGTGGTGGGGCACGCGGGCCCGGTCGCTCAGGGAGGGCTTCGCGGTCCCGATGTCCAGGTGACGGTAGACCTGCATGGAGTCCGCGTTCACGATCTCGCCGCCCAGGCGCGCGGCGAGATCCAGGGCGAGCGCGCTCTTGCCCGCAGCCGTCGGGCCCGTCAGTACCACCACCGGTCTGCGCGAGTTGGCTGCCATGGCCGCGGGAAGATAGCGGGGACGGGGAGTTGGGAACGTCCCCGTTTAGCGCCTCCCGAAGCGGCGTTCGATCTCCGCGAGCCCGAGGGGCACGGCGACGGGACGGCCGTGGGGGCAGGTGGGCGACCAGGGGATGCCGTCCAGGGCCGCGAGGAGCGCCCGCTGCTCGTCCGGCGCCAGGCGGTCGCCCTTCCGGCGCGCGGCGTGGCAGGCGAGGCTCGCGAAGATGCGGTCCGCCGCCTCGACGCCCAACCCGCCCTCCGGCGACGCCGCCAGCTGGTCCGCCAGCCCGCGCACGAGCCCCACCGGGTCGCGGCCCGCCAGCAGCGCCGGCAGCGCCCGCACCACCACCGCCGACGCGCCGAAGGGCTCCACCTCGAAGCCCAGGCGCTCGAGGGCGTCGGCCGCCTCCGCCAGGCGCGACGCCTCGCCCGGCGACAGCTCCAGGGTCTCGGGCACCAGCAGCGGCTGCCGCCCGACGCCCCCCCTCCCCCACGCCGCGCGCAGCCCCTCGAAGAGCACCCGCTCGTGGGCCGCGTGCTGGTCCAGGAGCAGGAGCCCCTCCGGCCCCTCGAGCAGGAGGTAGGTGGCCAGGAGCTGGCCCAGGGGACGCAGCTCGGCGAAGCGCAGGGGTCGGCCCTCGGTCCCCTTCTCAGCGGCGGTCGCGGCGGGAGCGGGTGCGCCGGCCAGCGCCCAGTCGCCGGGCGTCGCCTCGCCGACCCGCCCGGGCGGAGCCGGCCCGGGGCTCCGGCCCGGCTCGGGCCCCCGCCCTCCCAGCCACTGACGCCGCCCCAACGCCTGGCGTACCGCGTCCGACACTAGCTTGTGTACGGCCCCCGGCTCGGCGAAGCGCACCTCCCACTTGGCCGGGTGCACGTTCACGTCCACCGCCGCGGGCGGAAGCGCGAGGAAGAGGAGCGCCGTGGGGAAGCGCCCGCGCGGCAGCACGTCGCGATAGGCCTCGAGGAGCGCGTGCCGCAGCAGCCGGTCGCGCACCGGCCGCTGGTTCACGAAGAGATGGATCCCCGCCGTGTTGGGCCGGTGCCGGTCCGGCCGCGATGCGAAGCCGTGCAGCCGCGCCGCCCCGGCGACGGCCTCCACGACCACCAGCGCCTCGGCCTCGCGCTCCGAGAGCACCGCGGCCACCCGGTCCAGGGGGCTCTTCACGGCCGGCCAGGCCACCGCGGGCCGGTCGTTGCGCTGCACGTCGAAGTGGATGTCCGGGAGCGCCAGGGCCGCGCGCGCCAGCCAGTCCGCCACGTGCCCCCACTCCGTGGCCTCGGTCTTCAGGAACTTGCGCCGGGCGGGGACGTTCCCGAACAGCTCCGTCACCTCGACGCGCGTCCCGGGCGGGCCCGGGGCGCTGCGCGCCTCCACCAGGCGGCCGCCCTCGACGCGCAGCTCGAAGGCCTCGGAGGCCTCGGCCGTGCGCGTTCGCAGGCGCAGGCGCGAGACCGAGGCGATGGCCGGGAGCGCCTCGCCCCGGAAGCCGAAGGTCCCGATGCGCGCCAGGTCCTCGGCGCTGCCGAGCTTGCTGGTGGCGTGCCGCGCCAGGGCGAGGCGCGCGTCCTCGGGTGCCATCCCGACCCCGTCGTCGGCGACCGCCACGAGGGCCGCCCCGCCCTCCCGGATCTCCACGCGGACGCGCCGGGCCCCGGCGTCCACCGCGTTCTCTACCAGCTCCTTCACCACCGAGGCCGGCCGCTCCACCACCTCCCCCGCCGCGATCTGGTCCACCAGTGCGTCGGAAAGGACCCGGACGGGCCGGGGCGGGCGAGGGGTGGGGGCTTCGGGCGACACGTGGGCGACCGGGTACCACGGGCCCTCGGCCGCCGTCAACCGCGCCGGGCTTCCTTCCGGGGCCGCAAATGTGTTGACAAAGCCCCTGTTTATTCATAGCTTTTGGCCGCCCCGAGAGCGGGGCACGGAGGAGCGGGATGACCGACTTCGGCCACGTGCAACATCCGATTCCCCCGCAACGCATCACTCCTCGTTCCGACGGAGATGCGCACGAAACGCCGGGACGCGACGCTCGCGTCGGCCGCCGTCGGGACGACCGCTGGATCGCGGCGAGCGCCGCCAGCCAGCGGGTGCTCGAGCAGGCCCTGGCGGCAGCCCGGGCCGAGCTGCCGGTGCTGATCTCGGGCCCTCCGGGGTCCGGCCGCACCCTGGTCGCCCACGCCATCCGGGGCTGGAGCCGGCGAGCGTCGGCGCCTCTGGAGACGGTGCTCTGCGCCGGGATTCCGGAGCCCTTGCAGGCCCGGGAGCTCTTCGGGTGCGCGGCGGGGACATTTCCGGCCCTGCCGGAGGCCCACTTGGGCGCCCTGGAGCGCGCCGGGGAGGGAACCCTGGTCCTGGAGGGGATCGAGGCCCTGGGGCCGGGACCCCGGGCGCTCTTGACCCGCGCCCTGACCGAGGGCCGCTACCGCCCCGAGGGGGAGGGGGCCGAGCGCAGCGTGCGCGTCCGCCTGATCGCGATCGCGAGCGCGCCCGAAGCCGCACGGCTCTTCGCGGACCGCCCGCACCAGGAGATCCGTCTGCAGCCCCTGGCGGAGCGTCCCGAGGACGTGCTGCCCCTGGCGGCGCACTTCCTGGCCAGCCTTGCCCGGGAGCTGGGGCAGCGGCCGATCGGCTTCACGCCGGGGGCCCGGGCGGCGCTTCTCGAGGAGCCCTGGTCGGGCAACGCGGCGGAGCTCCGCGAGCGCATCCGCAACGCGCTGCAGCTGTGCCAGGACGGGGCGGTCAGCGCCGAGGCCCTGGCCCTCGCCGCGGACGACGCCGAACAGGTGCCGTCCTTCCGCGAGGCCAAGCGCGCCTTCGAGACGCGCTACGTGGTGGGGCTCCTGCGGCGCTGCCAGGGCAACATCAGCCGGGCCGCGCGGCTCGCCCGCAAGGACCGCAAGGACTTCTACGACGTGATCCGCCGCACCGGCATCGACCCGAGCGAGTTCCGCCGCAACGGGCGGGAGTAGGAGCCTGACCCAGTCAGACGGTCCAGCGCGGCGGGCGCGCGCGCGCGATGCGGCGGCGCTCGGCCTCGTAGCCTTGGCGCCCGATCAGGGCGAAGGCTGCCAGCTTGCCCGCCTCGACGCCCGGCTGGTCGAAGGCGTCCACGCCCAGCAGCGCCGCGTGGATCGCCGTCTGGAGCTCCAGCGCGAGGAGCAGCTGGCCCAGGCTCCAGGGATCCACCGCCGGCAGCACCCAGGTGGTCGTGGGGCGCCCGGCCCGGGCCAGGGCGATGGCGGTTCCCTCCTGCTCGGCACGCAGCAGATCTCCCAGCCGGACGCCGCGCAGGTAGGGCGCGGGCTCCCCGCCGCCCATGCGGAGCTCGCGTCGCGCCCGGCGCGCCACCACGAAGGTCACCAGCTTGTCCGCCGGGCCCTCCACGAAGAGCTGCACCTGCGAGTGCTGGTCGCTGGTGCCTCGCGCCGGGAGCGGTGTCGGGCCCACCCCCCGGCCCCGGCGGCGGCGCTTGCCCAGGCTCTCCGCGGCGAGCTGCACGTACCAGCGCGCTAGCGGCTCGAGGGCGTCCGCATAGGGCATCAGCACCTGGATCGGCTTGCCCCGGCGCGTCTCCAGCAGGAAGGCCAGCGCCGCGGCCAGGGCGGCCGGGTTGCCTGCCGGCGCGCGCCGGATGCGCGCCAGCATGCGCCGCGCTCCGCCCAGGAGCGTCGCAACGTCCACGCCCGCCACGGCCGGCGTCAGGAGCCCGCTCGCGGTGAAGACCGAGTAGCGTCCGCCCACGTCCTCCGGGAAGTCCAGCACCTCGACGCCCTCGGCCCGGGCCAGCTCGCGCAGCGCACCCCGGCCGGTGGTGAAGATGCAGTGGTCGGCCCAGCCGCCGCGCAAACTCCGCGCCAGGCGTTCGCGCAGGAGCTGGAAGCCCGCCGCCGTCTCCACCGTGGTGCCGGACTTGGAGACCACGTGGACCAGCGTGCGGCGCAGGTCGAGCGTCTCCAGCAGGGCCGCGATGCGCTCGGGGTCCACGTTGTCCACGAAGTGCACCCGCGGCCCGCGGCGACGGCGGTCCGGGAGCGCGTTGTGGAAGGGGTGCGCCAGGGCCCGGAACAGGGTCTCCGCGCCGAGGGCCGAGCCGCCGATCCCCACGTGCACGAGGTCCGCTGGCCGCCGGCGCCGCCAGCGGCGGGCTGCCTGCTCCACTGCGCGCAGCCCCGCCTGGCGCCGCACCACCTGGAGGAAGCCCGACGCGGCGTCGCGCCCCAGGAGCCCGGCCACCACGCGTCGGCCTTCGCGTGCATGCCGGCGCAGCTCCGCCCGGGTCGCCCCGTGGCCGCGAGCCAGGGGCGGCGCCAGCGCGCCGCCCAGCTCGAGGCGGATGTCGTGGTCCGGTCCGAAGCGCTTCATCCCGTCCTCCCCTCGCTGGCGCCGGTCTAGTCAGCAGCGCTCGGCGCGTCAAGGTATCCTCGCCGCGTGCGCGTCGGTGTCGTCCAGATGACCTCCACGCCGGACCTGCCGGCCAACCTGAAGGCGGCGCGGGCGCTGGTGGCAGAGGCGGTCGAGGCGGGCGCCGAGCTGGTGGCGCTGCCCGAGAACTTCGCCTTCCTGCGGCCCGAGGGCGAGCCGATCCCGTGCGCCCAGGGGCTCGACGGCGAGATCGTGGGCACGCTGCGGGAGCTGGCGCGCCGCCATCGCGTCTGGCTGGTGGGCGGCACCTTTCCCGAGGCGATCCCCGGTGACGCGCTCGTGCACAACACCTGCGTGGTGCTCGACGACCGCGGCGAGGTCGCCGCCGTCTACCGCAAGATCCACCTCTTCGACGTGGACCTCGCCGCGCAGGGCGGCGGAAGCTACCGGGAGTCGGACCACGTGGCGCCGGGCGACGAGCCCGTGGTGGTGGAGACCCCTTTCGGCAGGCTCGGGCTCTCGGTCTGCTACGACCTGCGCTTCCCGGAGCTCTACCGGGCCTTGGCCGAGCGCGGCGCCCGCTGGCTGGCGGTGCCGAGCACCTTCACCCGGGAGACGGGACGCGACCACTGGGAGGTCCTGCTGCGGGCCCGGGCCATCGAGCACCAGGCCGTCGTGCTGGCGCCCGCCCAGGTGGGCCTGCACGCGCCGGGCCGCGCCAGCCATGGCCGCTCCATGATCGTGGACCCCTGGGGGCTGGTTCTCGCCCGGGCGCCCGACGTGCCCTGTGCCCTGGTGGCCGACTGCCGCCTGG
>JBFIML010000096.1:0-6680 GCA_041611735.1 Myxococcota bacterium | reverse complement strand
GAGCAACCGTTGCGGCTGAGTTCGTCGCTCACGAAAGCAGACGACGAGGTCGGGGGTTGCGCGTGCACCTGGGTCCCCCACACGGTGTGGAGCTTCCTCGGCGCGGGCATTCTAGGATACCTTTGGTTGCCTGCGGACCCGTCTCCAGACAGCGAGTGAATCCGACAGCGAGAGGAAATGCGGGCATGAGCGTCGTCAAGGGTCGATTGGGAGAGTTGCTGAAGGTCGTCGCGGCAACGCTTGTCGTGCTCGTGCTGGCCGAGGTACTCATCAGAGTCGTCTATGGGATCCGCAACTCCATGGTCGACGCAATTCCCCTACCCTACGATGCGGGCCAAGGCTTCGCAGCGATCCCGCCCTGGATCGATGGCT
Organism: Myxococcota bacterium; assembly: GCA_041611735.1. GTDB lineage: Bacteria > Myxococcota_A > UBA9160 > UBA9160 > PR03 > JBFIML01. The sequence continues at coordinate 6,308 of JBFIML010000096.1, read as the reverse complement.
TGCGGATCCTCGAAAAGGACGAATCTCTTCTGTGGAGGAATCGACCCAACGTCACGCGCAAGTACGTGGATGTCTACGGCCCCGTTCAGAGGGAGGACGAGCGCAGGTCTCTTCCCATCCGGTTCCTTCCGATCCTTCCAGCTTCACTACGCGGCAAGCCAATGTGGGAAATCTCGATCAACTCGGAGGGATATCGAGATGTCGAGTGGCCTTCCGGAAAAGCAGCATCTGTCTACCGCATCGTCTGCCTGGGCGATTCTTGGACCTTCGGCGCCAACGTAGGGCAGGATCAAGCCTACCCTCAGCGTCTTCACGTTCTCCTGGCCAGTGAGTACCCAAGAGCGAATTTCGAGGTCTTCAACCTCGGAGTCCTGGGCTACTCCTCCTTCCAGGGACGGCGGTTGCTGCCGAGAGCCCTCGAAAGGTTCGATCCTGACCTGGTCACGATTGCGTTTGCAATGAACGACGCCGTGGTCTCGGGATGGCGAGACAAAGACGTTGTAGAAGAAGGCAAGACCACGGCCAGACGATTGAGGCGGCTCCTGGAACGGAGCGAGGTCTTCGAGCTGTTGCTTCATGTCGCCAAGACCGTGAATGCCGAGCCGCCGCTGGAAATCGGGGACCACCTGCAGAAGTTCGCCTCGGCTGAGGGAACCCTCGCCGCAGCGTGGGCCGGTAGGTGGGCAAGCGAGACGGCCGACTACGAAGAATTGGAGCCGTACACTCGGGTTTCGCCAGACGATTATGAAGAGAACATCCTTCGAATGATCGATCGGATCCGAGGTCACGGAGTGGATGCCGTCCTGATCTTCAACGAGCTGTGGAATACGCCGCATCGCAGGATTCTACAGCGCATCTCGAACGAGGAGCAGGTTTCATTGGTGGACAGCAAGGCCAGAATCGACCAGGCGCGAGCCCGGATCGTTTCTGAATTCGAGCAGAGGCTGGGCCTCCGACCCGCGGCCTTTCGTGCGGTCGCAGAGCGCGAGGGTGTACAGGTGGTTTTCCGCGTGTACTCCGGTGTCCACCCTGTTCCGCAGGCGCTCTTCATTGCGGGAACCCATCCGCAACTCGGAAATGGAGAGCCGAATCGGGTCGCAATGTACGACGACGGCACGCACGGTGACCAGAAGCCAGGGGACCAGGTCTGGTCCTACACCGCAAGTCTGGAGCCGGGATCGGTGGTCTTCTACGTCTATACGAACAGCGGCACTCCAGGGCTGTGGGAGGGCCTGGATGTGCCCGATGTGCGACGCTTCCGCGTGGAGGCCTCGCCCGGAGAGCGGGTATACCTCCCGATGGATACGTTCGGCGAGATGTACATGCAGGCGGATGTCGCCCACACCAATGCTCATGGGTACGACCTGATCGCACGGGACCTGCTGGCGGTCCTGAAGGAGAACGAGGGGGTGCGGGCCTACCTGGCCCGGGTCGGGCACGTTCCGTAGCGCAGTCGAGGGTCGCACCCCGTGATCTCTCGGCGCTGCTGAACGATTACATCTCCGAAATGGTCGCCATCGCCGACTCCTTCAAGGCCACCGTAAACCAGTTCGTAGGCGACGGCATCATGATCTTCTTCGCGGCTCCCGCGCTCCCGCGGCCACGAGCGACGAGGACCATGCGCTCAGGGCCGTGCGGATGGCCCTGTCCATGCAGCGGCGCATGGCCGAGCTGCGGGAGAATTGGTTCGCGGAGGGCATCCAGACCCCCTTCCACCTACTCGGCCAACGGGAACCAGACGAACGTGACGGCGCGGATCCAGGACCACTACGAGCCGGGGAAAGTGCTCATCAGCCATCTGACCCGGGCGCTGGTCCAGGGTGAGATCCCCTGCAAGGAGCGCGGCGAGATCGAGGTCAAGGGTCTCCACGACCCGGTGCGGGTGTACGAGGTGGTGGAGGAAGCCTCACCGGGCGCCGGCGATGGTTGATCTCCCCCGGCTCGCCCCGGACGGTGCCGAGGCCGGCACCGCCCAGCTTGGCCGAGAGCCTCCCAAGCGAGGCCGGTGCAAAGGTTCACTGAGGACGCGATGTCTCCTACGGTGCCGCCGGCTGCTCACTCCTTACTGCGTCGGAACCGAGGCGAGCACCCGGGCAAAGCTCTCGGGTTGCGTCACCGAGGGCACGTGGCCCGTGTCGAGTCGGACGATGGCCGGTGGCCTCGGAAGCCGGGTGACCATCTCCTTCTGTAAGGCCGCGGGGACGGGCCGATCGCGCTCGTTCACGATGTAGGTCACTGGAACGTCGGCGGCCAGGGACCAGAACACCGGCTGGAAATAGTGGTGCACCGTGTCCCGTACGCATCGCACGGGATCCGTCATGAAGGCCAGCGTGGCGTCGTCGAGCGGATCGCCGCCATAGGCCCATCGAAAGGCCTCCGGATCTTCCGGAGGTCCCGGGAGGGTGATCCCCGTGCCGTCGCGACGGGCCCGCTCGATCGCGTGGACCAGGTGCGCGCGATGCTTCGGCTTCATGCAGTCGAGCCCGCAGCCGCCTTCGGGCGGGATCAGCGCTGCGTTGAGCACGACGTGGGTCACGCGGCCCGCGAGTCCGGCCACCGCTCCCGGAGCGACCAGGCCTCCGGAGGAGTGGGCCACCAGGACCAGCGGCCCCCGGAGGCCGGCGGCCTCCACGTCCGCAACCACCGACGCCACCTCCTCCTCGACGGTGAGGGTCGCCAGGTCGGCGGGCTTGTCGTTGCGACCCGGCAGGTCGACCGCCAGGGCCGACCGGTCCAGATGAGGAACGAGGCGGTCCCAGAAGCGTGCGGTCGTCCCGCCGCCGTGGACGAGTACGTAGGTCATGGGTGGGAACCTACGTGTGCACCAGGAGTCGCGGCAACCGTCGAGCCGGAAGCCCCAACGATTGGTCCAGGTCCCGGGGGTTCTCGATGGTGTGACTCGTCCTCGAGGGTCACCGGAACTCGTTCGGCCTGGAGGCTCCGGCTCGGGGTCGTCTCGGGTGGGTCCGTTGCCTAGGATCCGGTCGTGAGGATCGTTTTCGTCCAGCTGTTCGAGCTGCCTTCTCCCATGGCCCACGCCATCCAGATCCTCCACACGGCGTGCGCCCTGGCCGAGCGGGGTCACCGGGTGGTTCTGCACCCGCGGCGGAGCAAGGCCGGGGCGGATCCCGCGGACGAGGCAGCCCGGACGCTGGGACGCGAGCTTCCGGAGGGGCTTGCGATCCGGGCAGTGCCCTTCCGTCACAAGAGGCTGGCCGGGCTCGATTTCCGCAGAAGGCTCGCCGGATATCTGCGGCGCGACGACGGCGGAACTGCCTTCTACGCCAGACAGCGACGCCAGACGCTGAGCGCACTGGGTCTGCGTCGCATCCTGCGCGCGAGGACACCCATCGTCTACGAGTTCCACAACCTCGAGCACGTCCTGGCCCGGGAGAGCGGACACCAGAGGAGGGCGGCGGAGATCCGGGCTGAGGAGCAGCGCATCGCCTGGGAAGCCGACGCGCTCGTGGCCATCAGCCGGCCGCTGGCCGAGGACCTCGCCCAGGCTTTCTCGGTGGCGGCTCCGACGGTGATTCCCGACGGTGTGGATCTCGAGCGCTTCCGCGGCGTCGCGCATTCCTTCGAGGGCGAGTTCCACATCGTGTACGCCGGCAGCCTCTATCGTCACAAAGCAGTGGAGAATCTCGTGCACATGATGCGCGAGCTCCCCCAGTGCGTCGCCCTCACCCTCGTGGGCGGCCATCCGCTGAAGGAGTTCCAGCGTCTGCGCAGCCTCGTCTGCGCGGATGACTCGATCGCCTCCCGCATCCGCTTCACGGGACAGCGCACGCCCTCCGAGGTCGCTCGAGAGCTCGCCCGGGCCGATCTCATCGTGCTGCCCGCAGCCGACGGGTCCCGCTCCCAGCGCTACACCTCGCCCCTCAAGCTCTTCGAGGCGATGGGCACGGGCACTCCCATCGTCGCGGCCCCGTCTCCCGCTCTGACCAGCATCCTCCGCGATGGGGAGACGGCGGTGATCGCCGCTTCGGGCTCGCCGGGGGACCTCGCTGCGGCCGTCCGGCGGGCGCTGGACCCGGCCCTGGGCCGGACCCTCGGCGGCGCGGCGCGCGCGGCCGCCGAGGCCTACGCCTGGGCGCGACGCGCGGAGCGCATCGAGGCGATTCTGCTCACGTCGGGTGCTGCGCCGGCGCCGACATGAGGGGACCCGCTCCGCCGGGGTCGATCCCGGCGTCCGTCGCGGGTCGCACCCAGGTGCGGTACCAGGCCTCCAGGCAGAGCAGCGTCCAGAGCAGCTCGCCCAGGTTGCGGGCCTTGCGTCGGTGCGCGCTCACGGCGGCCCGGAGCGCACGCGCCTCGAGCCAGCCGTCGGCGGCCAGGCGGCTCCCGAGCAGGTAGTCCTCGACCTGGGGGCCCAGTTCCCGGCGGAACCAGCGGCCGATCGGCGGGCCGAAGCCCTTCTTGGAACGCGTCAGCAGCTCACCGGGCACGCGCCCCTCGAGAGCGCGCCGCACGAGGCGCTTGCTGGTACCTTCCGGGCTCAGCTTGGCCGACACGGGAACACGGGCGGCCCACTCGACCAGGTCTGAATCCAGAAAGGGGCTGCGCAGCTCGAGGCTCGCCGCCATGCTGGCGCGGTCGGCCTTGGTCAGGATCAGGCCCGGGAGGTAGTGGCGCTGGTCCAGGGCCATCATGCGCGCTGCGAGGTCCCCTTCGCCCTCGAGGTCCAGCAGGAGCGCGCGCTCGGGGCCGTCGAGCGGCGCGCCGTCCGCCTCGAAGACCTCCCGGGCCCGGGGACCGAGCAGGTCCGAGCGCAGGCGTAGATCCGCCGAGACGAGGCGCGCGATGTAGCTCTGCTCCGGGCTGTGCGTGGCTTCGTCGAGGGCACGCGCGAGCTTCCAGCCCTTGAGGGCATGACGCGGCAGCTTCGGTGCCAGCCAGCGCTGCAGGCGAACGGCCGTCGCAGTGGGCTCGCGGGGTGCGCGAGCCAGGGTCTGCCGATAGCGGGTGTAGCCGCCAAGCAGCTCGTCGCCTCCGTCGCCGGTCAGACACACGGTGACCTCGCGGCGCGCGGCCTCGCAGATCAGCGCGGTCGGTAGGAACGAAGGGTCGCCGAAGGGCTCGTCGAGCTTCGGGAGCAGCCGTTCCAGGTGCTCGAGCAGGTCGTTCTCGGTGAGGGTGAACTCCGTGTGCTCGGTTCGAAAGTGCTCGGCGGCGGCGCGCGCGAAGACCGCCTCGGATTCCTTCTCCCGGGAAAACCCCACGGTGAAGGTGCGGACGCGTGCCGCGGCCTGGCGCGCCAGAGACTCCAAGACGGCAGTCGAGTCGATCCCGCCCGACAGCAGCAGGCCCAGGGGCACGTCGGCCTCCAGCCGGCACGCCACCGCGGCGTCGAAGCGCTCGCGAAAGTCCTTCGCCAGGGCGTCTTCGTCCGGGGCGAGGAGCTCGCTCTCGCCGGGCCGCGGCGGCTGCCAGTAGCGGTGTCGGGCGACCACTCCCCCTTCGATCACGATCACCTCTCCGGGGAGGACGGCCTCGATGCCGCGGATGCCCGAGCGCCCGGCCCGGACGTAGCGCAGGGCCAGCGCGTCGTTCAGGGCCAGCGCGTCCACCTCCGGCGCCTCGGTCCGCGCAGCGAGCACGGCCTTCACCTCGGAGGCGAAGGCGAAGCGGCCAGCTTCCCGGGCGAAGTAGAGCGGCTTCTTGCCGAGCCGGTCGCGCGCCAGTACGAGCCGTCGCCGCGCTGCGTCCCACAGGGCGAAGGCGAAGAAGCCGTGCAAGCGTTCGACCAGCTGCGGCCCATGCTCCTCATAGAGGTGCACCAGGACCTCGGTGTCCGAGCGCGTGGCGAAGCGGTGCGCGCCCTCGAGTCGTCGTCTCAGCTCCCGGTGGTTGTAGATCTCGCCGTTGAAGCTGACTCGAACGGCGCCGTCCTCGTTGGCCATCGGCTGGCGTCCGCCCTCGAGGTCGATGATGGCGAGGCGGGTGTGTCCCAGCCCGATCGGGCCGTCGGTCCAGAGCTCCCGGCGGTCGGGACCGCGGTGGTGCAGACGCGCCAGCATGCGCTCGAGCCGGGTCCGATCCACCGGTCCGTGGTCCTGCAGGATGCCGAGGATGCCGCACACCAGAAGCGAGCATAGGCAAACGAAGGAGGTCCAGCGCGCGCGCGGGGCTTGACTCCCCGCCGGGCTGCGCCGATCCTCGTTGCCCCATGAGCGCGCTCGACACGTCCTACGCCGACGTGGCCGCGAGCCTGGCGGAGCACCTGGCCGAGTTCCGCAGACTCCCGCTGGCAGACGTCGAGCGCCGCATGCGGGAGGCGCGGGACGAGCGCAACCGCCGCTGGATCG
>JBFIML010000095.1:0-6804 GCA_041611735.1 Myxococcota bacterium | reverse complement strand
CGTGGTGGTGCGCGCGAAGCCGCGCACCACGAAGCGGTCGCCGGGCAGGAGGGCGAGGGGCTCTCCGTGCACGTGCAGGCGGGCGAAGCCGGCGCCGCCGGGAGCCAGCGGGGCGCGCCCGATCGGGGCCAGGCGCGCGCGTCGCTCGGCGGTGCCGGTCAGCAGCTCCACGGCGATCGACCGCTCGAGACGTGGTGCCTCGGGGAGCCAGCACAGCGTCCCGTCCAGGAGTCGGGTCGTCGCCAGGGCCTCGGGCAGCGTCAGCACGTCGCCGCGCCGGACCTGGGCGAGCTCGACACCCTGCAGATTCGCCGCGCAACGCGCCCCGGGCTCGACGCGCCCGAGCGCCGCGCCGTGCTGCTGGAGGCCGCGCACCCGGCCCCGCCGGCCCGTGGGGAGGAGCTCCACCGCGTCGCCCACCGCCAGGGGCGCGCCCACCAGCGTCCCCGTCACCACCGTCCCGAAGCCGCGCATGCTGAAGGCGCGGTCCACGGCCAGACGCGGCGGGCCGCTGCGCGGCGTGCGCGCCGCCGCCCCGCGCGCTGCGGTGGCCAGGGCCGCGCGCAGCGCGTCGAGCCCTTCGCCGCTGGGCGCCGCCACGGGCACCACCGCAGCGTCCGCCAGCAAAGTCCCGGCCAGCAGCTCGCGCACCTCGTCGGTCGCCAGGCTCGCCACGTCGTGGGAGACCGTGTCGATCTTGGTGAGCGCCACGACGCCCTGGGCCAGGCCCAGGAGATCGCAGATGGCCACGTGCTCCCGGGTCTGGGGCATCACGCCCTCGTCCGCGGCCACCGCGAGCAGCACGAGGTCGATGCCGGTGGCCCCGGCTACCATGGTGCGCACCAGGCGCTCGTGGCCCGGCACGTCCACCACGCCGAGGCGCAGGCCGGCGCCGAGATCCAGCTCCGCGAAGCCCAGCTCGATGGTGATGCCCCGGGCCTTCTCCTCGGGCAGGCGGTCGGGGTCCACCCCGGTCAGCGCCCGGACCAACGCCGACTTGCCGTGATCGATGTGCCCGGCGGTGCCGAGGATCAGGCTACTGCGCGCCAATGACCGCGAAGCCCGTGTAGGGCCGCAACGCCGCGGGGATCGCAACCGAGCCGTCCCGCTGCTGGTGGTTCTCGAGCAGGGCGATCAGCGCACGGGGCACGGCCACGGCGGTGCCGTTCAGCATGTGCACCATCTCGGTGCGCTTGCCCTCCACGCGACGGAAGCGGATGCCCAGGCGCCGCGCCTGGTAGTCGGTGCAGTTGGAGGTGCTCGTCACCTCGCCCCAGCCGCCCTGCTCGCCGCGACCGGGCATCCAGGCCTCGAGGTCGAACTTGCGGTACGCCGGGGCTCCCAGGTCCCCCGCCGCGATGTCGAGCACCCGGTAGGGCACCTCGAGAACCGCGAAGAGCCGCTCCTCGAGCTCCAGCAGGTGCTCGTGCATGGCCTCCGAGTCCTCGGGGCGGGTGAAGGCGAACATCTCCACCTTGGTAAACTGGTGCACGCGGTACAGACCCTTGCTCTCGCGCCCCGCGGCGCCCGCCTCGGTGCGGAAGCAGTGGGAGACGCCCGCCAGCTTGAGCGGCAGGGCCCCCTCCTCCAGCAGGGCGTCCGCGTACAGGCCACCCAGCGTGATCTCGGCGGTCCCGATCAGGCAGAGCTCCGCGTTCGTCAGCGAGTAGATCTGGGTCTCGGGCCCGCGCGGATTGAAGCCGATCCCGTCCACGATCTCCGGGCGCGCCAGGTCCGGGGTGGCGAACAGGGTGAAGCCCTCGGCGCGCAGCAGATCGAAGGCCAGCCGCTGGAGCGCGAGCTCGAGCAGCACGGCCTCGTTCTTCAGGTAGTAGAACTTGGTGCCCGCCACCCGGGTGGCGCCCTCGAAGTCCAGCAGGTCCAGCCGGCGGCCGAGCTCCACGTGGTCGAGGGCCCGGAAGTCGAACTCCCGGGGCTTGCCCACCCGTCGCAGCTCGCGCGAAGCCTCCTCGCCGCCGGCCGGCACCTCCGGGTGCACGAGGTTCGGGATGCCGAGCATGGCCTCGCGAAGCGTCGCCTCGGCGGCGGCGAGTGCCGCCTCGACGCGGGCCGTCTCGTCCTTCAAGCGCCGGCCCTCGGCCACGTGGGCCTCGCGCTCCGCGGGTGCGAGCTTGCGGCGCCCCCCCTGCTGGTGCTCGTTGCGACGCCGGTTCGCCTCGCCGAGCTCGCTGCGCAGCGCAGCCACCCGCTCGTAGCCGGCGATGGCCGCGTCGAGATCCGCCGCGACACCCCGCCGCCGACAGCTCTCGGCGATCGCCTCCCGGTCCGTCGCGAGCCGACGCGGGTCGAGCATGGCCGCAAGGAAGCACACGCCCCCCAACGCGTCGAGGGGCGTAGGCTAGCGCGGCACGGTGGTGCAGATCAGATCCGGGCTGCCATCGTCGTCGAGGTCGAGATCCAGCTCCGTCCCGTCCGAGAACACGATCGGCTCCGAGATGGGCGAGAACGGGCCGAGCCCACCCCTGCGGTCGTAGGCCGCCACGCGCACCAGGATCGTCTCGCCGGGCAGGCCGTCGAGGATGGCCTGGGTCTGGTCTTGGCCCGTCACCGCCTCGGGAACGGGCGGAAAGGTGTCGCCGTCGCGGGACACGTAGACGGCGTACCCCGCCACGGGCCCCCGGGCCCGCTCCCACCCGAAGGTGGCCGTCGTGCTCGGGACGACGCGGAGCGCCGACGCCGGAAGCGAAGCGAAGAGGAGAAGGGCGAAACCAGCCAGCAGCACCGAGCGCGCAGGACGCATCCATTCCCTCCGTCTCGAGGCCACTCGTCGCCGACCGGCGTCCGCGTACGACGCGCCGGCGCGAGAGAGGCCCGCTCCCCGTCCCCATTCGACGAAGCGAACCTAGAGGGAGGCCACGCCCGGCGGCGTGACCGGGGTCACGTCGCACGGGGCATCAGTGCCTATCTACTCTTGGTCGCGGAAAGGCGTGGCGCCACGGCCTGGAGCAACGCCTCCAGGGCGGAGCGCGGGCGCACCATCACGGTGAAGTCGCGGATCGCGCCGGTGGCGTCGAAACGCACCAGGTCGAGGCCTTCCACTTCGCGCTCGCCCACTCGCGCGCGGAAGATGAGGGCGAGGGTTCCGTCCGGCGCCTCGAGCTCGTCCGTGTAGCGGAAGTCCTGGAACACCTCGAGCAGGATCGCCAGGAGCCGTGCGATGGCGTCGCGCCCCTCGAAGGGGCGGAACGTGACGGGGCTGTGGAGGCGCGCGTCCGGCGCGAAGCAGGCGATCATGGCCTCGAAGCGGCGCGCCTCGACGGCCCGGCGGAAGGCGTGACGGTCCACGCCGGGCAGCCTACTGCGTGGGCCGCAGCGGGAAAAGCCGGCACGGCCTCCGGCCCGGCGCCACCCCCGCCATTCCCGGATGAAGGCTTCGTCATGGGCCGCCGGTCCCGGGCCCCGGGCTGGGTTAACCCAACCCCACGCCCGTCCGATGAGGCGCGAAGAGGGGTCTTCCGTGAGCCGCCTGCGATCCTGGCCTCGCATGCGCCGTCTCTCGCTCGGCGTTTCCGGCGTCTTCCTGGCCGCCCTCGCGCTCTTCGCCCTCGGCGCCAGCCAGCGCGACCTCTGGCGAACCGACGAGCACCGCTACGTGGAGGTCGCCCGGGAGATGGCGGCCGAAGGGGGGAGCTGGCTCGTCCCGCACCTGAACGGCGCCGTCTATGCCCACAAGCCGCCGGGCTTCTTCTGGGTGGCGGCGGCCCTGCACGAGCTTGGCATGGATCTCGCCGCGGCGGGCATGGCGCCCTCGGTGCTGGGGGGCGCCCTCGCCGTGGCGCTCGCCTTCGCCCTGGGCCGACGCCTGTACGGAACGCGCGCCGGTCTGGCGGCGGCCGTCGTCCTCGCCTCCTCGGAGATGTTCCTGGGCCTGGCCCTGCGCGCGAACCTCGACGCGCTCCTTACCGCCTGCACGACGGCCAGCCTCTACGCCTACTGGCGCGCCGAGGAGACGCGTCCCATGGGCCTCGGGGCCGACGCCCGCTGGGTCGCCGCCGCCGGCCTCTTCGCGGGGCTCGGGGTCCTGGTGAAGGGCCCCGTGGCCGTGGCTGTGCCAGGGGTGGTGATCGCGAGCCACCTGGCCCTCACGCGCGGCCCGCGGGCCGTGGCCCAGGCGGCCTGGCTCCCCGCCCTGGCCATCGCAGCGCTCCTCGCCCTGGCCTGGCTCGCCGCCGCCAGCGCCGAGGCCGGACTCGGCTATGCGCGGGAGCTGGTGGTGGGGCACGGGCTCGCCCACCCGCTCGGCGGCGTGGACAAGCAGCGCCCGGTCTGGTTCTACCTGAAGGACTTCCCGAGCGGCTTCCTGCCCTGGGTCGCCCTGCTCCCGGCGGCCTTCCTCGCCCTGGGACGCCCGCCCTGGAGCCGCGCCGACGCCCTCGTCCTGGCCTGGTGCGTGGCGCCCTTCCTGCTCTTCTCGGCGCTGCCCGCCAAGCGGCACCTCTATCTCCTGCCGCTCTATCCGGGTCTCGCGCTCCTGGTCGGTCGCCTGCTGGCTTCGTGGTCGCGCTCCGCGCGCAGCGGAACGCGAGCGCTGCGGCATGCGGAGGCGATCGGACGCGAGCTCCTGGCCGCCACCAGCGTCGCCCTCGGCGTGGTCCTCGCCGCGGCCGCTGCACTCTCCCTGGCGGGCTTCGACGCCCTGCTGGCCAGACTGTGGACGCCCTGGGCGTCGCTCGAGGCCATCGACCACGTGCCGCGCGTGGTGGCGCTGCTGGCCGCGCCGCTCCTGGCGGTGGCCGGCGCACGCCTGGTGCGCTCCCATCACCTGGAGCGAACCTGGCGCGCGGCCCTGGCACTGGGCGTCGCCACGGCGCTGCTCCTCGCCGGCGTGTTCCATCCCCTGGAGAGCGTCGGCCACGACGTGCGCCCCTTCTATCGCGACGTCGCCACCTTGGTGGGCGACGACCTGCTGGTGGTCCAGGCGGGCCTGGACTTCGCTCCGAACTGGCTGCTCGGGCGGGAGGTGGTGCCTTCCGTTCCGACCCAGAGCTTCGCGTACTGGGCGTCGCGCCCGACGGCGCGGGAGGGCGCCTGGCTGATCGCCGAGGACGATGACGAGCAGCCGTTGCGGCTCCCGGACAGTCTGCACGAGGTGCTGCGGCGCAGCGCGCCCCTCGGCCCGGCCCTCGTCCTGGTGCGTGCCCGGGATCCTGGCGCCCTGGCCCGCCGCCTCCTCGGCGGGGACCCACCGAGCTAGCCGCCCCCCCCGCGCCGAAAAGCTCCAGAAAAATCCTGCTCCTCCGCCGGCGCTTGCACATGGGGGATGGCGGCGCGCCCATGGGCCGGAGAGCCCCAAACGGGGGCCCACGCGCGACACCTCCCGTAGTAGAATGGCGACAGACATTGATCCTGAAGCTGGAGACCGCGGCCGGGACTCGGGGGGCGGCTCGCGGGTAGACGCGGAGGTTGCCCTCTCATGCAGATCGTTGCGACGCGACGCGGACTCGGCTGGTGTGGCGTAGTGCTGGCCGCCTCGCTCGTTGGCGGCGTTGCCCAGGCGGAGCATGCCGCCGTCCCGGGCTCCTTCTCACCCACGCAGCGACTCTGGAACGGGAGCGAAGGCGCCGCCTTCCCGGCGCTCCTCGGAGATTCGCAGCTCCACTACCGCCACGAGCACGAGAGCGAGCGCTTCCACACCGAATTCCGCCTGGACCGCAAGCTCCTGACCGGCGGTCCGGGCGACATCTACGGGCGCGACTTCCGCGGCAGCGGCCTCGAGCGCACCTACCTGGCCAGCGGGATCTTCGACCTGCTGAGCGGAAGCGCGCCCCTCGGCGATCGCCCCTTCTCCCTGGCCGCCTACGGCACCTACCGCTGGCAGGAGTCCTTCCAGCAGCCGCTCGGCCTCGAGGCCGACGCCGAGGAGCAGAAGCCCGCCTTCGGCCTGCGCGGCCAGCTCGGCGGCCTCGTCCTCTCGGCGGAGCACGGCCGCACCTTCGGCGTGCGCCAGGACGAGGGTCCCTTCCGCGAGGAGGCCACCGCCCACACCATGCTGAGCGCCTACCTGCCGGTGCAGTCCGTGATCGGCAGCCGCGCGAGCGGCGCCTGGTGGCTCCCGAACCTCTCCTACAGCCTGACCCAGCTCGAGGGCCAGCGCCTGGAGCGGCGCCTCGGCGGCCCCGACGCGGTGCAGGAGTGGAGCGTGGACCAGACGGTCCACTTCCTGGGCGCCGACTGGAGCGGCAGCCGCTGGAGCGTGGCCTACGGGCTCACGCGCTCCGACTCCGCCGACGCCCTCGACGGCACGGGAGCCCCCAGCGACTACCAGTACGGCTCCCACGACGTGACCGTGAGCCTGTGGCCCACGGAGGCGCTCATGGTCTACCTCTGGAGCGGGCGCTCCCAGGAGGGCTTCGCCAACGCGGGCGGCCGCGCCACCCTCGGCGCGAGCGTGGGCTTCGACTGGCGCTTCCGGCCCGAGTGGACGCTCTCGGCGAGCGTGAGCCCGTACCGCGAGCAGGACGACGCGGCCCGCTCCAAGCTCGACACCCACACCACCGCGGTGCAGGTGGAGCGCCAGCTCACCCAGGGCATCGCCCTCGGGCCGAACCGCAAGACCGGCCCGGCCCGGGCCATGGTGCGCGCCAGCCACTCCCAGAGCGCCTGGCGCGAGCGCCTGCACGGCAAGCAGGTGCGCGACACCAACTGGACCCTGGGCGTCGGCGTCGTGGTGGACTTCTTCTAGCCCGCCGCCCCGCCCCGCGCCGCCGTCTTCTCACAACGTCCGCAGCGGGCCGCAGTCCTCGAAGGGCGTCCCGTCCAGGAGCTCGCCCGCGAGGCAGGCCG
>JBFIML010000094.1:0-6813 GCA_041611735.1 Myxococcota bacterium | reverse complement strand
GTCGCATTCGCTGTCTCCACGGTCGGGATCACCCTCTTCGGCGAGATACTTCCCCAGGCCTATGTCTCCCGGCACGCGTACGTCGTGGCCGGTTCGCTCGCACCCCTCATTCGCCTATATCGCGCGATCCTGTGGCCGGTCGCTTGGCCAACGGCGCGAATGCTCGACGCGCTCGTCGGCAGAGAGGGTCTCGGCCTCTTCCGGGAAGTCGATCTGCGCGAGATGCTCAGGCTCCACATCCTCGAAGACAGCTCCGACGTCAGCCATGTCGAGGGCCGCGGCGCGCTCAACTTCCTCGCCCTCGACGACCGGTACCTGCACGAGGAAGCAGAGCCTCTACATCCAGAATCGATCCTGTCCCTGCCCTTCGAGAGTGGCAGGGTCCAGTTCCCGGTCTTCGAAGCCGCTCGTTCCGATCCCTTCCTCGACGCGGTCCACCGGTCTCGGCACATGTGGGTCGTCATCACCGACCCGCAGGGCCGGCCACGACTCGTGCTGAACGCCAACACCTTCTTGCGTGCCGTGTTGATGGGAGACGCGCCCGTCGATCCCGCCGCGTTCTGCCACGAGCCGCTCGTCGTGACGGATCCGAAGGCCAAGCTCGAGGCGGTTCTGAGTGACCTCCAGCTGCGCTCGCGGGGACCGGGTGGCGAACCGCTGCACCCCGATCTCGTCCTGCTGTGGACCGCTCACGAGAAGCGCGTCCTTGCGGCAGTCGACCTGCTCGAGAATCTGTTGCGGGGGATCGCGACCGACGATCCTCAGTAGAGCCCCGCCCGCGCCAGGCTGCGTGGAAATGGTAGCGCCGGCGCACGTCAGCCTAGGATCGCGCCATTGGGGACGACGCGACCTTCACTGCCGTCTTCCAGGAACGACACGGCCGGCTCGCGCACAGGCTCCCCATCCGCCTCCACGCAGCCGCGCCTGTATCCCGCGTGTATCCCGAAGCGAAAACAGGCGCCACCGCGCACACTTGCGAACGAAGCGTGCGGGTCTCGGGAAATCCGAAAAGCTAAATGAAATCAGACAGATGGAGGGGCGGACGGGACTCGAAAGCCCAACCTCCGGCCGTAAGTGCCCGGAAACGCAAGGGTCAGGAACCCTGAAACCTGTATCCCGCGTGTATCCCGAGCCCCCTATCCCAACCCCAACCAACGACCTGTGGATCGCGGCGAGCACGATGGAGCACGGCACCGAACTCGTCACCCTGGACCGCGACTCCGCGCACGTATCACAGATCCTGGTCGCGCTCTACGAGCAGTAAAGACGCCGGCCTGCCCTAACATGCGTCCGGCGCCCCGGCGGCGCCCGACGGGAGTCCGCCACGGCCAGCAACCAGCGCCATAGCAAGGCGAGCCGCGGCCCCGGCTCGCTCGGGACCTTCGGCGGCGTCTTTACGCCCAGCATCCTCACGATCCTGGGCCTGATCCTGTTCCTGCGGACGGGCTTCGTCGTCGGCAGCGGCGGCCTCCAGGGCGCGCTGGCCATCCTCGCGCTCGCCACCTGCATCTCCCTGCTGACGAGCGTTTCGCTGGCCGCCATCGCCACCAACCGCAAGGTGCGCGGCGGGGGCGACTACTACCTGATCTCGCGCAGCCTCGGGGCCGCCTATGGCGGCGCGCTCGGCCTGCTGCTCTTCGCGGCCCAAGCGATCTCGGTGGCCTTCTACAGCGTGGGCTTCGGCGAGGCGATCGCCCGCGCCGTCCCGGGCATCGACGAGCCGCTGGCCGCCGCCGGCGCGGCGGCCGTGCTCGGGGTGCTGGCCTGGCTCGGGGCGGACCTCGCTACGCGCTTCCAGTACGTGATCATGGTGGTGCTCGGCGCGGGGCTCGTCTCTTTCTTCGCCGGTGCCGCGGGCGCCTTCGATCCGGCACAGCTGCGGGCGGGCTGGGCGGTGCCCGGGGGCGCGCCCTCCTTCTGGCTGCTCTTCGCGATCTTCTTCCCGGCGGTCACCGGCTTCACCCAGGGCGTCAGCATGTCGGGCGATCTGAAGGAGCCCGCGAAGAGCCTGCCGCTCGGGACATTCCTGGCCGTCGGCGTCTCGACCGTCGTCTACGTGCTGGCGATGCTGGCCTTCACCGGCAGCGCGCCGCTCGAGGCGCTCGCAGGGGACCCGGAGACCATGCGGCGGGTGGCGCTGCGCGGCTCTCTGGTGGACGCGGGCGTCGTCGCCGCCACGCTCTCCTCGGCGTTGGCCTCGTTCCTCGGCGCGCCACGCATCCTCCAGGCGCTGGCCGCGGACCGCATCTTCGACCGGCTCGCATTCTTCATGAAGGGCGCCGGCACCAATGACAACCCGCGCCGCGCGGTGGTGCTGACCGCCGCCATCGCCTTCGCGGTGATCGCCGCCGGCAACCTCGACGCCATCGCGCGCATCGTGTCCATGTTCTTCCTCATCTCCTACGGGCTGCTCAACTACGCCACCTACGTCGAGGCCACCGCGGCGAGCCCCTCCTTCCGGCCGCGCTTCCGCTTCTTCCACCGCCACGCGAGCCTGGCGGGAACGCTGCTCTGCGCGGGGGTGATGTTCGCCATCGACGCCTTCGCTGCGGTGGTGGCCTCGGCGGTGCTGGTGGCGATCCACCAGTACCTCCGGCGCACCACGGTGCCCATGGCGTGGCGCGACAGCCTGCGCGCCTACCGCTTCCGGCGCGTGAAGGACGGCATTCGCGAGATCGCCGCCCAGCCCGAGGGCCCGCGCGACTGGCAGCCCCACATCCTCGCCTTCACCGAGAGCAAGGAGCGCCGCGGCCGGACCCTCGAATTCGCCTCCCGGATCTCGGGCGGCTCGGGGATGGTCACCGCGGTCCAGATCATCGAGGGCGAGGGAGTCTTCGAGGGCGCGCGGGCGCGCCGGTCCGAGGCCGAGAAGACCCTGCGCCAGGAGCTCGCCGAGGGCGGCTTCGACGCCTTCCCGCTGGTGGTGGCGGCCCAGGACCTGCGCCAGGCGGCCGCGACCCTGGTGCAGTCGTGGGGCATCGGGCCGATCCAGGCCAACACGGTGCTGCTCAACTGGTACGAGGGCTTCCAGGAGAACTCCACCGCCTCGCGCTGGTACAGCCGACTCCTGGCCGGGACCATCGCGCTCGAGCGCAACCTGGTCGTGCTGCACTCGGAAGAGGATGCCTGGGCGCGCACGAAGGTGCGCCCGCCGGAGGAGCGGCGCATCGACGTCTGGTGGTGGGACGACGTCTCGTCGCGGCTGGCTCTGCTGCTCGCCTACCTGATGAAGCGCACCGAAACCTGGGACCAGGCCGCCCTGCGCCTGCTCGCGCCCGCGAGCGCCAAGAGCGAGGCCCGCGTGCGCAAGGCCGTCGAGGAGCTCCTCCAGGAGGCTCGCATCGACGCCGAGGTCGAGGTGGTGGTGGGCGCCGACGACCACGCCATGGTGGAGCGCTCCGAGCAGGTGGACGTCGTCTTCCTGCCCTTCCGCGTCCAGGGGATGCAGGTGCTCGACCCCTTCGGCGAGCCCGCCGACACACTGCTCGCAGAGCTCCCCTTGGTGGCCATGGTGGCCGCGGGCGAAGAGATCCGCCTGCGCGAGCCCGAGGAGGACACGGGGCGCGCCGAGAAGGCGAAGGCGGAAGCCTCCGCGCCCCGAGACGAGGAAAGCTGACGAGCGCGAGAGTTCCGCTGGGTGTGCCCGGCCAAGGGTCAGAGCCGTTCTCGCGTTCTTGCGACTCACCGTTGCGAGAGGAGTGGAACCGCGCCTGCAAGGCGCGGCCTGCGAGCAGTCGGATTTGCGGCCGGGTTGTGGCCAGCCGCAATCGCCGCCCGAGAACATTTTCTAGACCGCGGGGTTCTGGCGGGGCGGACGGGACTCGAACCCGTCCCGAAGAACCGTAAGCGGCTGGAATCATTGAGGTTTGGTGGCCTGAATCGTGTGGCCGGGTTGCGGCCGGACCGGGCCGCCTCCAGTCCTTGCCCGTCCGAGGCCGACCCAGTAATCTGTACATATTGATGTACATCACTTGGAGGCGGGATCCGTGGCCGAGAAGAGCTACTCCGTCGCCGAGGCCCGTCAGAACTTCGCCCGGCTGATCCGGTCGGCGGAGCGCGGCAAGGCCATCGAGATCACCCGGCGCGGCGAGCCCGTCGCCGTCCTGCTCTCCGCCGCGGAGTATCTCGCCCTCACCGGGGAGAGGCCTCCCTTCATCGAGGCCCTCCACCGCCTGCGAGAACGGCTCGAGGTCGCGGACCTCGGCATCGGCGACGAGGAGTTTGAGGGGCTGCGGGACGAATCGCCCGGCCGCGAGGTCGCGCTCTGAGCATCCGCTTCCTCCTCGACACCAACGTCCTCTCGGAGCCCATCAAGTCGCGCCCCGATGCGCGGGTGCTCGCGCGGATCGAGGAGCACGAGGGAGAGCTCGCCACCTGCGCCATCGTCTGGCACGAGCTCCGCTACGGAGCGGCCCGCCTACCGGCTTCGAAGAAGCGTCGCGCCATCGAGACGTACCTCGAGGAGGTGGTGCGGAGGGCGCTTCCCATCCTCCCCTACGACGAGGAGTCGGCGACCTGGCACGCGCGCGAGCGTGCACGCTTGGGCCGCCGCGGGCGACCCCCCTCTGCCGCCGACGGGCAGATCGCGGCCATCGCCCGAGTCAACGAGCTGGTGCTCGTCACTGCGAACGTGCGCGACTTCAGGCGGTTCGAGGGACTCTCGGTCCAGGACTGGAGCCGTTGATGGCGTATCCGGCGTCGGTGGTGAGACCATGCGGTTGGCGAGGAACGGATAGGCGAAAGAAGCGGTGTTGACGTGCCCCCAGTGGTCGTACCAGACCCTATGTTAGTCCCAGAACCAGATCCGTTGCGAACGAGCCTGCTCCGGACAGTCCGATCTGGATCGCTTCCGGTGCAGGCGGCCGGTATCCGAGCGAGCTGTGGGGACGGAATCGGTTGTAGTGTTGTCGCCATCGCTCGATCAACACCTTTGCCTCCTGCAACGTGTAGAAGATCTCTCGATCCAGGAGCTCGTCTCGGAGCTT
Source organism: Myxococcota bacterium (assembly GCA_041611735.1). Lineage (GTDB taxonomy): Bacteria > Myxococcota_A > UBA9160 > UBA9160 > PR03 > JBFIML01. The sequence continues at coordinate 1,828 of JBFIML010000094.1, read as the reverse complement.
GCCGTTGAACGACTCGACGTATCCGTTCTCCCAGGGACTTCCGGGCTCGATGTAGAGCGTCTGGACTCCGAGCCAGCCCAGCCACTCGCGTACCGCATTCGCCGTGAACTCCGCTTTGTTGTCCGAACGGATGGACTCCGGCGTCCCACGCTGACCGAAGAGCTCCGTCAGTCGCTCCATCACGTCCTCCGAGCCGAGACGTCGTTCCACGTCGATCGCCAGGCACTCCCGGGTGTACTCGTCCACGATCGTGAGCATCCGCAGGGGTCGTCCGTCGTGGGTGCGCTCGAAGACGAAGTCGTAGGACCAGACGTGGTTGCGATGTTCGGCTCGCCTGCGGATGCACGAGCCATCCGTCAGCCAGAGCCGGCCCGTTTCGGCTGCTTCTTCGGCACCTTGAGTCCCTCCTGCCGCCAGATCCGCTCCACCCGCTTCGCGTTCACCCGCCAACCCTCCCGCCGGAGCAAGGCCGTGATCCTTCGATAACCGTACCGCCCGTATTCCCGCGCCAGCTCCACGATCCGAGCCACCAGCCGAGGCTCGTCCGCTCGCAGCCGAAACCGGTGCCGCTGCGTCGATCTCGCCTGGCCCAGCACCCGGCAGGCCCGACGCTCGGCGACCCCCAGCCGCTCGCACACATGCACAACGGCTTGGCGCCTCCGCGTCGGGCTCAGAAGTTTCCCGAAGCCGCTTCCTTGAGAATGGCGTTGTCCAAGGTCTGCTCGGCCAGAAGACGCTTCAGGCGAGCGTTCTCCTTCTCGAGCTCCTTCAGGCGCTTCGCCTGGTCGAGCCGGAGACCTCCGTACTCCTTGCGCCACCGGTAATAGGTCTGCTCGGTGATCCCGAGCTTCCGGGCGACCTCGCCGGTCGTCTGGCCGTTCGCCAGCTCGACCTCCGCCTCCCGCAGCTTCCGGATGATCTGCTCCGCAGTGTGTCGCTTCCGACCCATCGTCTCCCCCTTCAAGCCCGATCCGAACAAGCTAGCCGGATCGGTCTGAGGGGGGCACGTCAGACGCTGCCGAGCTCACTGCGGCGCGACCAGCAAGCCACGCTCCAGCAGGAAGGCGCTCGTCGCCCGGGCGGCGATGCCGTGGCCGATCTCGTTGGGGTGCTGATCGCTCGGGTGGACCCAGAGGGAAGCATGATCGTGCCCAGCGAAGTCCGGGAACAGGTCGAGCACGGGGATGCCCGCCGCACGGCAGTGCTCGACGACCATCTGATGAAGGGATGCGAAGGGGTAGGATGCGTCCAAGCGGTAGAGGAATGGGTAGACCACGACTGCGAAGCGCGCGCCCCGAGCGACTGCCAGGTCGCGTCCGCGGGTGAGCCAGCCAAAGCTCTCCTGCCACTTCTCGGGTTCATCGAGGGCGCTCGCCAGCATCTCCTCGACGTAGCGACGCCCGCGCAGGTCGCCCACGAGCCGCGCCCATGCCCAGCTCAACAGGTAGGAGCGACGCAGGGAGCCCGCGGCCTCGTAGGAGGCCCGGAAGCGCTGGAAGAGGTCGAGGTCGCCCGCGTAGTCGGCGTCGTTCAGCACGTAGACCGCGAGGACCAGGTCCGGCGCGAACTGCCAGCCTCTCAGTTCGTAGAAGCGCACCTCGTCCCGTGTGCTCCACATGGGCAGGGCGAGGTTCAGCACCTCCAGCGGCGTGCCGAGCGCGCGAGCGAGCTCGCGCTCGAGCTGCTCGGTGAAGGTGTCCTCCCAGCGCACGCCCTCGCCGAAGACGAAGGAGTCGCCGAGCACCGCGATGCGGAAGGTTCCCGCAGGCTTCTTCCGCTCGAACTCGGGACCGCGCAGGCCGTGGCTGTTGATGCTGACGAGGACCCC
>JBFIML010000093.1:0-6846 GCA_041611735.1 Myxococcota bacterium | reverse complement strand
GGGAACATCGGCCCCCTGGCCGAAGACGCGCGGCCGGCCCTCGCGGCGGTCCATGACGACCCCGACGAGGACGAGAACGTGCGCCGTGCTGCAGGCGCAGCCCTGGGCAGGCTCGATCTGCGGGGCGCCCTGGTGACCGAGCGCGAGGAAGCCGCCCACCTGCTTCCGGTCCTCGTCGAACGCATGAGCAACGACGATCCCCGGGTGCGCCGGGAGGCCGTGGGGCTGATCGGCTACCTCGGTGCGGCGGCGCTCCCGGCCACCAGCGAGCTGCTGGCGCACGTGGACGATCCGGACGGCGAGGTGCGCATCGCGGCCGTGCGCGCGCTCGGCGAGATCGGCGCCAGCGAGGAACGGGTGGTGCGGGCCATGGCACGGCGCCTGGCAGACGAGGACCTGACCATGCGCCGCGCCACCTCCCGCGCCCTCGCGGGCTTTGGCGCCGCCGCGGGACCCGCCCGCGATGCCCTCGTCGCACGCCTCGCCGACCCCGACGCCGGGGTGCGCGGGAATGCCACGCAGGCCCTGCTCGAGATCGATCCCGGCGGCGCGCTCGTCCTCCCCGGGCTCCTGGCGCAGCTCGCCGACCCCGACCCGATCGTCCGCTTCGGCGCCGCCTACGAGCTGGCGCGCCTTTCGGATCGCTTCCCGGATCTCGTCCACGAGCTCACTGCGCGCCTGCAGCACGAGAACGAGACCGTGCGCATCGCCTCGGCCCGGGCCCTGGGCCGGATGGGAACCGCGGCCGAGCCCGCCCTCCCGGTGCTGCGCGAGCTCCTCGACGGGCCCGACCCGCGCATGCGCGGCGTGGCTTCCGATCTGCTCGGCAAGCTGGGCGCGCAGCTTCCCGACGCCTCGCGGGACCTGGCGCTCCAGGCGCTCGCCGTACGCATCGAAGACCCGGACCTCATGACCCGGCTGCAGGCCATCCAGAGCCTGGCGCAGCTCGGTCCCGCCGCCCGCGGTCAGGTCTCGCGGCTCGTCGCCCTGCTCCGCCACCCGGAGATCCAGACGCGCCAGTCGGCGGCCAACACCCTGGCCGCGATCCTCGAGGGCGATCCGGCGCCGGTCCTGCCCGATCTGCTCACCCTGCTCGAAGATCCCCATCCCGTCGCCCGCTCCAACGGCGCCTACGCACTCAGCCGCTACGGAGCCGCTGCCACACCGGCGCTCGACCGACTCGTGGCGATGCTCGACGACCCCCAGCCGAGCGTGCGCGCCTACGCCGCCGTCGCCCTGGGTGAGATCGGCCCCGGGGCCGCGAAGGCCCTGCCGCGGCTGAAGGAACTCCAGCGCGACCGCGACTACCGGGTCAACTCCTGGGCCCGCAAGGCGGTCGGGCAGATCCGCTCGAGCGGCGGCGGGCCCGCGAAGCTGAACCGCTAGATCGGGCGCGGGTGACAAGCCCTCCGCGCCCGCGGACCCGTGATAGGCTGGCCCCGTGCGGACCGCCTTCGACACCTCCGAGCTGGGCAGCCTGGATGCGGTGGAGACGGCGGCGCGCATCCGCGCCGGCGACCTCGCCGCCCAGGAGGTGGTCGCCGCGGCCATCGAACGGGCGCGCGCCCTCGAGCCGAAGCTGAACGCCATCCCGACCGAGACCTACGACGCGGCCCTCGCGCGGGCACGGGGGCCGCTGGCCGGGCCCTTCGCGGGCGTGCCGACCTTCGTCAAGTGCCTGGACGATCTGGCGGGGGTCGTGAACGACCACGGGTCGCGCGCGTACGCCGGTCACGTACCTCGCCGGACCGAGCCCTTCGTCGAGGCCTTCCTCGCCGCGGGCTTCGTCAGTCTGGGCAGGAGCTCGGCGCCCGAGTCGGGCCTCACCGGAACCACCGAGCCCCTGGCCCACGGCCCGACGTGCAACCCGTGGAGCCTGGCGCACTCCCCGGGCGGCTCGTCGGGGGGCGCCGGGGCGCTGGTGGCTGCCCGGGTGGTGCCGCTCGCGCACGGGAGCGACGGCGGCGGCTCGATCCGGATCCCGGCCAGCTTCTGCGGCCTCGTCGGCCTCAAGCCCAGCCGGGAGCGGCGCTTCGGCCTGCGCCTGGGCGAGCGGCTTCCCGTACGGCTGCTCACCTACGGGGCCCTCACCCGCAGCGTCCGCGACACGGCCCACTTCTTCTGCGCCCTGGAGCAGCAGATTCCCAGTCGCAGGCTGCCCCCCGTCGGCCGGGTCGAGGGTCCGGCCTTGGAGCGGCTGCGCATCGGTGTGTTCACGGACTCGCCCCTCGGCGGCCCGATCGACCCGGAGGTCCGGCAGGCCGCCCTGGCCGCGGGCCGCGCCTGCGCGGAGCTCGGCCACGCGGTGAAGGAGATTCCGTGCCCCTTCGACGGCGGCCTGCTGGAGGATTTCTGGGTCTTCTGGGCCTTCCTTGCCTGGGGGTTCGTGACGCAGACGCGTTGGATCAAGAAGCGGGCCTACGACCCGGCGCACCTCGAGCCCTGGACCCACGGCCTGGCGAGTCGCTTCAAGGCCAACCTCGCGAAGGTGCCGGGTGCCGTGCGGCGGCTGCGTGGCGCGCAGCGGAGCTCGGCCCGCCTCTTCTCGGACTACGACCTGCTGCTGTGCCCGACCGCCGCCACGCCCGCCCCGGAGATCGGCTACCTGGGCCCCGACGTCCCCTTCGAGACCGCTCTCGAGCGCGTGAAGCACACCTTCTGCTTCACCCCGATCCAGAACGCCACGGGCGACCCGGCCCTCTCGCTTCCCCTCGCCCTGAGCGAGCACGGCCTGCCGATCGGCGTCCAGCTCGCCGCCCCCCACGGCCGCGAGGCAGCGCTCCTGGCGCTGGCCTACGAGCTCGAGGCGGCGGGCGCCTTCCGGAGCGCACCCGAAGGCACGGATCGAGACAGGCTGGAAGTCGCCCCGGCTTGACCCGCTCAGGATCTCGCGCACCTCGCCAACGTGATCGCCACCAACGTGCCGGGGCCGCGGAAGACGCGGTGGCTGTGCGGCGTGCCTGTCGAGGGCCTGCGCTCCAGGCGGCGAGCAGCTTGCCGATCTCCTTGGCGTGCGAAGCGCGGCTGGTCACGGCCCGAACTCCTGTTTCGGGATCCGTCGCGCCTCTTCGCATTCGGCCTTGAAATCGTACGGGACCTCATCGGTGCAATCGGGCCACTTGCCCGTGGCCGTCCAGAACTCGACGAGGCCGAGCCGCGCGCAAAGACGCGGGAAGCGCGGGTCGTTGCGCATTTCGGGCATGTGGGCCTGGAACAGCAGGGACGTGCGGTAGGCGTCCGGGCCCATGATGTCGTCGCTGGTTCCGGCCGGCCCTAGCCGAGCAGACTCGGCCGCCTGGTACGCCTCCTCGACGAGTCCCAGATGCGCTGCATACACGAGGCGCGCGACATCGACGCATCCCCTCTCTTGGACGTGCACTCTCAGAGCGCTCAGCCATGCAGCGATGGTCTCCGGCTTGGGGTCGCGCTTGGCACGGATGAACGGCAGGCCTTCCTCGAACTCGCGCAGCTGCCGCTTCGCCCCCAGCGCCAGCAGCCGGTCGACCGCGGCCCAATCCTGCTGGAAGGCATAGGCCCGCAGCAGGCTCGAGACGGGGAAGCTCATATCGGGCACGCGCTCCACCAGATCCGCGTAGATCGGCACTGCCTCGTCGAGTCGCCCCGCCGCCATTCTTGCCAGCGCGACCTGATTCGCCGAGGCCGGATTCAGCGCGTCCAGCCGGTAGGCGTGCTCCGTCTCCTCGAGTCCTTCGCGAACCCGCCCGGTCGTCCGGAGGTACCAGCCGATGTACCTCTTTGCATCGCCAGAACCGGGCGCCCGCCGCAGGTCTTCCAGGATCGGGTCGGCCTCGAGGAAGTGTCCGAACGCCGGGATGACGAAGAGCTGTCCGGCCAGGGCGTCGGCGTTCTGCGCATCGAACTCCAGGGCTCGCGCCGCCTCGCCCGCCACGAGGGCGGCCGTCGCGGCGCGCTCGGCATAGGGCTGGTAGAAGTGCAGGAACGCCCGCAGGTACGCGAGACGGCCCCAGGCCTCCGCGAACTCGGGTGCCCGCCGGGTGACCGCTTCCAATGAGCCCACGTGCCTGCGCAGCTCGTCCGGCGCGTAGGATTGCGGGCTGGCGCGCAGGTACTGGTCGTAGACGTCCGGATCGACCGACCCGGTCGAGAAGCTCGAGAACGCCCTGCCGAGCGCCCCAGCGATCTGATCGGAGATCTCGTCCTGCAGAGCGAAGATGTCCTCGAGCCCGCGGTCATAACGATCCGACCACAGGGTCGTCCGTGACGAGGCCTCGACCAGATGCGCGCTGATGCGCACGCGCCTTTCGGCGCGCCGAATGGAGCCATCGAGGACGTGAGAGCAGTTCAGCTCTTGCGCAGCTTCGGCCTTGCGCTCGCCGCGAAACTGGAAGCTGGACGTGCGGCCGATGACCTTGAGCTTCGCCCCGCGTGACACTCGCTGGATGATCTCCTCGCTGACACCGTCCGAGAAGAACTGCATCTCGGGATCGCTCGACAGATTGTCGAAGGCCAGGACGGCGAGTACTGGTTCTCCCGTCGCGGCGATGCTCGTCGTCGCGAACGGCGGTGCCCGCAGGTCCGCCGGCACCGCGCGGGCTGCCGCCGTGACGGGCTCGGAGGGCGCGCTGGGTGGCTGCATCGGCTTGTGGCGCGCGAGCAAGCGCCGTACTCCCCCTCCGAGCGGGGAGAAGACCACGCCAGCCAGCACGACCAGCGCGGCCATGCCACTCAGGAGCGACTCGTTCTCGGCGATCCAGCGCCCGATTTCGGCCACTTCCTCGCTCACGCGATACCTTGCATGCACTCCTTCGGATCGATCACGCCCAGTTCCTCGACGATCTCGAAATCACCATTTCTCGACTGGGCAATGTACATGTTCATGCGAACGTGATGCTGACCGGGCACCATTTCAGCCGCACCGCCCGGCCCCTCGGCGATCTTTGCATGGTCCAGTGCCTCGATCACATCTGCTTGCTCGAGCGAGCCGGCCTCCTTCACGGCGGCCTCCCAGAGCTTCAGCCCTCGGTACATGCCCGAGCACGCACTTCCAGCGGTGAACCGGGCACTGCCCGGGTAGAGCCTGTCGTACCGATCGATCAGCCCCTTGCTGAACGGATCGCTGACATCCCGGTAGTAGTCGAGGCAGCTGTACAAACCCTCCACGTGCTCGGCGGGGACCAGGTTCAGGAAGTTCTCGTCGAGGTACGTGCAGACGATGTGTCCGCCTCGCTTCGTGAAGCCGGAGGCATGGAGCTGCTCGAGGAACGGCGTCAGTCCCGGCGGAACGATCGTATTGAATACGACCTCGGTACCACTGGAGGTGATCCTGTCTATCATCTTCCCGTAGTCGGTGTGATCGAGGGGAAAGTATTCCTCACCGAGAATCGCGCCACCGTTTGCCGTGGCAACTTCACGGACCTTCTCGTTCAGCACGTGCGGCCAGATGTAGTCGGCGGACGGCAGGTAGAGTTTCCTCGCCCCCGTCTTCTGCATCAGCCAGGGGATGAGAGGTTCGACCTGCTGCACCGGCACCGGGCCGGTACAGAAGATGAGCGGGTCACATTCCCTCCCCTCGTATTGCTCCGGGTAGATGTAGAGCTTCCTTCCATGCTCTACGGCAGGACCCTTGATGGCCTGTCTCGTGGAGCTGTAGATGCCACCGAGAACCACATGGACCTGATGCTGCTGGACGAGCTTGGCGGCTTTGGCTTCGGCAACGCTGTCGTTCGTCTTGCTGTCCTCCAGATACAGATCGATCTGGCGCCCCAACAAGCCGCCGCTCGCATTGATGTCATCGATCACCATCTTGGCCACGTTGGCGTTGGCGATGCCCATGAACGAGAGCGCACCGGTCTGGTCCGCGATGACTCCGACCTTTATGGACGATTCATTCACAAAGAGGTCCCTCCCGAGTGTCCGTGCTCGATGGCCCGACGAGCCTGCATTGTACTCGGCCCGGTGGCGGCGCACCTTGGCGGGGACCCGGAGACGAGGCGTCACTGCCCGCAGTCCTCGGCTTCCGGGTCGGTTGGTCGCTCGGGCCGGGCTCCATTCCGGCGCCTCCACCAATGGAATCAAACAGTTGGCTTGATGCGGTCGCCGGGAGCGGCGGGCTCTGACGCGTCGGTCCTTGCTCTCGCCGGGGCGCGCCTTCGACCTACTCGAGATGGTACTTGCGCTTCTTGCCGTCCACGGAGTGGACGATGCCCTGGGTGGCGCGTAGCCCCTCGCCGACGGGAATCACCAGGAAGTCCACGTCGATCTTGCGGCCGTCCTGGTCGATGAAGTCCGCGCAGCTCACGTAGAAGTCGCCCTTCTTGACGATGCCCTGGTGAACGCCCTCCAAGCGCAGACGCAGCAGCTTGCCGTCCACCGCATCGTAGAGGCGCACCACGCCATCCACGCTCTGGTCGGCCACGAAGGCGTTCATGGCCTGGTGGATGCCTGCCCGCACCTCGCCCTGGATGGAGGGGTCGTCCGCCGCCTGGGCGGTGACGCCGCCCAGCAGCAGTCCGACGCCAAGCAGCGCGCTCGCGACTCGCATGCCCATCGGTCTCTCCTCTCCGGCCCGTGGATCAGCCGCGCAGGCCCACGTCGCACGGTTGGAAGCTCATTGCCGTCACGCGGTGCTTGTAGGGCGACTCGCCCACCTTCTCCACGAGACCCTTGCCGAGCTTGAAACGATAGCGGTTCGCGATCGGGTCCGGCACGCGATGCACGAGGCTGTTGGCCGGGCTGTCGAGGTGCAGGAAGTTCAGGAACAGCACGCCGGGGCGCACCGCGTCGCTCACGATCGCCACCGCCGGCCTCCTGGAGGCGCGTGAAGTGCTCCTCGTCGCCGCTCTCCACGCCGCGGGGGCGCGCGCC
>JBFIML010000092.1:0-7278 GCA_041611735.1 Myxococcota bacterium | reverse complement strand
GGGCATGAACTCCGTACGCTGCAGCAGCTCGTTGAGCCAGTCGTTGACGCTCGGGTCGTCGGGCCGGTACATGATGGTCCGGTTGCCCAGGGCGCGCGGTCCGTACTCCATGCGTCCCGCGGCGCGCGCCACCACTCGGCCCGCGTGGAGCAGCTCGGCCACCCGCTCTTCGATGTCCGGCGGGCGCTGGAAATCCAGACCGGCCTGGCGCAGGGAATCCTCGCACTCCCGCTCCCCCAGGTCCGTGCCCAGATACACGCTCGGGAGGTTGCGAGGCTCGAAGGGGCGCTTGAGGCGCCGCGCCACTTGCTGGTCCATGGCCAGCGCCGCCCCCACGAAGAGCCCCTCGTCCCCCATTCCCGGGTGCACGAACATCCGCTCCACCCCGGGCAGCATCAGCACCTCTTCGTTGATCCGCACGTTTGCGAACACGCCACCCGCCAGAGCCACGTTGCGGTGCCCGGAGACGCGCAGCCAGTGACCCACGAAAGCCCGCGTCACGTCCTCGGCCACGACTTGGATCGTCGCGGCCAGGTCCTCGTGCTTCCAATCCGCAGGCAGGCCGCTACGGATGCGGTCGAGGGCGGCGTTGAAGAGCACGCGGCCCCGGTTCACCAAGCGTCCGTTCTCGCAGCCGATCAGCGAATCGAAGAACTCCCGGTAGACCGGAACGCCTCGTGCGGCCAGGCCGGTGATCTTGCCCTCGTGGCGCTTGGCCTTGTAGCCGCACAGGGCGGTGACGTAGGCGTAGTAGTTGCCCAGAGAGTCGTACGAATCGATGGTGGCCAGCTTCTTGAACTGCCCGTTGTGCACGCTGTAGACGTGGGAGCAGTGGCCGTCCCCCCCGCCGTCCAGCGTCACGACCAAAGCATCGTCGAAGCCGCTCGTGTAGTAGGCCGAGGTGGCGTGCGCGAAATGATGGTGGAAGAAGCGCACGGGCGCCTGGATCCCGAACTCCTGGCTGATCACCTCCTTCAGGCGACGGCGCCGTTGAGCGAACACCGGCGCCCGGAGGCCGTAGTAGATCTGCTTCGCTCCCGGGATGTAGGGGGCGAGGCCACCGAACTGCGATGCCAGCCGGAAGAAGAGGTCCTTCGAACCGTCGCGTCCCTCGTTGCGTGCCTCGAACCAGCCGGGCCAGCCATCGATCTCTTCGCGCCAACGAATGCGTAGGTCCGAGGCGGCGACTCCGCTGATGTCGTCCGGTGTCGCACCGGCCAGGTGCAGGGCCTCCTGGATCGACTTGCGCGGGAAGCCCCGCGCCTGCTTGATGCGGACGATGCGTTCCTCGTTGATTGCGGACAGGATCCTCCCGTCCTGCACGACACAGGCGCCGGAAGTCTGTCCCTCTGCGATGCCCAGCGTCAGCACGGCGTCCCCCATTCCTCCCAGCTCCGCAAGGAGCCCTTCGTCGGCGTCGTCACGCCGCAGTCGCCGCCGTCGTCTCGGCCAGTAGAGCGCGAATCCAGTGTCTCACGGCATCGCGCGTGTCGGCGCGGATGAAGAGACGGAACCAGACTTCGAGATTGAGCAGGCTCCAGAGACGGAAGTTGTGGTCGCGGCGCCCGGATTGGTGCTCGCGCAGGAGCGTCTGCACGTAATCCGGATCGAAGAGACCCTCCTGGACCAGGAGGGAGTCCGCGAGAGCGCGATGGATGAAGCCGCCGAGCTCGTCCCGGAACCATCGCGCCATGGGAAACCCGAAGCCCTGCTTGCGGCGGTTCAAGAATTCGGGCGTGAAGTAGCGACCGGCCACGCGGCGGAGCACGCGCTTGAGCTCGCTCCCCTTGATCTTGTAGTGGGTCGGGAGGGATGCCGCATACTCGACCACCTGCGCGTCGACCAGGGGAACCCGCGACTCGAGCCCGTGCGCCATGCTCATCCGATCGGTGATCAACAGGTAGTGCTCGGGAAGGCGCGTCATCTGCTCGGCGTAGAGCATGCGATCGATGGGGTGCACGTTCTCGCCACGATCGTAGTGGGCCGCAATCCAGCGGATGGAATCCGGGTTCTCGAGTCGCTGCTGTGCAGCATCGGTGAAGAGCCGTGCGCGCTGCTGGTCGGAGAAGCGGAAGAAGGTCATCTTCGCGTAGTGACGTGCGGCGCCGGCCAGGAGCGAGGTTTCGTGCACCCAGCGGGCCTGAGAAGCGAGGCTGAAGTAGCTGTAGCTTTCCGGAAGGCGCGCGAGCAGGGGCGCCGTGAGGTGGCGTCGCAAGAGCTCCGGAAGGGCGTTGTAGGCGCGGATGAGCGGGGAGTCCGTGTAGCGCGTGTAGCCGCCGAAGACCTCGTCACCGCCGTCTCCGCCCACGACGACCTTGACGTGCTTGCGCGTGTGCTGGCTCAGCAGATAGAGGCCGACGGCGTGCGGATCGCTCGGTTCCTCCATGTGCCAGACGATGTCGGGAAGCAGGAGCAGCAGATCCGCCTCGACCTGGAACTCGTGATGGTCCGTTCCCAGGGTGGCCGCGGCCGAGCGGGCGTAGGGAAGCTCGCTGAAGTCCGAGTCCGTGACGCCGATGCTGAAGGTCTGCAGGGGGTCCCGGGTCTGGCGGCGCGCCAGGGCGGCTACCAGACTCGAATCGACGCCTCCCGAGAGAAAGGCGCCCACCGGCACGTCGCTCAGCAGGTGCCCCTGGACGGTGCTGTCGAGCAGCATGTGGAGACCGTCCACCGCTTCGCTCCAGGAGAGCGCCTGCTTCCCACCGGGGTCGAGATCCCAGTACCGGGCCACGGGCATGGTGCCCGCGCTCGGGTCGAAAAGGACGCAGTGACCGGGCGGGAGCTTTCGGATTCCGGCGAAGAGGGTGATGTCGCCCGGGCAGAAGCGGAAGCTCGTATGATGCCAGAGCGCGTCGAGATCGAGCTCGGGGGTGACGCGCTCCGAGGCCAGGATCGCCTTGATCTCGGAGCCGAAGACGAGCTCCCCGCCGCTCTGCCAGTAGAAGAGGGGCTTCTGTCCGAGAGGGTCCCGGGCGAGAAAGAGGCATCTGCGACCTACGTCCCAGAGCGCGAAGGCGAACATGCCCCGCAGCGGTTTCAGCATGTCGGGTCCTCGTTCGTCGTAGAGGTGCAGCAGGACCTCGGTGTCGCAGTGCGTGCGGAAGCGCCGGCCGCGGGCCTCCAGGTGGCGACGCAGCTGCGGGTAGTTGTAGATCTCGCCGTTGAAGCACACGACGAAACGACCGTCGGCAGACTCCATGGGCTGCTGGCCGGCTTCCAGGTCGAGGATGCTGAGCCGGCGGTGGAGCAGGCTGACGCCCGGGGCCTGCCAGCGCCCCTGGCTGTCGGGACCGCGGTGGGCGATGGCCTCCGACATGCGCCGCAGGGTCCGCTCGTCCGGGGCGGCAGCAGTGACGGCGCCGGCGATTCCGCACATGGTCAGGGGTGCTCCCGCGGGGGGGCCACTCGCCGATAAAGCGCTAGCCCGTTGTGACCCCAATCGGCCACTCCAGCGCCCGGGTTTCGGCCTTTTCGATGGGATCAATACGAGTAGCCGATCCGGGGAGGTGGAGGAAGTCGCCGCGACTCTTCCCCTGGGGGGTTGGGCGGGGGGCGGCGAGGAACCCCGCCGTGGCTCGAGAGTGCGCAGGCACTGGAGGTTCCGCCGCGCCCGGCGCCGCAGGTGGAGCCCCGGCCCCCGCTGCCTGCAGGACCCCGCCTCAAGCCCGGTCGCGGAGAGTGCTCCCGAGCACCCGTTCCGCGGGCAGGATCCGCAGCCGATTCGCGAGCTCCGGCGGAACTTCGGCCGGACCCTGCGCGCCGCCCTCCCCGAGCCGGTACACCTCCAGGCGATCCATGCCGCGGACCAGGTAGCGATGGGCCAGCTCCGCGGGGCTCGCCTCCGGCGAGGCGTCTCCGTCCACGAAGACCGTGCCCACGAGCTTGCCTCGCGCCACGCGCACCCAGGGCGTTCGACGCAGGAACCGCACGAGCCCCTCGCTCCGTACCAGAGGAACCAGCGCGTAGCCGTTGTCGGCGTACTCGTGCGCCCGGAATCCGCGCTGGCGCTTGAAGCGAAAGAGCCCGTCGTTCAGCGACGGCCGGACGCCGCCGAAATCGATGACGTCGTGTCCGCGCTCGCGCAGGTGCTCGACCATGAAGTAATAGATCGCCGCGATGACGCCGGCCTCCACCATCTCGCGGCTGGCCTCTTTCGCGCCGGTGAGAGCGATCTGGGGAAAGGACGGCATGTACACGATCTGGCCCCCGGCGACCGTTTCGCCGTCCTTCTCGACGACTACGAGCTCCCAGTGACGAAACTTCTTGATCGCTTTCCGGAAGGAACGGATTTCGGCGGTGTCCCCATAGGTGGCTCGCGCGAACGGGAGGTAGAGCTCGTCGTAGAAGTGGCGGAAGTCCTCGAGCGAGCTCGAAACCCGGTAGCTGAGTCCGTTGCGCCGGATCCGCTTGCGGTCGTAAACGACACTGTCGTGGCTACCGTATCGCCGTGAATCCACGAGGCCGCGGATCCAGAGCGGATAGAACAAGCCGCTCGGCCGCAGCATGCGATGGAGCCAGGTGCGCATCTGGTGGACGAGAAGATCCGGGGGATCGGTCTGGTCCCGAAGCCAAGAGCGGAGCGTCCAGACCCAGCGCGTTCCGAGGGGCGTCTCCTCGGCTCCCTGCGGAAAGATCAGGTAGCGTGCGTAGTGGCGGAGCTCCGTGCTGCCCGCGTAGACCACGACGAGCCGGACGCCGTCGTCGCCCACCGGCCCGGCCATCCGCCAGACGCCGACCCGGAGGCCCCGAAGCGCCTGCGCGGCGACCCGCGGCGGACCGAGCAGGAGCCGCCGGGCGGCGGGAGGCACCGCGAAGTACAAGCGGCGCCCGAGCTCGCGGAGGGTGTTCCCGCGCGGCAATCCCATCCTTTGCTGCGGCCTCGACGTTCGTGCCCCTGGGAGCCGCTCGAGGCAACGGAGAGAAAAGCGATCCGATAGGTGGCTGGTATCAATTCGGATTCGGTCCTGAACACGAAGCCATCCAGCATACCGTAGGCAGCGCCCCTGCAAAGTTCGCGGTGGCAGGCCGGGTCCCTGTGGCGCAGTGCCGGGTTCCTTCGGCAGCGGGCGTCCGGGTCGGATCAGCGGGCATTCGAGGTTCGATGAGACCCGAGGTGACAACTCCCTTCGGGGTCTTCGCCTTCACGCGGCAATGTCGCGCAACCGCTGGCGCGGGCCGGGCTGCCCGGTGTGGAGGTGAAGGGCGATTCGCGCCGACGCACCGCTGCGTGAGGGGTCGAGCGCAGAGCCGTGTCGCTGGGTACACGCCTACGCGCAGCGACGGCGGATCGCGATGCCCAGCAGACCCATGCCCATCAGCAGGCTCGTCGAGGCTTCGGGAATGGTTGCGGTCCAGGTGCCAGGATTGTCAAGGATCTGTCCCAGGTCGAAATCCAGAATTCCCGAATCTTCTATGGCGACGATTTCTCCGATGATCCTGTTTTGAGTAAGAATTCGGCGTGGCGGCGAAAGAACGTCTTTCAGATCGATGAGCCATGCCGTGATCGCGCCCGTTCCATCGGTCGAGAACGACCAGAAGTTCGCGCTTGCCAATGAATCGGCCTCGGTAAAGGTCTGGCGCCCATCGGTGAAACTGAAACTGATGACGCTCGCCGAGATGTCCGCGTTGGCCAGGTTCGAAGCCAGGGGGGCGGTCAACGTAATCGTACCGGAGACCGACATTCCCGTGTCGTAGCTTCCGGGTGAGAGGCCGGAATCATTGATGGTGGTGAAGTTGTTTCCCGTGTATGAGTAGGTCGCTATCGCTGAAGCGTTCGTGGCGAAGCACAACACCGCGACAGCGACCGCTCCGAATCGGAATCGCATGGCAGCGCCTCCCAGCGCAGGGCCATGCGAGCACAACCCTGTGGTAGCCCTGCCCTAAGTTGTCGGTGCGGGACGAAGATGTCAAGCGAATTCGAGATGTCGCAGACATCGCCCACGCGCAGGCGTCGTGGCGCGGAGCCGGGCTGATTGGCGAAGCAGGGGAGCTCCTTCTCGCGCTCGCCTTCGGTCTGGCTGCCGAGGAAGGACGCGCCCTCAAGCCGAGGCGCATCGATCGCCGCGCGCACGACCTCCGACGCCGCCGGATCCGAGCGCACGCGATGGAGGAGAACCGGTTCCGTCCGTGGAGCGTCGAGTGAGGGCGAACCTAGTGGGGACGTGATGCGCCAGCGGCGGTGATCGTCCAGCGGGAATCGAACCCGACCCCGAGCGGCCCAAGTCCCCGGAAGACGAGGACTCCGAGGATTGAGGGCTTGTCGCCCGCTTGTCGCCACAGGCCCTTTGGCGGGAGCCCCGAAAGGTTGCTCTGGATCGCATGCTGGACATGTGATTCGGATGCGACTAGTCTGATCACATGCCGATGGTCCAGATTCGCAACGTCCCCGACGATCTGCACCGCGAGCTGAAGGCCCGCGCCGCGCTCGCCGGGATGTCCGTCTCCGACTACTTGCTGCAGGAGCTGCGCCGCTCGCTGGAGCGGCCGACCCGCAAGGAGTTGCTCCGACGCCTCGCCAAGCGGGCCCCCGCGCGGCCGCGCCCGGCCCCTGCGGACGCGGTGCGGGCCGAGCGCAACCGCCGTTGATCGTGCTCGACGCGTCCGCGCTCCTCGAGCTCCTGCTCGTCACGGACAAGGGAGGCGAGGTCGCGAAGCGGATTGCCGCGCCCGAGGAGACGCTGCACGCGCCCCACCTGGTCGACCTCGAGGTGGCCCAGGTCCTGAGGCGGTACGTCGCACGCCGCCAGCTCGACGAGGTACGCGCGAGCCAGGCACTCGAGGACCTCCGGGATCTCGACCTGAACCGCTACCCGCATGACGTACTGCTGGGCCGGATCTGGGAGCTACGGCAAAACGCGTCGGCCTACGACGCTGCCTATCTCGCCTTGGCGGAGGCGCTCGGCGCTCCGCTGCTCACCTCCGACGCTCGCCTGCGTGAGATGCCGGACGCGCGGGCGCACATCGAAGTCCTCTGACCCGCTCGAGGCCAGATTCAATGGCGGGCGCCTAGGTCGAACAAGCGGGCTCTCGAGGTCCGATAAGGCCCGAAGTGACAACTCCCTGGGGGATATCGGGCTGGGCGGTACCGTAGGCGCGCCCGGCCGAAGCTGGCGACAAAGCCCGCACCACCGGACGTGGCACCGCCTCCCCCGACGAGGCCCGCGCCCCCGCCCGTGGCCGCGCCGCCCCCGACGAAGCCCACCCACGCACCCGCGCGCCGCTTCCAGGTGGCGGTCAAGACGGCCCGCGTGCGCGCGGGCCCCTCCGCGGAGGAGCGCG
>JBFIML010000091.1:0-7296 GCA_041611735.1 Myxococcota bacterium | reverse complement strand
TCGTGTAGCGCCAAACCCTGGGATCGCGATGGAAAACGCAGGCCGGGTTCGGACAGAACGGCGGCGGACGCGACGGAGCCGGGCGCGGCATCCCCGCACCTCAAGCACATCCCGTGCCAGACCCAGAAGTCGCACCACAAGCTATTGGGTGAAGGCGCCGATGACCTCGTAGGTGATCCCCGCCCCGCTCGGCCCACCCCGCTGGGAGCTGAAGTAGAGCCGGTTCCCCGACGAATCCAGCGCCGGGCCAGCGAGCTCGGTCCCCGTCTGCCCCGTCACCTCCAGCACCGGCACCACGCTCCCGCTCGGCGTGAGCGCGACGATCTCCAGGTTCCCCGGGTCCTCCGCTACGAAGACGTCCCCCACGCGGGTGACGAAGATGTTGTCCACGTTGGTGAGGATCGGGTTCGCAGACGTGGCTCGATCGTACAGGAGCCCGAGCATCTGGTTGAAGGTGTCGATCACCCAGATGCGCGTGTCCCCCTTGGTGGCGATGTAGACGAAGCCCTGGTTGTAGAACAGGCCCTCACCGCCGTTGAAGGGGGTGGCGGCGGGCACCTGGTAGCGGGTGGCCGTCTCGCCCAGGAGCAGGTTCGGATTCGGGTTGGGCACCGGGTGCCACACCAGGGGCCGCGCCGTGAAGGGGTCGCTCCCCACGGCCTCGGCCACCTCCAGCACGCCCACGGAGAGATCCGGCAGGGCGTTGGCGGCGAAGCGGTACAGCAGGCCGTCGGGGCGATCCTCGGTCAGATAGACGTGCCCGTGGAACGGGTCCACCGCCGCCGCCTCGTGGTGGAAGCTGCCGAGGCCCGAGCGGAGCACGCCCTGGGAGGGAGCCCCGGGATCGCACTCCCACACCCGGCCGTCGGCCTTCTCCTCGCACGAGAGCCAGGTGCCCCAGGGCGTGGCGCCCCCGGCGCAGTTGCGGGTCGTGTTGGAGAGGACCCGGTAGGCGTCGACCGCGTTGCCGCTGGCGTCGAAGCGCAGGGCGCTCACGCCCCCGAAGGCGATGCCGGACTCGCTGTTCGAGACGTAGACCCAGCCCCCGTCGGGCATGGGGAAGGTGGCGCCACCATCGGGGTTCGGGTGCCAGAGGGTGCTGGTCCCCGCCACGGGGGCCTCGCCCGCCACCGCCACCACCCGCGACGTGAAGCCTGCGGGCAGTCGGATGCCGTTGGCGTCGGGAGCCTGGAGCGGACCGTAGTTGATGGCCCCCCGGGGCCGCCGCACGCTGCCCGCGAAGGCCGGCTTCGCCGGCGCCGCCCCCAGCGCCAGCGCCCCCGCGGCCCACAGGCTGTCGAGCAGAAAGGCGCGACGCGACAGGAATCCACGACTTCGCAACGGCACTCGTCGAAGAGCCTAACGAAGCATCCGAAGCGTGCGAGCGCAGCGGCCTAGAGCCGCTCGGCCAGCGGGACTACCGGGATCCCGTGGGCCTCCCCGGCTCCTTCGCAGACCAGCTCCCCGCGCCAGACGTTGACTCCCAGCGCCAGGGCGGGATCGGTGCGCAAAGCCTCCTCGACGCCCACCTCGGCCATGCGCTCCACGTAGGGAAAGGTCGTGTTGGTGAGGGCGAAGGTGGAGGTGCGCGGCACCGCTGCCGGCATGTTGGCGACGCCGTAGTGGATCACCCCGTGGACCACGAAGGTCGGATCGGAGTGACTGGTGGCGTGGATCGTCTCGACGCAGCCCCCCTGGTCCACGGCCACGTCCACGATCACGGACTCCGCTTGCATGCTCTCCACCATCTTCGCGGTGACGATGCGCGGCGCGCGGCACCCCCGCACGTAGACGGCGCCGATCAGGAGATCGCTCCCGCGCACCGACCGCTCCAGGTTGCCGCGATTGGCATACAGCGTACTCAGGTCGCCATGGAAGAGGTCGTAGACGTAGCCCAGGCGGTTCAGGTTCACGTCCAGGACATGGACTTCGGCCCCGAGGGCATGGGCGACGCGCACGGCGTTGATCCCGACGCTGCCGGCTCCGATCACGGTGACCCGCCCGCGCGGGACACCGGGCACGCCCCCCAGCAGCAGCCCCTTGCCGCCGCGGTCCTTCTGGAGCAGCGACGCACCGATCTGGACCGCCAGCCGCCCGGCGACCTCGCTCATGGGCGCCAGCACCGGGAAGGAGCCATCGGCGTTCTGGATCGTTTCGTAGGCGATGCCGTTCACGCCGGCGGCCAGCAGGCGCTCGGTGAGCTCCCGGGAGGCAGCCAGGTGGAGGTACGTGAACAGCGTCTGGCCCGGGCGCAGCCACTTCACCTCCTGGGCATTCGGCTCCTTCACCTTGACGATCAGCTCCGCTTCGCTCCACGCCTCCTCGGCGGAAACGAGCCGCGCGCCCGCCTGGACGTAGCTCTCGTCGGAGAATCCGCTCCCGAGCCCGGCGCTCCGCTCCACCAGCACCCGGTGCCCGGCGGCGACCAGCTCGCGCACTCCCTCGGGCACGAGGCCCATGCGGCTCTCGCGGTCCTTGGTCTCCTTGGGCACGCCGATCCTCACGACGTGCCCTCGCCGCGCCGGTACGCGTCGATCAGGATCTCGGCGATCTCGGGACGCAGGATGCGCGGATCGGGTCGCTCGCCGCCCCGCAGCAGCTCGCGAACCTTCGTACCGCTGATCGCAAAGGGCTTCTCGTCCGCATGCCGCTCGGTCAGGTCCACGCGGCCCAGGGACTCGTAGAAGGCAGCGAAGCCGATCTTGCAGGGCCGGAGCGCCAGATCCCCCCGCAGGCGGTCGAAGACCTCCTGGGCATCGAAGTCGCCCCAGATGGGCGTTCCGTCGTCGAAGGGGGCGTCGGCGTGGCGGCGGCCGATCACGAGATCCGTCAAGCCGTGGTTCTGGCGGTAGATGGCGTGCATGATCGCCTCCTTGGGGCCGCCATAGAACATCTTCATGTCGAGTCCGATCAGCTCGAACACCTCGGTCAGGTCGTAACCCACCGACGCCCAGAGCGCCTCGTCCTTGTCTCCCTGGCCCAGCAGGCTCCGATCGTGCAGGACCCGGTAGCAGCGCATGCGCACCACCGCCGGCACGTCGTCCCCCTTGAGCTCGCCGGTGAGCGGGTTCAACACCACGCCCGTGAAGTGCCCCTCGCCGGTGAGGCGCTCGGCGCCCGCCACCAGCGCGTACTCGTGGGCCCGGTGCAGGGGGTTGCGGGTCTGGAAGGCCAGCGCCCGCTCCCACTTGCGTTCCCGGATCAGCGCCCGGGTGAGGCGCGGGGAGAACATGTACTCCTCGTAGTCCGCATGGTGCTTCTGGGGCAGGGCGCGCAGGCGCCCGCCCACCAGTCGCGTGCGGGCATCCTCCGCCACCGCGCGCCCGCCCGGGTGGTCGAGGCGGTCGGTGCCGTAGACGGCCTTCACGTACTTGGGCTTGTCCCACTCGAAGAGGTCCACCTCGTCGAGGATCGCCACCAGGGCGCCCTGCTCGTCGCGCACCGCCGCCGAGCCGCCGCCGGCCAGGGCGCGGGCCTCGTCGTCCGTGACCGGCAACGCCAGCGGGATGCCCCAGGCGTAGCGCCGTCCGCCGTGCAGGATCACCTCCTCGTCGAGCACGCGGTGCCAGGTCTCCCGGTCCATGGGGCCCTCGAGGGGCGAGAGCGTGCCGTCGGCGATGCGGTGCACGGTGGAGAGATCCGCGCGGCTGGTGCGCACGACCGGCAGCCGCTCGGCCTCCCGGCGCAGGCGGCTGCGCTCCTTGAGGGGCACCACCCGATCCACGGGCTCGGCGAGCCCGCCGTGGGCCGGCACCAGGTCCTTCGCCATCGCCATGCGCCGATTCCTCCTGCTCGAGGCGCTCCCGCCGCTCCGCGCCGCTCCTACCAGACCGGGGCCGCTGCGTCCCCGTCGCTGAAGAAGGGGCGGTCGCCGCTGCCGTCCATGCGCCGCACCCGCAGGCCGCGGCGCGCATTCTCCTCGCTCACGTACACCACGTAGCCGCCGTCGGGCGAGACGGCCGGATCCGCCTCGGGCAGGGTGCTGGCCCCGAGGGCGCGCTTGCCCGAGCCGTCGGGCCGGGCGCGCCACAGCCGGGGCCCGCGCGACGTGGTGGCACTGTAGACGATCCAGGCGCCGTCCGGGGTGAAGCTGGGCTCGCTCCCGGGGCCGAGCACCCGGGGCTCGCCCTCCCCGTCCAGCGCCACGACGGCCACGGCGAGCCCCCGCCCGCGCAACGTCGTGTAGGCCACGTGGCGGCCATCGGGCGCGCAGGAGGGATGGATGTCCCAGGGTCCCGGCGTGAGGGGCTGCGGGTCCCGTCCGCCGCGGGCCGCCACCACGAGCCGCGCCACGGGCCGCCCCTGGCGGGCCCCCTGCTCCACCGCCACCACCCGGCCGTCGGGAAGCAGACAGCCGAGCGGGTGGGGCCTGGGACCGTCGGTGACGGGTCGCACGTCGCCGCTCGGGAGGTGCAGCGTGAAGAGCTGGCGCGGCCCGAGTCGCTGCGCCGCGAAGAGCAAAGTCTCCCGGTCTGCGGACCAGTCCAGGGGGAAGGCGCCGCGGGGGGCGGCCTCGAGCACGCGCACCCGGGCGGAGCGCGGATCCAGGAGCGCCAGGCGACCGACCGGGAGGCCCGCCTCCCCCGCTCCCACGCGGCGCAGCTCGTCGAGCTGGAGGATGCCGGCCTCGTCGGTGTCGCGTTGGCGCGACTCGCCCCGCAGCTGCTGGAGCCGCTCGGCCCGGCGGCGGGCGGGCTCCGGCTCCAGGTACACCACGGCCAGCGGGGCGTCGGGGAGCTCGACCAGGTCGAGCCGCGGCAGCCCCGCGCACGCAGCCAGGGCCAGCGCCAGGAGCGCTCCCCGGAGCGAACGTCCGCGCGCCTTCACGGCGGGGTGGGCTTGGCCCGCGCGCCGACGAAACGACCGCTCTCGGGATCGCGCCGGAAGACGTTCGCCTCGGCGATGCGGTGGGCGCGCACCTGCCCGTCGTCGCTCCGATCGCCCACCACCGACACCACCACGTGGTCGGCCTCGGGGAAGGGGAAGCGGTCCTGCTCGGCGAATGCCTGGTCATGCTCCGAGAACCACGCCCCGCAGTCGAGATGCGAGTGGTAGACCGCCGTCACCCGCTCGCCACGCTCCGCGGCGCGCTTCTCGATCTCCAGGTAGTCGTTGGGATGCATGGAGAAGGCGGTGCGCGCGTCGCGCGGATGCGCGAGCGGGTCGCTCCGGTGGTAGCGGTCCTGCTCGTTCCGGCAGGGCCACGCCCGCCGGTAGCGCTCACCCTCGTCGCCAGTCACGAGCCCGCAGCACTCCTGGTCCGGGTAGGCCTCCCGGGCGTGGACGCAGATCTCGTTCAGGACGCCGGCCGGGATCGGCACCGGCTCGCGCTCGGGATCGGCCTCGATGCGTGCGCGCACCGCTCCTCCGCGGGGACGGGCGCAGTCTAGCCCGCATCGCTGCGGGCTCGGGGAACGGGCCCGCGCGGCGATCAGGCGGCGGGCGGCGGGTCGGAGCGCAGGCCGGCCGCGGCCAGTCGCCGTTCCAGGCAGGGGCCGCAGATCCCGTGGGTCACGGTGGGGGTCCAGACGGCGCCGGGCAGCCGCGGCAGCCGCTCGAGGACCCGATGGCACCAGGCACACACGCGCATCTCGAGAGATAGGTGGGCGGGATGGGAGGGAAAGTGGCAGATCCGGCGAGCCAAGTGGCCGCCCCCCCAGGGGGGGAATCCCTGTCTGGCGCGCTGGGACGCGCCCCGGGATGATTCCGTGATTCCCCGCGGAGACGGGAGAGAATCCATGGGAGACCGGCGCCTCCGCGATGCGGGCCTCCTGGCGCTGGTCGGCTACGCCGCGCTGCTGGCGCTGGCGGCCTGGCCGGAGGAGGTCCGACCCGGGGCGCTCGACCTGCCCTCCCGGCTGGCAAACTTCGCCCTGCGCAAGGTCGGCATCGTCGCCGGCGTGCCGGTCTACGAGCCGCCGCGCCAGCGCATCGTGCGTCTGGAGTTGAACGACTGCATCCGGGTGCGCGGCTTCGACCGCCAGGGGCGCGCCGAGGTCCTGGCCCCGCCGGGCGGCGCCTGCTTCACGTCGGGCGTGCGCTTCACGATTCCGTGGCCGGAGCTCGCGCTGCGGAGTCTGCTGCTGCGCTCGACGAAGCCGACCAACCAGGCCGCGATCGGCGACTACTTCTGCCACGGCCGCCGCTTCCGGGAGCGGCGCTTCGCCGAGATCGAGGTCTTCTGGTGGGTCCCCTGGCGGGACCTGCGCAGCGGGGAGACCGGACGCACGCCGGTCTTCGTCTATCGCTGGCAGTGCCGTCCCGCCCACATCCTCTGGGAGCGCACCGGCCCCTCCGAGGACGAGCTGCGCCGGCTCGGCGTGGAGCCGGCCGGTTGAGGGCCGAGGGCGTGCTCGGCGCTCCGGTCCGGGCGCTGGCGGCTGTGCGCCGCTGGTTCCTGGCGCCGCAGCCCCTCGACGGCCTGGTCGCCGCCCGGATCGGCTTCGGCGCGACGCTCTTCGCCGCCTACGCGCTGCGCCTGCCCTACGCCCAGGACTTCTTCGGCCCCGGCGGCTTCGCAGGAGCCGGCTTCTACGCGCGGCTCCCGTTTGCCCCGCCGCTCCACCCGCACGTGACCGAGACGCTCACCGTGCTGCGCCTGGTGGACTCGGCACCCGTCATCTTGGTCCTGTACGGGACGCTGCTCGTGGCCGCGCTGGCCTTCGCCCTCGGCGCCTTCACCCGCACCAGTGGGAGCGTGGCCCTGGTGCTCCACCTGCTCTTCTGGGCGCGCAACCCCTACGCGTACTGGGACTGGGCCGGCTTCGTGATCGCACCCCTGGCCTACACGGTGTTGGCACCGACCGGCCGCCTCGCCTCGCTCGACGCCTGGCGGCGGCGCCGGCGCGGCGAGCCGTCGCTCCCGCGCACGGCAACGGGCTGGCCGCTGCGGCTGATGCAGATCCACGTTTGCACGATGTACGCGGCGGCCTCGTGGAGCCGGGTGGACAAGCAGAGCTGGATCCTCGGCGAGATGGTGCTGGTGGCGCTCACCAACGCCACCCACAGCCGCTTCGTCTTCGACTGGACGGCCTGGCAGCCGCTGCTGCGGCTCGGGACGTGGGGCGCCCTGGGCCTGGAGGTCCTGGCGCCGGTCCTGCTCTGGGTGCCCCGTCTCGGTCGCCTGTGGGCGCTCGGGCTCGTGGCCCTGCACCTGGGCCTCGAGGCGGTCACCAACGTGGGCTACTGGAACGTGGTGATGATCTCGGCGCTGGCGAGCTTCTGGCTGCCCTGGCGCCGCGAGACGGCGCGGCCCGCCTGAGAAGCGAAGCGGGGCGCCGCGTCGCCGCGGCGCCC
>JBFIML010000090.1:0-7473 GCA_041611735.1 Myxococcota bacterium | reverse complement strand
GGGCGAGCTGCTGCTGCTCGCCGCCGGCGGGGCCGCGCTCGGCCTGCTGGGTCGGGCCCGGCGGCGCACGCGTCGCTAGACCCCCGGAAGCCACGGCCAACACGGCGGCCCCCTCCTCGGAGGGGGCCGCTCGCGTCTCGGTCAAGCCGGTGCGGCGAGGAGTTCCCGGGCCCCCGCAGATCCTCTCGCATTTCCGCCAGCAAGTCGGCGACGCGTGCATCGACCGGGGCTTGCCGCGCAGGAGACCACCCTGTAAAATCTCCCCCGCGGGGCGCTCCGGGCAGCCGGAGGGAGGGTCCCGGGGGTCGAATGGTGGGGGATCGCTCGCGTCAGAGAGGTGGCGCTCGAGCGGAGGAGGTTGGCGATGCGGCAGGGGTGGATCGGATTCGGACTGGCCCTGGCCCTGGCGGTGGGATCGACTCCCGCCTCCGGCGCGGAACCCGACTACGTCGGTGCCAAGAAGTGCCGGAGCTGCCACAAGAAGGAGCTGATGGGGAACCAGTACGAAGCGTGGGAGGAGGGGGTGCACGCGAAGGCCTTCCAGACGCTCAAGAGCCCGGAGGCCAAGGAGATCGCCCGGAAGAAGGGGCTCACCGCAGCGCCCCACGAGGCCGCAGAGTGCCTCAAGTGCCACGTCACCGCGCACGGCGTCGACCCGGCACGCATCAAGTATCCCCTGGACCCGGCTCACGGCGTGCAGTGCGAGTCCTGCCACGGGCCCGGCAACGACTACCGCAAGAAGAAGGTGATGGCGGATCACGATCGGGCGGTGGCCAAGGGGATGTGGGAGCCGGGCGAGAACGAGCAGATCTGCACCGCCTGCCACAACAAGGAGAGCCCTTCGTGGGATCCCGCCAAGGGCTTCGACTTCGCGAAGGCCAAGGAAGAGATCGCCCACCCGATCCCTAAGGACGTGAAGGGCAGGTACCTCGAGCTCGAGAAGCAGCGCCGCGCCCAGGGGGGCGGCGGCAACGACGAGGAAGAAGAAGAGGACTGAGACCCGCGGCCGAGCCGATGACCCGCGAAGCACTCGCTGCCCCGCGCGCGGCGCGCGCCCCTGCCTTCTCGCCGCTCTTGCTGTGTGCGTCCGTGGTCTGCCTGCTCCTGGCGGGTGTCCCTGCGCAGGCCGAGAAGGGGAACTCCTGCGAGAGCTGTCACAGCGATCCCGACTTCCTGGTCACGAACAAGAAGCTCTACGACTACTTCCAGGAGTGGAGCGCCTCGATCCACAAGCAGGAAGGGGTCACCTGCGACGATTGCCACGGCGGGGATTCCCACGCCTCGGACAAGGCGAAGGCCCACGCAAGAGGCGTCAAGGCCACCGACCCGGCCAGCGGAATCTACTACAAGAACGTTCCCGAGACCTGCGGGACGTGTCACGACGCCATCCTCGAGGGCTTCGCCGAGAGCGAGCACTTCCGACACGTGGAGAAGAAGCAGGCGGATTGGGGACAGGGGCCGACGTGCGTCACGTGCCACGGCTCCATCAACTCGGAGGTGCTCAACGTCAATTCCGTCGAGCAGGCCTGCGCACGCTGCCACAACGAGGAGCGCAAGAACCACCCCGAGACTCCGCAGGAGGCCCGGGCCATCCTCAACCGGCTCTTGTCGATCCAGCACTTCTATCGCTACATCGGCATCCGTGCCGAGCCCGACGAAGCCAGGGCGTTCTTCGCCGAGATCGACCCCCGGGTGCGCCAGCTCGCCGTGAAGTGGCACACCTTCGACCTGAATGCGATCGATCAGGAGACCCGAGAAGTCCTGGCGGCGTTCCGGGCCAAGCGCGATGAGCTTCGCAGCCGCCAACCGCCGAAGAGGCCCAGGTAGTCGGTCAGAAAGGCACCCGTATGAGCAATCCGCAGGAGCACGACCCGGCGAAGCCGATCGGTCTTGCGCATCCGATCTTCAACTGGCTGAGCATGACCGGCCTTGCCCTGGCGGCCTCCAGCCTCTCCGCCATCGCGTTCTTCCTGCTGATCGGTCTCGTGGTCTCGGACGAGTCCGGATACGCAGGCCTGACCGTGGTTCCCCCGCTGCTGCTCGCCCTCCTCGGCTTCCTGCTCACGATCATCGGTTTCCTCCGGGAGCGCTGGCGGCAGAAGCACGGCCGGCACTCGAGCTTCCTACGCCAGTGGGTGCTCGATCCGCTTGCCATGGTCCGCGGAACCGGCCTGGCGGCGATCCTGCTCGGCCTCGTCTTCGGCACCTTCGCGTTGCTGGGAGCGGGGGCGGGCTCCCTGGCCGTGGTGAAGTACACCGAATCGACGCAATTCTGCGGTCAGGTGTGCCATCAGGTCATGGGCCCGGAAGCCACGACTTATGCCCACTCCGCCCACGCACGCATCGGGTGCGTCGAGTGTCACGTGGGCCCCGGGGGCGACTCGTACATCCGCGCTAAGCTGGGTGGGCTCCGGCAGCTGTACGCCATGGCCACCGACACCGTCGAGCGCCCCATCCACACGCCGATCCGCCGGCGGCGCCTTTCCCGCGAGATGTGCGAGAGCTGCCACACGGCAGACCGCATGGTCGGCTACAAGGCAATCAGCCGCGACTACTACGTGTCGGGAATGGAGGACCATCCCGCAAGACTGCGGATGCTTGTGAAGGTGGGAGGAGGAGGCCGCGATCCCCTGATGCCGGGGCAGGGCATCCACTATCACATGCTGGCCGCGCGCAAGGTGGAGTACATCGCGAGGGATCCCCAGCGCCAGGAGATCGCCTGGGTCCGCGTCACCACTCCAAAGGGCAAGGTCAAGGAGTTCTCCAACGAGGCCGAGCCCCTGACCGAAGCCGAGCGCGGGTCGCTCGAGGTCCGTGTGATGGAGTGCGTGGACTGCCACAGCCGGCCGGCGCATCGCTTCGAGAGCCCCGCCCGCTCCGTGAACGCCGCAATCGCCGTGGGGAGGATTCCGCCCACGCTGCCGCGCATCAAGGAGGCGAGCGTCCGCGCGCTCGACGGCGGCTACGCCACCACGGAGGCGGCCATGGCGGGCATCCAGGATGCGCTGAAGGATTTCTACGCGGAGGAGGAGCCGGAGGCTCTGGACGGCGCCTCGCAGAAGCTGAACGAGATCACCGCCGTGCTCCGGGCGATCTACCGAAGGTCCATCTTCCCCGAGATGAAGGCCGACTGGAGGACCCATCCGGACAACATCGGCCACCTCGAATCACCCGGCTGCTTTCGCTGCCACAACGACGAGATGGTGGACGAGGACGGGGAAGCGATCTTCACCGACTGCGCCAGTTGCCACGCCATTCTCGCCCAGGACGAACGGATGGTTCAGACCACCGCGCAGTTCGAAGAGGGGAGATCCTTCGTCCACCCGGAGGACGCGGAGCCCTTCGACGAGTTCACCCTGTGCACCGATTGTCACACGGGCGGCGCGGACCTCTACGACTGAGGGCGCGGTCCTGCCTCACCTCCGCCACGAGCCGGGCCCGATCGGCCTGGCTTCCGAGTGCTGGTAGCGGAGTTCCCCGCGGTCGATGGCCATGGCCACCTTCGCCATCAGGGTGAAGGCCAGGGCTCCGACCCCCCACACGCCCACGCCGACCAGGACCTCGTTCAAGCTGGGATGGTAGCGATAGACCTCACCCAGCATGTCCGGAGTCATGCCGGGCAGCAAGAGGCCCATGCCCTTCTCGATGAAGACGCCAGCAGCCGCCAGGACGCAGGCGGCGCTCAGCAACGGCAGCCGGCGCCGCAGGAGCGGGATCATGAAGACCAGCAGCGCGCCCACGTTCGCGGCGAACGCCAGCCACGTATACGTGGCAATGCCCGTCTCGCGCTGGCCGTGCACGCCGAACCACTGGAAGTCCGCATGGATCACATGGGCCGTGGGCGCGTAGAACTCCGTGAAGACCTCCATGCCCAGGAAGAAGAGGTTCACGGCCATGGCGTAGGCAAGCAGCTCACCGAGCTTGTACAGCGCCTCGTTGGAGATCGCGATCCGGCCAACGCGCCGCAGGACCTGGAAGGTCAAGAGCAGCAGAGCGGGGCCCGAGCAGAAGGCACTGGCCAGGAAGCGCGGTGCCAGGATGGCCGTGTGCCAGAAGGGGCGCGCCTTGAGGCCCATGAACAGGAAGGCCGTCACGGTGTGGATCGAGATGGCCAGCGGAATCGAGAGGAAGATCACCGGCATGATGAAGGATGAGTTGTACTCCTGCCCTGCGTAGGTCTTGAAGAGCAGATAGGTGACGATGAACAAGTTGATGACGAAGTAGCCGTTCAGCACCAGGATGTCCCAGACCAGCAGCGAGTACGGGAAGTTGGGATTCCCGATGCCCGGCAGCAGGTGCCAGAGCCGCTCCGGGCGCCCCACGTCGACCACGACGAAGAGGATGCACATCACCATGGCGGCCAGGGCCATCAGCTCGGCGAGCAGCACCACGTCCTTGAGCGGCTTCCACTCGTACACGTAGGCCGGCATGACGACGACGACGGCAGCGGCCGCCACGCCGACCAGGAAGGCGAAATTGCCGATGTAGAAGCCCCAGGAGAGCTGATCGCGCATGTTCGTGGTGATCAAGCCGTGGGTCAACTGATTCGAATAGGCCAGGGCTCCCGTCGCGATCAGGGCGGCCAGGAAGGCAATCCACAGGTAGAAGCCCCGCGTGCCGTGCGTCACGACGCGGGCGCTCCCCATCACGAAGTGGCCGAAGATGCTCAGGGTCTCCATGGCGGATCATCCGTAGAAGTAGAAGAACTTGGGTCGCGTCGCGAGCTCCGCCTTGAGCACGAAGGTGCGCTTCTTCGCCAGCAGGTATCGGATCTCGCTGCTCGGATCGAGGAGGTTGCCGAACTTGCGCGCGCCCACGGGGCAGGCCTCGACGCAGGCCGGGTAGCGTCCCTGGCGCACGCGCTGGATGCAGAAGGTGCACTTCTCGACCACGCCCTTCGGTCGGGGGCGGTTGCCGAGCAGGTGGGTATCCGGGTTGAGCTCGTCGGTGGGGATGCGGGGCTCCGACCAGTTGAAGTGACGGGCCCCGTAGGGGCAGGAGGCCATGCAATAGCGACAGCCGATGCACCAGTCGTAGTCGATCACCACGATTCCGTCGGGATCCATCCAGGTGGCTCCGGTCGGGCACACGTTCGTGCAGGGGGAGTCGTCGCATTGCTGGCACTGCACCGGCAGGTAGAACATGCCCTCCGCCGGCACCTTCTCGTGGTCGTAGTAGGGATTTCCCTTCTCGAGATCGATGCTCCGGATCGCCTGCTCGCGCTCGAATTCGAGCACCCGGATCCAATGGATCTCCGGGTCGCGCGACTGGTTGTTCTCTTCGACGCAGGCATAGACGCAGCGCCGGCAGCCGATGCAGCGCCCGATGTCGAGGCCGTAGCCGTAGACGACGCCGTCGAGAGGACCCGTGGCCGCGACCCGCACGGGCTTGCCGTACTGTCTGGAGTACTTGTCCTCCAGGCGGCGCAGGACGCCCTCGATGTCCTGGTTCGAGAGCTCCCGCAGGTGCTTCTGGAAGAACGCCTCGAGGTCGAAGGCCCGCGCCGCACCCGGGACGCCCGCCAGGGCCCCGACTCCGACGGCTGCCGTCTTCAGGAACTCCCGGCGCGAGGCCCCCCGCACCGGGCGCGTCTCGCCTCGCTCACGGTCCTTCACGGGCGGTCTCCTGCCGGGCCTGCGCGGCCTGGGTGATGGCTTCGGGCCGCCGCGGCGGGGGCTCGGGCTCGAGCGGCTGGAAGCGGGGCGAATGCGGGTCGTGGCAGGACACGCAGGTCTGGTACTGCTTGGGTCCCCACCAGTGCCCGGTGCGTTTTCCGTGCACGCCAGCGCGCCAGTCGGCGAGCTTCGAGCCGTGACATTGCGTGCACAGCCGCCAGGAGTCGGCGAACTCGACGGTGGCCTCGTTCGCGAGGTGCAGGAGATCGCGCTGCTCCGCCGCATGACAGTCGAGGCACCAGATCTCGCCGTGGGCGATCTCGAGGTCCTCGTGGTCGTCCTCGAGCTCGCGCACCGTGCGGTTGGTGGGCTCGCCCTCGTGGCAGTCGCTGCAGGGAAAGTACTCGTCGTCCGCGGGGGACGGAGGAAGGAGCAGCGCCTGCGGCTCGGGCGGCAGGTTGCGGCTCGGATAGTCCGGGTGCGTCTGGGGACCGTGGGCGCTGCGCACCGAGGCCAGCAGCAGGACCCCGACCAGCGCGGCGCCGAGCGCGACCCAGGTGGCGAGCTGGTGCCCCGGGCGAGCCGCGCCGCCCAGCGCGTCCGAGGCGTGGGCTGCATCCCCCGGGCGGCCCCTCGCCGGACCGCCCTCGCCGCCGCCACCTGCCATTCCATCCATCGGGCATCCTTTGTCGGCTGCGGCGATGCAACCGGCGTACCAGCTGCGGCGTGGCAGCGAACTTGCACGGCAAGTGGGAGTGGCACCCGAGGGCTGGAAAGGCCGCCCGTTCTGGGACACGAAGGCGCGATCCATGAGGCAATCTGTCACTGAGTGTATCGACGGATGCGGGGTGGTTGGCGCCCGAGGCGGGCGAAGCGCGAGTGCACGGACCGGGCCTTCCGGGCCCGGGCGCCACCTCGCGTCTCGGCGGGCGCTCTTTCCGTACCAAAGTGGTCCTACTGCGCGGTGGAGTTGGTTGCTGATCCATGCTCTTCCGTGGATCGAAGCGGAGAATCCTGTTAGAAAGATGCTCCGGGTTGCGCGAGAGAGGGCAGGAGGGTCATGAGGCGAACGCGAACATCGACGAGAACCCTTCACGCCTGGCGGGCGCTCCTAACCGGAATGAGCGTGGCAATCCTGTGCCTCCCGGCCCCGGGTCGGACGGCCGACGAACGCGAGGTGCTGGCCGGGCCGGCTGAGACGAACGGAGAGGGCTACGCCGAGGGTGGGATCGAAACCTGCATGGAGTGCCACGACGAGACCGAGAAGTATCCGGTCCTCTCGATCCTGAAGACGACCCATGCCATGAAGGGAGACTCCCGCACCCCGTTCGCCTCCGCCCACGGCTGCGAGGTCTGCCACGGCCCGAGCGCTGCACACGTGGAGGAGGAGACGGTCCCGCCGCCCCGGCGCTTCGGCCGCAATGCACCGGCCCAGGAGCAGAACGCCGTCTGCCTCGGCTGCCACCAGGGGGGTACACGCGTCCACTGGAAGGGCAGCACCCACGAGTCCCGTGACGTCGCCTGCACCAGCTGTCACACGATCCACGTGGAGCAGGCCGTGCTGGCCCTGGACAAGCGACCCGAGACGTTCGCGCGCAACGACCAGTCGCAGACCTGCTACGAATGCCATCCGCAGCAGCGGGCACAGATGCACCGGCTCTCGGCCCATCCCTTCAAGGAAGGGCGCATCCGCTGCTCCGATTGCCACAACGTGCACGGCACGCCGGGCCCGAGCCTGCTGGTGCGCAACACGGTGAACAACACCTGCTACCAGTGCCACGCCGAGAAGCGCGGCCCCTTCCTGTGGGAGCACCAGCCGGCGCGGGAGGACTGCCTCAACTGCCACACCCCCCACGGC
>JBFIML010000089.1:0-7606 GCA_041611735.1 Myxococcota bacterium | reverse complement strand
CGAGTAGAGCAGGTTCGTTCCGGCCTGGAGCAGCCCCCCGGCCAGGAGTGCCCGGAAGATCCCGAGGCGCGCCACCACCACGCCGCCGACCAGGACACCGGCCAGGGTCGCGACGATGCCGAGCACCTTGGTGACGCTCGCGATCTCCACGCCGGAGAAGCCGATCTCCACGAAGAACGGATTCGCCATCACCCCCGAGACGGCGTCGCCGAACTTGTAGAGGACCGCGAAGGCCAGGATGACGCCCCAGCGCGGATGGGTGGCGAAATCGCGCAGCGGGTCGAGGAAGGCGTGCACGAGGCCACTCCCGGGGCCCAGCGGCGGGGAGGCGGGAAGCGGCGGCGGGGCCGGCGGCTCCGAGGCCAGCAGCACGGTCAGCATGCCCACGCCGAGCAGCGCGGCCAGCCCGGCGAAGACCGTCGTCCAGGGCACGTAGTCGGAGACCGCGATGGCGCCGGCTCCCGCCGCCAGCAGGCCGATCCGGTAGCCCATCTGGGTGACGGCAGCGCCCGCTCCCTGCTCGTGCTCGCGCAGGATCTCGATGCGATAGGCATCGATGGCCACGTCCTGGCTGGCGGAGAGGAAGGCCACCAGCAGGGCGCAGACCGCGGTCGCCAGGGGGGCTTGCGCCGGGTCGGTCTGGCCGAGCAGGAGGATCGCCGCCGCGAGCCCCGCCTGGGTGGCGAGGGCCCAGCCGCGGCGGCGGCCGAGGCGGGCGGTCAGGAAGGGGATGGACAGCCGATCGATGGCCGGCGCCCAGGCGAACTTGAGCGAGTAGGGCAGGCCCACCAGCGCGAAGATCCCGATGGTGGTCTTGTCCACGCCGACCTTCGCCAGCCAGTAGGAGAGCGTCGCCGTGGTGAGCAGCAGCGGGAGCCCGCTCGCGAAGCCCATGCCGAGGATCGCCGCCATGCGCGGGTCCACGTAGACGGCGAGCGCCTCGCGGAGACTGCGGCTTTGGGATCCCTGGGCCACGGTCCTCTTCTTCGGTCGGTGGACGGGCGCGGTCAAGGGGGAACGTCGACCCGGAGCCAGCAGCTAGGCAGCGGCCCCGGATCCCCCGCGGGCCCAAGCCGCGCGAATGTAACGCAGTACGGCGGGATAGATGATGGCTCGGCGGAAGGGATCGATGAGTCGCATGTACCACCCGGTGATGCGGCCGACCGGGCGAACGTAGATGCCCCAATAGAGGCGATAGCCAGAGGGACGCTCCACCAGTGCGAAGACCGAGAACGCGTGCACCGTGGCGTTGTGGATCTCCGAGATCGCCTCCCGGGGAGAGACGAAGAGGACTCGGAACGGCCCGTCCAGCGTCCCCGGAGCCACCAGCGAGCGCTCACGATCGGCGGCCGAGAGTCTTCGCAGGAAGCTCTCCCGGGACGCTTGTGCAGGCTCGCGGTCCCAGCCAAAGACCCGCCCGAGCCGCGCCCGGAGCCCGAAGAGGAGACGAACGGCGGTACTTGCGGAGGCGAGCTTCTCCACGGGCAAGAGGGCCCGAACGTCGACGACGGTGCGGCCGGGGCCGCCGCCCGAGAGCTCCACCATCCAGACATCATGCAAGGGCACGTCCGCCAGCAAGGAATGCGCTCGGAGGTCGATTCGCTCGTATTCTTCCGGAGTCACGCGCATGGCGTCCATCCTCACCGTTACCCACCGCCTGGATCCGAGACCTGAAGCGGTTCGAGACGCACGGGCACCGAGCCCTCGTCCCCGCCGATGAATCGTACCCACCGGTCCGCGATGCCATATTTCTCCCGAAGCAGCTCGTGAACCCGCTGATGCGGCCCCGGCACTGGAACGGCACGGTACGGTTCCTTCCTGCCGCTTCGCTCGACCTCCACCAGCGGACGCGACCGGAGATTCCGCATCCATCTCGAGTCGCCGCCGTGGATCCAGGCGTGCTCGCCGTCATCGACGATCCAGAGTCGCGTCTCGAGCCACACGCCCTGCGCCCGTTGCGTGCGCAGGACGATGACCTCTCGGCCGACCTCGATGAGCAGCAGGTGCGCCACCGCGTACCCGATGGGCAGGCCGAGCACGATCGCCGCCATGGAAGCCATGCGTTTCACGGTCTCCTCCCTCGAAGGCGCGCGTCCCGTCCGCGTCGCTGGCGCCGCGGCCGCGCCGGGTTCCGCCGCAGACGCCCTACCTCACCCGCCGGCCCCTGCGGACCCTGACGGGCGAGCCATCGGCCACCAACGCACTGGTCGGCGAGCCCGACAGTGCGTCGACGAACTCGGAGCCGTAGAGGGAGGACACCTCGCAATCGAATGACGCCGTCTCTGCGCGCCAGACCCTCCACCGCGGATGCTCGACCTGATACTCCAGCGTGGAGTGGTCTCGCCGTGCCGAGTAGCCCCAATGGTGCTCGGTGATGAAGCGCTCTTCTGCCTCTTCCGGAGGCAGAGCCGGTGGCCCCGAGAAGCTGGCCGAAAGCCCTTCCCACGTCGCGCGCCGGCGCCACCGATACGCAACGGTCGTCGAGCCCGCGCGAGGGCCCGCAGTCACGGAGTGCCGCATGGGGAGGGCGACATAGTTCTCGCCGTAGACGTGGCGCGCGACCCATGCGACGGCCCGCCGGGGCACGAGCTCCTTGACGAAGACCACGCCACGGCGCCAGGTGCCCTCGACCTTGCGCCGGACGTAGAACCGAAGGTTGACCTCTTCGAAGTGGCGGTGGAATGGAACTGGAACTCCCAGCACCCGCGTGTGCAGGAACTGGAAGCCCACGACGCTCAAGAAGGTGCGCCCGTTCCAGAAGTCGAGCTCACATCCGGCTGGCACCCGTCCCGCCAGAAGCACGGCGTCGATCTCGTGGTTGAGCATGACGAGGTTGCGCCACTCCGCGGTGAGGAAGCGACGCTCAGGAGTCACTAGGCGCCTCCGATCTCTCCCCCGCCAGACGGAC
The DNA here is from genome assembly GCA_041611735.1 of Myxococcota bacterium. Lineage (GTDB taxonomy): Bacteria > Myxococcota_A > UBA9160 > UBA9160 > PR03 > JBFIML01. The sequence continues at coordinate 4,698 of JBFIML010000089.1, read as the reverse complement.
TCGGCGCTCCTCACCAGGCCGCTATCGACGCGCGCGAGCATGTGACCAACGCGACCCAGCCGATGATGGGAGTCACAATCGCGGCCAGCACCGCCGCAAAGCTGGCTTTGAACCAGAGGAAGGAGGCGAGCGTGAGCTCGTCTGGCCCCCCGACGGCAAACCACCCGATCACCGGCACCGCGCCAAGCAAGACGGCGGCCAACCCGAGAACCGCACCGCGATGCAGCGGAGGACGCCTGGCAAGGAGAGACACGAATCGAGCGGTCGCGGGGCTCGATAGGGGTGGGACCCGCCCGCTCGAAACCTGCCAGGCAACGATGCGGGAAACGATGAGGCACGTGGCGAGCGGCAGGATGAAGGCGGTGGCGAGCGTGTCGCTAGCGATGCTGGATTGCCCCCACAGAGGGACCAGCTCGGTCGAGTGGAACAGCAGCCAGGCGATGACACCATTGAGAAGGAAGTTGATGGCCATGGGGCCCACGCCCTGATCGACGAGCAAGAACCGTCGATGCTCCGCAGAAAGTTCCATGCTCTGCATCGCTCTCGTCCGTTCTCATCCGAACCAACGCGAGAAGAAGGTCGCGCCGAGCTCCTGGAGCAGCCACGTGTCGAACAGGAAGCCCGCCAAGAAGGCTAGCGCGGTGACGCTGAGCTTGAAGAGCGCCCCCGCGACGCGGTTCTCCGTGACCTCCCTCAGCCACAGGCGCGCGCGCCGGACCCCAAGCTGAGCGAAGGGCGCCGCCATCACGAAGACCAGCCCGAGCCAGAGGAGCGTGAGGGCGAGGATGGCCAGCAGGTTCGTGCCTGGCACGGAGAGCGTCCGCAGCCAGCCCGGTAGCGGCAGCAGGAGCACGAGCAGGTAGAAGAGCTGCATGACCAGCCCGAAGACCAGGTAGGTGGCCAGTAACAGAAGCAGTACGCCCGCAAGCCTTGGCCGCCGGTAGAGGCGCACGAAGAGCGGCGGCGCGGTCCCCGGCGGAGGCGACTGCGCCCACGCGGTGGCGCGGCTGCGCAGAGCCCGCCAGGCCAGCACACAGGCGGCGATGCTCATGGCCAGCACCACCAGGGCTCCGAGCAGGATGAAGTCCAAGCTCATCTCCTTGGAGAACGGCGCCTCGAGCGAAGGCGCGGGGGGTGGCGCCGCCTCGAGCTGTTCCGCCACGAAGCCCTGGAGACCCACGACCGCCACCCCCGCCAGCGCGACCGCGCCGACGATCGCGATCTTCGCGGCTGCGACCAGCGCCGCGAGCGCAGCGCGGTTGCGGAGGATTTCCGGAACGCCGCGCCAGCCGTCCTCGATCGGGCCGCTCTCGACCGCGGCGGCCAGCCGGTCGAGCCACCCGAAGAGGAGCACTGCGCCGCCGAGCGCCAGGGCGAGCGCGACCCAGGAACCGTAAGCCCAAACCACACCCAGCAGCCAGAGTCGTAGGAGTTCGGCAGTCTCGCCCACGCTCAGAGCCTGCCACGGAGCCGAAACGCAGGCGGCGCGTCCATCTCAGCGCTCCGCCACGGCGGGGTACAGAGCGGAGCCGACGGTCAGGAACGCGCACACCGAGCCGGCGAGTGCGACCGCGACGGCGAGGGGGATGCCGCCCCACGGGAACGGGCGCCCTCGGCTTCGGGAGATCCCCCACGTCACTCCGGCGGTCAGCAAGAACGTGCCGTGGTAGGCGAGCGTTCCCACGGTCAAGAGCAGGTCCGCCCAGGTGAAGAACGACACAGTGGACACCTTAGCCCACGGGAGTTCGCCCCCCTGATTCGCAAGTCCTGGCTGTCAGCAAGGCCACGAGTCTTTCCTGACCGCTCTTCATCGGAGTGGGGTTCGCGCGGCCTACGGAGCGCCCGGGAGGCCGTCGGGCAGCCGTAGCTTCGCGCCGACCGGCAGGAATCCGGCCTCGCGCAGCAGCTGCTGTCCGACCGGTCCGAGGGCCAGCCCCAGGAACGCGGCCGCACCGCGGGGCTCCCTGGCCTCGCGGGTGACGGAAATCGAGTACAGCACCGGCGTGTTCTGCTCCTCGGGAATGTCGATGCGCTGCGCGCGGTCGGGGGCATCGGCGAAGCTCGTGATGTAGACGATTCCTGCGTCCACTGCTCCGTCGACGACCTTCGCGAGCACCTCGCCGGCGGTGTCTACTTCGAGCTCGGGCGTCACCACGAGCTTCTTCCTGGACAGCACCCAGCGGCTGTGACGGCCGATCGACGACAACCTGGTGCCCATCGCCACGCGCACATCGCCGCGCGCGAGGTCGGCGAGGCCCTCCACCTCCTTCGGGTTGCCCGGGGCGACAGCGATCGCGACGCGGCTGCGTGCGAGCTCGGTCGGGCTGCCAACAGCCAGAAAACCTGCGGAAGCAAAACGCGCCATGAGCGACGAATCGGCCACGGCCACGACGTCGGAAGTCGCGCCGGCGTGCATGGCTGACAGCAACTGTGCACCGCCCTCGCAGCGCAGTTCGACGCTGGCCCCGGGATGGTCGAGCTCGTAGCGCTGTGCGAGCGCCTCGAATGGGCGCCTGAGCGACGCGGTCGCGAACACGACGAGGCACAGCAACCAGCCGGTCGCCTTCATCGCGGGCCTGCTCCGCGGGCGGTCGGCGAGCGAACCTCCGCCAGTCGGATTCCCGCAGACCTGATCCGGTGCCCGAGGGCCATGATGAAACCTCCGAGATCGGCGATCAGCCGATCGGGTCAGGGATCGCTCGCAAGCCGGACGTGGCAAGGCTCTGCCGCGCGGCCGGAGCTAGCTCAGAGACGTGAGAGGGGCGTCTCGGGTGGGGACGCATGCCTGCTGCACCGTCCCGGGCTCACCCGGCCCCCGGCGCGCTAGCGGTCGTCTGCGAGGCACTGCGTCCCCCGCACCAGCGCGGAGGGCTCCTCGCCTCCACCCCCAGCGGCTGCGCGGCAAAGGCGGGCCGCCGCCCAAGGCGCGACGCTCGTGGGGGTTCTGCCGACGGCTACGGTACCGTCTGCCGTTGCGTTCGTTCCCCAAGGAGGTGCCCGCCATGGCCCAGACATCCGCAAGACGCGGCGCTTCGGGCGCTGCCCTGATCGTTGCGGCGTTGATCCTCGCGGCGGCCGTGGTGGCGGGGGCCGTCCTGATCCGCGCCTCGCTCCAGACCCATGCCGAGGAGCTTTCCAGCCTCCGCGCCGCCATCGGCGAGTTGCAGGAGGCGATGGAGGCGGACGCGGCGGCGGCGCCCACGCGGCAGGCCCAGCGGCCTGGCCGACCCGACCCGAACAAGCGCTACTCGGTCAACACCGACGGTTCTCCCACACTCGGACCCGCGGAGGCGGAGGTCACCGTGGTCGAGTTCAGCGATTTCCAGTGCCCCTTCTGCGCGCGGGTCGGTCCAACGATCAAGAAGATCGAGCAGGAATACGGGGACCGGGTGCGCATCGTGTTCAAACACCTGCCGCTCAGCATCCACCCGAAGGCGCCGGACGCGCACGCCGCCTCCGAGGCGGCGCATCGCCAGGGCAAGTTCTGGGAGATGCACGACAAGATCTTCGCCAATCAGCGCGAGATGAGCCGCCAGAAGTACGCCGAGTACGCCCGAGAGCTCGGTCTCGACGTGGAGAAGTTCGAGAAGGACCTCGCCGATGCCGAGCTGAAGAAGCGCATCACCGCGGACACCCGGGAAGCGGCGAAGCTCAACGTGCGCGGCACGCCGGCCTTCTTCATCAACGGCCGCTACCTCTCGGGCGCCCAGCCCTTCGAGGCATTCAAGCAGCGCATCGACGCGGAGTTGGGCGGAGGCTGACGGCCCGGCGTCCGGGGCCGACTTCGGCGGCTTGTGGTGAGCCGTACGCCCGAGACCGGCGCCGCAGGTCGCCCGGTGAGCCCGTCCTGAGCGCCAGCGCGGTAGGCCAAGGAAACCACGAAGAGCGTCAGGAAGGTCGTTCCGAATCGCCGCGTGCAGCGAGCTGCAAGCGAGCGGAGTCGAAGTAACTAGGGCTTGACCCAGCGGTACCAGCGCTTGCGTCGGAAGCCGAGGTTCGAGAGCACCGAGCGCCGCCGCGTGCGGGGCTCTCCCCCGAAGATGCGGTGCAGCCCGTCGTTCTCCAGCAGGTGGTCGGGGTTGCGCCTCGAGTGTCGGAAGCAGGCGGTGACGAAGAGCTCGCCGCCTGGCTTGAGCAGCTCCAGGTAGCGACGAGCGTGCTTGACGGGGTTCTCCAGGTGCTCGAGAACGTCGATGGATACGATCATCCCGAAGCGCCGGTCGGCGCGCTCCCAGAACTCCTCGGGACGCAGGGGATGCACCCGCCCGGCACAGGCGAAGCGGTCCCAGCGGAAGCGCGCGAACTCGGAGCAGATACCGGGAAGGTCGACGTAGGTGACGTCGATGCCGTTGGCGGCAAAGGCGAGGGTCGTGTCCCCGATGCCGCCGCCGCAGTCGAGGACCGTGACGCCCGCCTCGCGGGCGACCCCCACCATCTCGTCGTGAAGCCGCTGCTTCTCCAGGTCGGTGCGATGCCACTCGGCGTACTTGAAGAGGTCGAGCTCGCCGAGTGCGGAGTAGAGCTTGTTGCGCTCCTCCTCGGTCCGCGGATCCGCCTCGATCCAGCGGCGGTTGCGCTCGTCCCGCGCCTCCCGCATGCGGCGCTCGACGTCTGCCAGCGGGAGTCTGCGGAACTCGGCCAGGTGCTCCGCCAGGCTCGCGGCCACGTCGGCGTAGGACGTGTCGAGCGCGCTCATGG
>JBFIML010000088.1:0-7714 GCA_041611735.1 Myxococcota bacterium | reverse complement strand
CTCTCCTCGGGCGGCGGCTGGCTCGCGGACCAGGTGGACTGGGCGGTCTTCTTCGCCTTGACCGCGGCCCTCGCCGCGCCCGGCCTCGCCCTGCTCCTCACCCTGCAGCGAGCTCGGGCGCCGGAGCCCGACTCCGGCTGAAGGCAGCTATCCCCGTTTCGGTGGGGGCGGTACGGAGCTTTGCCCGTTAGCTCCGGCGACGCGCGAGCCCGAGCGCGGCGAGACCGGCGCCGAGCAGGAGGGCGGTGGTCGGCTCGGGGACCACGTTCACCTGGCCGCGGATCTCGCCGCCCGGCTTGAACGTGCTGTGGATGTTGATGTACCAGAGGCCCGCCAGGAGCTGCAATTCCTGGGTCCCGGTGATCGTCGCGGAGCCCACGAGCGTCCCGGACGTCACGCCGGCCGTGAAGGGGATCCCGACCTGTACCCCCGCCGCCACGCCGGGGGCCGCCGGGCCGTGGAAGTGCGCGTTGTTGATGGTGCCGATCAGGTCCTGGAAGACGATCGTCCAGGAGAGCAGGTTCGCGACGTCGTCGTAGCTCAGGGTGGCCGAGCCCGTGGCCGGGGTCGCCACCGGGGGTACCTCCTGCGCCCCGTCCAGGGATGCCGCCAGGGCGAAGGTCGTCGCCGAGGCGTCGCCGCCGAGGCCGAGTCCGAAGGCCAATACGATCGCGAGCCGAGCCCACCGGCGCATGGGGATCTCCCTCCGGCCGGAATCGAAAGCAAGGGGCGTACCATTCCGAGAGCGGTCGGAAGTTCGAGGGGTTGCCCGGCCGTGGGCGACTCCCGGGGAAAACTCCTTCCGCGCCCGAGGAAGGCGCTTTCTTGGCGCCCCCTTGGCCAGGCTCCTACGACCCGTGGCCGGCCAGGGACTCGAAGGCGCCGGCGTCCGGGCCCCGGACCGAGAGCCGGAGCGTCCTCCCGTCCAGGAGCTCCCGGAGGTCGAAGGCGAGGCCGCCACAGCACTCGCGCTCCCGGGCCACGAGCTCCTCGAGGCGGGTCCGGAGCTCGGGACTCTGGTCGAACGTCCAGGCCACGCCGTCCGGGAGCGCTTCCCGGCTCCTCACGTGGGGCAGGATCTCGCGACGGACCGTGGCCAGGCGCTCCTGGAGGGCGTCCGGCGGCAGGCTGCACACCTGTAGGGGGTCGGGCTGCGAGCCAACCCGAGACGCGGACGCGGCCTCCTCCTCGGGCTTCGCCGCCTCGCCGAACGTCGCCGAGTTCTCGATCACCCGGTACCACTCCCAGCGCAGGCCGTCGGGCTCCTGGGCCCACACCTTGTTGGCCTTGGCGTAGCAGCAGGTGGTCTCGTCCTCGACCCGATGCTGCATGCCCGCCGCCTTCAGCCGCTCCGTGGCGATGGTGACGGCCTCGTCGTCGAAGACCTCGACGCCCAGGTGGTTGAGCCGCTCGGGCGCGTCGGGGAGCTCGAAGAGCACCAGCTTGAGCGGGGGCTCGTCGATGGCGAAGTTCGCGTAGCCCGGCTTTCGCTTGTTCACCGGCACGCCGAACATCCTCGAGTAGAAGCCGATGGCGGCGTCCAGGTCCCGGACGTTGAGGGCGAGCTGAAGACGCATGGGGGTCTCCTTTCGAGACGGTCAGGACCGCCGCCGGGGCCGGCGGCCGCAGGCGGTGTTGCAGCAGTTCTCGGTCAGGAAGCGAAGCAGGCCGTTCATGGCCTCGAAGTTCGGGCTGTAGATCAGCGAGCGCCCCTCGCGCCGGCAGTCCACGACCCCGGCGCTCTTGAGCTCCTTCAGGTGGAAGGACAGCGTGGCGGAGGGGACGTCGAGGGCCTCCCCGATGGCCCCGGCGGCCAGGCCCTCCGGCCCCGCCGCCACCAGCAGGCGGAAGACGTCGAGGCGGGTCTCCTGGGCCAGGGCCGCCAGGGCGGCGATGGCGTCCTGCTTCTCCACTATTCCAATTATATGGAATAATAGAGCAGCTCGTCAACCCCCTGGACGGAGTGCCCTTGGTGGACGGTGGTCGCGCAGGGAGCGTCCCCCGTCCCCCTGCCCTCCGGCCTCTACCGGATGGAGCGCCTCGGCCCCGCGGCCTTGACTCGCCGAGGCAGGTCGGGAGGTAGGCGGGGTCCAGGTCAAGCGGCGCGGGAGCTCCCGTCTCTCGAGGACCCGCTGCACGAGGCCGTCCTCACGCCACTCCCGGCTGCCCTCCGCGATCGGTCTCCAACGGATCTCCGTGGCGTAGGGATCCCTGAGGTCTGCAAACACGCCGCGCTCCCGGTCGATCACCCCTTCCCAGTCGCAGAGGTAGCGCGAGCCCCTCCCGCTGAGCCGGCGGACCAGCTCGCCGCGCAGGGCGGCCCGCCCCACCGGTGGGGCGCTCTCCAGCACCGGCTCGAGCCCACCGACAGCATCCGCCGAGGCGGACAGCGCTCCCGCTCGGCTCAGCTGGGCGAAGAGGCCTTGCTCGCCGAGCTCGCCGAAGCGGGTGTCGAGCTCGTAGAGCTGCTCCTGGAGGGTGTCGGGGGCCACGCCTTGCGCCGCGCGGGTCGCCAGGTGCTGCTCGAAGATCGCATGCTTGATCGCCCAGTCGAGGGTCGTCGCCACGGATCCCGGCGCCTCGCGCAGCCGCTCCAGCATGACGCGCCAGCCCCGGCACACGTCGGCCGCCCAGGCAGGCATGAAAGGCTTTCCCACCTGCTCCTCCACCGCCGCCAGGTAGTGCTCCTGGATCGCGAGGGCGCCCATCTGGCGGCCGTCCGCGAGCTTGACCTTGCGCCGGCAGGCGGGGTCGGCGGCGAAGACGCGCATGGCGGCGAGCGGCTGGGCCAGCGCCACCGCCTCTCCCGGGCGGTGGCCCGCGTCGATCAGCCTCACGATCAACGCCGTGACGCCGAGCCTGAGCCAGTTCCCGATGGCGGAGCGCTGGCTTTCGCCACACACGACGTGCAGGCGTCCGTAGCCCACGCACAGCGGTTCGCGCGGCTTGCTGAGGAGGCAGCGTTCGCTGGGGCTCGTGCCGTGGATCTGGCACACGCGCGGCGACACCAGGAACTCGAGTCCGGCGCCGACATTGTCGAATCCGCCTCCGCCCGTGTAGAGGAGGCGGGAGACCAGATGGGGAACGAGCTCTTGCTCCATGCGCGGAAAGTCGCTTCCGTAGAGATAGGACTCGTGGCAGCCCCAGGTCTGGCGGGTTCCGCCGTAGTCCATGTTGCAGGCGAAGAGCAGGATGCGGCTGCCGGGACGCCGCTCCTCCAGCTCGCGCGCCGCGTCCGCCAGGAGCGCCTCCCCGGCCCGGGCGTGACGCACCACCTCCCCGGGATCCGAGCACTCGGGTGTGCTCACCTCGGGATGGCATCCGCGGTCGATGTAGAGGCGGGAGCCGTTGCCCAGGAAGATCCCGCTTCCCTCGGCGTCCGGGAGATGGGCCACCCGCGCCCGAACCTGCTCCAGCAGCTCGGCGGCCACCCGATCCCGGTCCAGGACGCGCCCGTCCGGCGCCAGGGGGGTGAAGCCGTACTCGGTCTCCAGGCCGAGGAGGAGCGGCCGCTTCACTCACTGCCCCCCGCGCTGGCGGTTCTGGGCCAGGAACTCCCGGCTGCTCGCCGAGAGCGCCTTGGCGATGGCGGCATCCGCCACGGCGAGCATGTGCGCCACCCGCTCGGCGAGCGCCTCCCGCTCCGGGCTTGCCGGCAGGGATCCCTGCCCCACCTCGAGGGCCAATCCCTCGCGCCGTCGATCGTCATGGACTCGAACCTGCATCGCTGTGCTCCTCTCTCCCGGGTTCGAAGGCCACGAGGCCTTCGGGGGGCTCCACCCGCCCGTGGTCGAGCGGGTCGTCGAGCGGAACTTCCCGCAGGAAGCCCCGCTCGTCTCGCAGCGTCACGCGGTCCCAGTCCACGCAGACGATGCGGCTGGCGTCGCGCAGCAAGGCTGCGCGTACCCGGGCCCGCGTGTCGTCAGGCGGAGCGGACTGGAAACGCGCGATCGCCGCCTCGGACACGTAGCGTTCCACGAGGCCCACCCTCTCGTGGGCCCAGTAGAGGCCGGTGTCCTCGTCGAGGCTGCCGTAGAGATGGTCGAGGTGCTTGATCTCCGGCGAGTCGAAGTGGAGGTCGGCCCGCCGCGCGAGCGTTCGCTCGATCAGACGCAGCTTGAGGACCCAGTCCAGGCGACCGGCCAGCCCGTCCCAGTCCCTGGCCTCGAGCCGCCGCAAGGTATCCTCCCAGAGTTCGAGGATCCCGCCTGCCTGAGGGACGCTCTCGAAGCCGTGGCGCGCGGCGAAGCGCCTGGCCTCCTCGAGGATGAGGAGCTGGAGCTCCACGGCCGTGACCCTTTGACCGGAGGCCAGCGGCTGGCGGGTCTTCAGCGTGGGGTCGTGGCTCCAGCGCACCACGGCTTCCACCGGGTCCTCGAGAAGGAGCTTCGGGCTCACGCCCTTCGCCTCGATCAGGGCGAGGAAGATCTGCATGGTTCCCGCCCGGAGCAGCGAGGCCCCCTGGCAGAGCGTGGTGTCGAAGAAGATGCTGTGGAGCCGCGCCAGGGGCGCCCGAGTTCCCCTGCGCTCGGCGCCGCACAGAGGCTCGTCGCGGCTGTTCACCAGCGGGCGGGTGTGGGTCGTCTGCTCGCCGACCAGGGTCTCGAAGAAGTCGGCGCGCTGGCTCAGCTGGTAGGCCACCGGCGGGCGGCGGTTCTCGGCCTCGACCTTCCCCTGTCCGGTGAAGACGATGCTCGAGGCCTGGAAGGAGGCGAGCGCCAGCAGCTCGTCGAAGCGCCGCCGGAAGAGGTCGTCCCAGGCTTCCCGCGAGACGAGCAGGCTCAGGTGGCTCCCGAAGGAGTTCGAGCGACCGTCCGAGTTGTTGAGCAGCACCTGGATGCGCTCGCCTTCCGGGAGGCGGGCGTTGGCGCGCGCCAGGGCGCTGCGACCGATCCGCCACATGGCGTTCAGGCTGGCCACGTGGTCCGTGGCGCTCCGGACCTCGGGCGTGCAGAGCTCGAGATGGTCCAGATCGACGTAGGCGCACCCGCCATTGGTTAGGAACCTGCGTCCCCAGTCCTGGGGCTGGAGGGGGCGGTGGTCGGACTCCCGGTGGGCGCCGCAGCCCCCGTGCGCCAGCACGCCCGGGATCTCGGCGAGAAGCGCGCGCGAAGCCTCGGCGCCGGTTCCCTCGGGCGTCCCGGGCCGGCCCAGGATGAAGTTCCCGAGCTCCACGTCCGCCCCGCAGAGCTTGGGGACCCGGCGGCTTCCCCCGGCGCTCCCGGTCCAGGCGTGCATGCACGATCCTCCGCCGTCGCGGGCGTCGCGCGGGCGGCGCCCGCCGACGAACGCTCATGGGGGTAGATCCAGCGGCGGCCGGGAATCTTCCGCGCGCCGGGTCCGACGCTCCCGGCAGGGAGCCGCGGGACGGAGCGCTTCAGATCTCGTCGATCTCGGCGGGCGGCTCGGCGGGGCGACCGGTCCAGAGGAGGGCGAGACGGACCTCGGGAGCCTGCGACCACGGGATCGAGAGGCGTCCGGTGCCCCGCTCGTCGGTGCGGGTCCGCGTGAGGAGGTTTCCCTCCCGGGTGGTCGCCTCGATGCGCACGCCGGTGGTTCGTTCGGCGTTGCCACGGAGCTTCACCACGAGCTTCTCCCCTTGCAGCCCGATCGAGAGCGCGACGTCGCGAAGCCGAAGCCGGCCATCGGCCACGAGCTCGGGGTGGGTGCCTCCCGCGGTATCCATGCGAAGGATCGGGCGGATCCAGCCCTCCATGCCGAGGATCTTGACACTCGGCTTGGCTGCCGGGCGGACGAGAAGCACGAGCCAGGCCGTGGGCTCCTCGGGGCCCGCGAGGGCCGCCTCCCGCGCCAGGGCCCACCACGTGCGGTGCTCCTCCAGGCGTGCGAGTGCCTCGGGGTCGTGACCCACCGCCTCCCAGAGGGATTGAAGTTGCTCGGGAACCGGCTCTCCGAGGGCGAGCACCTCGGCGAGCTCGATGAGGGCGTCGTCGTCGAAGCGCGTCCCAGCTTCCTGGCTACTCACGGTCGCTCCTACGTCCGGCTCGCCGGGGCTCCTCCTCCCAGAGGCAGGCATCCAGGGCGGTCGCGATCCCGTGCTGTGCGAGAGCCTCGGCCACCTGGCCGGCCCAAACGTCGAGCCGTTGGGCCACGTCCTGGGGAGTCAGTCCACCCACCCGTTTCGCGACCGTCTCGAAGGAGCGGGCCGTGAGGCACTCGATCTTGAACATGAGGCAGCGGTGACCGGCAAGGCAGCGCTCTCGCACGAGCCGCTCGCGGAGCGGATCCTCTCCCTGGGACCGCAGGCGGTCTTCACCGACCACGCGGATCACCTCCTGGCGGAAGCGACGCAAGGCGCGGTGGCGGAGCGTATAGACCCCCTGGCGGCTCAGACCGAGACGCGTGGCGGTCTCGTCCGTGGATCGGCCGCTCATGTGTCGGTCCAGCAAGGCCTCGCGCTCGTGCCAGGCCAGGGCGTCGAGGGCCGCGAGCAGGCGGCGCGCGTCCCGGGCGCCGCCTGCTGGGTCGCCACGCTGCGGGGTGCGGTCCGCCCGCTCACCCTCGTCCTGATCCGCTCCCACCCGCTCGCGCGGTCCGAGCCGGTGGATGGCCTTGCCGAGAGATCGTTCCAGGGTCCGGTGCAGGTACGCCTCGAAGGCGCCCCAACCCTCGGGGCGGCCACTTCCGCAGAAGCTCTGCCAGATGTCCTCGAAGCGTTGCCAGAGATCCCGGTAGACTTCCTGGTAGAGATCCCTCTCGAGCCCCGTGACCCGCCGGTCGCGAAGCCGCCGCCACCGGATCACCGCGCACAGTCGACGGCTCACGAACGCGGTTCCGGGCCGTTCCCACCGGCTCTCGTCCGGCGGCAAATCGAAGGCCGCAGCCCGGGCCTCGTCCACAGTCCACTGGCAGATATCGAGGTCGGGGCGAAGCTCCGGCACGGCGCCCACTCCAGCCGCGTCAGGGTACCGCAGGCCCGGGCGGAAGAAGGGCGTCTCCAAGGCTCCTTCGGGGGAGCACGGCCGCACCGGTCTGGGGTCGGGGAGTGGCGCCCCCCGCGGGTCGGCCGGCCTGCGGAAGAACGCTTCGGCTCGCGGGATCCATCCCCTTGGACCCCCGGGTCCGAGGAGGAGCCCATGGAGCCGCGGCGTCTCCCTCGGCTTGCACCCGCTGCCCTCGTCCTCGTGAGCGTCGCGTGTGCGGCCGTCCCCGACTGGGCCACCACCCGGACCGGGCAGCCGGTCGGCATCCCGGTGCTCGACAACGACCACTTCGGGGACGGCGCCCGGGTCCAGAGCATCACCGACCCGGCCCACGGGACCGTCTCCATCGAGGCGGATGGTCGCGTCCGCTACACGCCGCCGCCCGGCTTCGAGGGCGTCGACTCGTTCGTCTACACGGCATCGGATGGCTCGAGCTCGGGAAGCGCCGACGTGACGGTCCTCGTGCAGCCGCCCCTCACGCTTCCGGGCTGCGCCTTCGGCCCCTACGTGGACGGGCAGGACCCCGATCGGGGCGGGACCATCGAGGGGAACCGCCTCGCCGAGCTCCTGCTTCTCGCCCGTCGCTACTGCGACGGCCTGCGCCTCTACGGTCTCTCCCGGGATCTGGTGGCCGCTCCCTGGCTGGCGAAGCGACTCGGATTCCGGACCGTCCTGGCCGGCGCCTGGATCGGCCGCGACGAGGCGGCCAATCAGGAGCAGGTCCGCGCGCTCATCACCATGGCTCCGTTCTCGGACGTGCTCGTGGTGGG
>JBFIML010000087.1:0-7805 GCA_041611735.1 Myxococcota bacterium | reverse complement strand
CTCGGCCACCAGGGTCTGGCGCACCACCGCATCGAGGCCGGCGCCGTGCACGCGCAGCAGACGCTCCAGCTTGGGGGCGAAGCTGTTGCGGGCGTCCGGCCCGCCCGCCTCCAGCAGGGAACGCGCCACCCGGGCCACGTCCACCGCCTCCGCCCCGGGCGGAAGCACCGGGGCATCCGCGGGCAGGCGCGTCTCCACCCTCGCGAAGTCGAGCCTTCCCCAGCCCCGCTGCCGGGGGATGCGGGTCTCCACGAAGGCGTTGTCGTCGGTGTTGGCCGCTCCGGGCTCGATGCGGGCGAAGGCCGCCGCCGGGCCCTCGAAGAGCGCCAGCAGGTCCTCCAGCGAGCGGAGCTCGAAGAGGGCCAGGAGCGGGCCGAGGCGCGCATCCGCCAGGCCCCGCTCCAGCGCCGCCGGGTCCACGTGCAGCGGCCGGCGGCCTCCCAGCAGGAGCAGCGATTCCCGGCTGGGCGAACGCACGCCGGATACCACCCAGCCCTGCGGGAAGACCCGCGCGAAGCTCGTCACGATGGCGAGCACCGCTTCCGCGTCGGTGCGGAAGCCGTTGACCCAGAGCGCGAAGACGCCGGACTCGGTCAGGTTGTCCCGGGCCAGGGCGAAGAACTCCTCGGTGAACAGGTTGGCCGCCCCCTGCACCCAGGGATGGCTCGGCTGGGAGGCGATCAGGTCGTAGCGCGGCCCGCCGCGGTGGCGGCCCAGCAGGAGCTCGTTGCGCCCGTCGTTCACGCGCAGGTGCACGCGGGGATCGTCCAGGGGGTTGGCCCGGCCCGCGTGCAGGTAGCGCACCGCTTCCAGCACCTCCCGCTCGAGCTCCACCACGTCCACCTGCCGGGCGTCCGTGTGCAGCAGGGCGTGCAGCGTGTTGCCGCCGCCCAGGCCCACCACCAGGGCGCGCTGCGTCCCCCCGGCGAGCAGATGGGGCAGCACCCCGAGCAGGATCGACTCGGAGGCGTAGTAGGGCGGTGCGTAGTGGACCCCCGCCTCGGGCATGCCGTTCGTGCGCAGCAGGCGCGCGGGGGGCGTGTCGTAGACGCTGACCACCGACGAGCGGCCTTCGCGCAGGAGCACCAGCGAGTCGGTCAGCTGCTCCAGGCTGGCGCGATAGCCCCGCAGGCTCGGAGCCTCGATCTCCCGGCCGGCTACGGCCTGCTCCACGTGGACGCCGTCGTAGCCCAGGCACACCAGCAGGAGACCCGCCGCCGCCACTCCGCTGCCGGCCAGCCGTCGCGCTCCGTGCGCCCGCTGGAAGCGCAGCAGCACCGCCAGGGCCACCGCGAGCTGCAGCAACACCAGGCCGAAGAGGGTGGCGTCGGTTCCGAGCTCCGGGATGGCCCAGAAGGCCACGGCCAGGCTCGCCACGATGCTGCCCGCCGTGTTGATCCCGGTGGCCAGCCCGATGCCTTGCGCCGCGGAGCGGGCCCGCTGCGTGTAGATGCGGATCAGGACGGGAAACGCCGCGCCGAACAGCGCCGTCGGCAGGAGCACGATGGGGATCACCAGCAGGAAGAGCGGATGGAGCGCGTCGGCTCCCAGCAGCCAGTCGCCGAGGCGGCGGCTGGCATAGGGCAGGTAGGGCACCGCCAGCATGCCCCCGGTCACCGCCACGGCGATGGCGGCGTGCAGCAGACCGAAGGCCCGCGGCAGGTCGCGGATGCGGTCCACCCGGGAGGCGATGGCCAGGCTGCCGAGGCCCACGCCGAGCAGGTAGGAGGCCAGCACCGCCGCGAACCCGTAGAGGGTTCCCTCCATCACGATGCCGAATACCCGGGCCCAGACGATCTCGTAGCCGATGGCCACGAAGCCCGAGAGCCCGAAGAAGGCCAGGAAGGCGGTCCGGGGGACGGCCGACCTGGGGTTGGGGAGCGGCGCGCCGGCGTGCTCGCCCCGCACCGCGTTCGGGTCCCGCACCTCGCGGCCGCGCACCCCGAGCAGCACGCTGGCGGCCACCAGCAGGTTCACGGCCCCGGCTGTCCACACGGAGCGCGTGAGGCCGAGGGCGGGGATCATCCAGAAGCCGCACAGGTAGGCGCCGAGCACCGCCCCCAGCGTGTTGGCCGCGTAGAGGATCGCGCTCCAGCGGCCCAGGCTGGCGTCGTGGCGCACCAGGCCGCGCGCCACCACCGGGAGCGTGGCGCCCATGGCCACGGTGGGCGGGAGCAGCACCCCGGCGGCGGCGGCGAGCCGGATCGCGCCGGCCGCCAGGGGGCCGTGGTCCACGCCGATCCAGGCATGCAGGGCGTCCAGGCGTTGGAGCAGCGGCAGGGAGAGCAGGGCGAAGAGCCCGATCCCGAGCTCGAGGAGCGCGTACAGGCGCAGGGGACGTCGCACGCGCGCCAGGCCGCCTGCTGCCACCAGGTTGCCCAGGGCCAGGCCCGCGAAGAAGACGGCCAGCACGGCGCCGATGGCCTCGGAGGTGGTGCCGAAGGCGAAGCCCAGCAGCCGGGTCCAGATGACCTGGTAGACCAGGGCCGCGAGCCCCGAGAAGACGAGGCACGCCACCAGGAGCAGGCGTCGCGGCATGCGGTCTCCTCGCGCCACGGGGCTGGCGCCCCAGGGGAAGGACGGACTCCACTTCGGCCTTCGGGGGGCCGGTCTTTACCGCAAGTGACGCGTTCCGTCGCCGGCACCGACGAAACGCGTCACCCGGGGCGCCCGACCCGGCGGCGGCCGGTCCCGGGGCCCCGGTCCAAGCCCCCTCGTGGTGGCTCAGGTCTCGACCGGCTCCTGCCGATGGGAGAGAGCGTTCGGGACGCATTGGCACGGGCGTTGCTCTGGAGCCCGGCCGTACGTCGATCCGAGGGGCCGACCGACGAAGCGGCGGCCTCGGCACGCCTCGGGGCACGGGGCCCCGTCGGTAGCCGGCAACTCGGAGCGAACCAAGGAGAGACCACCCATGACTCTGCGCCACACGCGACGCGGCGGCTTCACGCTCATCGAGCTGATGATCGTCGTGGCCATCATCGGGATCCTGGCGGCCATCGCCATCCCGAACTTCCTGCGCTTCCAGCTGCGGGCCAAGTCCAGCGAGGGCAAGTCGAACCTCGCCGCGATCCGGACCGCCGAGGAAGGCTACTTCGCCGAGTTCGGCACCTACGTGGTGGCCGCGGCCGTGCCGCTCACGCTGCCGGGCACGGACAAGGCCCAGTGGCCCGAGCCGAACCCGGTCTGCCCGAACTGCTTCGACCAGCTCGGCTGGTCGCCCGAGGGCGAGGTGTACTTCCAGTATCAGGTGGCAGCGGACAACAACGGTGGCGTGGGCATGGCCAACGTGCGCTTCACGGCGGACGCGTGGGCCGACATCGATGGCAACCTCACGAACGCCGCCTTCGGCTACATCAAGCCGGTGGCGGGCGCGGCCGCGGGCATCGTGGGCGCGCTCACCGGCTGCCCGGCCGCGGGGGTCTACAACCCGGTCAGCGCGGCCAACGACCTGCTGGAGACGGTGGGTCCCTGCGACAACGTCTCGGGCCAGAGCGAGTTCTAGCTCGCGTTGGGTCCTCGGGGGCCGGGCCGCGCAGCGGCCCGGCCCCCTTCTCGTTCCGCAGCGCCGACGACTCCAGGGAGGGGAGCCGGGTGGTGTCGAGACCGGGCGCTCGCATCGGAGCCGCGCTGATCCTGGCGGCGGCCACCGCCGTGGCCCACGGTGCGCTCCCCAGCCCGACCCGGGCCGAACGGGCCGAGCGCCTGGTGCCGCGGCCCGAGCTGGCGCGGCTGCTGGCCTTCGGCTTCGACGCCCTCGTCGCCGACCTCTACTGGCTGCAGGCCGTGCAGGTGGTGGGCGGCGAGCGCGGGAACCCGAGCCGCCACGCCGAGCTGCTGGGCCGCCTGATCGACGTCACCACCCACCTCGACCCCTGGGTGGACCACCCCTACCGCTTCGCGGCGGTCTGGATGATCGACTCGCCCCGGAGCGTGCGCGCGGCGAACCGCCTGCTCGAGCGGGGCATCGCCCATCATCCCCGCGACTGGCGCAACCGCTTCTACCTGGGCTTCAACCACTTCTTCTACCTGGCGGACCCCGCGCGGGCGGCGGACGAGCTGGAGGAGGCCGTGGCCCTGCCCGGTGCGCCGCTGTACCTGCGCCGCCTGGTGGCGCGCCTGCGGGCCGACACGGCCGGGCTCGAGACGGCGGTCGCCTTCCTCCAGGAGCTCATGCGCAGCAGCCCGGATCCCCATGCCCGGGCGGAGTACGAGAAGGCCCTGGAGGAGATCCAGACCGAACGGATCGCCCGCGTCCTCGACCAGGCCCGCGAGGCCTACCGGGAGCGCCGGGGGCGCGACATCGAGCGCGTGGAGGACCTGCTGCGCGGGCCGGACCCCGTGCTGGCGGCGCTCCCGCCGGAGCCCCACGGCTGGGAGTGGGTGCTGCATCCGGAGACCGGACAGATCGTCTCCAGCTACTACGAGTACCGCTACGAGCTCCAGCTGCATCCCCTGGACCGCAAGCGCCTCGAGGCGTGGACGGGCGAGGGGGAGGCGTCGGGGGAGTCGCTGTGAGCCACGCCCCGGAGATCGTGCGCGTCGAGAACGTGGTGAAGGACTTCCGCCCGGGCTTCGGCCTGCGGCGGGTGCGGGTCCTGCACGGCATCGACTTCGCCGTGCGGGAGGGGGAGATCTTCGGCTTCGTGGGCCCCAACGGGGCGGGCAAGACCACCACCTTGAAGATCCTGATGGGGCTGATCCGGCCCTCGGGCGGCCGGGGCACGATCCTGGGCCACGACGTGCGGGAGACCGCCTTCCGGCGCCACGTGGGCTTCCTGCCCGAGAACCCCTACTTCTACGAGTTCCTGACCGGCCGCGAGTGCCTGCGCTTCTACGCCCGCGTGTCGGGCCTGGGCGGCCGGGAGCGCGAGCGCCGCATCGGAACCCTGCTCGAGTGGGTGGGTCTCGCCCACGCCGGCGACGCGCGCCTGCGCACCTACTCGAAGGGCATGCTGCAGCGCATCGGCATCGCCCAGGCCCTGGTGCACGACCCCCAGGTGGTGTTCCTGGACGAGCCCATGAGCGGTCTCGACCCGATCGGCCGCAAGGAGATCCGGGACCTGATCCTGCGCCTGCAGGCCGAGGGCCGCACGGTCTTCATGAACACCCACATCCTCTCGGACGTGGAGATGCTGTGCCACCGGGTCGCCATCATCGTGAAGGGGCGCATCCGCTACCAGGGGCGTATGGAGGGGTTCCTGCGCAGCGAGGAGCGCGAGGCGGACGTGGTGCTGGCGCGGGTGCCGGCCGGCCTCGGAAGCGTCTGGAGCGAGCGCTGGGGCGAGCGCCTGCGCGGACACGGGGAGCGCCTGGAGCTGCGGCTGCCCGAGAAGGACGTGGACGACGTGCTGCGCGAGGCCCTCGGGGCCGGCGTCCGGGTGGTGGCGGTGACCCCGCACCGGGTCTCGCTCGAGACGATTTTCCTGTCTGCGGTGCAGGAGGGGGAGCGATGATCTCACCGCTGCGCGTGGGGGCGGTGGCAGGCAACACGGTGCGCGAGGCGGTGCGCAACCGCGTGCTCTACACGCTGCTCTTCTTCGCGGTGCTCCTGATCGGCACCGGCGTGCTGGTCTCCTCGCTCTCGTACGTGGAACGCGACCGCATCCTCCAGGACGTGGGCCTCGCCGCGATCCGCCTGTTCGGGGTGGCCATCGCGATCTTCGTGGGGGTGGGGCTGATCCACAAGGAGGTGGACCGGCGCACGGTGTTCACGATCCTCTCCAAGCCCATCTCCCGGGGCGAGTTCCTGCTGGGCAAGTACGCGGGCCTGGTGGCCACCATCTGGCTGCAGGTGGCGATCATGGCACTGGCGTTCGCGGCCGTCTCGCTGGGGGCGCAAGCCCCGCTGCACGGCGGGCACGCGGCCGCCCTGGCGCTGGTGGCCCTGGAGTGCGCGGTGATCGTGGCGGTGGCGACCCTCTTCTCGAGCTTCACCACCCCGATATTGGCCTCGCTCTTCACCAGCGGCCTGTATCTGGCGGGCCACCTGAGCCGCGACCTGCGCGAGCTCGGGGCCCAGTCCGAGCACGCGGCCGTGCGGCAGGCCACGGCGCTGCTGCATCGGGTGCTGCCGGACCTCGAGGCCTTCAACCTGGCCACCCAGGCGGCCCACGGGCTCCCGGTGGTGGCCTCCGACGTGGCGCTCCCGGCCCTCTACGCCGCCGGCTACACGGCCCTGCTGCTGCTCGCAGCGGTGTCCGTCTTCGAGCGGCGCGACTTCCGCTAGCGGAAGGCGCGTTGCTACGGTCCCCGCATGGTGGGTGAGGAGAATGCTTTCGTCGGGATGGCGGCCCTGCTCGGGCTCGTGGTCGGCTCCTTCCTGAACGTGGTGATCCACCGCCTGCCGCGCGGCGAGTCGATCGCGCGGCCGGGCTCGCGCTGTCCGGCCTGCGGGCGGCCGGTGGGCGCCCTGGAGAACGTGCCGCTCCTCTCCTACCTGCTGCTGGCCGGTCGCTGCCGGGGCTGCCGGGCGCGCATCGCCCTGCGCTACCCGATGGTGGAGGCACTGACCGGGCTGCTCTTCGCGGCAGTGGCCCTGCGCCACGGCCCGACGCCCATGACTGCGCTCTGGATGACCTTCACGGCGGGCCTGGTGGCGGCCGCCGCCATCGACCTGGAGCACAAGATCATTCCCGACGAGATCTCCCTGGGAGGCCTCGTGCTGGGACTGTTGGCGGTGCCGCTGGCGCAGACGGCGACCGGCGCGGCGCTCGGGAGCGCCTTCGCCCGGGCGGCGGCCGGGGCGCTGCTCGGGGGCGGGCTGCTCTGGGTGGTGGGCTTCGTGCACGCGCGCCTCTCCGCGGCGCGCCGGCGCCGCTTCGAGCACTGGCCCGGCGAGGGCGAGGACTTCCCGCGGCCCCGGAGCCTCGACTACTGGACCTGGTTCCCCGGCATGGGCTTCGGGGACGTGAAGCTCCTGGCCATGATCGGAGCCTTCCTGGGGCCCGCGGGCGTGGTGGCGACCATCCTGGTGGCGTCGGGGGTCGGTCTCGTGTTCGGGGTCGGCTGGGCCCTGGTGACGCGCCGCTGGGACGCGCCCTTCGGCTTCGGCCCGGCGCTGGCGGCCGGGGCCCTCTTCGTGGTGCTCGCGCCGCCGAGCTGGCCGCCGCTCGTCTGAGCTCCCGGGCTTCCGCCTCAACGACCCCCCGCCGCCGGCCGACAAGCAGGGGATGCACCGAAGCCTCGCGAGGGGAGGGCGCGTCGTCTGGGCGCTCGTGCTGGCGGCAGGCCTGGCGGCGGGCTGCAACCGGATCGAGCGGACCCGGGCCGACGGCCCCAACGTCCTGCTCGTCACCATCGACACCCTGCGCGCGGACCACGTGGGCGCCTACGGTGCGTCGCACGCCCGCACGCCCACCCTCGACACCCTGGCCCGCGACGGCGTGCGCTTCGAGACGGCCATCGCCTCCTCGCCCATCACGCTGCCCTCCCACGCGACCCTCCTCACCGGGCTGCAGCCGCCCCGCCACGGGGTGCGCGACAACGGCTTCTTCCGGCTCGGCGCCGAGGCCGAGACCCTGGCGGAGCGGCTGGGCAGGGCGGGCTGGTCCACCGGCGCGGTGGTGGGCGCCTACGTGCTGGCGCGCCGCTTCGGTCTCGACCAGGGCTTCGAGCTCTACGACGACGAGGTCTCCTCCGAGGCCGCCGCCTACGGCAGCTTCCTGGAGCGTTCGGCCACGGACGTGACCGAGCGGGCCCTGGCCTGGCTGGCGCGCGCGCCGGAGCCCTTCTTCCTGTGGGTGCACTACTACGACCCCCACGCCACCTACGATCCCCCCGCGCGCTACGCGGAGGTCTTCCCGGGG
>JBFIML010000086.1:0-7843 GCA_041611735.1 Myxococcota bacterium | reverse complement strand
GCCACCGGAAGGCGAAAGAGGAGCCCGCTGGTCCGCCGTCTCGCCGCCGCCCTGCTCGGGCTCGCCGCGGCCAGCTCCGCCGCGGGGGGGCCGCCCGCGGATTGGCCCTACACCGAGGGGGCCGCCGGCGGCGGCCGCTACGCGCCGCTGCGCGGCATCCACCGCGGAAACGTGGCCCGGCTCCAGGTGGCATGGACCTACCGCCACGGCGACTACCGCGAGGGCCGGTTCCCGTACCGGATCAATCGAGGGACGGCCTTCGAGGCGACGCCGCTGGTGCTGGAGGGGCGGCTCGTCTTCACGACGCCCTACAACCGGGTGGTCGCGCTGGATCCCGAGACCGGCGCGGAGCTCTGGACCTACGACCCGAAGATCCACCTCTCGCGCTTCTACGCCAACATGATCATCAACCGCGGCGGCGCCTATTGGCGCGACGCCGCCGCGGAGGGCGCCTGCAGCCGGCGCGTCTTCCTGGCCACGCTGGACGCCCGCCCGATCGCCCTGGACGCGGCGACCGGGAAACGCCGCTGGCACTTCCAGACCGTCCACCACGACATCTCGGACTACGATCTGGCCGCGCCGCCCGTGCTGGTGCAGATCTCCCGAGACGGACAGCCGATCGACGCCGTGGCCCAGGCCACCAAGACGGGCTTCGTCTTCCTGCTCGACCGCGACAGCGGGCGGCCGCTGTTCCCCGTGGAGGAGCGCCCGGTTCCCGCCAGCGACGTCCCCGGCGAGCGCACCTGGCCCACATCGCGAAGCTGAAGGCGCTGCCGGCGTCGAACGCCGAGACGGCGGGCGGGCGACCGCTCCGCGGCGGGCTGCGAGGGCTCTGGTTCGTGCTGACGGGGCGCGGGACGGGGCTGCGCTACTTCACGGACCCCCGCGCGGGCCGCACGCTCTTCGCCCACGAGGGGATCCCCTGCAACGCACCGTCCTGGGGGCTTCTCGTCGCGGTCGATCTGGACCAGGGCACGATCCGCTGGTCCGTCCCGACGGGGGGCAAGCAGTACCTGGTCGTCGCCCCCGGCGGCCACGTCCAGATCGGCTCGCAGCTCGGCGACCACGTGATCGCGTACACGCTGCCCGACTCGCTGGACTCGGTCTCGGAGCGCAACCCCTAGGGCCCTAGAGGATCACCTCGAAGCCCTCGAAGCGGGGATGCTCGAGGTAGGTGCCCGCGGGCGCGCGGGCCTGGGCGTGAGCCCGCTTGAAGGCCTCGGACTCGGTCCAGGCCTCGAAGTCCGCCCTCGCCGCCCACACCGAGTGCGAGGCGTAGAGCGTCGCGTCCTCGTCGCTGGGCCCGCGCAGCAGATGGAAATCGCGGAAGCCGGGCACGCCATCGAGGTACGACTCGCGTTTGCGCCACAGCTCCTCGAAGACGCCTTCGCGCCCGCGCGCGATCCGAAAGCGATTCATGGCAATGAACATGGCTGGCTCTCCTGGGTCGGCAGGGATCCCGAGGCGACCCGCGGCGGCCCGGCGTCGCGTCATGCCGCGGTGGGCTCCCCGGCCTCTCCCACCAGGGCCATGCGCTGCCGCTCCGCGAGGCCCGCCACGGTCACCGGACGGTAGCCCGACGCCCGGAGGAACTCGAAGACCCGTTCGACCCGCTCCAGCTTCTCTCGAAGCGGAACGTCCAGACGTTCGAAACCGTGGCGGAATCCGCTCGGGACCTCCGCGGGATCGATGAAGTCCGCCGGGTGCATCACGTAGTAGAACGACACGCCCCGATCCACCATTCTTCCCAGCTCCGCCATCAGCCATTCGCGCCCGAATACGAAGCCCACGGTATGCCAGATCGCCGGACGCCAGCGGGCGGTGGTCGGCATGGGCATGACGAGGAGGGTCTCTCCGGGGCACCAGGTGTCGGCCCGCTGCATGCCTCGCCGCACCACGAATGGCGTCGTCGGTTGGGTGAGAGGGAACAACCAGTCCCTGCGAGCCAGATAGCGGGCGATCCGGCCCGGCTTGGTGAGATGGTTCGCCACGAGCTTGAGGACGAGCGGATAAAGCCACAGCGAGCAGAAGAGGGACTTGTCGTGGGTGTACCCGAGGTCCAGGAGCACGTCCACGGTGTGCCGCGACATCGACCAGTTGGGCGCCGTGAAGCCCCGGGGTTCTACCCCCGTGACGCTGGAGATCAACTCGTGCGCGCGGGCGATCTCGTCGTAGACCGCGGCGCGAGACATGCGGCCGAGGTCGACCGGATGGCTATAACTGTGGTTCCCGATCTCGCATCCGGATGCTGCCCAATCGCGCACCCGGGCTGCATTCTCGGGGTTCTCGAGATCCTTGGCGACGATGTCGATCGTGAGTGGGAAGCCGTATCGATCGGCCAGCTCCAGGATGCGTCGATGGACGACCGTGAAGCAGGGGTCCTGGAATCCCGGCGGGAAATCGAACATCTCGTTGAGGGAATCGAAGTTGACGTCGATCGCGAAGACCTTCTCGCTCATCCACATCCTCGACCGACGGCTGCTGCGGCGCGGTCTGGACGGGATTCTCGCGGGACGGCGAACTTTCGGCAAGCTAGACTCGTCTGGGTGGCTGCCTCTTCCGATCCCTGCCGCCGCCTGCCCGCGTGTCCGGCGCCGGAGACCGGATCATTCTGAGGGACCTGCGCGCTTCGGATGCGCCCGCGGTCGCGGCCCTGCATCGGCACGAGATCACGGGCCCTTTGACCGACCTGGGTCCAGCCTTCGCGGAGGCCTTCTACCGCAGCGCGCTCGGCAAGGGGCTCATCCGGGGCTGGGGTCTGGAGCAGGGCGGGACCCTGCTGGGCTTCGTGGTGGGCTGTCTCGACGCCCATCGCCTGTTCGCCCGCACGCTGCTCGGCAATCCCGGGCCGCTCTTGCTCCGCTTCGGCGCCCGGCTCCGTCAGGGTCTCGAGCCCCTCGCCCTCGCCTTCCGGTTCGTCCGGGGCGCTGGCCCGGACTTTCGAGGTCCCGAGATCAGCTTCCTGGCCGTTGCGCCCGAGGGCCAGCGCCAGGGCGCCGGCAGGCGGCTGGTCGAACGCTGGGAGAGCTTCCTGGCCGAGCGCGGGATCTCCCGTTACGAGCTGAGTGTGGACGCCTCCAACACCAAGGCGCTCGGGTTCTATCAGGGCCTCGGATTCTCCGTCTGCGATCGCTTCCGGGAGTATGGCCGCGAGCGCCTGCGGCTCCGGAAGACCCTCTTCGACCCGGGCGCTGCGACGCTCCGGTGAGCACCGCCACCCCGCACGGCGCGCTCTCGGTGGAGCCCCTCGGCGCCGAGGGGGAGGATGCGTGGCGGGCGTTCGTCCAGGCCCAACCGCGCCGCAGCCTCTACAACACCGCCAGCTGGCGCGACATCCTGAGGCGATCCTACGGCTTCGAGCCAGTCTACCTGGTGGCCTTGCGCAACGATCGCGTGGTCGAATCCTTGCCGCTCTTCTCGATTCGCCACCCGCTGCTGCGCGCCCGGAAGCTCGTGTCCACGCCCTTCAGCGGCTGGTACTCCACCTTCCTTTCCGAGGATCGGGAAGCGAAGCAGGCTCTGGTGGCCCGCGCCGTCCAGATGGCCCGGGACCAGCGGGCCCGCTACCTGGAGATCCGCACGGCAGACGCCCTGCCCTGGCTGGAGGAGCTCGGGTTCGTCGTGCGGCGCCCGCTCTGCTTTCCGGAGCTGCCCTTGCAGGATCGCGAGTCCAACCTGAAGCGGATGGCCGCCGCGCACCGCCGGGCCATCCGCCGCGCCCGGGCGCAGGGACTGGTGGTCTCCCGGAGCGATCGGATCGAGGACCTGCAGGCCTTCTATCGCATCCTCCAGGACCTGTTCCAGGGCTTCGGCTCTCCGGCGCTCAAGTACGGCTACTACGAGGCCATGTGGCAGGAGCTCGGCCCGAAGGACGAATTCGCCCTGCTGGTGGCGCGGCACGCCGATCGGATCGTGGGCGCCGGCGTCTTCTTCTTCTACAACGGAAAGGTCATCTACAAGAACGGCGTCTGCACCTTGGAGTCCCTCCCCCTGCGCCCGTACAACGCGCTCCTGTGGCACGCCCTGGAGATGGGACTCGAGCGAGGCATGAGGCACTACAACCTGGGTGCGACCTCGCCCGCCGACACGGGACTGCTGCGCTTCAAGCAGCAATGGGGCGCCGAGCCGAAAGAGCCCTTCTTCTACTATCTGCCGGTGGCGGGTCGCTTTCCGGAGATCGAAGACTACTTCGACTCCTACGCCTGGCAGAAGGCGGTCTGGCGACGCCTGCCGCGTCCCCTGGTCGATTGGCTGGGTCCCCGCATCACGGAGTGGGTCTGCTAGCCCCGGCCCGCTGCGTCGCAGCCACCGCCGCGGCCAGGACGAGGCCTGCGCCGGCCAGGGCGAGTCCCAGGCGAAACGGGCGGCCGTCGTAGTCGAGCTCGATACGTGACGCCCCGGGTGGGAGCTGCACGCCCGAGATCAATCCATTCGTGCGCCAGAGCCGGCCCGGCGCGCCGTCGATCGTGACCTTCCAGTGGCGGGAGAAGCTCGACGACACCACCAGGAAGCCCCCGTCCGGCACGGAGACTTCCACCGCGATGCGCTCCGGCTGCCAGGTCCAGCCCTCGACGGTCCCGTTGGGCAGTCCTGCCACCGGCTCCAGGCCCTCCACGAAGGCCGTCCGGAGCGGAGCCCGATTCTCGATCAGGCCGCGGCGGATCCCCGCCGCAGCGGGCTCGATGGCGCCGGCGAGATAGACGCGGGGCAGCGCATCCCGGTTGGCATGGATCTCGGCCTGTTCGGTCTCCGCAACCTTCTCGTAGCCCGGCAGTCGGGCCAGCAGGCGCCGCATGGGATCGTCGTACCGGGCGACGAGGGCGTACTTCGTGTTGAGGCTGCGCAGCAGATGGCTCTCCAGGAGCTCCGGGAGCCTGGATCGCGTCGGCACGCCGTGGGTCGCCGCCGGGAGATACTCGGAGAGCGCCTCCATGGAGAGCGGCGAGCGGGTGCCCGTCACGCTGAAGTACCCGTTCATGGTGGCGGACTCGTAGTGTCCGAGCTCCTGCAGGGGGCTGGTGGCGGTGGGCGGCGAGACCGGGAGGACCCGGTAGTCCAGGGAGATGCCGAGCTGCGCCGGCCCGTGGCTGCCGTAGCGCTCGGCGCCGTAGGTCTTGAAGCGCTCCGGGTAGCTGACCAGGGAGGGGATGGCGGCCGATCCGGCCACGGCCAGGCCCAGGAGGGCGCAGCGCACTGCCGCCACGTGGAGCCAGCCGAGCAGCGCGATCGACGCGACGCCCGCGATCCCCACCACCCCGCCGCTCGCCGTCAGGGGCGCGGGGCGCAGGATCCAGAGCAGGAGCGCGAGCAGCGCCAGGCCGATGCCGCACGCGGCCCGCCGCACGGAGAAGGGTCGCCGCGCCAGCAGCTCCAGGCACAGGGCCGCCGCCACACCCAGCAGCAGCATGGCCCGCAGGTAGAGCTTGAAGGGCCAGCGAAACCGCGACCAGATCGGGATGTCGTAGGTGAGAGGGTGGAGGCCGCCGTGGCTACCGAGACTCAGCCACAGGAACAGGAGCCCCAGAACCGAGAGCAGGACGATGGCCTGCGTGCGCAGGGCGTCGGAGGCCCCGAGGGCTCCGCGCTCCTCCCGGCGTCGGCGGACCAGGGCCGCGGAGCCGAGCAGCAGCGCCGGAACCAGCCAGGCTCCCGCATAGGAGGTGCAGTTGATGCGGCGTTCGGCGTAGCCGTCGGCCCCGCGATACACCGGAAGCAGCATCCCGATCAGGGCGCCGGGCGCCAGGCCGCGGAAGGAGAACTCCTCCCGGGTGAGGGATTCGGTGCGCGCCGTCTGGCCCACCAGGCTCGCCGTGGGGAGCACGGTGGGCATGGAGAGCAGGGCCGCAGCGAGGGCCACACCCGCCAGCAGCGGCAGCCTGTGCACCAGGCAGCCCCGCAGCGCCGCCCAGCCCAGCGCGAAGGCGCCAGCGGCCAGCCAGCTGTAGACGGCCCGATCGGTGAGGCCGAGGTGCAGCATCAGGGCCAGGGAGACGGTGGCGGTCGCGAAGGCCGAGACCGAGCGCGGCCGATCGATCAGACGCTTCAGGCTCCAGAGCGCCGCTGCCGTCCAGGCCAGGTAGGGCATCACGTAGATCCCGACCGTCGTCAGGTACAGCGCATGGCCGCTCAGGGCGAGGCCGAGCGCCGCGACGAGTGCGAACAGGGGCCGGGCGCCCAGCTCGGTGGCCAGCAGATAGATGAAGAACCCGGCGAGCCCGGCGTGCAGCACGGTGACCACCGAGAACAGGGCGCCGGGTTCGAGCCCGAGCGCCCGCACCGCCATCGCCGCCAGGGTGTAGCCGGGATACAGGACGCCAAGGCTCCCGACCGCATGCAGCTCCTGCCCGAGGTTCTGGAACGGATTCCAATGCGGAAACTCGCCCCGCAGCAGTCGTTGCTGGGACTCCCAGATGCCCGGGAGGAACCACTCGAAGTTGTCCCACTGGGCGAAGCTCACGTCCGGATCCCACCCCAGCGCGGAGCCCACCAGCAGCATCGGCAGGAGCAGGGAGGCGAGATTGTAGAGCCGGGCCGACCCGGGCACGGCGTCGAGGATGCGGCGCCTCACACCGCGTCGCGGCTCCCGCCGGGCAGGCGGATCTCGTCCACCAGGTGCTGGACTTCCAGCGGCGGCTCGGCCGTGAAGCGGCTCACCGTCACGGCGATGACGAAGTTGAGCAGCATGCCCACCGTGCCGATGCCCTCCGGGCTGATCCCGAACAGCCATCGATCGGCCCCCGCTTCGGGGGCCACGAAGCGGAACCAGATGATGTAGGCCGCCGTGAAGCCGATCCCGACCAGCATGCCGGCGATCGCCCCCTCCTTGGTCGTTCGCTTGTGGAAGATCCCCAGCAGCAGGACCGGGAAGAAGCTCGCCGCGGCCAGCCCGAAGGCGAAGGCCACCACCTGGGCCACGAAGCCCGGTGGGTAGATGCCGAGCACGCCGGCAACGACCACCGCGAAGGCTGCGGCGATGCGCGCCATGCGGAGCTCGTCGTGCGCGGACATGTCCGGCCAGAGGACCGACTTGAACAGGTCGTGGGAGATCGAGGAGGAGATCACCAGGAGCAGCCCCGCCGCCGTGGAGAGCGCCGCGGCGAGCCCTCCCGCGGCCACCAGCGCCACCACCCAGGCGGGCAGGTTGGCGATCTCCGGGTTGGCGAGCACCATGATGTCCCGGTCCACCTGCAGCTCGTTGCGCTCCGCGTCTCCGCTGTACTGGATGATGCCGTCGCCGTTGCGATCCTCGAACGCAATGAGTCCCGTCTCCTCCCAGTTCGTGAACCACGTGGGAGCCTGCGCGTAGGGCTGCTCGTGAAGGGTCTGGATCATGTTGACACGGGCGAACGCGGCCACCGCCGGCGCGGTGGTGTAGAGCAGCCCGATGAAGACGAGCGCCCACATGGCACTCCAGCGTGCAGCCCGGGCGCTCGGCACCGTGTAGAAGCGGATCAGCACGTGCGGCAGGCCGGCGGTTCCCACCATGAGCGCCATGGTGATCGCGAACACGTCCAGCATGCCCTTCT
Organism: Myxococcota bacterium; assembly: GCA_041611735.1. GTDB lineage: Bacteria > Myxococcota_A > UBA9160 > UBA9160 > PR03 > JBFIML01. The sequence continues at coordinate 317 of JBFIML010000086.1, read as the reverse complement.
TGCCGGGTACCCAGGCGGCCGTATATTCGGGAAGGCCCAGGTCCCGGTGGATGGCGTCGAGCGCTTCGAGGAGCGCCATCCCGGCGCGAGTCCCCTCGGTGAGGTCGGATCCGAAGCCGATCTGGGGGATCGGCTGGCCGGTCAGCTTCCACGAGATGGCGACCGCCGGCACCAGATAGGCCACGATCAGCACGCAGTACTGGGCGACCTGCGTGTAGGTGATGCCGCGCATGCCCCCGATCACGGCGTAGAGGAAGACGATGACGACCCCGATCACCACGCCGAGATTGACGTCGACCTCGAGGAAGCGCGAGAAG
>JBFIML010000085.1:0-8178 GCA_041611735.1 Myxococcota bacterium | reverse complement strand
CGTCGAGCGTGCCGCGGAACCGCGGTCGTTCGATGAGGAGCAGCCCGATGATGAACTGACGGATGGCTGGCGTCCGGACCCCGGTTCCCTGCAACGAACCGGGAACACCGGGAACGCCGCCGCCAGAGAGACAAAGGCCCGACAGGCCAACCCCCCGCCGAGCCCGAAGCATCCCTGGAGCGGGAAACGGGATTCGAACCCGCGACCCTCGGCTTGGGAAGCCGATGCTCTACCACTGAGCTATTCCCGCTGGCGACCGCAGGATAGACGGCGCCGGGGCGGCTCGGCAAGGGAGCGCCCGCCGCGGCCGGCGGGGGCAGGCCTCAGTCCTGCTCGACCAGGTTCACGAAGAGGTTGTCGAGACTGTCTTCCGAGAAGTCGTGGCTGCGGGGGCCCGGCGTGGCTTCCTTCTGCGGTGCGGCGAGCGGTGCGCCGTCCGGCAGTACCGCCGTGCGCGCTCCGTGGGTTTCGTCGTCCACCGGTGCCGGCGCGTCCATCGGCTCCAGGTCCGGCTCCGGACCCAGGACCGCCTCCACCTCCGCGGCCACGGAGGTGAACTCCTCCATCTCCATATCGTCCATGGTGTCGCCGACCGCGGCCACCAGGTGGGTGGCCTCCAGCTCCGAGGCAAAGCCGGGCTCCGGCTCGAAGGACGGCGCGCTCTCCACGGGCTCGGGCTCGGCCGCTGCGGGGGCCTCGGGCTCGGCGGGCACCGGGAGGACCGCCGGCGCCGGTGCGACGACGACCGGGATGGGAGGCTCGGGGGCGGGCTGCGGCCTCGCCATCGGGGCCGCGGGCGGCGGCTCCGGCGCCGGCTCGCGCCCAGGCGGCTCCGGGGCGGGCGAGGAGAAGACCGGCGCAGGGCTCGTCGGCGGCGCGGCCGGGAGCGCGGCGGACGGCGAGCTCCAGACCGGAGGCGGCTCGGGAGCGGACAGCGGCTCGAGATCCAGGTCCGGCGCCAGGGCGGCACTGGCCTCCCGCGCCCAGGCCAGGTCCTGGGCCGCGCGGTCCACGTCCTCCACGAAGACCTGGCTGCGGCTGGCCAGGTAGGCCTCGAACAGGGCGTTGTCCGCCAGCGTGTTGAGCCGGCGCGGGATGCCGTCCGAGAGCGCCGCGATGCGGGTGACGGCCTCGGCGTGCAGCACCTCGGGACGGCCGCCGGCGGTGCGCATCCGGTGGGCCAGATAGGCGGCCGCGTTGCGGTCGTCGAGACAGGCGAGCTCCACCCGGATGTCCACGCGCTCGGCCAGGGGCGGGTCGAGGGCCAGCACGTCCTCCAGCTCCGGCAGCCCCGAGAGCACCAGCGACAGCAGGCGCTCCTCGTCGTACTCGAGGTTCAGCAGACCGCGCAGCTCCGTCTGGGTCTCCTTGCGGGTCAGCATCTGGGCCTCGTCGATCAGGATCACGGGACGCCGTCCGGACTCGCGGATCTCCACCAGACGCTGGTAGATCTGCCCCACCAGGGCGACGCGCGTCGCCGCAGGCTCCGCGACGCCCAGCTGGCGCGCGATGCACGCCAGCAGCCACTTCGAGTCGACGCCCGTGTGCACCATCACGATCAGGCTGGCCTCGAAGGCGGTCTCGTCGAGGCCTTCGAGGAGGTGCGAGATCAGCGTCGTCTTGCCGGTACCGGACGGGCCGACGATCACGGACAACCCCTTGCCCTGACGCACGCCGCGCAACAGCCGCCGCTCGGCGTCGGTGTGCTGCGGACTCGCGAAGTAGAACGCGAGCTGCGGATTGTTCTGGAAGGGGTCCTGACTCAGACCGAAGTGCTCGAGGTGCTCCACGTCGTCTTCCCTACACGAAGGAGATCTTGCGTTTGCGACGGCGCGGCGCCGGAGTCTCCGGCGCCGGATCGGGTTCCAGGGGCTCCGGCGACGCCGCAACCGGCGCCGCCGACCCGGGAGCCGGAGGCTCGGGCTTCGGCTCGGCCCGTTCCAGCTCGCGGACGGTCGCCACGGGCTCCGGCTCGGGCGGGCTTGCGGCGGGCTCCGGCTCCGCCGACGTCTCGGCCGCGACTTCCGCGGGCGCCTCGGAGACGAACTCGGCCAGGAACTCCTCCTCGCTGGCCGATTCGTCGTCCTCCGCATGCGGGGCGGCCTCCAGGGCGGGGGCTTCGGTCGGAGCGCTCGGCTCGGACCCGGAGGCTGCGAAGTCCTCCTCCGGCTCCGCCTCGACGGCGAACTCCGCCTCGGGCTCCGCCGCCACGGCCGCCTCCGGCTCGAACTCGACGACGGACACCGGCTCCTCGGTCTCCTGCTCGGACCTCTCCTCGGCGTCCGCGATGCCCGCTTCCGCCACGAGATCGTCGAAGGACTCGTAGGCCTCGCCCTCCGGGTCCACGGGCTGGGCCCCGGCGCTGCGCTGGCGCTCCAGACCACCCAGGCGCACCGCCACGTCCTGGAAGTCGGGGTCGATGGCTGCCACGCGCCGGAAGGCCTCCAGGGCGCGCTCGCCGTCCTCCTGCATCTGGTAGGCCCGGCCCAGGTCGAAGCGCAGTGGGATCTCGCGCTCCAGCGGCACGTCGGGCGATGCCAGGGCCTGCTCCAGGTGGGCCACGGCGTCCTCGGGACGCTCCAGGTCGAGGGCGCACAGGCTCATCATGTGGAGGGCGTCGAGGCGGCGTTGGGGCGATCCGAGCACGATGCGGAACTCGGCGATCGCATCGTCGAACAGACCCATCTCCCGATAGGCAATCCCGAGGTCGTAGCGGGTCTCCACGTCGCCCTCGCCCAGGGTCTCGCTGACGCCGCGCTTGAACTCCTGGAAGATGGCGTCGAAGGCCCCCTCGTCGCTGGCGGGGGCCCCGCTCTCCTCCCCGTCGAAGGATCCGGACAGGGCCTCCGCCAGGTCGAAGTGGTCGTCTCCGGCCGCTTGCGGATCCTCGACGACCGGGGCCTGCGGCGTCGCCGTGTCCCAGGCCGGCTCCTCGCCGAACGGGACCTCGGTCACCTCCGCCTCGGGGACCGCACGGCCCGTTTCTTCCGCCACCTCCCAGGCGCTGTCCATGATCCCGAGGTCGCCCAGATCGGCGATGGTGCGGGCCATCGACTCGGATTCCGGGCGCTCCGCGGGGCCGGGCGGCCCGGCCGCGTCGATCTCGATCTCCAGGTCGTCGGCCGGTCCCAGGGCTTCGGCCAGGGCGTCGGCGCTGGCCGCGGGCGGCGGCGGGAGGGCCGCGGCACCCAGCTCGGGGACGTCCGCCGTGAGGACATCGGGCTCGGACCCGGGCAGCACGGGTGCTTCCCCGCGCGCCGCGGCGATCTCGCCCAGCCGCAGGAGCACCTGCGGGTGGTGGGGCGCCGTGCGCTGGATGCGCTTGTAGATGGCCTCGGCTTCGTCCAGCATGCCCTGGTCGAAGTAGAAGCTCGCCTCCTCCAGCTCCTCGCCGATCTGCTGGGCGGCGGAGGCGGAGCTCTCCTCCGGCGTCGCCGCTGCGGACGGCGCAGGCTGCTGCGGCCCGGAGCTCTCCAGCTCGAAGACCCCGTCGTCGAAGGGGAGCGCGTCCGTCTCCAGGGAGGGCTCGTCCTCCCCGATCTGCAGGGAGGGCGTCTCGTCGTCGGGCACCGCTGCGGCCGGGGGCTCCGGCTCGAGGCCACGCGCATCGATCTCGACGTCGATCTCGTCGAAGAGGGAGGAGTCGTCGGCCGCCTGGCCGGCGTCGGCGGAGGGTGCCAGTGCCTCACCCGGAGCGCGCGGTGCCAGGGCCTCGATCTCCGCGGCGGCCTCCGGGTCCAGGGCTGCGATGCGCCCGCGCAGCACATCGAAGTGGTCCGCCTGGCCCGCCGCCGAGACGAGGTCGGCCGCGCGCAGATAGGCCGCCAGCGCCTGGGAGGTGTCGCCCAGGGCGGCGTGCACCTCCCCGAGCTTCTCGAGGGCGGCCGCGCTGTCGGGCCTTTGCTTCAGCACCCCCTGCAGGCTCTGGATGGCGCGGTCGTGCTTGCCGTAGCGGAGATAGACGCTGGCCTCGGCGAGAAGCTGCTCGGGATCGCCCTCCGGAAGCGCAGCGGACGTCTCGTCCGTAGCGGGCATCGGAAGCGCTTCGAAGCCGCCGTCGCTCTCGTCCAGGAACTCGTCCTCGAGTTCCGGGCCCGATGCCGACGGCGTGCCGAGCGAAGGAATCTCCGCGCCCACCGGAACGGGCGTGAAGGATGCGTCGTCCAGCTCGAGGCCCGGCGCGTCCTCCAGCGCCAGCGCCTCGGTGGGCACGTGGCGCTGCAGGATCTCCGCCGCTCGATCTTCGTCGCCGCGTCCGCGATGCAGGGCGGCCAGCTCCCGATAGACGCCGATCGCCTCCTGACGCCGATCGAGGGCATCGTAGACGCTGGCGAGCACCTCGAAGCTCTCGGGGCGGGAATCGTCCAGTGCTAGCAGCCGCTTCGCGAAGGCCTCGGCCCGATCCGCGCGACCGCGCTCCACCCACGTGCGCGCCAGCCCCTCGAGGGCCTTCGGTTGCGTCGGGCGCACCTCGAGCACGCGCTCGAGCACGGCGAGTTGGCCCTCCCAGTCACCCTGGCGCGCCAGCTCGTTCGCAGCCTCTTCGTACTCGGCGACGGCCTCGTCCTGGAGGCCCGCCTGGCGCAGCAGCTCCGCCACCTTGAGACGGCTGGTGGTGTTGCTGGGATCGAGGCTCGCCAGGCGGCGTAGCACCTCGAGGGCCTCCCGCTTGCGGCCCTCGCGGTTCAAGGCATCCGCGGCGGTCTGCAACGCCTTCATGGCGTCGGAGACCAGCCCGAGGCGGTGGTAGAGGTCGGCCAGCGGAACGTACGAGTCGTAGCGCTTGGGATCGATCTTGGTGATCTGCTTGTACAGCGCCACGGCCTTGGCGTCGAAGCCGTCGCGCATGAACTGATCCGCCACCTTGCGGTAGGCGGTGATGGCTTCGTCGCGCTCGCCGCGCCGCAGGTGCAGGTCACCGACCTTCAGGCGCACGTTGGCATCGCGCGGGTCGGCCTCGAGGACGGTCAGGTAGTCGCGGAGGGCCTTGTCGAGCGCCCCCTTGGCGAGATTCTTCTGGGCCGACGACAGCAGCTTGCGCTTGTTGATCGCCAAGGGACCCCTCGACATGGCGAACCCTGGGCCGAGGGGTGGGTCCCTCCGCCCGTCTTCTCCGTATCGGCCGTCCGGGGGGGCTCTTGAGACGGGCGGGGGCCGGCAGGCTCCCGGCGCGTGGTCCGGTTCCCTTTATAGGACGGGAACTTGCGGGGAAGACGAGGGCCGGATCCCTCAGCCCCGCAGGTGCGCCACCAGCCCCTCGAGCCCGAGGCGGTAGCTGGCGGGCCCGAAGCCGCTCACCACCCCGTACGCCACGGGCGAGACGTAGGAGTGGCGCCGGAACTCCTCGCGGGCGTGGACGTTGGAGAGGTGGACCTCCACCACCGGCAGGCCGGCCGCCACCAGGGCGTCGCGGAGGGCCACGCTCGTGTGGGTGAAGGCGGCCGGGTTGATCAGGATGCCGTGAGCCCAGCCCGAGGCCTCCTGCACCCGGTCCACCAGCTCTCCCTCGTGATTCGACTGCACGCAGCGCAGCTCCACGCCGAGCTCCCGGGCCCGGCCGGCGAGCTGCTTCTCGATCTCCGGGAGGGTGGTGGTGCCGTAGATCGCGGGCTCGCGCCGGCCCAGCAGGTTCAGATTGGGCCCGTGCACCACGAGCACGCGCAAGGTCTCGGCCATGACGGGCAAACCTACCGGAGCCGCGGCGCTGCGCAACGGCGCCCGCCCGCCGCCCCGCCCGAAATCACAACAGCTCGCGCAGCTCCCGCAGGTGGCGGCGGGCCAGGTAGCGCGCCTTGCCGACGCTGGCGTCCGGCGCGATCAGCAGCACCAGGAAGGTGTCCTCGTCCACCACGCGCAGCGCGATCGAGAAGCGCGCCAGCGAGACCAGCGTCTCCTCCAGGGGCCCTCCCCCCAGCGCGTCGGAAGCCTTGCGGATCTCGTCGAGGATGCGTCCGAACTCGACGCCGGCGGCACCGATGTCGTCCGCCGCCGCGGCCTCACCGTCGCCTGCAGCAGTCACCTGCTCGATGGGGATGCCGTCGCTGCCCATCAAGGCGACACCGAGCACGCCCTCGCACCCCTCCAGAATCTGGCGCAGCAGCCGTTCGAAGCTCATGCCTTCCCCCGTCCCAGGTTGTCTAGCCAGCGCTCGAGGGTCGCGATGGCGCGTTGCCGGCCGCTGCGTGGCGGCGTGCTGGTCGCCTCGCGACGGGCCAACGCAGCCCGCACGGCCTGGGCGCCCGAGGCGTCGCCCTGGCGTTCCAGGAGGTCGGCCACGGTGCGCGTGGCGAAGGGCGAGTCGGGCGTGGCCCGAAGCGCTTCCGCCTCTTCCCGATCCACCTGGTGCATGGCCTCGACCGCGATGCGGTCGGCATCCACCACCTGCTCCCGGTCCGTCTCGGCCCGCTCGAAGGCGCGCTCGAACTCGTCGGTGTCGAGGGCGTCCGCCAGGGGATTCTCCGCTGCCGCGGGCCGCGCCGACCGGGGCCGCGGTCGCGAGAGCAGCGTCTCCGCCGGCAGCTCGCCGATTACCTGCTCGAGCTGCCGGCGCGCCTCGCGCAGGCGGCCGAGATCGAGCAGGGCGAGGCCGAGCGCCACACGACCCGCCACCCAGTCCGGCCGCTGCACCAGCCCCGCTCGGGCGACGCGCTCCGCCTCCTCGGGACGGCCGGCCCGGCGGTGCGCCTCGGCCAGGGCCGCGAAGGCCTGCGGATTGTCCTTTCGCTCCTCCATGCATCCCCCCGAACCGCCGGCTCGCCCGCCGGCTCCGTCAGCGCCGGCCCTGCGGCAGCACCTCGTCCGGCGTGAGCGGCCGCGTCTCGGCGCGTCCGATCTCGCGTAGCACCACGAAGCGGATGTGCGCGTCCCTCCTCTTCTTATCGACGCGCAGGGCCGAGAGATAAGCCCGCCGCGGCAGCTTCGGCAGCTCCGTGGGCAGCCCTGCCCGCCCGAGGAGCGCCTCCAGCCGCTCGGCGGTTCCCTTCGGGGCGAGCGCCAGGGCCTCGGAGCGGCGGGCCGCGAAGACCATGCCCATGGCTACCGCCTCGCCGTGCAGGACGCCCCGGTAGCCCTTCAGGGTCTCCACCGCGTGCCCCAGGGTATGACCGAAGTTGAGCAGCATCCGCAGGCCGCCCTCCCGCTCGTCGCGCCCCACCACCTCGGCCTTGATGGCGCAGGCGCGCTCGATCACGGGCAAGAGGGCCTCGGGATCCAGCTCGAGCACCCGCTCCAGGTCCTGCTCCAGGCGCCGGAACAGCTCCGCGTCGCGGATCGCGGCCGCCTTCACCACCTCGGCCAGGCCCGCCGCCCGTTGGCGAGGCGACAGGGTGCGCAGGGTGGCGGCATCGATCCACACGAGGCGGGGCTGGTGGAAGGCGCCCACCAGGTTCTTGCCGCGCGGCAGGTTGACGCCGGCCTTGCCGCCGATGCTCGCATCCACCATGGCGAGCAGCGTGGTCGGGACCTGGACGAAGGGAAGCCCGCGCAGGAAGGTGGCGGCCAGGTAGCCGGCCAGGTCCCCCACCATGCCTCCGCCGAGGGCCACCACGACGGTGCTGCGGTCCGCCCGGGCGTCGAGCAGCGCGTCGTACAGCCGCGCCACCTGACGCAGGTTCTTGGTCCGATCCCCGTCGGGGACGGTGAGCCGGGTGACCCGCACCCCCGCCTGCCGGAGCGAGCGCTCCAGGACGGCGGCGTAGCGGCGGCCCACCGGAGGCACCGTCACCACCACGCCCTGGCAGGCGCCGGTCTGGCGCACGATCTCGGCGCCGGCGGCGGGGAGGGTCTCCAGGCCGATGCGGATCGGGTAGGTGCGCTCGCCGAGCGCCACTTTGACGGTGCGCAGCGGCGCGGCGGCGGCGACTCGACTCACGAGGAGGTCGTCTCCAGCAGCTCCAGAACCGTCTCCGCCACCTCCTCCACGGAGCGGCCGTCCGTGTCCACGACCAGGGCGGCCCGGGCATACTGGGCACGCCGCGCGTCGAGCAGCGCCTCGAGGCGGGCGCGGCGCGCCTCCGGATCGAGGCCCTCGAGCAGGGGACGCTCCGCCGCCTCCCCGAGCCGGGCGAGCAGGGTCTCCGGGCGCGCGCGCAGCCACACGACCGTCCCGGTGCGGGCCAGCCACTCCGGCGTCCCGGGCTGGGCCACGGCGCCGCCCCCCAGCGCGATCACCGCGGGCTT
>JBFIML010000084.1:0-8631 GCA_041611735.1 Myxococcota bacterium | reverse complement strand
CGCGGCGATCTTCGGCAGCCGGCGGTAGTAGCTCTCCGGAAGGTGGTCTCGGATCTCCCGGAGCTGCTCGTCCACGACGTGGAAGTTGTCGAGGAACCACTCCTCGGCGAGCGTGATCTCACTCTTTGCCTCGACCGCCGCGACGACGTCGTGGTACGCCGTCAGAAGTACGCGCCCGTTCCAGCGGACCCTGGGAAGAAGACTCCGTCCCTTGGTGGGTCTCTCGGTGATTCGTTCGGCCGCGGCCAGGCTCTCGGCGTGTTGCTCGAGGCGCTCGATCCCGAACAGCTCGGCGCGGATCGGCTCTTCTAGCGCAGAAGCGGCGCCCGCTACACCATCGAAAGCGTTCATGTTTGCGCGGGTGCGGCCGGAGACCCCTTCGGAGGCACTTTGCGGAGACTTTCGGCCTTCGCATCCGCGCGAGCGTTGCGGAGAGTGAAAGCGATCTGATCCTGCAAGATCTGCCGGGTCCAACTGTACATCCCGTCGGAGGGCTTGGCCCCGATCGGCTTGGTGCACATGATGTCCCGCCGGCCCCAGAGCAGGAAGTAGGGTGTCCCTTCTTCGTGGGCGATACGGAGCTCGGCGCTGACGCGAACGGACGCCTCGGTATGCTCGCCGCAGATGACGATCACCTGGTCCGACTCGCGGATCTGGCGCCGCACGCTCTCGCTGCCGACGACCGTGCTCGGTAGGCGATCGGAGCCGCCCGAGACCCCGAACTCGGAGCAGGCAGCTTGCGACTGCGCAAGAAGCAGTTCGTAGAGATCCCCGTCGTGGTCGGTATCAAAGCTGACGAACACGTTGGTCTTGCTCATGCTTGGTCTCACCCGAGGTGGGCGAACGCGAGCTCCATTTGAGCATCCAGGAGCTCCCGACCTGGGACTACCCCGTTGACGATGTCTTGAATCTGCGTTCGGGAGTAGTTTGCTTCTCGAGCGCTCGCGCGCGCATCCATGATCTTCTTGTAGAGCTGGAGAGCCGTGACCAGGTCGCGGTTGGAGTCGTGTGCCGCGTAGGCCGCCGCATCGTCTCGACCCGCCTTCGCAAGAGCACCGTCGTCACTCATCCTCGTTTCTCCTTGTCAATGCGGCCTGGCAGCATTGTCTCGAGTCCGCGGTCCTGGACGGCGGCAAGCGGCCGCCGCGACGCGGATTCATGTCGGAGCGCGGGAGCGAATGAATGCCAGGTACTTCAGCAGCTCTTCTTCCTCTTCGGCGGTCAGATCGTCGATCGCGAAGGCCGCCAGCCTCGTGCGGCGACCGCCTCCGTCCTCGGAGGGCAGCAGGTATCCGGCCTTCTCCATCAACGCCTCGTACGGGACGGCGTAGACCTCCGCCAGGCTGTGCAGCACGTTGGGCGATGGCTTCTTGATCTTCCCGTTCTCGAGCTGGCTCAGATAGGCGTTCGAGACGGCCTTGCCCGTGGCCTCCTCGACCTCCCGAAGGGAGAGCCCCTTCGCCGTGCGCAAGTCGGCCAGCAGCACGCCGAGCTCGCTGGATCGCCCGACGAACTCGGAACGCTTTCCTCGGGGTCGTTTGCCGTCGTTTCGCATCCGGACTGAGTATCGGCCAGGTTGCTTGATAGATCAAGCGTTTAAGCTAGGTGATTGACAAACTTTATTCATAAAGTACATTTAGCGTCCAGACGATCAGACGGCCGGCCGCCACTGGCGGTCCCGGGGAGGGCGACGTGGAAGATCAGAGAGAACACCGGCAGCCAGGGCCGATCGGCCCGCCCCCGACGCCCGCCCCTTCTCCGTCACCCCCGAATGTCCCGGGGCCGGTGCCTTGGATGTGCACGGACCCCATCTCCGAAGTGCCCACCGTCCGCGGCGCTACATCCCCCCGGGAATGCGGGGTCACACCCGCCTGGCCTGTCGGGGAGCCGGCGCGCCAGCCGCCCCCCAAGAGAAAGTCCCGACCTGCGACGCACCCCGACGTCCGGGTGCTTCTCATGTCGCGCCACTCCGCGGCACCGGAGGAGGCCCACCGCGCGCACGAGCGCGGCTACACGGTGATCGAGGAGCCCTTCACCCCGGAGCAGCTGTGTCGCGAACTGAGGGGCCTTCTTGCCTCCCCACACAACGACAGCCGCGCAGAGCTCCGGCTCGTCGGCCAGGACCGTCTCATCCCGTCCGGGGGCGACGTCCTCGCTGTTGTTCGAAGAACGAGAACTGACACCCGAGGAGATCCAGATGGAGCGAATCGCACTTCGAAACTCCGCCGATAGCCGGTCGGATCCTCCGCAAGACGCCTTACCGCTCGTCAGCTGCTTCTGGTGCGAGCGCCTCCACCCAGGGAAGCATCCGCTCTCCGTTTGCGCCATCTGCGCGGCAAGGTATGCGACGATACGATCGCTGGAGATGCTCGGGTCCTACCCGCTCAGCGATCAGGCGATCGACGACGCGCTGACGCGAACGTCACCAGGCAACTACGCCCTGGGGTACATGGAGGACGACGCGTTCCATGTGTTCTTCGTGGGGCGCTCGGACTCCGACGTGAGACGACGCCTGCACGAGTGGGTGGGGATGCCGAGCCGGTACGAGAAGTATGCCTCCCCCGCGAAAGCATCCTGGGGAGTGCATCGCCGGCGCCGGTTTCCCGTGGATGCCCCGGCCTTCGGCCGCGTGGGCAACGCCGATAGCAGCTACACGCGCTTCGCGTACAGCTACGCAGCTTCTGCCGAGGCGGCGTTCGAGAAGGAGTGTCGCAACTACGACGACTTCGGGGGCGGTCGCGAACTCGACAACGAGGGCCGCCCGGCGCCGGCGCCCCGGACGCGGAGCTCCTGAGGACCGACTCCGCATGAATCCGCGAGTATCCCTTTCCGGGTTGGACTCCGCCTTCCTCTCCCTGGAGACGCCGAGCACCCCCATGCATGTGATGGGAACGTTCGTGCTCGATGCTTCCAACGCGAGCGGCGGCTACTCCTATCAACGAGTGCTCCGCTTGGTGAAGAAACGAGCACCGGGTCTGGCTCCTCTCCAACGCCGGCTGATCCAGATGCCGCTCGGTCTCGACCATCCGGTCTGGGTCGACGATCCGGACCTCGTCGTTCGGAGCCACGTCCACAGGGTGCACGCGCCCACTCCCGGGTCGGAGCGGATCCTCGCCGGTCTGGTGGCGCAGATCGCCTCGCAGCCGCTCGACCGAGCCCGCCCGCTGTGGCAGCTCTCGGTGGTCGAAGGTCTGGCCGGAGGTCGAGTCGCCCTCGTGTTCAAGGTTCACCACGCCGTTGCGGACGGTGTCTCGGCGGCCCTGCTGCTGCTGCAGCTCCTGGATTCCTCGGCCGAGGCGGCGGAGCGGGACGCGCCTCATGCACGGAGGCAGCCGGCTCCGCTTCCGACGAGCGGGGCGCTGCTGACCCATGCGATTTCGCGGTTGCCGCGGCGGGCCCTGCGCCTTGTGCGCCTCCTGAGTGCCACCGCGGGCTCCGCCGCGGCGATGGTCCGTTCAGCGGCAGGCGGCGCACCGCGAGCGCCCCGGATGCCGATGCCCTTCAGCGCGCCCCCGACGCCTTGGAAACGGTCCATTTCGTCCCAGAGGACCGTCGCGTTCGGCAGGGCTCGGCTGGCCGACGTGAAGGTGGTCGCTTCCGTGTTCGGCACGACCGTAAACCACGTCGTTCTCGCCGCCTGCACCCAGACCCTCCGGGGCTACCTGGAGGCCCATGGCGGCGCACCGGATGCTCCCCTGGTGGCGGCGATCCCCGTCTCGCTGCGAAGCCCGGAAGAGGCCGCAACCTATGGAAACCGCATCTCCGCGCTCTTCGTCCATCTCCCCGTCCACCTGCCCGACCCCTTGGAGCAGCTCCTCGCCTTGAGGCACGATGCAGAGTCGTCGAAGCAGCAGCACGCCCGCCTCGGCGTCGGTGCGCTGGGGGAATGGGCCGAGTTCACCTCCAGCGGCCTCCTCGGCATCGCCGCGCGCTTCTATTCGGAGCAGAAGCTCGCCAATCGCCACCGACCCCTCCACAACCTGGTGATTTCGAACGTCCGGGGGCCGGGGGCCGCGCTCTACGCCGCCGGTGCGCGGTTGACCGCCGCCTACCCCCTCGGTCCGCTGATGGAAGGGGCGGGGGTGAACATCACGGTGCTGAGCTACGTGGACTCGATCGACTTCGGAATCATCGCATGCGAACGCGCCGTGCCCCACGTGGGAGACATCGCGCTCGGGTTCGGTGAGGCAGTGGGCCAGCTCCTGAAGATCGCCCTCGAGGAGACGGCGGAGAGCTCGCCGGTGGGAGGCAAAGAAGTGCCGCGGGATCGCGCATCCGTCCTCGCGAGGGAGAAGTGACATGTGGAAACGTCTCCAACACGCGCTACGGCGCCTCTGGCACCGGTCGCAGCAAGGTCGCGCCGAGAGCCGGATCGCCGAGGAGCGTGCTCGCTTCTGGGCTGAGGTGCGCCAAGGACAGCGTGAAGCAGAAGCCAATTCGGCTTTGTCGCCGACGCATGGGCGTGCCTCGTCGTAGGGGAGGATCGGAAGCGCCGTTCGCACCAGACCGGGCCCCGCTCCCGTCCTCCCGCCAGAACTCACGGGCCGCGAGAACGAGTGACCGTGGTGGACGGCGGCAAACGCGACTTCCGACGTCCGATAGAGACGGGCCTGAAAACCCGCGTTCCTCCTCGCGCTTCGCGACGTGGCTCGCACCCGCGAGGGCGGACTCGCAGGCCTGGCGCAGGCTGCCCAGCTCAACCGCGAGCACCTCTAGCGGATGCTCTCCGAGAACGGCTATCCGGAGCTCCGCAGCCTGGAGGCGCTCCTCGACGCGCTCGGCTTCCGCCTGAGCGTCGCGAGCTCAAGGCGACGGGCTGAGATCGAAGGTCCCACATTGCTCGACTGCGGGCGTGCGCTTCCATTGCGAAGGCACAGCGGATAGGCGAAAGAAAGCGGGGCTTCTGAGGTCCGATAAGCCCCGAAGTGAAAGCTCCCCGGGGGATAGCCGGCTGGGCGGACTGGGCGGACCGGAGGCGACGCGGGCGCTGCCCCGGGACCTGGCCGGCTCCGACGCCGCCTAGCATCGACCGTCCGCGCGACGACCGGGCGGAAGATTGACACGCCGATCGGGTCTGGCGGAAGATCTCGCCAGAGCTTCGCGAGGCCGCGTTTGTCCCGCCGACCATCGCTTCGTCCGTCTTGGACCCTCGCCGTCGTGCTGAGCACGGTCTGCGTCGGCTGCACGCCCGAGGCGGATCGTTACCAGCAGCGCATCGAGAGCGCCGAGAGCCACCGCAGCCAGGGCAGGCTCGAGCAGGCGCTCTTCGAGTACAAGCGGGCGCTCGCCGTGCGACCCGAGGACGCAGAGGTGAACCTGCGCATCGCACGCCTGCTGCACCGGCAACTGCAGCTCGGCGAAGCGGTCTACTACTACCGCGAGGCGCGTCGCCTCGACCCCGGCCGACTCGAAGCCTATCTGGCCGAGGCGGAGATCCTGCGCCGGGCCGACCCCGATCTGGCGCAACACCTGCTGGACCAGGTGCTGGAGCGGAAGCCCGGGAACGTGGACGCCCATCTGCAATGGGTCGCGCTCGCCTTGAGCCGTGCGGACGCCGAGACCGCAGTCTCCGCCGCCCGGACCGCGGCGGAACTGGCCCCGGATCGGGCCGAGACCCACGGCGCGCTCGGACGGGCCCTCTTCTATCGGGCCCGGTGGCAGGCCGGGGACGCGGGAGCACCCGACGTCGCGTTGCTCGAGCAGGCCCTCTCCGCGTTCGAGCGCGCGGCCGAGCTGCATGACGCGGGCACACGCTGGCGCCCGCTGCTCGCGCGGGCACAGCTGCTGGCGGCCTGGCCCGGGCGCGAGGGCGAGGCCGCTCCGGCCTTCCGTGCCGCGGTCGAGAGCGCGGCGCTCGCGGCGAGGCCCTCCGCCCGCGTCTTCGCGGCCGAGTCGGCGCTCGCGTATGCCCGCTCGGCACCGGACCCGGAGCTGCGCCAATGGGCGCTCGAGCAGAGCCTGGAGGCCGACGACGGCAGGCTCGCGCCCTGGGTCGAGATCGCCCGGCTCGAGGAGCAGGCCGGTCGCTCTGCAGATGCGGTGTACCAGCGACTGCTCGCCCGGCGTCCGCAGGACCCGGCCGCCCACACGGCCCATGCGGCCTACCTCGTCGCACACGGTCGCGGCGAGGAGGCGATTGCACACCTGGAGGCGCGTGCACTGGAGGGCGTCGATCCTCCCGCGCTGCTCTCGGCCCTTCTCGAAATCCAGCTCGGCCTCGGCCGCCGCGCGGAAGCAGCGCAGATCGTCGAGCGTCTCCAGACCACGTATCCCGACCGGCCGGAGACCGCGCTCGCCGAGGCGCTGCGAGCGCTCGTCGAGCGGCGTCCGGCCGACGCGGCCGAGACCCTGCGCGCGCTGGTTGGCTCGCGCGAGCACACGGAGGCGCAGCGCCTGCTCGCGCTGGCAGAGCTCCGCCTCGGGCGCCGCGAGGCCGCGCTCGCCGCGATCGACCGGGCCGTCGAGCTCGAGCGCAGCTTCGCCGTGCCGGTTCACAGCCTGCGGGCCGAGATCCTGCGCGCGTCGGGCCAGTGCGACGAGACACTCCACGAGCTCGGCCGGATCGAGCAGGCGGCGCGACCGCTGAGCCGGGCCGAGCGACTGCTGCGGGCCCAGTGTCACTACGAGACGGCACGCCGCGCGGAGGGGCGTCGCGAGCTCGAGGCGCTGCTCGCCGGGCCGGCTCCGTTCGTACCCGCTGCGCTCGAGTTCGCGCAGCGCGAGGCCAGGGCGGATCCCGCGCGCAGCCGCGAGGTGCTCGAGGCGGCGCAGGCCGCTGCGCCGAACCTTCCCGAGCTCGTGCGCGCACTTGCCGGGCTCGACTTCGCCGCCGGAGACGCGCCGGCTGCGCTCGCACGCCTCGACGCGACGATTGCATCCCGCCCCGCGCCGGTGCTGCTGCTGGCGCGCGCTCGCATCCTGGCTCGTCTCGGGCGCCTCGACGAAGCCGAGGCTGCCGCGCGCCGCGCGCTCGATGCCGCGCCCGGCCTGCCCGGCGCTGCGGAGCTCCTGGTCGCCCTGTACTCGAGCCGGGGCACGCAACGCGAGGCCATCGCCGCGCTCGAGGCGGCCCGCCGCCGCGGCAGCGCGCCGCCCGCCAACGCACTGGTGCTGGCCGGCCTCTACCAGCGCACCGGCGAAATCGCCAAGGCGCGGGCGCTCTACGAGGAGATCGTCGCGTCCGGCGCCGACCTCCCGCTCGCGAAGAACAACCTGGCGTACCTGCTCGCGACCGAAGGCGTCGAGCTCGAGCGGGCGCAGGCGCTCGCGGCAGAGGCGCTCGGGGCGCTCCCCGAGGAGCCCGAGGTGCTCGATACCCTCGGCTACCTGCACCTGCGCCTCGGCCACGAACGGGCGGCGGCGAGCTACCTGCAGGCGGCCGTGGCCGCGGCGGAGAAGGCGGGGCAACCGCGCGCCGCCATCCTCTATCACCTGGGCCTCGCCCAGCGGCGCCTGCAGCAGAATCGTTCCGCGGCCGAGTCCTTCGCGCGGGCGCTGGCACTCGAGCCGGACTTCCCGGAGGCCGAGCGCGCCCGGGCCGAGCGCGCGGCCGCGCTGGCCGGCGAGCCGATCGACCCGAGCGACTGAACTCGCCGAGCTGCACTGGAAGAAGTTTTCCTCGAGAACGGAAGGGTTTTGCCCAGACCGGGGAGGCGGCGATGCCCGCCTCGGGCGGAATCCCGAGCAGATCCGAGCGATTGCTTGGAGTCCCGGAAACGGCACGAGGATTGCTTGCGTTCCTAACGGGTTGCTGGGTCGCGGTTCCGGTCTGGAGTCAGCGGCCTTCGATCCGGCCCCCTGCCAGGAAGAGGCGTTCGTGCGGCTGCGTCCCGTGCGTTCGACTCGCGTAGCGAGACACTCTCGCCTTCGCGGGGACCGCCTGCCCTGCGCACCCGCTCTTCGCAGCGTGCCTCGTAGCCAGACCAACCAAGAATGACAGGGAGGGAAGCAAGAAGGATCATGCGCAACGCATTACGACTTCGGCTCGTCTTTGTCGGTCTCGTCGGCGCGCTGGGAGCGGCCGCTGCCGGCCCGGCCCAAGCTGGCTTCGTGGACATCACCTACTCGCTCACCGGGTCGCTGCAGGTCCTGTGCGGCAACCCGCCAGTGCCTTGCTTCACGGGCACCCCTGGCAGCGGGACCTCGATCGTGCGGGCGACGACCGCGAGCGCCTCGCAGACGGCGGTCATAGCGGGCCCGCTGCACGTTCAGGCGTTCCAGTTCCTCCAGGCATTCAGCCCGATGGTGGCGGGAGCGGCCGGCCACGTGAAGCTGACCGGGCAATCGAACCCCGGCAGTCTCTTACCGACTGGAGGGCTTTTCGTAGTTGGTCCACTCCACGTGCAGTCCGGTCTTCTCCACTGCCTCACCACATCGTGCGCGGCATTCTGGGCGGTGACGCAGTCGGTTAATATCAATCTCTTTAGCGTTTCCAACAACGTGACGCTGGTCGGAGCCGTCACCCCCATGCTGGCGGGCTTCAACATCAGCGGACCTGCCGGGACGTTCCTCGGCAAGCCGTTGCGTTTGACACTGACCGGCACGGAGGTCTCCCGCGCGCACCCCGTGCCCGAGCCGGGCACCGTCTGGCTGCTCGGCAGTGCGGCGCTGGCGGGACTGTTCTTGCGTTGG
>JBFIML010000083.1:0-8973 GCA_041611735.1 Myxococcota bacterium | reverse complement strand
GAGCACGCCTCCGAAGTTCAAGTAGTCCTGGATGAACTCCTGCAAGCCGGCGGACTCGACAAACTGACCCACCGTCAGCGGGAACATGAGGATGGAGGAGGCGAAGATCGGCGGAATCACCCCTGCCGTGTTCACCCGCAGGGGAAAGTAGCTCATTCCACCCTGGAGCACCCGCCGGCCCACCACGCGGCGCGCATGCTGGATCGGAATCCGCCGCTGGGCGCGCTCGAAGAAGACGACGCCCCCCGTGATCAGCACGATGAAGCCGAGCAGGAAGATGGCGCCCAGCAGGGTGTACTGATCGGTGCGGACCATCTCCCACAACGAGGCCAGGGCCGAAGGCACGCTCACGATGATGCTGGCGAAGATGAGCAGGGAGATGCCGTTCCCGATGCCTCGCTCGGTGATCTGCTCCCCCAGCCACATGATGAACACCGTGCCCGTGGTGAGGGTGACCATGAACATGAGACGGAAGCCCCATCCCGTCTCGAGCACGGCGCCCTCGCCGAACTGACCCCGCTCCAGGGCCGTGGCCAGCAGCAGGCTCTGGAACACCGCCAGCCCCACCGTGGCGTAGCGGGTCCACTGGTTGATCTTCTTGCGGCCTTGCTCGCCCTCCTTCTGCAGCTGCTCGATCTGCGGCACCACGACCGTCAGCAGCTGGAAGATGATCGAGGCACTGATGTAGGGCATGATGCCGAGGGCGAAGATGGAGAGCTGCTCCAGCGCTCCCCCCGAGAACAGATTGAACAGGCCGAACATGGTGCCGCCCATGCGCTCGAAGAAGTCCCGGATCACATCCGGGTTGATCCCCGGCGTCACGATGTGGGCTCCGAAGCGGTAGACGCCCAGCATCGCGAAGGTGAACAGGATCCGGCGCTGGAGCTCCGGGACCCGGCCGATGTTCTGGATGCCACCAATCAAGCGACGATCTCCACCCGGCCGCCGGCCTGCTCGATCTTCTGGCGGGCCGCGGCACTCACGCGATGGACCCGGACGGTCAGGCCCGAGGGCGGCTCGCCCTGGGCGAGCAGCTTGACCGGGCCGCCCTTGGCGCGCACCAGGCCCCGCTCCACCAGAGCCCCGACGTCCACCGTCGCCCCGTTCCCGAAGCCAGCCAGGGCCACCGTGTTCACCACCTGGGCCGGTCGCCGGGCGCGATTCCGGAAGCCGCGTTTCGGAAGCCGACGCACCAGGGGCATCTGGCCGCCCTCGAAATGCAGCGGCGTCTCGCGCCCCGCCGACCGCTTGCCCTGGCCCTTGACGCCACGTCCCGCGGTCTTGCCTTGCCCGGAGCCGCGCCCGCGCCCCACCCGCTTGGGCGGGCGGTGTGCGCCGGGACGCGGAGCGAGCCGGTCCAGCATGCCGCTAGCCCTCCACCCGCACCAGGTGACGCACCTTGCGCAGCATCCCGCGAATCGTGGGGCGGTCGTCGAGCTCCAGTGTCTCGTTGAGACGCCGGAAGCCGAGCCCGCGCAGTGTGGCGCGCTGGCGCCGGTCGTAGCCGATCGCGCTGCGTACCCAGGTGGCGCGCAATCTGCGCTCCTTTGCGCTCACGAAGCCCTCCCGAGCTCCTGAAGACGCTCCTCCGGATCGCGCAGCCCTTCGAGCCCGACCATCGTGGCCCGCACCACGTTGTGCGAATTGTTGGTGCCCAGGCTCTTGGTGAGGACGTCCTGTACTCCGGCCGACTCCAGCACCGCACGCACGCCACCGCCGGCGATCACGCCCGTTCCAGGGGACGCAGGCCGCAGCAGCACGGTCCCGGCTCCGAAGCGACCCACGATCTCGTGGGGAAGCGTGCCCTTCAGGAGCGGCACGCGGATCAGGTTCTTGCGCGCCCGCTCGACCCCCTTGCGGATCGCCTCGGGCACCTCGCCAGCCTTGCCCAGGCCGACCCCCACGACGCCGTTTCCGTCGCCCACCACCACCAGGGCGCTGAAGCTGAAGCGCCGGCCGCCCTTGACGACCTTCGCCACACGGTTGATGTGCACCACGCGATCGGTGAGCTCGTAGTCGTTCGGATTCAAACGCTGCCTTCGCTTCCTGACCATCATGACTAGAACTTCAATCCCGCCTCGCGGGCGGCCTCGGCCAGCGCCTTGACCCGCCCGTGGTAGAGAAAACCGTTTCGATTGAACACGACGCGTTCGACCTCGTGCCGACGCGCCAGGCCGGCGATGGCCGCACCCACGCGCCGAGCCGCCTCGACGTTGGCCGTGGACGAGAGCCCCGCGGCCACCTCCTTGGAGCGCGTGGACGCGGAGGCGAGCGTGCGTCCACTCAGGGGCTCCACCAGCTGGGCGTAGATGTGCCGCCCGCTGCGGTACACCGTCAGCCGGACTCGATCCGGACCCGCGAGGCCGCACACGGTGCGGGCTCGGCGCGCCTCCCAGGCCGCCCTTCTCTTGCTGCGCACCTTGCGCTTCATCTCGACCTCACGCGGCTCCGGCCTTGCCAACCTTGCGCCGGATCCGCTCGTTTGCGTAGCGGATGCCCTTGCCCTTGTAGGGCTCCGGAGGCCGCACGTCTCGGACGTCGGCGGCGAACTGGCCCACCTGACAGCGGTCGGCACCGGCGATCCGGATCCGACTGCCCTCCACGACGACCTCGAGCCCCTTGGGTACTACCATCTCCACGGGGTGCGAGAACCCCACGGTCAGGTTGAGCTTGCCCCCCTTCACCTCCGCGCGGTAGCCAACTCCTTCGATGTCCAGATCCTTGCGAAACCCCTCGGTCACCCCCTTCACCATGTTGGCGACGAGGGCCCGGACCAGACCGTGCAGGGCGCGAGTCGGCTTGCGGTCGTCCGGGCGGTGGCACCGCACCTCGCCTTCCGCCACCTCGATGCGGATCGCGCCCGGCAGCCGCTGGCCCAGCGTGCCCTTGGGACCGCTCACGTGCACCTCCGCCCCAGCGCGCTCCACGCGCACCCCCTGCGGGAGCGGAATCGGCCTGCGTCCGACGCGAGACATCCTCACCACACCTCGCAGAGCAGCTCTCCGCCCACGGAGGCCTCTCGCGCCGCCCGGTCCGAGAGGATTCCCCGGGAGGTGGAGAGGACCGCGAGGCCGAGACCGCGCCGCACGCGCGGAACCTCTCGGGCGCCCACGTAGACCCGTCGCCCGGGACGACTCACGCGCCGCAGCCCGTCGATCACCGGCGCTCCGGTCTCGGAGTAGCGCAAGCGCATCACCAGCATCGGACGGCCTTCCTTCGCCTCGACGCGCACTTCGCCCAGATAGCCTTCCTGCTCCAGGACTCGAGCCACGGCGAGCTTGAGCCTCGAAGAGGGGCACTCGACCCGGGCGAAGCGCGCCTGGGCTCCGTTGCGCAGCCGCGCCAACATGTCTGCGATCGGATCCGTCATCATAATGCGATGGCCCTACCAGCTCGACTTCGTCACGCCGGGGATCTTCCCCTCCAGCGCGAGGTTGCGAAAGCAGATCCGGCACAGGCCGAAGCGCCGGTAGTAGCCGCGGGCGCGGCCACACCGCTGGCAACGCCGGTAGGCCCGCACCGCGAACTTCGGCTTCCGGTTCGACTTCGCGATCAAGGATTTCTTGGCCATGCTCTCCGTCCTTCCGTCCGATCTTTCAGCCGCGGAACGGCATGCCGAGCTGTGCGAGCAGCGCCTTTCCCTCGGCGTCGGTACGCGCCGTCGTGCACACCGTCACGTTGATCCCGGTGATCCGTTCGACCTTGTCGTACTCCACCTCCGGGAAGATGATCTGCTCCCGGATCCCCAGCGTGTAGTTGCCACGCCCGTCGAAACCCTTGACCGACACGCCCTTGAAGTCCCGCACCCGCGGCAACGCCACGTTCACCAGCCGGTCGAGAAACTCCCACATGCGCGCTCCCCGCAGCGTCACCATGCAGCCCACCGGCTGGCCCGCGCGAAGCTTGAAGTTCGCGATCGACTTCCTCGCCCGGCGCACCAACGGCTTCTGGCCGCTGATCACGCCCAGCTCCTCCGCGGCCCGTTCCAGCAGCTTCGGATTCTGGGTCGCCTCCCCGAGCCCCACGTTCAGCACGATCTTCTCCACGCGGGGCACCTGGTGCAGATTCTTGTAGCCGAACTCCTGGGACAGCTTGCTGGTGACCTCCTGTCGATAGCGCTCGAGCAGGCGCGGGGGCATCAGAGCACCTCCGGAGCCAGCGACACGATCTTCATGAAGCGCCGCGCCCGCAGCTCCCGGGCCACGGGCCCGAAGATGCGGGTTCCGATCGGTTCGCGCTGGTTGTCGATCAGCACCGCAGCGTTGTCATCAAAACGGATGTAGGAGCCATCGGCCCGGGAAATCCCCTTGCGCGTGCGCACGACCACCGCCTTCCGCACGTCTCCCTTCTTGACCCGACCGTTGGGGATCGCATCCTTCACGGAGACGACGATGATGTCCCCGATCGAGGCGTAGCGGCGTCGGGTCCCGCCGAGGACCCGGATGCACGCGACCTTCCGAGCCCCCGAGTTGTCCGCCACCTCGAGCGTCGACTCCTGCTGGATCATCCCTCCACTAGACCCCCGTCGCCTTGGAGAGGGTGGCCTGCACCTTCCAGCGCTTTCGCTTGGACAGCGGCCGGTGCTCGATGATCCGGACCCGGTCGCCCACGCGGCAGTCGTTGGCTTCATCGTGCGCCATGAACCGCGAATAGCGGCGCACGTACTTCGGGTAGCGGGGGTCCTGAACCAGCCGCTCCACGCGGACCACGACCGTTTTCTCCATCTTGTCGCTGATCACGGTACCGACCAGCGTTCTGCGCATGCCTCGACTTTTCATGCCTCGGCTCCACGCTTCTCGCGCAGCACGGTCTCGAGCCGCGCGACGTCGCGCCGTAGCTGTCGCAAGCGGGCGGTGTTCTCGAGCTGACCGGTGGAATGACGGATTCGTGCGCCGAACAGCTCCGTGCGCAGCTCGTCGCGCTTCGCGGCCAGCTCTTCCAGCGACAGGGCGTGCAGCTCGGTCGCCTTCACGCCAGGTCCTCTCGGGCCACGAAGCGCGTGGCCACCGACAGCTTGTGGGCCGCGAGAAGGAGCGCCTGGGATGCCACCTCGCGCGTCACGCCCTCCATCTCGTAAAGCATGCGCCCCGGCTTGATCACGCTCACCCACTCCTCCACGTTGCCCTTGCCCTTGCCCATGCGGGTCTCGGCCGGCTTCTTGGTGACCGGCTTGTCGGGAAAGATCCGGATCCAGATCTTGCCGCCGCGCTTCACGTGCCGGGTCATCGCCACGCGGGCCGCCTCGATCTGGCGCGCGGTCAGCCGTCCGCAAGCGACCGCCTGCAGTCCGTAGTCTCCGAACGCCAGGGTGCAGCCGCGGTACGCTTTGCCGCGCATACGCCCCTTGTGGTGCTTGCGGTGCTTGATCTTCTTGGGCTGGAGCATCGGCTACCTTCCGGCCTCGTCCTCGAGGCGCTGGGAGAGCCCGCCCCGCCGCATCTCCCGATCCGCCACGTCGCCCTTGAAGATCCAGCACTTCACGCCGATCACGCCGTAGGTGGTCTTGGCCTGGGCGAGGCCGTAGTCGATGTCCGCCCGCAGCGTGTGCAGCGGCACCCGCCCTTCCCGATACCACTCGCGCCGCCCCATCTCGGCGCCGCCGAGCCGCCCGGCGCACGCAATGCGCACCCCCTGGGCCCCGAACTTCATGGTGGAGGTGACGGCCTTCTTCATGGCGCGACGGAACGCCACACGGCGCTCGAGCTGCAGGGCCACGTTCTCCGCCACCAGCTGCGCGTCCAGCTCCGCCTTCCGGATCTCCTTGATGTTGATGAAGATCTCTCCCGGCGTGAAGCGCGCCAGGTCCTTGCGCAGGGTCTCCACCTCGGCGCCGCGCTTGCCGATCAAGATTCCAGGGCGTGCGGTGTGGATGTTCACCACCACCTTGTCGCCGGTGCGTTCGATCACGACCTTCGAGATTCCGGCGTGGAAGAGCTTCTTCTTGATGTAGTCCCGGATGCGGAGATCCTCGTGGAGCTGGCCCGCGTAGCGTCTCTCCGAGAACCACGAGGACTGCCACCCGTAGAGGGTGCCCAGCCGGAAACCATAGGGATGGACCTTCTGTCCCACTGCCGTCCTCTCCTCCCCTAGCGCTCGGCCAGGATCACGGTGACGTGGCTGGAACGCTTCTGGATCCACGTGGCCCGCCCCTGGGCGCGCGGCCGGATCCTCCAGGTGCTGGAGCCTTCGTCCACCGCAATCGAGCGCACCACGAGGTTGTCCACGTCGATGCCGGTCTTCTCCCGCTCGTTCTTCTGCTCGGCATTCGCCAGCGCGGAGCGCAACAGCTTGGCCAGGGGGTGCGCCGCCCCGCGCGGGGAGAGAGCGAGGACGCCGAGCGCCTCGTCCAAACCCTTGCCGCGGATCTGGTCGGCGACGAGCCGAACCTTCCTCGCGCTGGCGCGCAGGTCCCGGAGCCGGGCCACCACTTCGGTCTTGGCGGTCACGTCGTCTTCGCCCTTCGGTCGGAAGCATGGCCCGTGAACTTGCGCGTCGGCGCGAACTCTCCCAGCCGGTGACCGACCATGTTCTCGGTGACGTACACGGGAACGAAGAGCTTGCCGTTGTGTACCTGGAAGGTCATGCCGATCATTTCCGGGGTGATCATGGAGCGTCGGGACCAGGTGCGGATCACGCCCTTGCCGCCCGTGCGGGCTGCCCGGTCGATCCTGCGCTGGAGGCCCGCTTCCACGTAGAACCCCTTCTTGAGGGAGCGCGCCATCTAACGCCTCCTGCCCCGCCGCTTGACGATGTACTTGTCCGTGCGCTGGTTGCGGCGCGTCTTGTGACCCTTGGTGGGAACGCCCCAAGGCGTGCAGGGATGGCGTCCGCCCGAGGAACGCCCTTCGCCGCCGCCCATGGGGTGGTCCACGGGATTCATGGCCACGCCCCGGACGTTGGGCCGACGCCCGAGCCAGCGCGAGCGACCCGCCTTGCCGACGCTGACGTTCTCGTGATCCAGGTTCCCGACCTGCCCCACGGTGGCCATGCAGCGGACATGCACCAGACGGTTCTCGCCGCTCGGCATGCGCAGCGTGGCATAGCGACCCTCGCGGGCCATCAGTTGCGCACCGCCGCCCGCGGCTCGCACCATCTGGGCACCCTTGCCCGGCTTGAGTTCGATGGCATGCACGACGGTTCCGAGCGGGATGCGGTCCAGGGGCAGCGCATTGCCGGGGCGGATCTCCGCCTCCGGGCCGGCCATCACTTCGTCACCCACGCGCAGGCCGAGAGGCGCCAGGATGTAGCGCTTCTCTCCGTCCCGGTAGTGGAGCAGCGCGATCCGCGCCGAACGGTTCGGATCGTACTCGATGCTCGTCACGCGGGCCGGAACCCCGGGCTTGTCGCGCCGGAAGTCGATGCGGCGATACAGGCGCTTGTGGCCACCTCCGCGCTGCCAGACCGTGAGATGCCCGTAGCCATTGCGGCCCCCGCTCTTCGCAACGCGGCCCTCCACCAGGGAGCGCTCCGGCCGATGCCCCGTCAAGCTGGCGAAGTCGGAGGCCGTCATGCCGCGGCGGCCCGGAGAGGTCGGCTTGTGGCTCTTGACCGGCATGTGCATCAAACCCCTTCGAAGAACTCGATGGTCTGGCCTTCTGCGAGCCGCACCACGGCCTTCTTCCACTGCGGACGGTGGCCCTCGAAGCGCCCGACCCGCCGCTTGCGCCGCGGCATCTGGAGGGTGCGCACTCCCACCACCTTCACCTGGAAGAGCTGCTCCACGGCGCGACGCACGTCGTGTTTGCTGGCGCGCGGGTCGACGGCGAACTGCACTTCGTTGCGCTCCTCGCGAGCCACGTTGCTCTTCTCCGTCACGATCGGCCGCCGGATGACCTCGTGGAGGTTCATGCGCCCTCCTCGGCCCCGGCCGCACCCAGACGGGTCTGCACCGCTGCAAGCGCGCTCCGCGTCATGAGCAGCCTCGGATGCCGGAGCACGTCGTAGACGTTGAGCCCTTCGGCCCGCACCAGACCCACCCAGGGCAGATTGCGTACCGAACGTTCCAGGCGGCTGTCTGCCTCCCCCGTCACGATCAGCACCCCCTGCTCGCCCTGCAGCCCGAGCTCCGCCAGCATCTCCAGCGCACGGCGGGTCTTGATCTCCTCGAGCGGGAGCTCCTCCACCAGGGTCAGAGCGCCCTCGCCGAGCCGCAGCGCCAACGCGCCCCGCAGCGCCGCTCGCCGCATCTTCTTGGGCAGCTCGTGGGCGTGGGAGCGCGGCACCGGCCCGAAAACCGCTCCGCCACCGGACCACTGCGGCGAGCGGGTCGAGCCCTGCCGGGCCCGCCCGGTCCCCTTCTGGCGCCAGGGCTTCGCCCCCCCACCGGAAACACCGGAGCGGTTGCGCGTCGCGTGGGTGCCCCGCTGGCGCGCCGCCAGCTGCCGCCGCACCTCCGCATGGAGCAAGTGCGGCTTCACGGGAACCTCGAAGACGCTCGGATCCAGCTCGACCCGGGCGGCCTTCTTCTTGCCAATCGTGCGGACTTCCACGTTCGCCATGTTCAAAGCTTGATCTCGACGTCCACCCCGGCCGCGAGCTCGAGCTTCATCAGGGCATCCACCGTCTGGGGCGTCGGATCGAGGATGTCGATCAGCCGCTTGTGCGTGCGGATCTCGAACTGCTCTCGCGACTTCTTGTCGATGTGCGGTCCGCGCAGGACCGTGAACTTGTTGATGGTCGTGGGAAGCGGAATCGGACCCGCCACACGCGCACCGGTTCGCACGGCCGTGTCCACGATCTCGCCGGCGCTCTGGTCGAGCAGCCGGTGATCGTAGGCCTTCATCCGGATCCGGATCTTCTGCGCGCTCACCTCGGCCATCGGTCGTTTCCTACTCCAGGATCTCCGCGACGACGCCGGCGCCCACGGTGCGGCCGCCTTCGCGGATCGCGAAGCGAAGCTCCTTGTCCATGGCGATCGGCGTGATCAGCGACACCACCATCTCCACGTTGTCCCCGGGCATCACCATCTCCGTC
>JBFIML010000082.1:0-9280 GCA_041611735.1 Myxococcota bacterium | reverse complement strand
TGACTGCATTCATCGGCGGGTCTCCTCGACGAGCCGAATCCATGACTTCTCCCGACGCGATGAACCCCGACAGGAGCCACGCTGGATTCCGTTGCCCCCGGTGGCTCGCAATCGAACCAGGAGGAGGTTCTGGAGCCTCCAGCGGAGCGGCTGGGTGGACGCGGAGGCCGGCTCCGTCGTCGCGGCACTCCGGGCCGGGAATCTCATCCGCCGGGACCGAGTATGAACGTGTGGGGTGTCCTGTCAAACCGAATCCGTGGTGGAGGGTGCCGGGGGGGGGCGGCGCGCGCGCGGCGCACGGGCCGAGGGCGTCGACCCGAGCGCGCGGCGTCTCCTGGAGGGCGACACTGGCCGCTCGGCGATCAGGATCGTGAACTGGCCGGGGCCGTAGCTCGCGTTCCCCCAACGCTCAGCTGGATGCCCACGAACACCAGCATGAGAAGGGCGCAGACCACGTGCTCCACGAAGATGGATCGAGCCAGATCCGACTGGAGCTCGAGCGAGTCCGCCCGGCTCGCCAGCGCCATCGCCTTGGGGAAGATCCGGAAGAGCGCCAGGGAGACGGGGAACGCTCCACAGGCCGCCGCGAGAACCCGAAGCCAGAGCGGAAAGCTGCCTCGCAGCAGCTGGTGGAGGACCCCGAAGAGCGTCACGAGCATGACCGCGCCGATGACGCGATTCATCGGGTAGGCCCCGGTCGTCACGCGCGCGTAGTAGGCGGCGATCGAGGAGGCGACCTCCTCCGGAAGCAACCCGGACGGATGCGCCCGGACCTGGACGTCGAACATCAGGTCCATCCAGAGGACCGCGAGGAGAAAGCCGCCGCAGCAGCTGAGGACCCTGGGCATGCTGAAGATCCTCCCGCTGCTAGGCGGCGCCGGCGCCCCCCCAGCCCGCCACCAATACCGCTGCGATGTCGAACATCCCCACGAGGCTCGCCACGAAGGCTACGGTGCGCAGGTACGGGATGCCCGCGATGTAGATCACGGCGTACGCCAGGCGGGACCAGAAGAAGAGCGTGGCTCCCCAGGCGGTTTCTGCGT
Source organism: Myxococcota bacterium (assembly GCA_041611735.1). Taxonomy (GTDB): domain Bacteria; phylum Myxococcota_A; class UBA9160; order UBA9160; family PR03; genus JBFIML01. Next base: position 8,237 of record JBFIML010000082.1, on the reverse strand, counting down.
TGGTCAAGCCCGACTGATGGGCCACGAGGACGAGCGCCGTGAACGGGAGCAGGTTCGCGATCAGATTCCTCTGCGCGCGGTCCGCGCGATTCGCCCAGGCGGGAAGCGGTGGGACGTCGTCGCGATTCCGGGCCGCGACCCCGAGACCGCCGTGCTTGATCACGGCAACCAGGCTCGGAAATGCCTGAGCGATGGCCAGCAGAGCGCTGGCCACCAGCATCTGGAGTTCGACTGCCAAAGGCTCCGTCCGGTTCGAGAAGCCGCCCGACGCCGCAGGGAGCCTACCACGAGCCCGTGCGGGTTTGGCTCGCGAAGTGCCGGGGCCCCGACAGCGCTGGGAGGGGTCGAGTCTCTCTCCTGCCGCAGGAGTCGACTGTCTCCGGGCGCGGATCGTGACCGAGCAGGGGAGGGTGCTCCATGACGAACGGAGATCCGCTGGCTGTCCAGGCCCGACCCGGAGACTGGCGATCCTGTCAGGGGCCGGACGGCGTCGTCCTCCCACTCCACCGCACGGCTTCTCAAAGCCCCTACCGCGTGGTCCGCAATGACGCGGGCCTCGAGCGGAGCTGGTCGGGCAGATCGTGGTAGACTGCTCGCGCTCCGAGAGGGGCCATGCTGCACGAAAAGCCCACTTCATTCGTCGGGTCCCGGTGGTTTGATCGAAGACGCACGAAGCTTGGCTGCAGGCTCGGAGATCGAGTGCGACGTGTGCGTCGCGGGTGCGGGTCCGGCCGGGATCACGCTGGCTCGCGAGCTGAGCGGCAGAGGCCTCCGGGTCTGCCTCGTGGAGTCCGGTGGGCTCAATCCCGACTCCCGCGCGCAGGCCCTGGCGCGCCTGGCCGACGTGGTCGGGGATCTCGAGCCTTCTCCGGACGTGCGCAGAATCCAGTTTGGGGGGACAGCGAACTCCTGGGACGTCTCTTCGGTCGCGTTCCGCCGCCGCGTCCGCTACCTGCCACTCAGCGAAATCGACTTCACGGCGCGGCAGGGGCTGCCGCTCAGCGGCTGGCCGTTCCCACGATCACACCTCGACCCCTTCTATTCCCGAGCTCAGCGTGCGTGCGGCCTGTCCCCCTCCACGTTCCGCCCCGAAGACTGGGAGACCTGGCGCGGACGACGCCTGCCCCTGGACCAGAAGCGCGTGGCCACGGCGATGGAGCAATTTGGCGAATCGGAGGTCTTCACCAGCCGGGCTCGACAGGAACTCGCTGGCACACGCGATGTGCGGGTGCTCCTCCACGCCAGTGTGTGTGCCCTCCGGACGGCACGCGTTCCAAGCGCGATCGAGCAGTTCGAGATTGGATGCCTGAACGGCAAGAGATCGACGGTCCGAGCCCGCCTCTTCGTACTCGCCGCCGGCGCGATCGAGAACGCTCGACTCCTGCTCCAGCCCCTACCGGGGCAGCCGCAGGGCCTTGGAAACCACAGCGACATGGTCGGGCGATGCCTCATGGATCATCACTACGTGATGTCCGGCTGGCTGGTACCTGCGGATCGCGCTCTCTTTTCCGATGCGGCGCTGTACGACCTGCGTCTGGTGCATGGCGCCTGGGTGATGGGAAAGCTCCGGCTGGCAGACGAGCTCCTGCAGAGCGAGAGGCTGCTGAACGCCGCCGCCCGAATCGTTCCCGACACGAGCGACCGCCAGATCCGAGCCCTCCGATCGTTCAGACAGTTGCTGCGCTTGACGCCTTGGTGGAAGCTTCCGACGCGGCTGGTATCGGAAGTCTGGAAGCTCCCGACGGCTCGCTACATGGTCTCGAGGGCCCTGCCGCTCGCCCTTCGTCAGGGCCGGCTGCAGCCCAACATGACGTACGGTTGGTCCGCCGCGGATGCGGATGCCGCGGGCTTTGCTGGCTTCGAAGTCGAGCTCCAAGTCGAGCTCGCACCGGACCCGGAGAACCGGGTCTGCCTCGCAGACGAGCGGGATGCGCTCGGCCGACCGCGCGCGCGTGTGTACTGGCGCTGGGGAGAGCTGGACCTACGCAGCCTGCGACGGACGCAGGAGCTGCTGGCAGCCGAGATCGAGCAAGCAGGGCTCGGGCGGCTGGTGATTCCGGACCGCACCTCACGCCCCGCAGTTACGAGACCTGCGGGTGCTCATCATCCTTCGGGAACCACACGCATGCACCCGGATCCGCGCCGCGGGGTGGTCGACGCCGACGGCAAGGTGCACGCAGTGGGAAACCTGTTCGTAGCTGGGAGCTCGGTCTTTCCGACGAGCGGCTACGCGAACCCCACACTGACGATCGTCGCCTTGGCGATTCGGCTGGCGGACCACATCAAGCAGCGCCTGGCCGCGCCGACGCCCCCCGGCTGACGCCTGCGTATCTCGCGGGCCGACCCGCTCTTGGCAGGACACGCGCCGGCGTCGGTCGGGGTTGTCGTCTCGGCCCGCTGCCGACCCGAGAGGGGCAGGGTGGAAGGCTCTGGGCGGACCGTCGCCGGGTGACCCGACAGCGTCTCGGCTGGCAGCGGTCGAGGGAGTGAAGCTCTGCTTCCTACCGACCCGCCAGCAGGGAGATCTGCGTCTTGCCCGCGTCGCTCGTCGCGGTGACCGTCACGTGGCGGTCGGCCTTTGCGAAGGAGATCATGCGCTGGGGTCCCATGTTCATCTCCGCCTCGACCGTCCAGCCCTGGCCCGAAAGCTTCTCCTTGTAGAAGGCGACGACCTCGGCGGGATCCGCGGGGGACTGGCAGGAGACCATGACCCCTTCCTGGGATGCCATCGACGCGACGATCGTCGCGTCGGGGTAGAGGGGAACGTCCTGGGGGAAGTTCTCGGGCAGCTCTACGCCCTCCCCGGTCTTCATCTCGAACTTCTCCTCGCCCTTCCCGGAGAAGATCATCGTCTCCTGGGCGCCATCCACCGTGACCGTCCCCTCGTCGGTCTCGATGGTCCGCTCGCTTTCGCAGGCCGACACCCCGAAGACCGAGAACGCCAAGAGAAGCAGGGCGAGCGAGGCGATGCGCATGGTAGGAGACCTCCCGGGAGACGGCGGGCCGAGGCCGGACCCGCCTCTTGCCGCCGCAGTGTACTGCGCTTGGAGCCGCGGAAAAGGGAGGCTTTCGCAGGCTCGATGGCGGTGGCGGGGCGGCCGGCCGCGGTCAGACCACGCGGGGAGGGGCGCAGAGCACGCGGATCCTCCACGTACGCTGGCTCGGCAGGTTGGTGAGCGCGACCTCGTCGAGCTTCCGCCAGGGTCGCGAATCGATCTCGTTCCAGATGGCGTCTACGTTGGTGCGGAACGGATTCGAAGCATCGAGCAGGTGGTACATCGAGATCACCAGGATGCCCGACGCTGGCAGGAGAGCGACGCACTTGTCCAGAAGAGCTTTCGGATCGTGTGCACTGTAGAGCACTTCGTTCAGCACGACCACGTCGAATTGGACGTTGGTCGGAAACGAATGGGCTTCCATGTCGCCGACGATCAAGGTGGCTCGATCCCGCGGGACCCTTGCCGCAGCGATGGCGCTCTCCGAGAGGTCGATTCCCGTGTAGATGGACACGCTGTTCCAATCCAGGCATTCGGACAGGATTCCCTCGCCGCAGCCCACGTCGAGAACCCGTGCGTTCTTCGAAAAACGGCGGATGTAGGCCGAGATGATGGCGTAGCGCCCCATCTCTTCGATGCTGCGCAGATACTGCCAGCGGCCGTCCTGGTACTGTTGCTCCCAAAGCCCGCGTCGGTCCCATTCACTGGTGGAGTGCACCGGAGTTCCCCATCGAACCAACCCGTCCATCTGCTCGCGGAGGAGCATAGCGCCCGATTCGAACAGCAGTTCGGGAGCGCGGCTGTGGACGGTGGATCGTCCGGTGAGCGGCGGGGATGCGTGGCGCCATCCGGAAGGCTCGGGACGCCCCGGGGGACTGCGGAAGCCACGCCGCCGGAACCCGGCGGCGGGCGCTCAGCCCCGCAGGCCGAGGATCTCGTACGTCATCACGGGGCGGCGGAAGCCCTTGAGACTGAGCTTGCCAATCGGGACCGATTCGACGCGCGACTCCACCGCGATCAGAAAGCGCTCCGACACCAGGACTTGCCCGCCCTGGGCCGCGGCGCAGAGACGCGCCGCCTGGTTCGTGACGCTCCCGATGGCCGCGTAGTCCCAGCGCCCCTCGAAGCCGATCACTCCGAGCGTGGCGTAGCCGGAGGTCATCCCGATGCCGAGCTCCATGTCGTGGCCGAGCCGCAGCCAGCGTTCACGCAGCCCGCTGGCCGCTTCGCGCATCGCCACTGCCATGCACACCGCCTGTGCCTCGGGGTTCTCCACCTCGATGGGATCGTTGAAGAAGATCATCAGCCCATCGCCCGTAAAGCGCTCGATCGTGCCCTGGTGGGTGGCGATCAGGCGACCCATCACCGCGTGGTACTCGGCCAGCGTCTCCATGATCTCTTCGGGCTCGGCGGACTCGGCGAACGCCGTAAAGCCCCGCAGGTCCAGGAAGGCCACGGCCACGCGCCGCCGGTGGGGCTCGAGCGCCTTGGCATTGGATGCAACGAGGTCGGCGAGCTCCGGGGCCAGGAAGCGCTTCAGGCGCGCCAGGCGCTCGAGCTCGCCGACCTGGTCGCGCACCCGCTGCTCGAGCTCCGCGTTCCACGCCGCCAGCTGCTCCGCCTGGCGGCGCACGGTGTCGTGGAGCTCCTTGATCCGCAGCAGGGAGCGCACGCGCGCCAGCATCTCCGCCGTATTGATGGGCTTCGAGAGGAAGTCGTCGGCACCCGCCTCGATGCCTTTCAGGCGCTCCTCGTTGGCATCGAGGGCGGTGACGAACACGATCGGGAGGAGCCGCAGCCCGGGCCGGGCGCGGATCGCCTCACAGACCTCGTAGCCACTCATGCCCGGCATCACGACGTCGAGGAGGACGAGATCGGGTTGCTCCGCGTCGAGGCAGGCCAGGGCTTCCGCGCCCGAAGCTGCCGTACAGGCCGAATAGCCGGCCGCGCTCAGGACGTCCGCGACGAGCCGGACGTTGTGGGGCGTATCGTCGACGACGAGGATCTTGGCCGGCGCACTCATGCGGAGGCCGGAACCCTCCGCCCGAGGACTTCCCGCACCTCCTCCAGGAAGGCCCGCACGCTGATGGGCTTGCCCTGGAAGCCGTCGAAGCCCGACGCGAGGACCTCGGCGCGCTCGAGGGGCATCACCGACGCCGTCACGGCGATCACGGGGATTCCCTGGGTGGCGGGGTGCTTGCGCAGCTCGCGCAGCGCCGCCTTGCCGTCCATGCCCGGCAGCTGGATGTCCATCACGATCAGGTCGGGATGGTCGCGGTGCGCGACTTCGAGGCCTTCCTCGGCGGTCACCGTCTCCACGGTCCGATAGCCGGTGGCCTGAAGCACGTCGCGCAGTAGCTTCGCGTTGCGCTCGTTGTCCTCAACGATGAGGATGAGGGACTCCGCCATGATCCTCTCCTTCGTGCGGGAGCGGCTGTGGGGAGCGCGTGGGCAGAGTGAAGCGGAAGGTGCTTCCCTTGCCGAGGACGCTCTCCAGGGAGATGAGCCCCCCGTGGAGCTCGACGAGGCGCTTCGAGAGCGCCAGGCCGAGGCCCGTGCCTTCCTGCTTGCGCGTGTAGTCGGACGAGCCCTGCCGGAACTCCTCGAAGATCACCTGGTGATCCTCGGGCGCGATGCCCATGCCCGTGTCGGACACGGAGATCGCCAGGCCCGCGCCGTCCGCCTCCGCTGCCACGGTGACGGTGCCGCCCTTCTCGGTGAACTTGACGGCGTTGGTCAGGAGGTTGATGAGCACCTGCTTGATCTTGCGCTCGTCCGCCGCGATCACGCCGACCTCGGGGGCGACGGTCTTGTGCAGCGTCACCCCGCGTTGGTTGGCGCGCTCCTTCATCAAGGTGAGGGCATTGTCGATCGTGGTGGGCAGGTGGAAGGAGGAAGGGCTGAGCTCGAGGCGGCCGGCCTCGATCTTCGAGAGATCGAGGATGTCGTTGATGAGGGAGAGCAGGTGGTGACCCGACGCGTGGATGTCCCCCACGTACTCGGACTGCTTCTCGTTCAGCTCGCCGAAGATCCGGGTGCCGAGCACCTCGGAGAAGCCGATGACGGCATTGAGCGGCGTGCGCAGCTCATGGGACATGTTGGCGAGAAAGGTGGACTTGTGGCGGTTGGCGGCGATCGCCTCGTCGCGGGCCGTGGCGAGCTCGCGCTGGGATTGCTCGAGCTGGGCCGTCCGCTGGCGAACCTTCTGCTCGAGCAGCCGTTCCGAGTCCTGGAGGGCACGGTTGGCGTCGTCCATGCGCGAGAGGGCCTGGCCGAGGGTGATGCGCGTGTGCCAGGCGGAGAGGCCGGCCGCCGCCACGACGAAGGGGACCCCGAGCAGGAGGCAAAGCTGTAGCGCCAGGTCGGGCACCGTCTCCGTGCTGAGGAGCGGCCCGAACACGACCGAGACGGCGTCCAGACCGACCACCAGCGTTCCCGCGAAGCCAAGGCGCAGCAGGACGGGAAGGGAGACATAGGGCACCGCTGCCATGATCGGCAGGATCGCCACGGTCGCGGCCACGGCGAAGAGCGGCAGGCCGCTCGAGCCGATGGCGAGGGAGAGGGTCCACAGTCCCCCGGCCTGACAGAAGATCGCTGCGCGCAGGCGGTGCGCCCGGGCGAGGCGATAGGCCACGGCCGCGCAGACGCAGCTCAGCGCGAGGGCGCCGTTCAGGAGCGCGAGGAGCCAGGTCGGATAGAAGGCCTGGAGCACCAGCAGGGCCACCAGGGATGGGAGCATGGGCGACGTGGCCCAGAGCAGGTACTGCCGGAGCTGGGCGGCATCGTGCTGGAAGTCGGGGTCGCCCCGCGTCGACGCGACCATCGGGCGCTTCCCTCGGCGCGCGCTCCTTGCGTCCGCCGGGCGGCGGCCCCAGGGAGCTCGAGGCCGATTATACGGCGCGAGGGGGCGCAACGAAGCGGACTTCCTGGCAGGCTAAGCTGCGATCCCCGCGGGGGCCCGCCGCCGCCCGGGGGCCGGCTTCCGCCGTCCACGCCGTCGGGCTATGGGATCAGCAGCACCCGGCCAAAGGCCCGACGGCTCTCCATGTACGCATGGGCCGCGGCCGCCTCGGCCAGCGGGAAGCGGCGGTCGATCACGATCTCGAGCGCGCCGCTCCCGGCGTCCTCGATGTGGCGCTGCACCATGCGGTGCACGCGCGCATGGTTCAGTGCGAGTTCCGCGCCGAAGAAGACGCCAGTCAGGCTCTTGTTGCCAGGACGAAGCAGCGTGTAGCTGGGGCAGTAATCCTCCCGACCGGCCGAACCCACGTTCACGATGCGGCCTCGGTAGGCCGCGCATTCGATGCTCTTCTCGAGCACGTGGCCGCCGATCGGGTCCACCACGAGGTCGACACCGCGTCCGCCCGTGATCTCGCGGACGGCCTGGGCGAAGTCGACCTGCGTGTAGTCGATGCCGTGGTCGAGGCCGAGCGCCTTGAGCCGCTCGAGCTTCTCGGAACTCGAGGCGGTCGAGAGCACCGCGGCGCCCGCGCGCTTCGCGAGCTGGATCGCCGCCATGCCGACCCCGCCCGCACCGGCGTGCACGAGCACCGTCTCACTTTCGCGCAGGTGGCCGAACTCGAACAGGCAGTCGTCGGCAGTGCCGACCGCGATCGGCACGCAGGCGGCGCGCTCCAGGTCGGCACGCTCGGGAATCACCCAGGTCGTGGCCGCGGGGACCGCCACGCGCTCGGCGTGCGAGCCGCGGATCATGACCGCCACCGCACGCTGGCCCACGCGCCGGTCCCTGGCGCCGGGACCGACCTCGCGGATCACGCCCGCGCACTGATAGCCCACCACGTGGGGGCGATTCGCCAGCTCCCCCCGCGCGCGGTGCAGCGTGTCGCCGCCCTCGACGCTCACCGCCTGGACGTCGATCACGACGCCGTCCGCAGGACAGGCGGGGTCCGGGATCTCTTCGTAGCGGAACACCTCGGGTCCGCCGGTCTCGTAGTAGACGGCCGCCTTCACGGAGCTCCTCCTCGTTGGCGAAGCTTTGACCGGCAGGCCGTCAGAGAAACTCGGGATCGCCGACCATGGCCAGGAGCCGCGCCACTCCAGGAACGAGCGACCCGCTCTCAACCCGCTTTCGGCGCTCGGGCGGCTCCGGGTCGACCTACCTGCGGAACTTCACCTTGATGTCCCTGGGCGTCGCGTTGACAAAGGCCTCGGATTCTCCGCCCGCAATGGCGAGGACGGATGCATCGCCCGTGAAGCGCACGACGATCTCCTCGCCTGCCG
>JBFIML010000081.1:0-9343 GCA_041611735.1 Myxococcota bacterium | reverse complement strand
GGCCTGGGCGTCCAGGCCTTTACGGTGGGACTGCTCGGGGAGCTGCTGCTCTTCTTCCACGCCCGGGAGATCCCGGAGTACCGTCTGGCCGAGGTCCACGAGGCGGCGCCGGCGCCGCTGCCGGAGCGGGCCGAGCCGAAGCACTGAGCCCAGGCCTCTGGGAATGCGAACGGCCGGGGCGGGCCTTGTCGTGTGGAGGCGCGAGCGCGCCGTGCGCAGCAGGACTGCGGCCACGGTCTGAGGAGCGACCCGGCGGGCCTCGGCCAGGGATCGGGTCGTGTCGCCGGGGGCCACCGGGGGCGGACGCCAGGTCACGCCCAGCAGCCGGCCCTCGCCGGGCTCCGTCACCACGATCTGGGAGGAGGGACCGGCTCCGATCTCCTCCACGAAGTCGAGGAGGCGGCCGACCTCGCGGTCCAGCGCCTCGTCGTCGGGAAGCGTCCGGCTTGCAGTGCGGTAGTCCACCACCAGGGCGAAGGGCACGAGCTCCGGCGCTGCCCGCCAGGCCAGGAGCCAACGGATGGCGGCGCCCGTGACCTCGGCGAGATCCGGGTCGAGGCCGATCCAGTCCCGGGCGTCCAGGGCCGCCAGCAGGGGCCCCCCGGCGGTGCGCCCGGCCTCCCGGCGGATCCGCTCCTGCGCCTCGCCGGGGAAGCGCACGTCGCGCACGCCGGCGGGGGGCGCCAGGTGCGGGTCGGCGACGATGGCGGCGCTGCGGGCGCCCCGGGCGTGCAGAGCCGCAAAGACCGAGGCGCCGTCCGGCAGGCGGAAGATCGTGTGGGGGGTCGGATCACCCAGGGTCGCTGCCACGTCGACCCGGACGCCCGAGGCCTCCAGCAGCGAGACCGAGGCAAGCCGCCGGGCGTAGCCGTCCGGCGAGGCGGGCAGCCAGACCGCCAGCAGGCTCGGCGTCTCCGGCAAGGGCGCGCGCAGGTCGGGCTCGTACCAGATCCAGGGGGCGACGCGCGGCCCCCAGGCCAGGCCCCCTGCCGCCAACGCGGCGAGCAATACGATCCGGCCCAGGGGGCCGACCCGCACCCGCACCGAGGCCAGGGCGTAGGAGCCGAGCCCCGCCAGGATCAGGGCCGCCGCCACCACCGTGGCGAGGTCCAGCAGTGTGGAGCCGGTGGCGAGCCGCCGCTCGGCCGCCGCCACCAGGAATGCGACGAGCCCCCAGACCGGAAGCGGCGGCGTGGGAAGGCCGTGGCGCTCCTCCAGGCGCTCGGCCATCCAGGCCGCCGCGAAGCCGACGCCGCCGGCCACCGCCAGGCCGGGGAGGGCGCCCAGCAGCGCCCGGAAGGGCCAGCCGGGGCCGAGGAGCGTGCCCAGCACGGCACCCAGGGGCGGCGCGGCGACGACCGCTCCGGCCACGGCGCCCACCAGGGCCGAGAGGGAGAGCCCCCGAGCCCGCCCGTGCAGGCCCGCGAGGGCGCTCGGAACGGCCACCAGGAGGGCCGAAGCGGTCACCAGGGCCAGCAGGAGACCCGGCGCGAGGATTGCGCCTTCCAGGAGGCCGAGCGCCGCCTCGAAGACACCCAGCAGGAGCCCGGCGGCCAGGCCCGCCACCGCCCACTCCCGGCGCCGCGGCCGCGGCGGGAGCGGGCGCGGGGCGGCATCGCTCATCCCCGGGAGCGGGCGGATGCCGCCTCCCGCTCCGCCCGGACCGGGGCGATGCGGTTGTGCTCCAGCCAGCGCAGCACCTCGCTGCGCCGGTAGCGCAGCGGGGCGCTACGCCCCTCCCCGAGCCGGTAGGCCGGGAACGCCCCCGCGCGCACCAGCTCCCAGAGCTTGGTGCGCCCGATCGAGAGCCACTCCTGCACCTCGGCGCTGGTCAGCAGCTCGCGCTCGCCCGCCTCAGGCATCGGAGTCCTCCGGCCCCTCGTAGTCGCTGGCCGGCTCGCCGTAGGCGTAGCGGGAGTAGGCGTCGTCGTAGTAGTAGCGGCGGTAGGAGCCCGCGCTCACCTGGTTGAAGATCACCCCGGCGGCGTCCTTGAGCTCGTGGAGCACGCGCACCACCGCATCGCGCGGGGTGGCGTCGGCGCGCACCACGAAGAGGATCATGTCCGCCATCTGCTTGAGGATGCGGGCGTCCACCACCGGGAGCAGCGGCGGCGCGTCGATGAAGACGGCGTCGTAGCTGCGCCGCGCCTGGTCCACCAGCTTGAAGAAGGACTCGTCGGTGAGGAGCGCCAGGGGGTTGCGCGCCGACGGGCCCGCCGGGAGCAGCGAGAGGTTCGGGATGTCGGTCTGGAGCACGCACTCCTCCAGGGAGGCGGCGTGGCGCAGCACGTCCGAGAGGCCGCGGCCGCGGGGCTTGCGCAGCAGCCGGTGGGTGCTCGGGCGGCGCAGGTCCGCATCGATCACCAGCACGCGCCGGTTCAGGTCGCAGGCCACGCTCGAGGCCAGGTTCAGGCAGGTGAGGGTCTTCCCGTCGCCCCGGGCGGCGCTGGTCACCAGGATCACCCGGGTGTCCTTGCGCTCCAGGAAGAGCGGGACGAAGCCCCGGTACTGCTCCGCCGGCGCGGACTCCGGCGCCGTGAAGACCACCAGGCGCCGGTCGACCCCGTCCGGGGGCGGCGTGTCGAAGATGCGCTCGTCGTCGATGCGGGGGATCGAGGCCACCACCGGGAGGCCGAGCGTGCGCGTGAGCCGCTTCACGGATCGGAAGGCCGGGTTGCGGAACTCGGTCAGGCCGATCAGGAAGCCCACCACGCCGAGGCCGGCGGCAAGACCCCCGGCCAGCAGCAGCCGGATGTCCGGCCAGGAGGGGGACTTGGGCGGCCGGGCCGGGCGCAGCACCTTGAAGCGCTCGCCCTTCTGGGCCTGCTCCAGGTTGAGCGCCAGGGAGGCCTCGAGCTTCTTGGCCAGGAGCCCGTGGTAGCTCTCGAGCAGCCGGTCGTAGTCGCGGGTCAGGTCCGTGAACTGGGACTCCACCTGGGGCGTGGACTCGACGCGCTTCTGGAGCTTCTGGATGGCCTCGCGCAGCCGCACCTCCTCCCGCTGGCGGGTGCCGAGGGTGAGCTGCGCCTGCTGGATGTCCGCCTGGAGGGCGCGCCCGGCGGGGGTCAGGGCCGCGCCCGGGCTCGCGTCGCCCCCCGCGGCGATCTCCCGCTCCAGGCGCGTCACCTCGGTCTGCAGGCGCTTCACGTTCGGGTGCTCGTCCGTGTAGACGATGCGGGTCTCGATCAGCCTGGAGCGCAGCTCCTCGAGGGTCCTGGCGAGCTGCCCGCCCCCCGCCGCGTCGCTGGCCAGCTGGCGGCGCAGCAGCGCGATGCGCTGGGCCACCGCCTCCTGGCCCTCCAGGTTGGCGGTCAGCTCGAAGTTCAAGCGGTCCAGGGAGCGGAGGTTGGTGTCGAGCTCGCCGGGGAGCGCCCCCATGCGCTCCTCCTTGAACTGGCGGATCTCGGTCTCCCGCTCGCCCACCTCGCGCCGCAGGCGCTCGAGCTCCCGGTCCAGGAACTGGGCCGTGGCGGTGGCCTGGCGAGAGCGGTCCTTCACGTTCTCGGCCACGAAGAGCGAGGCGATCTCGCGCACCGTGTCCGCGGCCACCTGGGGATCGTCGGCCGTGAAGGAGAGCTCGAAGACGTTGGCCCGCCGCGAGAGGTTCCTGGCGATGTCCACCTCGAGCCGGCGCGAGATGCGCCCCATCAGGGCCTCGCGGCTCAGCCTCCCGCTCGGGTCGAGGCGCTCGGCTCCGACGCGATCGACCAGCTCGTTCAGGTTCGCGTAGCTGGTGACCCGCTCCCGCAGCGTGTGGAGCCGCTCCTCCACCTCGAGGGTCACGGTGCTGCGCACGAAGTCCTGGGGAACCTCCTGGGGCTCCACCAGGATCGTCGTCCTGGCGGTGTAGACCGGCGGCAGCAGCAGGTAGAGGGCGAAGCCGAGCAGCAGGCCACCCAGGGCGCCGCCCGCGAGCCACCACTTGCGGCGCTCGGCGATCTCGATCACGTCCTCGACCTCGAAGCCCGGGCCGAGGGAAGGGGGCTGGGACTGCATGGAGGGCTCCCGTTTCAGGCCGGTTCAGGCACAGCTGAAGGAGTGTATCCCGGAGAGCTCGAAAGGTGACGAAACAGGGCGAACTAGTCCGAAGCCACCGCTTCCGCCAGAGCGCGCCGGGGCAGGCCGTTCTCGGCCCCGAGCCCGGCCAGCACCTCCCCGAGGGGTGAGAAACGGTGCCGGTCCAGGAGGCGACGCAGGCGCGACTCGGTGCGGCCCAGGTTGTGGTAGTGGTTCAGGCGCACCTTCCAACCCACCGCCTGCCGCGGCTGCTCCGGATCCACCTCCCAGGGGTGCAGGTAGAGCACCGTGGGACGCCCGCTGCGGGCCACCCGGTCGAAGCCCCAGCGGAAGAGGGGCCCCGGCAGGAAGCGCAGGTAGGCGCCGCCGGCCAGGGGCACGGTCAGGGGCCCCACGCGCAGGACCGTGAGCGGGAACTCCGCCAGCTCGAGCCCGTCCCCGAGCTCCAGGCGCACGGGCGCCGGCTCGAAGCCCGGGATCCCGTAGCGCCAGTGGCGGATCGGGAAGATCGAGGAGTCGTAGGCGAAGCCCTCCTCGGCCAGGATCCGCAGGGCCCAGAGCGAGCGCTCGGTGATCGAGTAGCTGGGCGCCCGGTAGCCGGAGACGGCGCCTCCGCAGGCCCCCTGGATGGCCGCGCGGGCCCGGCGCAGGTCCGCCCGGAAGCGCTCCGGGCCGAGGTCGTAGACCAGGGCGTGGTCGTAGCCGTGGCAGGCGATCTCGTGGCCGCGGCCCGCGATCGCGCGCACGAGCGCCGGGTGGCGCTCGGCGATCCAGCCCAGCACGAAGAAGGTGGCCCGGCTGCCGGTGGCGTCGAAGAGGTCCAGCAGGCGCGCCGTCGCGTCTCCGATCCGGGAGGGCTGGGCGTCCCAGCCGCTCCGGTCGATCACGCGCTCGAAGTTGGAGACCTGGAAGTACTCCTCCAGGTCCACGCTCAGGGCGTTGCGCGCCATGCCTAGTGTCCGCGCAGCAGCACCAGGGTCTTGAGCGTGTTCCACAGGATCAGGAGATCCATGGTGAAGGAGCGGTACTTCATGTAGTAGAGGTCGAGGGCCAGCTTGTCTTCCCAGGCGGCCACGTCGTTCACGTAGCCCTGCCGGATCTGGGCCCAACCGGTGAGCCCGGGCCGCACGGCGGTGCGCAGCCGGAAGTAGGGATAGCGCTCCTTGAGCGAGTCCACGAACTCCGGCCGCTCCGGGCGCGGGCCCACCAGGCTCATGTCCCCGCGCAGGATGTTCCAGAGCTGCGGCAGCTCGTCGAGACGCGCCTTGCGCAGCAGCCGCCCCACCCGGGTGATGCGGTCGTCGTCCGAGCCGGTCCAGACCGCGCCGGTGTCGCGCTCGGCGTCACAGCGCATGGAGCGCAGCTTGTAGAGGCGGAAGGGGCGCCCGCGCCGGCCCACCCGCAGCTGCGAGTAGAAGATCGGGCCCCGTGAATCGAGACGCACCGCCAGGATGCCGGCCAGCAGCAGCGGCGAGGCCAGCAGGAGGCCGACGCCGGACAGGGTCACGTCTAGAACCCGCTTCGCCATCTCCACCAGGGGTCCGGTGCGGAAGCCGCCGGTGAAGATCAGGTAGCTGGCGCGCAGGTCGCGCAGGTAGATGCGGCCCGTGAGCCGCTCGTAGAAGGCCACGCCCGACTCCACCGGGAGCCCACCCACCTTGGCGGCCAGCAGCTCGTCGGCGGGGAAGCGCTCCTCGCGGCGCTTCGACGCCACCACCACCCGATCGATGCGCTGGCGCTCCAGGAGCTTCTCCACCTCGTGCACCCAGCCGATCACCGGGTAGCCCTCGATCCAGTCGCCGTGGTCGTTGGGGTCGTCGGAGAGGAAGCCCACGATCTCGGCGCCCAGGTGCTCGTGCCGGCGCATGGCGGCCGCGATGGCCCGGGCCAGGTCGCTGGTCCCGATCACGAGCACCCGCGTGGTGAGGGCCGGCTGCGCCGAGAGCACGCGGAAGACGAAGCGCCCTCCGAGCAGCAGGGGGACGTAGACCCCGGCCAGGTGGGCCGCGTTCTCGAGCACCGTGGGCGTCAGCCCGAAGGCCAGGTGCAGGCCCAGCAGCAGGGCCGCGGCGGCCCCGGAGGCCGCGATCAGGCTGCCGAGGGTCGCCCGGGTCTGGCCCAGGGTCGTGAGCCGGTAGGCGTCCGTGTAGTAGAGGAGGACGAAGGACGTGAGCCCGGCGCCCATGGTGGCCACCACGTAGGTGCCGCGCGGAAAGGGCGGGTCGAACCAGACCCAGGCGAGCACCGCCGCCAGGGCAAAGGCGACCAGATCGAGCACCACGGCGGCAGCCGCCCGGCCCAGGAAGAAATTCAGCAGGTAGTACCGCATCCGCTCCGCAGCCTCTCCCGTCGGCCCCTCCTCGGGGGCGATCAGGCCAGCCAGGTCCCCGCAGTCTCGCTTCGCCGCGTCGACGCGTGGAGTTTAGACGTACCCCCCGAGACGCCGGCCGTTCGAGCCGCAGGTCCTCTGGTGAGGGCCCCGCGACCCGATGCATGTGACGGCCAGAACTCCGCTCGCCCACGCTTCGATCATCTCGGCCCTGATTCTACAGGGTGGTGGATCGTTCCGTTGCACCAAAAATTCACAAAAATTCATCGCAACCCTGTGCTGCCCCTGTGCTGCCCGGCGGGCGGCGGCCCAGAGCGTGGTGGGTAGGACCCACTTCGCTCGGATTTGCGCCGATCTTGCGCCCGGAAGGTGAAGGAGGGCCTTAGCAGGCCCCCGCGGGCGCAACCGCGGGAGGGGAATGGCAGTGCGCCCGGGGCGGGCGTCGCCCCGGGCGCAGCGGGATTGGCAGGATCGAAGCGGGCCGGTTCAGAGGTTGGCGGCAGTAACCGTCATGGGCGAGTCCCCGGCGCTGTTGTAGGTGCTCACCTTGAACTGGCCCGGGGCGCTGTACCGGAAGTACCAGAGCCGCACCGTCACCGAGTCCGGGTTGAGCGGGTCGCGCAGCACGTCGGCATTGAGCTTCATGCCGTCCACGTCGCCGTCCTCGATCTTCACGTTGGCGTACTGGAGCTGCTCGCGGCCGCCGGCCAGGACCGTGTCGTGGAACTCGAGCTGCCCGTCGCGCACCCACTGGTTGCTCGACGGGTCGAGGCGCCAGACCCAGACCCCCGCCACCTGCTTGGAGTCGAAGTCCGGGATCCGGATCGTGATCTCCTTGCTCTCACAGCCGGCCAAGGGCACGAGCAGGAGTGCCAGGGCGAGCCCCAACGCCAGCTGCGAAATCTTCCTGTGCATCGCTCCACACCTCGCCGCTCCCCTCGCGCGGCGCCCGGGAGAGGGCCCGAAGGACCGGAGCGCTCGGCTCCTCCGGCGAGGGCTCGAGGCGCCCTGCCGCGCGAGTCGAGGTGTGCATCGGTGCGGTGAGAAGTCGTCCGCGTGACGAGGCTTACAGGCGAGGCGTGATCGGGATCACGGGAGCGGGTGCCGGGCGCCCCCCCCGGAGCGGGAGGCGCCCGGCGTGAAGGCGTGGGCCTCAGAAGCCTCCCACGGCGCGCGAGGCGCCGCCGGTCACCACCGTGGTGGCCACGGAGCCGCCGAAGCCGAGCAGCTCCCGGAACGGGAAGAAGAAGGCCGAGACGGCGTAGCCCACCGAGGCGAAGGCCGTCGGCGGCACCACCACCAGATCGCCCCCGGCCAGGAGCATGTTGGTGCGCAGGTCGCCGCGCTCGATGGCGCCCAGATTGACCGAGAAGACCTGGGTCTCGTTGCCGTCGAAGCGCACCACGCGCACGCGACTCTTGGCGGCGAAGCGCGTGGCGCCGCCCACGCGGCCGATCGCCTCGATGATGCGCGTCTCGCGTTCGACGGTCAGGGTGGTGGGGCTGCTCACCTCGCCGAGCACGGTGATCTCCGTGCTGCGGGCGAAGATGACCCCCACCGTGGCCCGCGCGTCGCGCTTGTAGCGCGCGATGCGCTGCTCGATCTCCCGGGCGACCTCCTCGGTCGTGCGCCCTGCCGCCTGGACGTCGCCGATCAGGTCCACGGAGATCTTGCCGTCCGGCCGCACGAAGAGCGTGCGCTCGATGGCCGGCTCCGGCAGGATGGTCACGTGGAGCTGGTCAGGGCTGCCGAGCCGGTAGGTCCCCACCTGCTGGGATGCCGGCGGAGCCGGGTGCGCGGCCGCACAGGCCAGGGCCGTCCCGGCCCAGATCGCGGTCCAGAGCGCCAACGCGGTGCGTCCCGCGCCGGCGTGAGTGCGTTCTCGAACGTGCATCAGTCCCCCCTTCGTTGCCGATCCGGCTGGAGTGTCCATCGGCTGGCTCCCTCTATAACGCGAGCCCGAAGCCGCCGGCCAGCGAAAAAAGCCCGGCGTGGAGACGCTATCCTGCGCCCCGGTGCGCATCGAGCGGGTCGAGAAGCCCGGCGCCGAGTGGGACGCGTTCGTGGAGGCGACGCCCGGCGCGACCCTGGGCCATGCCGCCGCCTGGGCGGAGGTGTTGGGCAAAGCCTACGGGCTTGCTCCCCACTACCTGGCCGCGCGCGGCACGGACGGCGCCTTGGCGGGCCTCCTGCCCCTGGCGGAGTTCCGCAGCCTGCGCGGCGCCCGGGAGCTGGTGTCGCTCCCCTTCCTGGATGCGGCGGGTGTCCTGGCCCCGGACGGCGAGACGGAGGCGCTGCTGGTGACGGAGGCGCTGGCCACCGCCCGCCGCCTGGGTGCCCGGACGGTGGAGCTGCGCCAGCTGCGGCCGCTCACGAGCCTGGCCGCGCCGCCCACGAGCCGGGTGGACCTGGCCCTCCCACTCCCGGACGACGAGGAGGCGCTCTGGCGCTCGCTTCCCGCCAAGGTGCGCAACCAGACCCGCAAGGCGGGACGCGAGGGGCTGGCGCTCGCCGCGCCTCCGGTGGAGCTGCTCGAGGGCTTCTACGAGCCCTACCGGGTCAACATGCGCGACCTGGGCTCGCCGGCGCACCGGCGCGCCTTCTTCGCGGCGGCAGCGGCGGCCTTCGGCCCGCGCCTGCGCTTCGTGGTGGTGGCGGATGGGGAGCGTCCGGTGGGGGGTCTCGTGGCGATCCGCTACGCGAATGCCGTCACGGTGCCCTGGGCCTCGACCCTGCGCAGCGAGCGCAGCCGTTGCCCGAACAACCTGATCTACTGGGAGGCCCTGCGCTGGGCGGTGGCTCACAAGGCCCAGGAGTTCGACTTCGGCCGCTCACCGCCGGAGAGCGGCACCTGGAGCTTCAAGCGGGGCTGGGGGGCGGAGGAGCGGCCGCTGGCCTGGGCGCGCCTGGATGCCGAGGGGCGCGCGGAGCCGGCCCACTCGGCGACGGACTCGCGGCTCGTGCGCGGGCTGGCCCGCGTCTGGCGCCGCCTTCCGC
>JBFIML010000080.1:0-9356 GCA_041611735.1 Myxococcota bacterium | reverse complement strand
TGGATCGAGCTCTGGCGCCCGAGCGACACGGAACAGAGCTACGAGATCGGCGACGTGGAGGGCGAGATTCCGCGCGAGCTCCACGGCACCCTCTACCGCATCGGTCCCTCCCAGCACGTCCTGCCCCAGGCGGGCTACCAGGCGCTGCACCTCTTCGACGGGGATGGCCTCGTGCACGCGTTCCGCTTCGACGACGGACGCGCCTGGTACCGAGGACGCTTCGTGCGCAACGAGAGCTTCCTGCTCGAGGAGAAGCGCGGTCGCTTCTGCCGCAGCTCCGTGGGCGTGCCCGCCGAGGAGCCGGCGGAGCCCGGCGTGCGCGTGCAGCCCAACACGAACGTGGTGGCCCACGCGCAACGACTGTTCGCCCTGGTGGAGAACGGGGTGCCCTTCGAGCTGGACCCCGACAGCTTGGAGCCCATCGGGCCCTTCGACCTGGGCGGTCGCCTGCTCGGCTATGCCACCAGCGCCCACCCCCGCTTCGACCCGATCACGGGCCAGATGTGGATCCACGGCTACCAGCCGCTTGCGCCCTACGTGCAGCTCTACGCCGTGGAGCCGGACGGGAGCTGCTCCCTGGCGGAGCCCGTGGACGTGCCCTACGCCACGATGATGCACGACCTGGCCATCACCGAGCGCCACGTCGTCTTCCCGCTCTGCCCCGTGACGATCGACCTCCAGGTGCTGGCGCAGGGCAGGCCCTTCGCCGACGCGCTGCGCTGGGAGCCCGAGAAGGGGCTCCGCTTCGGCGTGCGCGGTCGCGCCCCGGGGAGCCCGCTGCGCTGGTTCGAGGCGCCGAGCCCCGGCTTCCTGTTCCACTTCGGAAACGCCTACGAGGAGGACGGGAAGATCCTGGTGGATGCGTGCACCTACCGGGAGGGCGGAGCCCTGCTGGACGACCTGCGCAGCCTGCGCCGGGGCGAGTTCGCCCGGGGCTTGGTGGCGCGCCCGTTCCTCTACGAGCTCGATCTCGCCACGGGAGGTTGTCGCGAGCAGGTCTTCGGCGACCACCATGCCGAGTTCCCGCGCCTCGACGAGCGCCGGGTGGGACGCCCCAACCGCTGGGGCTATGCGCTCACGAGCCGCGACCAGCCGGTGTCGGCCTGGGACGCACCGTTCGCGCGCATCACCCGCTACGACCGGCGCGGCGGCCCGTCCGTGCACCACCGCCTTCCGCGCGGCCAGTGGTCCGGTGAGCCGGTCTTCGTGCCCCGGGACGCCGGGGCCGAGGAGGGCGACGGCTTCCTGCTGAGTGTGGTCTTCGACGCGGCGACCGGACGCAGCCACCTGCTGGTGCTCGACACCCGGGGGGTGGACGGCGAGCCCCGGGCGCGCCTCCACCTGCGCCACCGCATCCCGGCGGGCTTCCACGGCAACTTCGTGCTGGGGAGCGGATAGGCCGTCCATGCGCGTCGAGGAGTGGATGACCCACGACCCGATCACGATCGAGCCGGGTGCGCCGGTGCTCGCGGCGCTCGACCTGATGCTCGACCGGGGCATCCGCCACCTGCCGGTGGTGGAGGCGGCGGGTGCGTTGATCGGCATCGTCTCCATCGACGACCTGCGGGCGGCCCTGCCGGTGGCCACCAGCCTGCGCACACCGCTCTCGGCGGAGGAGCGCCAGCTCGTGCGGGACTACGCCGTGGACGACGCCATGACCTGGGCCCCGGAGACCGTGGCCCCGGAGACCCCCCTGGACCGGGCAGCGGAGCGCCTGGCGGAGCTGCGCATCGGCTGCCTGCCGGTGGTGGGTGCGGGGGGACGACTGGTGGGCATCCTGAGCGAGACCGATGCGCTGCGGGCGCTGGTGGCTTCGCTGCGCGGCACCGGCGCGCCGCGAGGGCAGGGGCGCGGAGTCGAGCTCGAGGCGCTGATGCGCGAGCTGCGCGCCGAGCGCGGCCGCCTTGCGCGCCAGCTCGAGCGCCGGCGCGAAACGGGTGCGGCGGCCGGGCGACTGGCGGCCCTGGACCGGGCGCTCGCGCAAGCCGGGAGCGAGCGCCTGGGCCTGTGCGCCATCTGCGGCGGCGAGATTCCCCTGCCGCGCCTGCGGTCCGTGCCCGGCACCGACCGCTGCGTGGCGTGCGCCCGGGGCGAGCCGTCCGGCGTCGCCTGATCGCCCGTGAAGGACGCCGAGTGCGTCCGCTTCCTCCAGTGGGCGCTTCCCCGCCTGCGCATGCGCTGGGCGGGCTTTCGTCGCGTGCGGCGTCAGGTCTGCAAGCGGGTGGAGCGGCGGCGGCGGGAGCTCGGCCTGGCGGACGTGGACGCCTATCGGGTCCATCTGGAGACGCACCCCGGGGAATGGGCGCACCTCGATGCCCTGTGCACGATCTCGATTTCGCGCTTCCGGCGCGATGGCGCCGTCTTCGACGCGCTGGCGCAGCACGTTCTCCCGGAGCTGGCGCTTCGAGCCCGGCACGAGGGGGAGCCGGCGCTCGCCGCCTGGAGCGTCGGGTCCGCCTCGGGCGAGGAGCCCTACTCCCTGAAGATGCTGTGGGAGCTCGAAGTGCAACCTCGCATTCCGCAGCTTCCCATCCGCATCCTCGCCAGCGAGCTGGACGAGAACCTGGTGCGGCGGGCGCGGGTCGGCGTCTACGCCCCGAGTAGCCTGTCGGAGGTCCCGCAGGCCTGGCGAGAGCAAGCCTTCGAGGCCGCCGCCGGCGGCTGGCGCGTACGCTCCAGATTTCGAGCGGGCGTCAGGTTCCGACGCCAGGACGTCCGCTGCCATCTGCCCGACGGCCCGTTCCGGCTGGTCCTGTGTCGCAATGGGGTCTTCACGTACTTCGAACCGGCTCTCCAGCGGGAGCTGCTGCGCCGAATCACCGCCCGCCTTGCCCCGGGTGGCGCGCTGGTGGTGGGCGTCCACGAGTCGCTGCCGGCGGAAGCCCAGGGTCTCGTTCAGGACAGCGCCTGCTCCAGCATCTGGCGCAGGGTGTCCAGGCGGAAGGGCTTGTGAAGGAAGCCGGCGGGTTTGTCGTTCACGAACCGCTCCCCGGCCTCGTTCCCCGGTGGAACGATGAAGGTGACCGGCCGCCCGATCACGTCCTTGGCGCGGTGCCGTAGAGCGCCTCGGCTCCCTTGCCCCAGTAGACGACATGGCCGTCCAGGTCGGTGGCGATGCCCCCCAACTCCAAGGAGAGAATCCGTTCGAGGCACCCGGCGGGCGAGGCCCGCTGCCCTACAATGACGCCCTTGGGGGGAGGAGCCCGGCGGACCTTCATGGATCCGGTGCTGCGCGATCGACGCATCCAGACCATCTGCCTGCTCATCCTGAGCGCGGTCGCCCTCGGCGGCGCCCTCTACTGGCTGCGGCCCGTCATGATCCCGTTCGTCCTGGCGATCTTCTTCGCCCTGGCCCTCTCGCCGCTGGTGGACGCCCAGATGCGCTGGCTGCGTCTTCCGCGCCCCCTGGCGGTGCTCGGTACCCTGGTGCTCGGGCTGCTGCTCTTCAGCCTGCTGGCGGTGCTGGTGTCCGCCTCCGTGCGGCAGCTGGCGGCCAATGCCGCCGGCTACCAGGCCAAGGTGACCCAGCTCTTGATCGCGCTCACCGAGCTCTTCCCTTTGGAGCGCTTCGGCATGAGGCCGGAGGCGGTGCTGGCGCCGCTCTCCGAGATCCCGGTGGGCGCGGTGGGCGGTCTCCTGCGTGGCACCACCAACGCGATCCTCGACACCCTCTCCCAGTCGCTGCTGGTCCTGATCTTCGTGATCTACCTGCTCGTCGGGGGTGCGGGAGGCTCACCCGCGAGCCGGACCTGGAGGGAGATCGAGAACCGCATCCAGCGCTTCCTGGTCACCAAGGCAGTGGTCTCGGCGGCCACCGGGTTCCTGGTGGGCGTCGTGCTCTCCATGCTGGGCATCGACCTGGCGCTGGTGTTCGGGCTGTTCGCGTTCCTGCTCAACTTCATCCCGAGCCTGGGTTCGGTGATCGCGACGCTGCTGCCGCTTCCCGTCGTGATCGCGAGCCCCGACGTCTCGGTCACGGTGGCCGTCCTGGCCATCACGATCCCGGGCGCCATTCAGCTCACGATCGGGAACCTGATCGAGCCCAGGGTCATGGGAGAGTCCCTCGACCTGCATCCCATCGTGATCCTGATGGCCCTGATCTTCTGGGGCATGCTCTGGGGGATCGTGGGCATGCTGCTGGCCACGCCCATCACGGCGGTGCTCAAGATCCTGTTCGAGAAGCTCGATTACACCCGTCCGCTGGCCACCCTCCTGGCGGGCCGTCTGGACGGAATCCGTTCCGCCGACGCTGCGTAGCGTCGGCGGGGGCGCCCTGGCCGGAAGGGCCCGGATGGGACACGCTTGCGGTGCCGTGTCCGCCCGCATCGTCACGTGGCTGCTGGTCCTCGGGGTCGTCGCCTGGCTGGGGCGCACCCTCTGGATCGGAGGGGTCCTGCGCGGCATCGAGCCGCACTTCGCCGGGATCTGCCGGCCCGTGGCCGGCGTGGCGGGGCCCGAGGACCTGACCGTCGACCCCGAGACCCGCGTGGCGTGGGTCTCGAGCTTCGACCGGGCCGCCGCCGAGCGGGGCGAGTCCGGGCGCGGCGCGATCTACGCCTACGCCCTTGGCGAGGACGACGCGACCCCGGTGAATGCGACGCCGGAGGCGCCGGCGGACTTCCACCCTCACGGGATCTCGCTCTGGCAGGGCGGAGGCGGACGCGACAGCCTGTTCGTCGTCAACCACGCCGCCGGGCGTCACTCGATCGAGATCTATGACATCGTGATGGGACGGCTCGTGCACCGCCGTACCCTGGCGGACCCGCTGCTCGTCTCCCCCAACGACGTGGTGACGGTGAGCCCGGATCGCTTCTACGTCACCAACGACCACGGCCGTCCCGAGGGCTTCGGACGCGTCCTCGAGGAGTGGTTGCGGCTGCCACTCGCGAGCGTGGTCTACTTCGATGGCAGCCGCTTCGTGGAGGCCGCAACGGGCATCCGGATGGCCAATGGCATCCAGGCGAGCCCCGACGGTCGCACGCTCTACGTGGCCGCGAGCCTCGGCCGCGAGGTGCGGGTGTATGATCGGGAGCCCGAGTCCGGCGCCCTCGAGCTCCGCGAGCGCATACCGCTCGGCACCGTTCCCGACAACATCGAGCTGGATGCCGAGGGGGCGCTCTGGATCGCCGCCCACCCGAAGGTGCTTCAGCTCGTGCGCTACAACGCCGGGCGCGTGGCGACGGTGCCCTCCCAGGTACTGAGGGTGGTGCGGGGCACTACGGGCCGCTGGCAGGTGGAGGAGGTGCTCCTGGACCGCGGCGATGCCCTCTCCGCCGCCAGCACGGCGGCTCCCCACGCATCGCGGCTGCTGGTGGGGGCGATCCGGGACTCCAAGTTCCTGGACTGCCAGCGGCGTTGACCCCCAAGGGAAACGAAGCTGGCGGGACGTCGTGTCTGGCCCCAGACTTCCCGGCTCGGGGCTGTGGCAGGACGCACCACTCCCCGGACCCGCCGCCGCAGTCTCCCAGGCGGGCGGATGGGAACGGGTGTTGCACGGACACCGGAGCTCAAGCCGAAAGGAGAGCACTTGGAGATCCACTGGCGCAACGTGGAGGTTCGGGACGAGGAGCGGCGCGCCGTCGAGGAGCGGCTGCGAGCGCTGGCCGAGGGACACAACGATCTGATCGACGTCCGCATCGCCGCCAAGCCGAGCCGCCACCATCGACGGGGGGGGCAGGAGGTGCGCATCGCCTGCCAGGCCCGCGGCAAGGAGCTGGTGGCGGCGCGCACCCGCGAGGAGGTGGCCCTGGCCCTCTACGAGGCCCTCGACGCCTTCGAGCGGGAGGTGCGCCGACTGCGCGACCGCCGCGCGGATCGCCGCAACCAGCGTCCGGCGGAGCCTCCCCACCTGGGCATCGTGGACCGCATCTTCCTGGACGACGGCTACGGCTTCATCCTGACCGACGGCGGCGAACAGGTCTACTTCCACCGCAACGCCGTGAGCGGGGGGCTCGACTTCGAGCGTCTGGAGGAGGGGCAGCGCGTGGGCCTGAACATCGAGGCGGGCGACAAGGGTCCCCAGGCCACCGCCGTGGTCGAGCCGCCGCCCAACGCCCCCGTGCCCTAGGGTTCGAGCCTCCGCCTCGCCAGCAGCCGCCCGATGGCTGGAGCAGGCCCTTTGCCGTCCTCCCCTCCAGGCGTCAACGCGTCGCGGCGGGCAGCCCCACCCCTTGGATGCACACCCGGCCCGGTTGCTCCAGCGCCCCGTCGATCTCCACCACCGGACCCAGGAAGGACCCGACCACCGCGGCGTTGGTGCGCAGATGCCCGGTCACCCGCGAGGTGGTGATCTGGGAGCGGCCGGCGGCGAAGGCCAGTGGGACCAGCAGCTGGTCGGCCAGATACGGGTCCACGGCGCCGGACGTGGCCAGGAAGGCCTCCAGGGCATCCACCGCCTCGTCCGCCACGCGCTCGGCGGGCTTGCCGCGAGCTCCGAGGCCGAACGTGCAGCAGCGCGACTTCTCGAACTCCGCCAGCAGCAGCAGCATGGAACCGGGGGAGGGGGCGGAGAGGCGCAACGTCTCGTCCGCGAGCTCCGCACCGCATTCCGCCAGGCGGGCCCGGGCGCGTTCCGCCTGCCGCGTCGCCACGTGGTCGGGTAGCCGCGCGCTCACGGAGAGGACCGTGACGCGGCGCAGGGCGCCGCGCTCGGTGCGCTCGAGCGGGACGAGCCTGCCCAGGGGCCACAGCTCCGCGTGCAGGCGGCCCCCGCCACGCGGATGGAAGCCCGCGCGCTCGAGGGTCACCTCCGCGTCGAGGCCGAGCGCGCGCAGGCAGGGGAGCCAGTGGAGCGCCAGGTAGTGGAAGCACGGGCTCCAGGGCACGTGAGTGCCGCCCCCCAGCGTGAGCGACGTGGGGCCGGCCCGGGCCAGCGGCAGCGCCACGGTCTGGAGCACCAGGGAGGTGGCTCCGGCGGTCCCGATCTCGAAGTGGAAGCGACCGCCGCGGAGCCCACGGGGTGCGAAGCGGAGCTCCTGCGAGCCGACCACGTCCCCCTCCACCGCGGCATCCCCGGCTGCGGCTGCCGCCCGCACGGCCGCCAGGTGCTGGGCCCCCAGGCCAGGCCTGGCTCGCCCCGCACGGATCCGCTCCAGGCGCACGGCACGCCCCGTGAGCAGCGAGAGGGTGAGGCTGCTGCGCAGGACCTGGCCGCCGCCCTCGCCCTGGGAACCGTCGATCGCGAGCTCCGGGACCGCCGTCAGCCCCGCGCCGGCTCGTGGCGAGCGCTCCTGCCGGGGCGGACCACCGAGAAGTCCACCACGCGCGGCTTCACCAGCGCCTCCCAGTCCCGGTACGCCAGGCGCAGCGCATCTTCGTGGGTTCCGGCCACGCACGTGATGCGATCGTCCTCGCTCAGCGTGGGGCTCACGTAGACCGGCAGGTCGTAGAGGCTTCCGAAGGGCGGGATCGCCCCGGGCTCGCAGTCGGGAAACAGCCTGGTGATCTCCTCCTCCTCGGCCAGCTCCACCCGCTGGCCGCCGAGAGCCGCCGCCAGGCGCTCCACATCCACCACGTGGTGAGACGGCAGCACGGCCATGGCGAAGCGGCCGGCCACCTTGACGATCACCGCTTTGGCGAACTCCCGGCCCCGGGTGTGGGTGTGGGCCGCCGTCTCCTGGGCTGTGAAGTCGCGCGGATGCTGGAGCCTCTCGTAGCGGAGGCTTCGCTCGTCGAGCAGCTTCTGCACGCGCGTGCGCAGGGTGGTCATCCGCGGTCTCCTGAGCGTAGCGGCCCGTTAACTCCTAGGAGCCGGCGCCGATCTCCCGGGGGCGGGTGATCTCGGCCAGCGTCTGGCCGACTTCGCCGTCGCTCACCTCGCGTCGGCGCACCCCGTGCTCGCGACCGGCTTCCTGGGCGATGTCCGCCAACGAGACCAGCCCGAGCAGCTGCCCGGCGTCGTCCAGCACCGGAAGGCGGCGGACCCGGCCGCTGCGCATGGTGGCCTCCGCCTCGGACAGAACGTCGTCGGGCAGACACGAAAGCACCTGCCGCGACATAACCTGGTCGACCCGGATCTCCTCGAGCCGCCGGCCCGTGGTATAGGCCGCCATGCACACGTCGCGATCCGTGATCATGCCGACCACGCGATTCGTACGGTCGTCGGCCACCACCGGCAGGCAGCCGCAGTCCCGCTCCCACATGGCCCGCGCCACCTCGTTCAGGGAGTCGGTGGGCCTGCACGTCCTCACGTCCTTGGTCATGAGTCTCTCGACTTTCATGGCGAGGGCCTCCGCTTGCTCCCCCCTGGAACGAAGCGTAGCTTCCGCTACGTCCCAACGGAGGTGTAAGCAATCGGCGTGCCTGCAACCGCGGCTCCGACCCGTCGGGCGCGCGGCGCGTTGCGACACGCGAACACAGGGGTGAGGCATGGTGCGCCGGGGGGATCACCCCTCGGGGCGCGTGTGGCAGGAAACCCTTCGAGGCCGGCGCCACCAGAACGCCTCGGCCGCCGCGTTGCAGAGCGTGTCCGGGTGGCCGACGCCCTTTACCTCGAGCTCGCGGCGCGCGGGGTCGTGCGCCGCCTGCTCCGCCAAGACCCGGTGTCGACCCCGGGGCATTCCCAGCTGCTAGCGCCCGGTCTCTCCAGACCGCGGCAGCAGCCCGGACGCGCCGAGAGCCTCGAGCAGGAGCTCGCGCACCTCGCGCTCCCACAGGAACGAGACGTGGCCCCCCTGGTACCAGGCGAGCCGGGGCCGGCCCCAGTGCTGCCAGAGGTCGCGGGCGTGGTCGGGGGAAGCGAGCCGGTCCGAGGTGCCCGCGTAGAGGTAGCGGCGCTCCAGGGGCACCCGCGGCGGCAGGGCGAGCGGGGAGATCACCCGCAGCAGCCGGCCGATGCGTTCGAAGCGCAGTCCGAGCCGCTCGGCCGTCGCCAGCAGGAAGGAGGGCGTGTGGGTGCGCACCAGGCGCAGGAAGTCCGCGGCGGGGATGCCGGCGATCACACAGGCGAGCTCC
The DNA here is from genome assembly GCA_041611735.1 of Myxococcota bacterium. Taxonomy (GTDB): domain Bacteria; phylum Myxococcota_A; class UBA9160; order UBA9160; family PR03; genus JBFIML01. The sequence continues at coordinate 404 of JBFIML010000080.1, read as the reverse complement.
GCCTCCAGCGTCGCCAGCAAGGCCGTGGTGTAGCCGCCCAGCGAGACACCGTAGAGGCCCAGCGCCGGAGCGCCCTGCCGCCCCAGCCACTCCACCAGGCGTCGCACGTCCCATACGGCCTGGGCCTGGGCGTGCACCGTGTCCACGAAGTTCCCGGTCAGGAACCCGTCGCCGCCGCGCCGCCCCACGCGCCGCGGTCCGTGCAGGGGTAGCACGGGGATGGCCACGTTCAGGCCGAGCGTCTCGTGCAGCCAGCGGGCCCGGAAGCCAGTGAAGTCCACCGCCGGGTGTCCCATGCGGTAGCCGGGCACGCACACGAGCCAGGGCCGCTCCGGGCCCGAGTGCTCCAGCAGCCAGGCATGGGCGGTGCGGTTCTCCGGCTGGTCCAGCCAGCGCTCCCGGCC
>JBFIML010000079.1:0-9887 GCA_041611735.1 Myxococcota bacterium | reverse complement strand
GGGCTTCCACGTGGGAGAGGGGGGCGCCGTGTGCGCCGCCTGCCGGGCGGGCGGCGAGCCGCTCCTGCCGCTGCATCGGGGGACGCTGCGCGCCCTGGAGCAGGGGCTGCGGCTGCCCCTGGACCGGCTCGACCGCCTGGCCCTCGGGGGCCAGGCCCTGGACGAGGCGCACCGGCTGCTGGCTCGCTTCCATCGCTTCCACGTGGGCCTCGATCTCCGAAGTGGTCGATTCCTCGACGAAATCCTGACCTCCGGGGTCGAGCCGGCGGCTTGACACCCCGCGGCGCGCACGGGATCCTACGCGCTTCTTGCGCGCCGCGGTCGCGCGGCGCGCACCCCGCCGATCCGGTCCGAGGAGCCCCATGAGCGCCCAGGCCCAGAGCGAGAGCCGAGCCGAGCCCGCGGCCGGGGTCCGGATGGAGGAGATCGTCTCCCTGTGCGCGCGGCGCGGCTTCGTCTGGCAGTCCAGCGAGATCTACGGGGGGGTCAACGGCTTCTGGGACTACGGGCCCCTCGGCGTCGAGCTCAAGAACAACCTGAAGGCCTTCTGGTGGCAGCGGGTCGTGCGCGAGCGGGAGGACGTGGAGGGCCTCGACAGCTCCATCATTGCCCACCCGCGCACCTGGGAGGCCTCCGGGCACCTGGAGCACTTCAGCGATCCGCTGGTGGACTGCCGCGCCTGCAAGAAGCGCGTGCGGGCCGACCAGCTCGAGGAGGCGGGGCCCTGCCCGGCCCGCTCCGGGACGTCCGAGCACGACTGGACTCCGGCGCGTCAGTTCAACCTCATGCTCAAGACCTTCCTCGGCGCCGAGGAGGACGCCGCGGCGGTCGCCTACCTGCGCGCCGAGACCTGCCAGTCGATCTTCCTGGACGCCAAACGGGTGCGGGAGAGCGCCCGCCAGAAGCTCCCCTTCGGCATCGCGCAGATCGGAAAGGCCTTCCGCAACGAGATCAACCCGCGCAACTTCACCTTCCGGTCGCGGGAGTTCGAGCAGGCAGAGCTCGAGTTCTTCGTGCACCCGAGCGAGCGAGAACGCTGGTTCGAGCACTGGCTGCAGGAACGCCTGCGCTTCCATCACGACCTCGGCTTCTCGTCGGATCGGCTGCGGGTGCGCACCCACGAGCCGAGCGAGCTGGCCCACTACGCCAGGGCCGCCTCGGATCTGGAGTTCCGCTTCCCCTTCGGCTGGCAGGAGATCGAGGGCGTCCACGACCGCGGCGACTGGGACCTGCGCCGCCACAGCGAGTTCTCCGGCAAGGACCTGTCGGTGACCGACGAGGCAAGCAAGGAGCGCTTCTTTCCGGCGGTGATCGAGACCTCGGTGGGGATCGACCGCACCTGCCTCGCGCTGCTCGTCAACGGCTACCAGGAGCAGGAGCTGCCCGACGGCGAGACCCGCACCGTGCTGCGGCTCCACCCTGCCGTGGCCCCGATCCAGGTGGCGGTCCTCCCGCTCTCGAAGAAGCTGGGGGAGCCCGCCCGCCGCCTGGCCGCGGAGCTGCGGCGGCGCTGGAACGTCTTCTACGACGAATCGGGCAACATCGGCCGGCGCTACCGGCGCCAGGACGAGGTGGGGACGCCCTATTGCGTCACCTGGGACTTCGAAACGGACACCGACCGGCAGGTCACGCTCCGCGAGCGCGACAGCATGGAGCAGGAGCGGATCCCGCTCGAAGGGGTCGCCCGGGCGCTGCGCGAGCGATTGGAGGGCAGCTCGTGAAGGCGGCCAGGGCCGGGGCCCGCAAGCGTCGGGTCTTCTTCTTCGGTGACGGGAAGGCGGACGGGCGCGCCGAGCTGCGCGACCTGCTGGGTGGAAAGGGGGCCAACCTCGCCGAGATGACCCGGCTCGGCCTGCCGGTCCCTCCGGGCTTCACGATCTCCACGGAGGTGTGCGCCCAGTTCGACGCCCGCCGGGGGCGGCTCCCGAGCAGCCTGCAGAGCGAGGTGCAGCGCGCCCTGGAGCGGGTCGAACGCATCATGCAGATGCGCTTCGGCGACCGCGAGAACCCCCTACTGGTCTCGATCCGTTCCGGTGCCCGCGTGTCCATGCCGGGCATGATGGACACGGTCCTGAACCTCGGTCTGAACGACGAGACCGCGGAGGGGCTCGCGCGGCTCAGCGACCGCCGCTTCGTCTTCGACAGCTACCGCCGCTTCCTGCAGATGTACGGCGACGTGGTGCTCGGTGTGCCCATGGAGCGCTTCGACACCCGCTTCGAGGGCTTGAAGGAGCGCCGCGGCGTCGAGCTCGACACCGAGCTCGAGCCGGAGGACCTGGCCGCGCTGGTGGAGGAGTACAAGGAGATCGTCGCCGAGCACACCGGGCGTCGCTTTCCCCAGGATCCCCACGAGCAGCTCTGGGGCGCCGTGGCGGCCGTCTTCCGTTCCTGGCGCAACGAGCGCGCGATCCGCTATCGGCGCCTGCACCAGATCCCCGACGCCTGGGGCACCGCCGTGAACGTGCAGGCCATGGTGTTCGGAAACATGGGCGAAGACTGCGCCACCGGGGTCGCCTTCACCCGGGACCCCTCCACGGGTGCCAATATCTTCTTCGGCGAGTACCTGAAGAACGCCCAGGGCGAGGACGTGGTGGCCGGCATCCGCACCCCGCAGCCGCTCAACAAGGAGTGCCGCGGCGCGGATCAGGCCCACCTGCCCACCCTGGAGCAGGAGATGCCGCGCGCCTACCGGGAGCTCCTCCGGGTGCGTCGCGTGCTCGAGAAGCACTACCGCGACATGCAGGACATCGAGTTCACCATCCAGTGCGACAAGCTCTGGATGCTGCAGACCCGCAGTGGCAAGCGCACCGTGGGCGCGGCGCTGAAGATCGCGGTGGACATGGCACGCGAGCGTCTGGTGACCCGGGAGGAAGCGCTGGCGCGCGTCGAGCCCTCCGCCCTCGAGCAGCTCCTGCATCCGACGCTCGACCCGCGGGCCGAGCGCCAGGTGATCGCCAAGGGGCTGCCGGCCTCGCCCGGGGCCGCGGTGGGCCACGTGGTCTTCTCCGCCGACGAGGCGGAGAGCCGCGCCAAGGCCGGCGAGAAGGTGCTGCTGGTCCGCATCGAGACCTCCCCCGAGGACATCCACGGCATGCACGCCGCGGAGGGCATCCTGACCGCCCGCGGCGGGATGACCTCCCACGCGGCGGTGGTGGCGCGCGGCATGGGCAAGTGCTGCGTGGTGGGCTGTGGCGCCCTCGAGATCGACTACGCGCGGGGGGAGCTGCGCGTCGACGAACACCTGATCCGGGCCGGGGACGTGATCACCATCGACGGCGGCCGCGGGGAGGTGATCCTGGGTCGCGTTCCCACCGTGACCCCCGAGCTGGGAGGCGACTTCAGTGAGCTGATGAGCTGGGCGGACGGCGTGCGCCGCTTGCGGGTGCGCACCAACGCGGACACGCCCCACGACGCGAAGCTCGCCCGGCAGTTCGGCGCCGAAGGGATCGGCCTGTGTCGCACCGAACACATGTTCTTCGAAGCGGACCGCATCCTGGCCGTGCGCGAGATGATCCTCGCCTCCGACGGCGCCCAACGCCAGCGCGCGCTGCAGAAGCTGCTCCCCATGCAGCGCGGCGACTTCGTGGGGATCTTCCGGGCCATGGAGGGGCTTCCGGTCACGATCCGCCTGCTGGATCCGCCCCTGCACGAGTTCCTGCCCCGAGAGCAGGACGAGCTGGCCGAGGTGGCCGCGGCCCTCGGCGACGACACCGCCGCGGTGCGCGCCCGCATCGAGAGCCTGCGCGAGTTCAACCCCATGCTCGGCCACCGGGGCTGCCGGCTGGGGATCACGTTCCCGGAGATCTATCGCATGCAGGTGCGCGCCATCGCCCAGGCGGCCTGCGAGGTGGCCGAGTCGGGGGTGAAGGTGTCCCCGGAGATCATGATCCCGCTGGTCGCGCACGTGGGAGAGCTCGAGCGGCTCCGTGCGCTGGTGGAGGAAGAGGTCAAGGCGGTGCTGGCCGACCATGCCGGCGTGCGGCTGCGCGTTCGGGTCGGCACCATGATCGAGGTGCCCCGAGCCGCCCTCACCGCCGACCAGATCGCGCGCCACGCGGACTTCTTCTCCTTCGGCACCAACGATCTCACCCAGATGGCCTACGCCCTCTCGCGAGACGACGCGGGCAAGTTCCTGGGCCGCTACATCGAGCAGGGCATCCTGGAAGACGACCCCTTCGTCTCGATCGACCCGGAGGGAATCGGCGAGCTGATCCGGATCGGCGTGCAGAAGGGGCGGGCGACGCGTGCCGACCTCAAGGTGGGCATCTGCGGCGAGCACGGGGGCGATCCGAAGAGCGTGAAGCTGTGCCACGGGCTCGGGCTCGACTACGTCTCCTGCTCTCCGTTCCGGGTGCCGGTGGCGCGCCTGGCGGCGGCGCAGGCGGTGGTCGCGGAGGCCGGGCGGCCGCGCCGCCGGGCCAGCGCATCGCGGAGCCGCGCGCGCCGGTGAGTCCGGGCTCGAGGACCTGCCGGGCGCGGCGCGCCGGGCGGCCGGCCGCGGCCCTCCTGGTGCTGGCGGGAGTGCTGTCCTCCACGCCGGGCTGCACGCGGGGAGTGGCCGGACCGCGCCCCGACCCCAGCGCGGGGGTTGCCCGGGTGGAGGCGGAGCCCGTGCAGGAGTTCTACCAGCGGACCCGCGAGTTCTATCGCCTGCTGGAGGGGCGCCGCTTCAACAGCCTGGTGACCTTTCGGGATCCGGCCCTGCGCGGCTACTTCCGCAGCGATGCCTCGTTCTCCGACTACTATGCGGACCTGGCCCAGGCCCTGGCCGATGCGCACTTCGAACGCAACCGCCCGCTTCGGGCCACGCTGGAGGAGTTCCAGGTGGAGGGGGCGGGTCAGGCCCGGGTGCGGGTGCGCCTCGCCGGGGAGAGCGGTCTTCCCCTGCGTTGGTGGAGCACCTCGCTAGTGCGCGAGGACGTTTGGCAGCGTCTCGACGGGCGCTGGTGGATCGTTCCCGGGCGGCTGTAGAGAGCCCATGGAGCGAGGCGCAGGGGAGGGCGAGCGCCGCGGCGCGCCGAGGGTCTCCACGCGCCTGGCCGTCGCGTACGAGGACGACGACCGACAGGTATTCCTCAGGGCCCGCGACGTCTCCGAGCGCGGCATCTTCCTGCTGGATCCTGCGCCGCCCGCGCCGGGGGTGGGAGCGCGGCTGGTGCTCGAGCTGCCGGGCCATGCGGAGCTGCTGAGGCTGCGGGGCACCGTGCGCCGGACCCAGCGCAGCCCGCGGTCCGGGTTTGCGGTGCAGTTCCAGGCCGGGTCGCCCCTGGCCCTCCTGGCGCTGCGCGCCTACGTGCAGGACTCGCTCGCCGCCGCGGGCGACGGCCCGGAGTGAACGCCCTTCCACAGCATGAGAAACACCGTTCTACCCGGCCCGGCGGGTGACGTTTCTTGCACCCCGGCTGCCCCTCCCCCAAAAGCCCAACTCTCCTGGCCCACTACGGATTTTCGCTGCGTGACGGCGGAGCCCTGGCACGGCCATTGCTCCTTCCGCAGGGCGGGACGTCCGAGTCCCCCCTTTTTCGGAGAGAAGCTGGCGCCGGGCTGCAGCCCTCCGGGGCTTCGACGGCTCGGCGGCCGGAGGCAGCCGTGAACCGCATCCCCCGACCCCATCCCCACTCCCCTGCTCGCCGTGCCGCCTCACGGGGGCGGCCCAGGCCCGCGTCCCCGCCGCCCGCCGCGTCCGCTTCCGCGCCGGCGCAAGCCCCGCGGCGTCGCCGGCGCGGGGCTCCCTGGGACTCGGACGCGGAGCTGGTGGAGCAGATCCTGGCGGGCAGTCGACGCCACTTCGATCTGCTCTACGAGACCTACTTCCCGCGCGTGTACCGCTTTGCCCTGAAGCGCCTCGGCGATTCGGGCGAGGCCGAAGACGTGACCCAGGAGGTGTTCGTGACCGTCTTCCAGGCCCTCGAGAGCTTCCGTGGCGGCTCGAGCCTGCTGGTCTGGATCTTCGGGATCACGCGCAACAAGGTGAACCGGCGCTTCCGCCGCCCGCGGCCGCGCCTCGAGTCCCTGGACAACGCCCGCGCCGAAGTGCTCGCCGCCGAGGGGGTCGGTGCCGAGCGGGCCGTGGACGCGAGGCGCATGCTCGACCGCTGCGCCAACGTGATCGAGCACGAGCTGACGCCCCTCCAGCGTCGCATCTTCCACCTGAAGCACCTGCGTCGTCAGTCCATCCAGACCATCGCCCGGGCGCTCGGCAAGTCGGAGGATGCCGTCAAGGCGAACCTCTACCGGATGCGCCGGGCCCTTCAGGCGAGCGCCCCCGGGCTGGAAGCCTTCCTGGGCCGCTAGACGCCTCGGGGTCCGATTCTCCGGGCGCGAACCATCCCCCAGGGAACGAAGGATGGGGATTTTGCCCCAGAGGGACGCGTTCTGGTGCCACGCGTGGCGCGTGCGCCCCACCTACGCCATAGAACCTTCGTCGTGCGGGCGTCCCGATTGGCGGGGGGCCCCCGGAGCGGCCGGTCCGCCCAGGGAGGTCCGCGTGAAGCCGCCCCGGAATCGGGAGAGCAAGCGGCCGGATCCGCGACGCAAGGAAGCCGGGACGCTCCCGCCCCCGGACGAGGAGACGCGCGAGGAAGAGATGCCCTTCGACCCCGCGGAGCTCGCGGACTTCCTGGAGGCGGACGATAGTCCCGTGCCGGTCGATCCCAGCTTCAAGATGCGTCTGCGCAACCGTCTCTGGAAGCTCTTTCAGCTTCAGGCCGCCGGCCGGCGCGGCCGCCGCAAGGGCTCTGGGCGCGATCCGGCACCGAGAGCGCCCGCCCCGCCGGTTGCCCGGCCGAAGCGCGACGACTAGCCTTCGCCGCTCGGTGCGGCATCCGTTCCGGCGCCACAACCTGAGCCCTCGACTGCTGCCGGCCGCCGCCGTGGCGGTGACGCTGTTGCTGGTGGCGCGTCCCTCGCGCATCGGTTTCCTGGCGGGTGCTGCGCTGGTGGCGGGCGGCCTGGTCCTCCGCCTGTGGGCGGCAGGCCACCTGGTCAAGACCGAGCGGCTCACCTGCAGCGGGCCCTATGGACACCTGCGGCATCCCCTCTATCTAGGCGCGCTCGCCATCGGGCTCGGCCTCGGTGTCGCGGCGGGCGGATGGCTCGCGTTCGGGGCCGTGGCGGTCGCTGCGCTCGGGTTCCGCTTCTACTACCTGCCCTACAAGGAGCGCATCGAGAGCGCTCGGCTCGAGCGCCACCACGGCGACGCGTTCCGCAGCTACCGGGCTGCGGTTCCGGCCTGGCGGCCCGCCTGGCGCGCGCGCCCGGCGCCCAGGCTCGGGCGCTGGAGCCTGTCGCGGGTGCGGGAGAACCACGAGCTCGGCACGCTCCTCGGGGTGGTCGTGGGCCTCGCCGTCCTGGCGCTACGCGGCGCGTGAGTCGGGAGGGCCGATGCGGCGCGACTGTCACCCCGCCCCGGCGCCAGGAGCTGGCCGGGCGCACGCTGGCGGTCCTGAACCGGGGCAATCGCCGCAATCCCGACGTCCTGATGGTGGCCAGTGAAGCCGGCGCCGTCGTGGTGAAGGACTTCGCGCCCCGGGGCTGGTGGGTGCGCCACCTGCTCGGGCCCTGGCTCCACGCCCGGGAGATCCGCGCCTATCGGGCCCTCGCCGACCACCCGGCCGTTCCGCGCTTCCTCGGACGCATCGACGCCCAGGCCTTCGCGGTGGAGTACCGGCCCGGTCAGCGGCTGGGCCGACGCCTGGCGCCGACCCTGCCCCCCGCCTTCCTGGAGGAGCTGGAGGAGGCCCTGGCGGGCATGCATGAGCGCGGCGTGGTGCACCTGGACCTGCGCCACCGCAGCAACGTGCTGGTAGACGAGGGCGGGCATCCGGTGCTGATCGACTTTGCGTCGGCCCTGTGTCTGCGACCGGATGGACTGCCCGGGCGCCTGCTGCTTCCGGGGCTCGCCTGGCTCGACCGTCGCGCCCTGGCCAAGTGGCAGCGGAAGCTCGCGCCTCAGGGAAGGCGCTCCCCCGCCGCCGCAGGGGGGGCTTCGGCCGCCCGGCGCGGCGCCAGCCGCCCCACGAAGTGACGGAAGCTCTCCAGGGTGAGCCGCGCGTCGGCCAGTGCGCGGTGGGGCACGGAGCCGTCCGTCAGGCCCGCCGCGGTGGCCGCCTGGCGCAGCGACAGGGCGGGCACCGTCTCGCCGGCCACCAGGGACCAGACGTAGTAGAGCGTGGCCAGATCGATCACGTGATAGTCGAAGGGCCAGGCGAGGCCGCAGGCCTTGTACGCGCGCTCCAGGAAGAGTACGTCCATGCGCACGTTCTGGCCCGCCGGCACCACCGTCGCGCCGGCCGGGAGCACGGCCGCCAGCTCCGCCAGTGCCTGGCGCACCGGCACGGCCTCCGTGTTCCACTTCTCGGCGTCGTAGCCCGAGATCGCCGCAGCCGCCGGCGTGATCCGTTCGGGGCGCGCCTGCACCTTCCAATCGCGGCTCGCGAACTCCGCCAGGCGGTAGTCGGTCAGGATCACGGCGATCTCGGTGATGTCGTGCAGGTCGGGGTCCAGACCGCCGAACTCGCAGTCCAGGAAGGCCAGGAAGTACTCGGACACGCTGGCCTTCCCCCGCTCCCGGCTCGCCGCATGGCGCTCCCAACGGGACTCGAACCCGTGTCTTGGCCTTGAGAGGGCCACGTCCTAGACCGCTAGACGATGGGAGCGTGCCAAGAAATGGCGGGCAAAACGGTGCCAGCCCGGCGGGCGGGTGTCAACCGCGGCCGCCGAGTGTGGGCTAGCCTCTGGGCATGGCCCGCTGTCTCCTGTGCGGCAAGGAGCGTCCGGACGAGGCGCTGCGCGGGCGCATCTGTCGCGCCTGCTCCGATGCGGTGCAGCGCGAGGCGAGCGGCGCGAAGCGCCGGGAGAAGCAGGCCTCGGACCGCGCCCTGCGCGGCAGCGGCCAGCCGCCCGAGAAGGCTCCGAAGTCCAAGTAGCGCTTCAGCGCCGCCGGGTCAGCGGCGCGCCAGGCTCTCCGCGGGCCGGTCCGGCAGGAGCGACAGGCCCGCATCCGCGCGCAGGCGGTTCTCGGTGCCCACCGCTTCGGCCAGTGACGGCGCGAAGCGATGCAGCTCCGCCAGCGCCTCGGCCAGCCCGTCGGGGTCCCGGCGCGCCAGGGCCAGGCGCGCGCGCAGCTCCGCCAGACGTGGATGACCGGGTACGAGCCGCTCCGCCTCCGCCAGGGCCTCGGCGGCCGTGTCGGGACGCGCGTCCTTGAGCGCCGCCTGGGCGCGGCGCAGCTGGGGCTCGGCGCGGCGCTCGCGTTCGCGCCGATCCGCATCGGCGAAGGCCAGGGCGTCCTGCGCGTCGCCCAGGGCCGCGGCGAGCCGCGCGAGCAGCGCTTCCACGCCCGGCAGGCGCCGCCCCTCCTCGCGGGCGCGGAAGTCGAGCAGGGCGTCGTAGCGCCGGCGCAGCTCGCTCTCCGCCCGGTTCTCGGCGAGCGCCCGCTCGGCCTCGTAGAAGGCCAGGCGCGGAAAGCGACTCCGCTCCGCCGCCGGGATGCGGGCGAGCCAGCGCCAGGCGCCGCTGGGATCCAGGGGGTGGAGCGCCCGGCCGGCATCGTAGGCGTCCTGGGCGTCGCCGGAGCGCTCGAAGGCCTCGGCGAAGCCGGCGGCCGCCCGCGCCCAGTCCTGCTTGCGCGTGGCGGCGTCGTAGGCCAGCACCCGGCGCGGCTCCGGGCGGTCCGGGTACCGGGCCACCAGGGCGGCGAGCTCGGAGCGGGCCGCTTCGGCCCGCGCGCTGTCCTGGAGCCGGGTCTCGGCCACCAGGGTCTGGCGCACCACCGCATCGAGGCCGGCGCCGTGCACGCGCAGCAGACGCTCCAGCTTGGGGGCGAAGCTGTTGCGGGCGTCCGGCCCGCCCGCCTCCAGCAGGGAACGCGCCACCCGGGCCACGTC
>JBFIML010000078.1:0-11008 GCA_041611735.1 Myxococcota bacterium | reverse complement strand
GGCGCGCGAGCTCCTGGTTGCGCCCCGCGAAGGCGCGCTCGCGCGCGGCGATGGCCGCCTCCCGTTCCGACACCTCCTGGCGCCGCTGGAGCAGCTCGTCCTCCTGGCCGCGCAGCTCGGCGAGACGCTGCTCGAGCGTCGAGCGGGTCGTGCCCGCCGCCGCAGCGCGGCGTTCGGCGTTCTCGCGCTCCAGGCGAAGACGCTCTGCACGGGCTTCGAGCTCCTGCCGACTCGCTCCGAGCTCGCGACGCGTGACCTCGAGCGCGTCCCGCTCCGCCGCGGCCGTCTCGTTGCGCCGGCGGCGCTCGTCGCGCAGCGTGGCGAGCTCCGCCTGCAGGTGCTCGACCTCCGCCTCGAGCGCCGCGTGCCGCTCCGACCCGGCGGGCGCCGGCTCGGGCTCCGGCGGCAGGGCCGGCGGCGCCGCGGGGAGGTAGGCCACGTCGGCCTCGGCCAGCCCCGAGGCGCGTCGGTACCAGCGCAGGGCCTCGGCGGGATCGCGGGCCACGCCGAGGCCGAGCTCGTAGAGCTGTCCCAGGTTGATCTGCGCCCGGGCCTCGCCCTGCTCCGCGGCGCGCCGGTACCAGACCCCCGCGGCCGCGTGGTCCGGTCGGGTGCCGAGCCCCTTCTCGTAGATCTCGCCCACGTAGGTCTGGGCCTTCGCATCGCCCTGCTGGGCGGCCGGGAGCCAGACCTGGAGGGCCGTGGCGTAGCTGGCCCGATCGTAGGCCGCATACTCGCCGCCCCGGATCTCGCAGTCCACCGCGGTGGTCTTCGTGGGGCGACGCGGCGTGGCGAACACCACCTTGCGTCCGAGCTTGCGGATCTCGCCCGGCAGCAGACAGTCGACGATCAGGAGATCGTCGGCGCGGGGCGTCGGGATGCCGGGCGCACCGCCGCCCGCCGGCGGTGCGCTCGAGCAGCCGAGCAGTCCCGCGAGCAGCACCGCTCCCCAGCGTGCAAGGCCCCGGGCTCGAGGCATCTGGTGCATCGATGGCGCCTCTCCTGTGGGGCAATTCACCCGACCCGCATGATACCCATTGGAGGATGGCTTGTGCCGGCTCTCCGGGCTTCAATCCGGGGCTTGGGGATGGGAGAATGGATCCGTCGCCGCAAGCAGGAGGGCATTCCATGACGAGAGCCTGGATCGGAGCGAGCCTCGGCCTCGCGCTGCTTCTCACGGGCCCGAGCTCCGCCTCCGCACACACGGCGACGCGCTTCTTCCAGGTGGCCGTGAAGGACGTGCCCGCCGAGGGATCGGTGGGTCGGGTCCGGGGCACCCTGGAGCTGCGCAACGAGTTCAAGGATCGAACCTTCCAGGTGGCGCTGGTCTTGGAGGATGCCCGCTACGGCTCCGTCAAGCCGTCGCAACGGGTCGCGGTCCGCGCCGGGGCCGGCGAACGGGTGCCCTTCCAGCTCGATCTCCAGGGAGAGGGCAAGCACCGGGTGATCCTGCGCCTCGAGGTCTTCAACGAGCGCGGTGTGCGCCTGGGGAGCCAGCCCGTGGACCTCTACTTCCACGTGACCGGCAACCGCTATCGCCGGGTCTCCCTCAAGGACCTGTATCTGCCCGAGCGGCCCCGGCCGGAGAAGGACCAGCCGCCTCCCGCCATCGACGACGCCCGGGACGCCCCGGCCGGGGCGAAGGTCGTGCCGTTGCCTGGCGACGTGACCGGCGTGCTGAAGACGCCCGAGCAGCCGAGCGGGAGCGGCGTGACCCAGCCCGGCATCGTCACGCCCGTCGTCCCGACGCAGCCCCTCGAGCCGCTTCAACCGGGCATCGCGCCGGTCCGCCCGGGCAAGACCCGGATCGACAAATCCCGGCTCCTGAAACGAGGCGTCGAAGGGGATGCCGAGCAGGTCGAGGCCCAGTCCGAGGAGCTGGAGGAGTCCGACGGGAGCGATCCCGACGCGACCGAGGAGCCGGAGCCCGGGGCGCGGCTCGACTGGCGCGGCCTCGGACGCCGCCTGCTCACGGCCCTCGACCCGGTTCCCGCCGCCCACGCTCAGGCGCCGAGCTTCACGGTACGCGGCCGCTTCAGCTACCGCGGCCTGGACGACCAGCTCCATCCCGGCTGGGCCTGGCTGGTGGAGGTATGGGGACAGACGCCCATCGGGCTTTGGATCCCGCTGGCGAGCCGCTACGTCCCGCCCTCCGGCGAGTGGTCCCTCACCTTCTCGAACCTGCTCTTCGGCGGCCAGAACATCCAGGTCAAGTACCGTGCGGGCAGCTACTACGTGATGCCCCAGGACCAGGGAAACAACCCGTACTGGTGGCAGGACCCCGTGCGGCAGAACATCTCCAGCAACGAGAACGTGGGGCATCGCGTGGCGGACACCTCCGCTGCGGGCACCGTGGCCGGGCTCGGGGACGTCTACGAGAGCGCCCACCTGCTCTGGAACAAGTTCACCACCCACGACGTCCCGCCGGAGCGGGACAACCCGATCCGGCTCTTCTTCCCCAACGACTGGTACGACTGCGGCGACGGGTCAGGGGTGCCCTGGAGCTGCGCCAGCGTGGGCGGTGACGTCTGGCTGATCGCCGCCCACGCCGACGACTTCACCATCCAGCACGAGCTGGCCCATCAGCTCAACAACGAGTACTGGAGCAACCAGCGGCCGCCGGGGGCGGGTGGGCCGCACACCCTGGACGATTGCTTCAACACGGGCCTCGCCCTGCGGGAGGGCTTCGCCAACGCCGTGCCCCATTGGGTGCTGGAGGGCGAGAACGAGGCCGACCCCGACGCCGGCGGCTTCGAGCTGGAGGAGCCCGACCCCGCCGACATCTGCAACGGCGACACCAACGAGACCTGGGTGGCCGGCGTCTTCTGGGACCTGCTGGACCGGCACAAGGACACCCGCGACCTCATCCACTTCGGGAGCGCCGTGCGGGCCTTCTCGATCTACCTGAACGCCGGGGTCAAGGACGGGATCCGGAACTTCCGCACCAACTACCGCAACGCCGTCTCGGCCAACTCCCGACGCAAGATCGACGACGTCTACATCAACAACACGATCCGGCTCGGCAATCTCGGCCTCAACGAGCTCGGCGACGAGTTCGGCAGGGCCGTGGCCAGCGGGGACTTCAACGGCGACGGCCTGCTGGATCTCGCCGTCGGGGCCCCCGGAGAGGCGCCGGGCTCGGATCCTGCCTCGGGCTGGGTCTTCGTCTACCTGGGCTCGGCCCAGGGCCTGGTCCCGTCCCTGGCCTTCGGCCAGGACGGCCTCGGGGCCAACGAGGCGGGCGACCGCTTCGGCCACGCGCTGGCGGCGGGCGACTTCGATGGCGACGGCAAGGACGATCTCGCGGTGGGAGCGCCCGGGGAGGCCCCCGGCTCGAAGCCCAAGTCCGGCTGGGTCTTCACCTATCGCGGCACCCTCCGCGGCCTCGAGCCCTGGAAGGCCTTCGGGCAGGGAGGGCTCGGGAGCGACGAGCTCGACGACCGCTTCGGCTGGGCGCTCGCAGCCGGCGACCTCGACGGCGACGGCAAGGATGATCTCGCGGTCGGTGCCCCCGGCGAGGCGCCCGCCTCGAAGCCCAAGTCCGGCTGGGTCTTCGTGTACCGCGGCACGAGCAACGGACTCACGAGCTGGAAGGCCTTCGGGCAGGAGGGGATCGGCAGCGACGAGGTGGACGATCTGTTCGGCACGTCGCTCGCCGCCGGCGACTTCGACGGGGATGGCAAGGCGGACCTCGCCGTGGGGGCGCCGGGCGAGGTGCCCGATTCGCCACCGCTCCTCAAGCCGCCCGTGCTGGAGAGCGAGCAGAGGAGGCTCGAGCTTCCAGGCGGCGAGCTTCCGGGTCGCAAGCTCGATCTCGACCGCACGCGCCTCTTGCTGCGGACGGGATGGGTCTATACCTACCGGGGCGCCGCCGCGGGACCCCAGCCCTGGAAGTCCTTCGGGCAGGCGGGCCTCGACAGCGACGAGGCCGGCGACCGCTTCGGGGCCGCGCTCGCCGCCGGCGACGTGGATGGCGACGGCAAGGCGGATCTCGCCGTGGGCGCGCCCGGCGAGGCGCCGGGCTCGAAGCCCCGCTCCGGGTGGGTCTATGCCTACCGGGGCGCCCCGTCCGGACTCACGGCCTGGAGCGGCTTCGGCCAGCAGGGCTTCGGAAGCGACGAGGCGGACGACCTGTTTGGCGCTTCCCTCGCCGCCGGCGACTTCGACGGGGATGGCAAGGTGGACCTCGCGGTGGGGGCGCCCGGCGAGGCGCCGGGCTCGAAGCCGAAGTCCGGCTGGGTCTTCGCCTTCCGGGGCGGCACGGGAGGCTTCGCCACCTGGAAGGCCTTCGGACAGGAAGGACTCGGGAGCGACGAGGCGGGCGACGAGTTGGGTGCTTGCCTCGCCGCCGGCGACTTCGACGGGGACGGCAAGGCGGACCTCGCGGTGGGAGCGCCCGGCGAGGCGCCCCGCTCGGATCCCCAGAGCGGGATCGTCTTCACGTACCGCGGGCAGGGAGCCGGTCCTGCGCCCTGGAAGGCCCTCGAGCAGGAGATGTGAAGCCGCGCTAGACCGCGGGGGTCGCCTCGTGGATCGTCAGGTTCTTGAGGGCGTCCGTCACCCGGTCCATGGTGAGCTCCGGCTCGGACCCTTCGAAGCTGCAGCAGGCGAGCACGTGCTCGACGATGCGCTTCGGCTGGTAGCCGGCCGGCTCCATGCTGCCGGGCGTGCGCGGGTAGAACTCGTCGATCACCCGCTGCAGGACCTCGCCCGGGAGCTCCATGTGGTGGGCGTCGCACACACGTCGGAAGATCTCCGCGTAATCGTGGGGCGACGGCGGGTCGATGCGGAGCTTGTACGGGATGCGGCGCAGGGCGGCGGCGTCCATCATCTGCTCGGGGGCCAGGTTGGTCGAGAACACCACCAGCTGGTCGAACGGAAGCCGGAGCTTCTGTCCAGTGTGGAGGGTCAGGTAGTCCTGCTGGCGCTCCAGGGGCAGGATCCACCGGTTCAGGAGGTCCACCGAGCGGACCCGCTGGCGGCCGAAGTCGTCGATCACGAAGACCCCGCCGTTCGCCTTGATGTGGGACGGCGCTTCGTAGTACTTGGAGATGGGGTCCAGCGTGAGGTCCAGCATCTCCATGGTGAGCTCGCCGCCAGTGATCACCACCGGCCGCTGGCACCGGACCCAGCGCGGGCCGGCAGGCTGCGGCGACGCACCCCCGGTGACCGAAGCTCTCTGGTGCACCGCCGGGTCGAAGATCTTGATGATCTGGCCGTCCACGTAGATGCAGTGAGGCACGTAGATGGTGTGGCGGAAGGCGTTCCCGATCGCCTCTGCGATGGACGTCTTTCCGTTCCCGACGCCTCCGTAGAGCAGCAACGACTTGCCGGAACGCACCCCGGGTCCGAGGCGCCGCAGCAGGGCGGCGGGCAGCACGAGGTGCTCGAAGCTGCGGGCCAGGTCGTCGGCGGTCACGCGCTCGTGGGAAATGGACTGCTTCTCGAGCTGGGCCCAATAGTCCGCCAGGGGGACCGGCGCCGGGCCCGCGTACTGACACTGCTCCATGGCCTCGAGCGCCCGCTGCCGACCGGCGTCGGTCATGACGTAGCGCATGATGCGGGAGTCGGACTGCAATACGCCCGCCGCCGCCAGCAGGCGCTTCTTGCGCGCCGACTCGAAGACCTCGTCCAGCACCCCGGCCGGGAGCTTCACGAACTCCGCCACGTCGGGGATCGTCTCGAGGCCGGTCACGTAGATGCAGCGCAGCACGAAGCCGAGCAGGAACTGGAGGTCGAGGCCGGTCTCCGCCACCGAGTCCGGGACCGGGGGCGGCTCGTGATAGATGGCCTCGAGTTGCTCCGTGTCCACGAAGCCCAGGATCACGAAGCTCTCCGAGAGGGAGCATCCGGCCAGCTTCTGGTGCCGGCGGGCCTGTTCGAGCTGATCGGGGGTGAGCAGGTGTCTGTCCAGCAGGATCTGTCCGATCGACATGGATGCCTCCCTCTACAGGGTGTCCCGAAGCGCCCCCATGGTAACCGAGAAAGCTCCGGCCTGGGCCAAAGAGTCGGCAAGCGGGGGGGCAATCGGGCCCGAAGATGCGCCGCCTGCGGGTGGAATTCCGTTTGGAGGACCGGGCCCGGCCGGAGCGTCAGGGCCTCCGGCGCCGCCCGAGCGCGCGGAGTAGGAGGGCCGCACTTCCCAGTAGGAGCAGGATCCGGGGCTCGGGCACGAAGTGCAGCGTCAGGGTTGCGGAAAGCGGAAACTCCGGGAAGGCCCCGGTCAGGCTGGTGAAGACCCGGCTCGCCGTGACGAACTGCACGACGCCGCTGGGCAACGCGCTCGTCGAGGTGGCGGAGGCCGGCCCGTGGGCGAAGCCGCCGGCGAGCACCGGCGTGGTAATGGTCGAGATCGGGTTGTGGATCGCGAGCACCGGCTGCCCGAGCGTCCACGGGGCGTGCTGCGCCGTCATGGAGACGGGACCGGGCGCGATCTGGGTGCCCCCGATCCCGAGCCCGACCGCCGGCGTCCCCGTGGCCTGGATCGGCATCGGCACGAAGACGATGGTGCACGAGAGGTCGAAGATCAGACAGATCTTGGCGGTACCGTCGAATCCCATCGTGCCAGAGCCGCCCGCGAACGACCCGCTGCGGTTCTGGATCCCCACCAGGCTCAGATCGGCGGCCGTCCCGGCGTAGTTCGAGATGGCCGTGGTCAAGGGACCGAAGACACCGGCGGGCAGGAGGAGCGAGCCCAGGTGCGGCGTTCCCGTCACCTGCGCGAGCCCCGCCCCGGCGATCGGTACGATCCCGTCGTTCGGATAGCCGGTACCCGGGAAGTCGAGCGCGAGCGTGCCCGTGAAGGCGAGGGTCGCCGCCCGGGCGGAATCGGCGCCGACCCACGGGGCCCCGGCCAGGATCGCGGCCGCCGCGAGCGCAGCGAATCCTCGACGGGCGAGACTGGAGGCGCGCATCGAACCATCCTATCACAGGAGGAGCAGCAGTCGGCCCCGTTCGTCCCAGTCGGCCCACCGCACGTCGTTCATCGCGAACCGCCGGGTCCGGGCAGCGACGGTCCCGCAGAGCGCCGCTTGACGTCGTTCGAGGCTGCGGACTATATTAAACCAGATGGTTGAATATCGCGGGACCGATCTGGACCGCACCTTCGCCGCCCTTGCCGATCCCACCCGGCGGGCCATCCTCGCGCGCCTGCGGAACGGGGCCGTTGCGGTGGGCGAGCTGGCGGAGCCGTTCGACGTCAGCCTGGCGGCGGTCTCCAAGCACGTGCGCGTGCTCGAGCGCGCGGGGCTGGTGCGCCGCGAGGTGCGCGGCCGCGAGCACCGCTGCCACCTGTCCGCCGGGCCCCTGGGCGCCGCCGCCCGCTGGACCGAGGCGTATCGGGCCTTCTGGGAGGAGCGGATGGATGCCTTGGAGGCGTTGCTGCGCCAGCGTCCCCGCGCCACCCCGCGGCGGCGACGCAGCCTGCGCCGACCCGGCGCGAGGGGGCGGCGTTGACGGGTCGCGCCGCCATCGAGCTCGAGCGGGTGCTGCCGGCGCCGCCCGAGGCGGTCTTCGCCGTGTGGAGCAGCGCCGAGAGCCTGGCGGCCATCCTGTGTCCCGGCGAGATCCAGCGGGCCGAGGTCGAGCTGGACTTCCGCGTGGGCGGGCGCTTCCGGGTGGTGATGCAGGGCGAGCGACCGTACGTGCACACGGGCCAGTATCTGGAGATCGAGCCCTCGGAGCGGCTGGTCTTCAGCTGGGTTTCCGAGTTCCTGCCGGAGCCTGAGCAGCGCACCCGCGTGTCGCTCACCCTCCAGGCGGCCGGCGCGGGACGCACGCGCCTGCGCCTCGTGCACGACGAGCTCCCGGACACCGACGCCTACGACGGCCACCGCAGCGGCTGGGTCGACGTCCTGGATCATCTCGAGGCGCGCCTGAAGGCGCGCTGATGGAGGAGGACCCATGGCCTACGGACGCCTTCCCGACGAGAGCCCCGAGTACGCCAAGCGACGCGAGGAGCTGCTGCAGGCGGAGATCACGCTCAAGGACCAGCTCGAGGGGGTGGCCGCGCTGCGCCGCGAGCTGCCGCGCGACACGGCGCTCGAAGACTACGCGCTCACCGAGGGGCCGCCCGACCTCCGGGCCGGGGACGAGCCCGTGCGCGAGGTACGCCTCTCGCAGCTCTTCGAGCGTCGCGACCGGCCCCTGGTTCTGGTCCACTTCATGTTCGGCAAGAAGGTGGCCGAGCCCTGTCCCATGTGCACCCTGTGGGCGGACGGGTACGCCGGCCTGGTTCCGCACCTCTCCCAGCGCATGAACTTCGGCGTGGTGGTGGCGGGCGACCTGGCGACCTTCCGCTCCTACGCGCGGGAGCGTGGCTGGGACAAGCTGCGCATGCTCTCGAGCGGCGACGGCCCCTTCAAGCGCGATCTGGGCTTCGAGCACGAGGACGGCGGCCAGGATCCGGGGGTCAGCGTCTTCACGCTCGGCCGCGACGGCCGCCCGCGCCACTTCTATTCCGGGAGTGCCTACCTGAGCGAAGGCCACTGGCGGGGCATGGACCTGCTCTCGCCCTTCTGGCACTTCCTGGATCTCACGCCCGCGGGCCGCGGCGATTTCATGCCGCGCCGGAGCTACGAAGCCCCGTCGCCCCGCTCCCGGTAGCGCGCCTTGGCCCGGCGGCCCTGCCGCTCCAGCATGGGCCGGATGGCCCGCGGCAGGCTCGGCATCAGGTAGCCGACCGTCGCCAGCATCCCGGTCGTCCGCGGGAGCGTGCGCTCCATGCGCCCGTCCGCGGCGCAGTCCAGGACGGCGGCCGCCACCTGCTCGGCGCTGCTCATGGGCTGGGAGAAGACGATGTCGGGCACCGCGTCCAGGTCGCGGCTGATGAAGCCCGTGTCGATGGGCCCCGGCGAGACCAGGGAGATCGTCACGTTCGAGCCGCGCAGCTCCTCCGCCAGCGCGTAGCTGAAGCCGCGCAGGCCGAACTTGGTGGCGGAGTAGGTGGCCTCTTCCGGGAGCGGCACCTGGCCGGCGATGGAGGCCACGTTCACGATGGCTGCCTGGGGTGCCTTGCGCAGGTGGGGGAGGGCGAGACGGGTCAGCACGATCGGGGCCTTCAGGTTCACGTCCACGATCTGGGCCAGGTTCGCGGGGTCGGCCGCTTCCACGGGTCCGCGGTGGTTCACGGCCGCGTTGTTCACCAGCACATGGATGGCGCCGAAGTGCTCCAGGGCCCGGCGTAGCAGCCGCTCGGCCGCCTCCGGGTCGGACACGTCACCCGGGACGGCCAGGGCCGCGTCCCCGATCTCCTTGGCCACGGCCTCCAGGGCCGCGGCGCCCCGGGCCGCCAGCACCACCCGGGCACCCTCGGCGGCGAAGCGGCGGGCCGCCGCGGCGCCGACCCCGGACGAGGCGCCCGTGATCACGACCGTCTTGTTGCGGAAACGCTGTGCCATGGAATCGTCCTCCCTCGGAGCGCCCGGGCCCCGGTTCCTCAGTGCTTCTTGCGCCGCCGGCCGCCGAGCCAGCCCCGGCGCCGGAAGTACAGGACCATCCCGGCGGCGACGGTGACCATGATGACCAGCACCAGCGGGTAGGCCCGCGGGCTCTGCAGCTCCGGCATGTACTCGAAGTTCATGCCGTAGATGCCCGCCACGAAGGTGAGCGGGATGAAGATGCTGGCCATGAGCGTCAACACCTTCATCACCTCGTTGGTGCGGTGGCTCACCGTCGAGAGGTAGATGTCCGTGAGACCCACGGCCATCTCGCGCGAGGAATCCACCAGCTCCATGATCTGGGCGATGTGACTCTCCGTGTCGCGCAGGAACACGCGCACGGCGTCGCTCACGAAGGGCGTTTCGTCGCGCACCAGGCTGCGGATCGCCTCGCGCTGGGGCCAGCCCACCCGGCGGATCACGGAGAGCTGGCGCCGGATGCGGTGGATCGAGGCCAGGTCCTCCGGCTCCGGATTCTCCACCACCCGGTCCTCGAGCTCCTCGAGCTCGTGGGCCAGGCGCTCGGCAATGGGGAAGTAGCGGTCGATGAGCGTGTCCACGAGGGCGTAGGCCAGGTAGTCGGGCCCGGAGCGGCGGATCGGCCCGATCCCGACCCGCAGGCGCTCCCGCACCGGCTCGAAGAAGCCGAAGTAGCGTTCCTGGAAGGTCAGGAGGTAGTGGGGTCCGATCACCAGGCAGACCTGGGGGACCTGGACGCGGCCGTCGTCGTCCAGCGCGGGGATGCGGGCGATCACCACCTGCTGGTGCTCGTAGACCTCGGTCTTGGCGCGCTGGGGCACGTTCACGGCGTCCTCCAGCGCCAGGGGATGCAGGCCGAAGAGCTCGCCCAGGCGGTAGAGCACGGCCTCGTCGCCGAGGCCACGCACGTCCACCCAGGTGCGGACGCCGTTCCGCCGGAGCTTCGCCAGCTCCTCCACGTCCTCGACCTGGCGCTGGCGGACGCTCTCGGCCGAGTACTCGACCACGTAAATCTCGGGCGGCGGCGAGCCGGGCGGGATGGCGAGCGTCCCCGGCCGCGACCCGGCGGGAGGATTCTCCTTGTGGAACATGGGCGCGCTCCTGGGCATCGGCTCCGGACGCCCCCCCAGGATACCCTCCCAGCGGGGAAGCGCGAAGCCGGCCGCCCCCGCCGCCCGGGCTTGCCAGGCGCCCGAGAACGCATATGTTTTCGTTCGTGGGGGCGATCGGCTTCGACGGGTGGTCGAAGGTGGTCGCTGCGTGCCGAGGTCGCCACAACCCTCGTGAAACAGGTGGCCGTTGTTGGTGGTTACAACTGCCGACGACAACTACGCTCTCGCTGCCTAGCTGACCGCTAGGTGAGCGACGTCCGTCCCCGACGCCTCCTGGGGGGTCGCGGGCGTCATCAGGAGGCTGGTCCCCGGAGCGCCGCCCGACCGTAGCCGGGGACGAGAACCACGTGGGGCTGGATGCGGCTTCTCCCGTTCCCGTGACGGGCCGTATCGAGAACGGACGGGAGCTACGTACGTAGACGCGGGCGCTGGACGCCATGCGGACGCGGGTTCGATTCCCGCCGCCTCCACCAAATCTCG
>JBFIML010000077.1:0-11145 GCA_041611735.1 Myxococcota bacterium | reverse complement strand
TCTACCGGGCCCCGGGGGCCGACGTCAACGGGCGGGGCCTCCAAGGGCGGACCGGGGCGCCCCGCAGGCGATGCGGTCCCCGATGCGCCGCCAGCGCATGCGCTGGGTCAGGTTCTCCCACCAGGTGAGCGGGTTGAGCAGCGCCCGCCAGCTCCCGTTCCAGTCCCAGGACCAGTACAGCAGGAAGGCGGGCCCCTTGATCTCCGCCAAACGAACGGTTCCCCAGCTGCGACTGTCGTTGGAATGGTCGCGGTTGTCGCCCATCACGAAGTAGCGTCCGCGCTCGACCACGAAGCGTCCCTCGGGACCCGGCAGCGCCGGATCGTCGAGGGTGGCGTGCTCACAGCCGTCCAGCCGCTCGACCCGTTGGGTGAGCTCGCGCCCGGCCTCGTCGACGAACGGCTGCTCTGCTTCGCGCACGGGCACCTGCTCCCCGTTCAGGTACAGGCGTCCCCTGCGCACCTCCAGCTCGTCTCCGGGCACCCCCAGGATGCGCTTCACGAATCGGTCGTGCGGCAGGTCGGTCCGGCGATCCGCCGGTCGCACCGAGCGCTCCGGACGCAGAGCGCCCGGGTCTCGCGCCACGGTGAATACGATCACGTCCCCCCGCCGGGGCGCCCGCAGCGCGGGCAGGCGCCAATCCGCGAAGGGCAGCTTGATCCCGTACACGAACTTGTTGACGAACAGGTGGTCGCCGATCAGCAAGGTGGGCAGCATCGAGCCCGACGGGATGCGGTAGGGCTCGATCACGAAGGCCCGGATGGCCAGGGCCAGCAGCAAGGCCACCGCCAGCCAACCGAACTGGTCCCATGCCCAGCGCGGCCAGCCGTGCGGCGCGTCGTCGCCCTCCTCGGACCGCTCCCCGGCCCGCGCAGGGCGGCGGCTCACGCGCCCTCCAGCTTGAGGGCGGCCAGGAACGCCTCCTGGGGGATCTCCACCGAGCCGACCCGCTTCATGCGCCGCTTTCCCTCCTTCTGTCGCTCCAGCAGCTTGCGCTTTCGCGAGATGTCGCCACCGTAACACTTGGCGGTCACGTTCTTGCGCAACGCCTTCACGGTGCTGCGCGCGATGACGCGCGACCCGACGGATGCCTGGATCGCCACCTCGAACATCTGGCGTGGAATGTGCTCCTTCAGCTTCCGAACCAGCCCCGAGCCGCGCCCGTAGGCCTTGTCCCGGTGCACGATCAGGGACAGCGCGTCCACGAGCTGCTGGTTCACGAGCACGTCGAGCTTCACGAGATCGGCGGGCCGATAGCCGATCAGGTCGTAGTCGAAGGAGCCGTAGCCCCGGGTCACGCTCTTGAGACGATCGTGGAAGTCCGCCACCACCTCCGCCAGCGGCAGCTCGTAGCGAACCTGCACGCGCGCTCCGTGCACCGCCAGGTCCCGCTGGATCCCGCGCCGCTCCTGGCACAGCGCCAGCACAGCCCCGATCCGGTCCGAAGGCACGTGGATCGCGGCGAGGATGTAGGGCTCCTCGATGCGCTCGATCCTGGCCACGGGAGGCAGGCCCGCGGGGCTGTCGATCTCGATCTCCTCCCCCGACGTGCCCACCACCCGGTAGCGCACCGTGGGCGCGGTGGTGACCAGCGGCACCCCGTACTCCCGCTCCAGGCGTTCCTGGATGATCTCCGCGTGCAGGAAGCCGAGGAAACCGCAGCGGAATCCGAAGCCCAGGGCAACACTGGTCTCGGGCTCGAAGCGGAAGGAGGCGTCGTTCAGCCGCAGCTTCTCGAGCGCCATCTTGAGCCCCCCGTAGTCATCGGGGTCCACCGGGTACAGGCCGGCGAACACCATGGGCTTCACCTCGCGGAAGCCCGGCAACGCGACCGCGGCCGGCCGGCGCAGCTGCGTGACCGTGTCCCCGACGCGCACCTCGTCCAGGTTCTTGATGCTCGCCACCACCAGACCGACCTCGCCCGCCTCCAACGTGTCCACGCGCCGCGGGTGCGGGTCGATCACGTCCAGATCCTGCACCTCGTGCTCGGAGCCTCGCGCCATGAGGCGGATCTCGTCGCCGCGGCGCAGACACCCGTCCACGAGCCGCACCAGCATCACCACGCCCACGTAGGGATCGAACCAGGAGTCGAAGACGAGGGCGCGGGTCGGCGCAGCCGGATCGCCCCGGGGCGCCGGTACGCGGGCCACGATCCGCTCCAGCAGCTCCTTCACGCCGGTCCCCTCCTTGGCGGAGACCGGCAGCACGTCGCTCGCTTCGAGGCCGATCACGTCCTCGATCTCGCGCGCCACCGCCGCGGGATCGGCGGCCGCCAGATCGATCTTGTTCACCACCGGAAGGATCTCGAGGCCGGCGTCCAGGGCCAGGTACGCATTCGCGAGCGTCTGGGCCTCGATCCCCTGGGCGGCGTCCACCACGAGCACCGCTCCCTCGCAGGCCTGGAGCGCGCGGGAGACCTCGTACGAGAAGTCCACGTGCCCGGGCGTGTCGATCAGGTTGAGTACGTACTCGACGCCGCTCTCGGCCCGGTAGCGCATGCGGACGGTCTGCGCCTTAATCGTGATGCCGCGTTCCCGCTCCAGGTCCATCTTGTCGAGGAACTGGGCGCGCCGTTCCCGCTGGGTCAGGGACTGGGTGGCGTCGAGCAAGCGATCCGCCAACGTACTCTTGCCGTGGTCGATGTGCGCGATGATGCAGAAGTTTCGGATGCGGCTGGCGTCGCTCACGGGCGCCGCCCGACGCGGCCCGGCGGCAGCGCTCCACCCGGCCTCTCCGGCACGGGAACCTCGACGGGATGGCGCGCCATCAGCGTTCCGCTTCGCTCCGAACCCAGGTGGGCAGCCGGTCGGCGGCGAGGCGCGCAGCCAGGCGCTCGGCCTCCGCGCGCTGGGCCACGGGGCCCACCCGCACCCGCCAACCAGCCGGGCCGCCGGCCGGGGCGGCCGCCACGTAGACGGGCAGGCCGCGGGCCCGCAGCGAGGCGGCCAGGCGCTCCGCCGCGGCCTCCTCCCCGAAGGCCCCGACCTGCACCGAGAAGCCCTGTCCGCGCGGAACCGTGGCGACGCGCGGCGGCTCGGCCGCGGCGCGGGCAGGAGCCGGCGCCGGGGCCACCGGCACCTCCGGCGGGGGCTCGGCGGCCACGTCCGGCACCGGCGCCGGGTCCCCGGGGTCGGACGCGTCGGGCGGCGCCCCCGCCTCGGTCAGACCCACCGCGCGGCTGTCTCCGCTCACGTGGGCGAGCAGGAGCTCGGGCTCCTCCCCGATGATCCCCACCACCACACCCAGCCCGAAGCCCAGCACCGCGATCCCCGCGGCCCAGGCCGCCAGGCGCAGCCAGCGCGACGCCTGGGCGCCGCGGCGGTCCGTGACGTTGGCGCGCGACCTCACATGCGCTCCGGGGCCGAGATGGCGAGCAGCCCCAGACCGTTGGCCAGCACCGTCTGCACCGCCCGGGCCAGGCCGAGCCGTGCCGCGCTGAGGGCCGGGTCGTCCGCCAGCACCCGGTGCCGGGTGCCGTCCTGGAGGTAGGGGTTCCAGAGCCCGGCCACCTCGCGCAGGTAGTAGGCCAGGTGGTGCGGCTCGCGCTGGTCGGCCGCGTGGGCCACCACGTCGGGAAAGGCCGCCAGCTTCTTGATCAGATCCAGCTCCTCGGGCAGGAGCAGCGGGCCCGGATCCAGGCGTTCCGGCTCGGGCAGGGCGACGCCCTGCTCCTCGGCCTTGCGCGCGATGCCCTGGGTGCGGGCGTAGGCATACTGCACGTAGTAGGCGGGGTTCTTCTTCCAGTCGACCTCGGTGGCCAAGTCCAGGTCGAAGTCCAGATGGGCGTCGGCCTTGCGCTGGATCATGAAGAAGCGGAATACGTCCCGCCCGACCTCTTCGAGCAGCTCGTCCACGGTGACGTAGGTGGCCCGCCGCGTGGACTGCTTCACCTGCTGCCCGCCACGGGTCAGGGTGACGAACTGGTGCATCACCAGCTCCATGCGCTCCGGGTCGCAGCCCAGAGCGGCGGCCGCGGTGCGCACGAAGGGAAACTGCTCGATGTGGTCGGCGCCTTGCACGTCGATCACCCGCTCGAAGCCTCGTCGGAACTTCTCCCGATGGTAGGCGATGTCCGGCGTGAGATAGGTGGCTTCTCCGGTGCGCTTGACGAGCACCCGGTCGCGGTCCAGGCCGAGCGCCGTCGCCCGCAGCCACACGGCGCCGTCCGCGTCGTAGACGAGGCCCTTGGCCCGCAGGTCGGCGATGGCGGCGTCGACCTTTCCCTCCTGGTACAGGGAGGTCTCGTTGCTGAAGACATCGAAGCCGACGCCGAGAGCGGCCAGCGTAGCGCGGATGTCGGCGAAGATCCGTTCCTCGGCCACGCGTCGGAAGGCCCCGTCCGCCGGCTCCTCCACCAGGGCGTCCGCGTGCTTCTCCGCCAGCTCGGCCGCGATCTCCCCCACGTAGGCGCCCTGGTAGCCGTCGCGGGGGAAGACGACCGGGAGCCCCCCCGCCTGATCGGGCCAGGTCGTCCTGGAATCCGCCAGCGCCTCCGGCGGCGGAGGGGCGGCGCGGCCGAGCTGCTCCAGGTAGCGGGCCTTGACCGATTGGCCCAGGACACGCATCTGACGGCCGCCGTCGTTGAAGTAGTACTCCCGCGTGACGTCGTGTCCCTGTGCCTCGAGGAGGCGTGCGATACAGTCGCCGAGCACCGCCTGGCGACCGTGTCCGAGGGTGAGGGGACCCGTCGGGTTGGCCGACACGAACTCCACCTGGACCCGCTCGGGCGCCACGGCGGCGACCCGGCCGAAGCGGACCCCCTGGCGGAGGATCTCCAGGAGCTGGGCACGCCAGCAAGCGTCCGCGACCCAGAGGTTCACGAAACCCGGCCCCGCCACCTCCGAGCGGGCCAGCAGGCCCCCCGCGTCGCCCAGCGCGCCCAGCAAGTGCTCCGCGATGACCCGCGGCGGCCGGCGCAGGCGTCGGGCCAGCAGCAGGGCCGCGTTGCAGGCGAAGTCCCCGTGCTCCGCCTGACGAGGCACCTCCAGGGCGAAGGCCGGGGGCTCGTCGGCGTCGCCGGCCTCGGTCAGCAGGGATACGACGGCGGCCTGGAGCCGTTCCAGGAGCTGCTCCTTCATGGCTGCTGAGCATCCCCCCGGGCTCGGGACCCGTCAAGGAAGGGGCGCCGGCGCGTCGTTCTCCACGGGCATCCGGACGAGCACCTCGCCGGGACGCACCCAATCGAGATCCTCACGGATCGCCCGTTCCAGCGCGAAGGGCTCCTGGCGCAACGCGCCGGCGGAGCGCTCCAGCGCCTCCACCTCCACGTGCAGAGCGGTGATGCGTTCCTCGGCGGCTGCGAGGTCGGCTCGCAGTCGCCACCAGGTTCGGATCCCCGCGTCCGAGTCGAACCCGGCGAAAACGAGCGCCGCTGCCAGCGGCGCCAGGACGAGCCCGACGGCGCGCATCCCTCCCCCCCGGGTGGCGTTCGAGGAACCTAGCCCTCCAGAGCGCTCGCGCCAAGCAAGCCCGCCACGTTCAGCGAGCAGCGCCCGCCTCGATCAGGCGCCGGACCCGCGCCTCGTAGGCCGGGACGTCCCAGTCGCGCGGCCCCACGTACTTGAAGACGAGGATGCCCGCCCGGTCGATGAGGAAGGACTCCGGATAGCCCGTGGTCTGGTAGCGTCGTGCCACGCGCGCCCCGGGGTCGAGCAGGACGGGAAACGTCAGCCCGAGCCGCCGGCGAAAGGCCTCGACCGCCTCCGGGTCGTCGTCCACGGAGACCGCCACCAGCTCGAAGTCCTCCTGTCCGAGTCGCCCGTACAGGCGCTCCATGGCCGGCATCTCGTCCTCGCAGGGCTTGCACCAAGTGGCCCAGAAGTTCAGCAGCACCACCCGCCCACGCAGTTCGTCCAGCTCGAGGGTGCCCTGCCCGCCCAGGTGGGACAGGCGGAAACCGGGAGCCGTGCGCCCCGGGACGAGCGGGTCGTCCGCCCGCTCGCCAAACAGGAGCACCGCCGCGCCCGCCGCCAGCACGAGGGCGATGCCCAGCACTCCCAGGCGGGAACTCAGGAGGACTTCTTCCCGTCCGAGCCCTTGGTGGTCCTCGCGCTCCTGCGGCCGCCCCGGCCCGGCCCCGTCTTCTTGTCGGGCCGCTTCTCGGCCTTCTTGCCCGCCTCCCGGGCGCCCGCGCCCCGGCCGCGGGTCGGCTTCGCGGTCTCCTCGGCGGCCGCCTTGCCCCGGCCCCGGCGCGGCCGAGCGGGGGTGGCCTCGGCGGTCTGGCTGGGCTGGCTCCGCCGCCGCCGCTTCTCCTTCGGCGGCGGCGGCGCCCCCGCACTGCCCTCCACCAGCTCCACCATGGACAGCGGCGCGGCGTCCCCCACGCGTTGTCGCGACCTCACCACCCGCGTGTAGCCCCCCGGCCGCTCCCGGTAGCGGTCCGCCAGCTCCGCGAACAGCTTGGACGCCACCTGGCGGCTGCGCACGACGCGCAGAGCCCGTCGACGCGCGTGCAGCGTGCCCCGCTTGCCGAGCGTGATCATTCGATCCGCCAGGCGCCGCACCTGCTTGGCCTTGACGTGTGTCGTTTCGATCCGCTCGTGTTCGAGCAGCGAGGTGACCAGGTTGCGAAACATCGCGCGCCGATGCGAGCTCGAACGCCCGAGCTTGGTCGCGAGCTTGCGGTGCCGCATGCTAGGCCTCGCGCTGCTCCCGGAGGCGATCCAGCTCCTTGCGCTCCGGGAAGGCCTCCAGGGTCATGCCCAGCGCGAGGCTCATGGTCGCCAGCAGCTGCTTGATCTCGTTCAGCGACTTGCGCCCGAAGTTCTTCGTGCGCAACATCTCTGCCTCGCTTCGCTGCACCAGCTCTCCGATGTACTTGATGTTGGCGTTCTGGAGGCAATTGGCGGAGCGAACCGAGAGCTCGAGCTCGTCGACCGGCCGGAACAGGTTCGCATTGAGACCCTCTGCTTCCTCTGCGGCTGCCACGGGGACCTCGGCGGCCTCCTCGAAGCTGATGAAGATGGAGAGCTGGTCCTTCAGGATCTTCGCGGCGTAGGCGACCGCATCCACGGGCGCCACCGCTCCGTCCGTCCAAACCTCGAGATTCAGGCGGTCGAAGTCCGTCTCCCGACCCACGCGTGCGGGCGTCACCGTGTAGTTGACGCGCCGCACCGGGGAAAAGATCGAGTCGATCGGAATGGTGCCGATCGCCATCTCCTCGGTCTTGTTCTTCTCGGCCGGAACGTACCCCTTGCCCGTGCCCACGGTGAGCTCCATCTCCACGTTGGCCTCGCTGGCCAGCGTGGCGATGCGATGCTCCGGGTTCAGCACTTCGATGGCAGAATCGTCGGAAACGAGCTCGCCCGCCGAGAGCACCCCCCCGCCCTTCTTGTGCAAGCGCAGCGTCCGCGGCCCTTCCACGTGCAAGCGCATGCGGACTTCCTTCAGGTTCAGGATCATCTCGCTCACGTCTTCGATCACACCCGGGATGGTCGAGAACTCGTGCAGCACTCCGTCGATCCGAACCGAGGTGATGGCGGCGCCCTGAAGTGAAGAAAGCAACACTCGCCGCAGGGCATTCCCCAGGGTGACGCCGAAGCCCCGTTCCAGCGGTTCACACCAGAACCGCCCGTAGCTGGGTGTCTGGGTCTCCGCTTCGAACTCGAGCCGACGCGGACGGATCAGCGCCCGCCAGTTCCTGGTGATCAGCTCCTGTTGCATGGAAGATCGCCCCCTATCCTTGCGCTCACCGTCGCCCTAGCGGGAGTAGAGCTCGACGATCAGCTGTTCCTGGATCGGCATCGTGACGTCCTCGCGCGTCGGCAATGCCTTCACGACACCCTCGAAGTTTTCCTTCTCCAGCTCGAGCCAGCCCGGAATGCTGCGCCGCTCGATGGCCTCCAGCGCCCCCGTGATGCGGGCGATCGACCGCGACTTCTCGGCCAGTGTGATCTTCATGCCGGGCTTGACCTGGAAGGAAGGCACGTTCACCCGCCGCCCGTTCACGAGGAAGTGACGGTGCCGCACCAACTGGCGACCTTCGGCCCGCGAGGTCGCGAAACCGAGACGGAACACCGCATTGTCGAGCCGGCGCTCGAGCAGGGTGAGGAGATTCTCACCGGCGCGCCCCTTCATGCGGGTGGCGGTGGACATGGTGTGCCGGAACTGCTTCTCGAGCAGTCCGTACATCCGCTTCACCTTCTGCTTCTCGCGCAGCTGGAGGCCGTAATCGGAAACCCGGGAACGCCCCTGCCCGTGCTGCCCGGGGGGGTAGTTGCGCCGCTCGATCGCGCATTTCTCGCTGAAGCAGCGGTCGCCCTTCAGGAACAGCTTGGTCGCCTCGCGGCGGCACTGCCGGCAGGCCGGCCCCGTGTAGCGTGCCATGCCCTCGCCCTCCTCGCGTCAGACCCGCCGCCGCTTGGGCGGTCGGCAGCCGTTGTGCGGAATCGGCGTCACGTCCCGGATCATCGACACGCGCAATCCGGCCGCCTGCAGCGCCCGCAGCGCCGATTCGCGACCAGCGCCGGGACCCTTGACGTACACGTTCAGGGTGCGGACGCCGTGCTCCATGGCCTTGCGCGCACAGTCCTCCGCCGCGACCTGCGCCGCGAAAGGCGTCGACTTGCGCGAGCCCTTGAAGCCGTGCCCGCCGGCGCTAGACCAGGCAAGCGTGTTGCCTGCGCCATCGGTAATCGTGATCAGCGTGTTGTTGAACGTGGACTGCACGTGCGCCACGCCCGTCGCCACGTTCTTCTTGACCTTCTTCTTCGCGCCCTTCTTCATGATTGGATCACTTCTTGGCCGGGGCTCGCTTCTTCCCGGCCACGGTCTTGCGCGGCCCCTTGCGGGTTCGCGCGTTGGTATGGGTCCGCTGGCCCCGCACCGGCAGGCCTCGGCGATGACGCAGCCCGCGGTAGCAGCCGATGTCCATCAGCAGCTTGATGTTCTGGGAGACCTCGCGGCGAAGGTCGCCCTCCACCTTGTGCTCCTTCTCGATGATGTCGCGCAGCCGGATGACCTCCCCCTCGCCGAGCTGGTCGGTCTTGGCGGATGCGTCCACGCCGGCCTTCTCGCAGATTTTCCGCGCTCCGCTCCGTCCGATCCCGTGGATGTAGGTCAACGCCACTTCGAGTCGCTTCTGGCGCGGTAGATCGATCCCCGCGATGCGTGCCATGCTGGTTCCTCAACCCTGCCGTTGCTTGTGTTTGGGGTTCTCGCAGATCACCCGGACGACACCGCGTCGCTTGATGATCCGACACTTGTCGCAAATGCGCTTGACCGAGGCGCGCACCTTCATGGTTCCGAGTCCCCGTCGGCTCTCAATGGGAACCCTCCACGCGCGTGAGGATCTCGGGACCGTGCTCCGTGACGAGCACCGTGTGCTCGAAATGCGCCGCCAGGGAGCCGTCCTCCGTGACTGCGGTCCAGCCGTCCTCCAGGATGCGGACGTCGGGGCCGCCCAGCGTGACCATCGGCTCGATTGCGAAGGTCATGCCCGGTCGCAGCCGGGGGCCCCGACCCGGGTCGCCGAAGTTCGGGATCTGCGGAGGCTCGTGCAGGCTCCGCCCGATCCCGTGACCCACGAACTGACGCACCACCGAGAATCCATCCGCCTCGACCCGCGCCTGCACGGCGTGGCCGATGTCCGAGAGCCGCTGCCCCGGCAGCATCTGCTCGATGCCCCGGTAGAGGGCCTCGCGCGTCGTCTGCAGCAGACGCACGCTCGTCTCGCTCACGTCGCCGATCGGCAGCGTCAGCGCCGAGTCGCCGTGGTAGCCGTCCACGGAAACCCCGAAGTCGAGGCTCAGGAGGTCTCCCTCCTTGAGCTCCCGGGCCCCCGGAATGCCGTGCACCACCTCGTCGTTCACGGAGATGCACACCACCGCCGGGTACTTCGGCAGGCCATGCGGGCCGTAGCCCTCGAAGGAGGATACGACCCGCCTGCGCCGGATCGCAGACCGCGCGTGCTCCTCCAGCTCGCGGGTGGTCACACCCGGCTTCGCCAGCTCCCGCAGCTCGATCAGGATCTCCGCCACGTGACGCGTCGCTTCGCGCATCTTCTCGATCTCGCGACGGCTCTTGACGGGGATCGCCTCGCCGTACATGCTCATCCTTCCAGCGCCTTGGTGATCCGCTCGGCCACCTGCTCCACGCTGCCCATGCCATCCACTTCCTGCAGGATACGGCGCTCGCGGTAGTAGGCCACCAGCGGCTCCGTCTGCTGGCGATAGACCTGCATCCGGATGCGGATGGCCTCCTCGTTGTCGTCCGAGCGCTGTTCGATTCGCGCGCGGCCCAGCAGTCGCTTCACCAACACGTCCTCGTCCACCTGGAGGGCCAGGCACGCGTCCAGGTGCGTCCCGAGCCGCCCGAGCAGGGCATCGAGAGCCTGCGCCTGCGCCCGGGTCCGCGGGAATCCGTCCAGGATGAATCCGTCCTTGGCATCCGAGCGGCGCAGGCGGTCCTCCGCCACGCCGATCACCACCGAATCCGGAACCAACTCTCCCCGGTCCATGTGGATCCTGGCCACACGTCCCACCGGGGTGTCCTGCTCGACCGCCTCCCGCAGCATGTCCCCCGTGGAGATCTTCGGAATGCGCAGCCGATCGACCAGCCGCGAGGCCTGGGTTCCCTTCCCGGCGCCGGGAGGCCCGAGCAGCAGCAGCCTACGCGCGCTCATCGCCCCAGCCTGCCCCGCATGCGCGTTCCCCGCACGAACCCCTCGTACTGGCGCGAGACCAGATGCGCCTCGATCTGGCCGATCGTGTCCAGGGCCACGCCCACCACGATGAGGAGCGCGGTCCCGCCGAAGAAGAAGGGCACCTGCATCCGATTCGAGAGCAGGACCGGGAGCAGGCACACCACCGAGACGTAGACGGCCCCGATCAGGGTGAGTCGCGCCAGGATTCGATCGATGAATTCCGCCGTGCGCTTTCCGGGCCGGATGCCCGGGATGTAGCCCCCGAACCGCTTGATGTTCTCGGCCACGTCCACCGGGTTGATCACGATGGCCGTGTAGAAGAAACAGAAGAAGATGATCAGGGCCACGTAGATGGAGTTGTAGAGCACGCCTCCGAAGTTCAAGTAGTCCTGGATGAACTCCTGCAAGCCGGCGGACTCGACAAACTGACCCACCGTCAGCGGGAACATGAGGATGGAGGAGGCGAAGATCGGCGGAATCACCCCTGCCGTGTTCACCCGCAG
>JBFIML010000076.1:0-11811 GCA_041611735.1 Myxococcota bacterium | reverse complement strand
TGGCGTGCCAGGTCAGGTTCGTGCCGCGTCGCCTGGTCAAGTCACACCCCGTCCCGTTCGTCCGTCCAGGTTGTCGCTCGCAGGTTGTTGCTCAGAGTTAGTCGGTCAAAGGTCGTGGCTCGGTGGGTCGGCAGGTCTGGACGACGGGCCCGCGGGACCACGCCCCGGAGGACTCAGGGTAGCGGCACCGGGATGGCTGTCGAGGCAGCTGGCTCAGCGGTGCGCGGCCGATCGGGATGCCCGGCTGCGCAGCGCCCGCACCTCCTCCACCACCCGGCCCGCGGCCCAATCCACCTCCTCCACCGTGTTGGAGCGCCCGAGACCGAAACGCAGCGAGGCTCGCACCAGATCGTCCGGAAGCCCCAGGGCCTTGAGCACGTGGCTCGGCTCCGGGCGGGCCGAGCTGCAGGCCGAGCCGGAGGAGACGGCCAGGTCGTCGAGCCCGGCCAGTAGCGCATCCCCGTCCACGCCGGCGAACGAGACGTTCAGATTGCCGGCCAGCCGCCGCTCCCGGTCGCCGTTGTACGAGACGCCGTCGAGCCCTTCTTGCAGGCGCTGCCAGAGGCGGTCGCGCAGGCCAGCGAGGCGCCGCGCCTCGTCCTCCCGCTCGGCGACGGCCAGCTCCACGGCGCGCGCGAAACCCACGATGAGCGGCACCGGAAGCGTCCCCGCACGCAGCCCCCGCTCGTGACCGCCGCCGTAGAGGATCGGCTCGAGCCGCACGCGCGGTCGTCCCGCGCGCACGTAGAGCGCCCCGACTCCCTTGGGACCGTAGACCTTGTGGGCGCAGAAGGAGGCCAGGTCCAGCGGCAGGCGGGCGAAGCAGAGCGGCACCTTGCCCAGCGCCTGGGCGGCGTCCGTGTGGAACAGCACGCCTCGTTCCCGACACGCTGCGCCGATCTCGGCGAGGGGCTGGAGCACGCCGATCTCGTTGTTCGCGGCCATCACCGAGACCAGGATCGTGTCGTCGTCCAGGGCGGCGCGCACCGCGTCCGGGTCCACCAGGCCCGCGCGGTCCACGGGCAGCACCGTGACGCGCACGCCCCGGGCCGCCAGCGCCCGGCACGGATCGAGCACCGAGGGATGCTCGGTCGCCACCGTCACCACGTGCGCTCCGCCGCCGGCGCGGGCGCGCACCGCGCCGAACAGGGCCAGGTTGTTGCTCTCGGTGGCACCGCTGGTGAAGACGATCTCCCGATCCGAGCCGGCCCCACAGGCCCGGGCCAGGCCCTCCCGGGCTGCCTCCACTGCGGCTTCGGCCCGCCAGCCGAACACATGGGTACGGCTCGCCGCGTTGCCGAAGTCGCGGCTGAACCAGGGCAGCATCGCGTCGAGCACGCGCGGGTCCACGGGCGTGGTGGCGTGGTGGTCCAGGTAGACGGGCGGTTGGACGGTCATCGGCCTCCCCGCGGGAGGCTGGCGGTCGGCTCAGGCGCCGAAGGACTGGCCGCACCCGCAGGTGCTCTGCGCGTTCGGGTTCGTGATCTTGAAACCGGACTCCTGGAGCGTGTCCACGAAGTCGAGCACCGATCCGGCCAGATAGAGCGCGCTCTTCTCGTCCACCACGACGCGCACGCCGTGCAGCTCGAGGGTGGCGTCGTCCTCCCCGACGCGGTCGTCGAAGGCGAGCTGGTACTGCAGGCCGGAGCAGCCGCCGCCCACGACCTTCATGCGCATGGCATGACTCTCGAGCTTTCCGTCGCGGTCCAGCAGCTGCTTGATGCGCTCCGCCGCGGCGGCCGTCACCTCGACCACGGGCATTCCCGTCGCCTCCCATCGATCGAACCGTGAAAAGGTAGATCCCCGGCGGGGAACGTCAAGCGGAGGCTCGCCCGCGGGGACGAAGATGCAGGAAGATCTCCCGGTTGCCCTTCGGTCCGGGCAGCCGGCTCTCGCACGTACCCACGGCGGCCCAGCCGAGGGCCTCCGCCGTCTCGCGCACCCGGTCGACCGCGCGGGCGCGCAGGGCGTCGTCGCGCACCACGCCGCCGCGCCCCACCTGCCCGCGCCCCACCTCGAACTGGGGCTTCACGAGCACGAGCAGCTCCGCCTGGGCGGCGATCTCGGCCAGCCGGGGCAGGATCAGGCGCACCGAGATGAAGGAGACGTCGATGGTCACCAGATCCACGGCCTCGGGGAGCGCGTCGGCCGCCAGTTGGCGGGCATTGGTGCGCTCCCGGACCACCACGCGCGGGTCGCCGCGCAGGCGCGGGTCGAGCTGGCCGTAGCCCACGTCCACAGCGACCACGCGCCGGGCGCCGTGTCGCAGCAGGCAGTCCGTGAACCCCCCACTCGACGCCCCCAGGTCCAGGCACACCCGGCCGGCGGGGTCGACGCCCAGGTCCTCCAGGGCGCCCGCCAGCTTGTCGCCCCCCCGCGACGCGTAGCGCCGCTCGCCTCCGCGCAGGCGCAGACGGGCCGCGTCGGGGACCCGCGTGCCGGGCTTGTCCACCGGCACGTCGTCCACCAGGACGCGCCCCGTGCGGATCAGGGCCTGGGCGCGCGTGCGACTCTCCGCGAGCCCCTCGTCGACGAGTCGCTCGTCGAGGCGGCGTCGCAGCAGCGGATCTCTACCCGCGGCCGAGCAGCCCGAGGGTGGCCTGTACGATGCCCTGCGGTTCCAGGCCGAAGGCGTGCCGTTGCGCGCCGGGGCTGCCGTGTTCGACGAGCCGGTCGGGCACCGCGAGGCAGCGGGCGGGCACCGCCACGCCCGCCGCGGCGAGGGCTTCGAGCACGGCGCCGCCGAAGCCCCCGAGAGCGCTGTGCTCCTCCAGGGTCACCACGGCCCCGCAGCGCCGGGCGAGGTCCGCGATGCGGGTCGCGTCCACGGGCTTCACGAAGCGCGCATTGAGCACCGCGGCGGAGATGCCCTGGGCCGCCAGCTCCCCGGCGGCCTCCAGGGCCGGGTGGGCCAGCGTTCCGATCGCCACCAGCAGCACGTGATCGCCGTCGCGCAGCAGCTCCGCCTCACCGATCGGCAGCGACTTTACGTCGGGATCGAGCGGCACCCCGAATCCGGCGCCCCGCGGGTAGCGCAGCGCTGCCGGGCCCGGATGCTCGATGGCGGTGCGCAGCATGTGACGCAGCTCGTTCTCGTCCTTGGGCGCCATGACCACCATGTTGGGCAACGTGCGCAGATAGGCCAGATCGTAGAAGCCCTGATGGGTGGCCCCGTCGGCGCCCACCAGCCCGGCCCGGTCGAGGGCCAGGGTCACGTCCAGGTTCTGGACGCACACGTCGTGGACCACCTGATCGTAGGCGCGCTGCAGGAAGGTCGAGTAGATGGCGGCGACGGGCTTGAGCCCCTCGGTGGCGAGACCCGCCGCGAAGGTGACGGCATGCTGCTCGGCGATCCCCACGTCGTAGAAGCGCTCGGGGAAGGCGGCCTGGAAGCGGTCCAGGCCGGTGCCACCGGGCATGGCCGCGGTGATCCCCACGATGCGCTCGTCCTCGCCTGCCAGCTGGATCAGCGTGTCCGAGAAGACGCGCGTGTAGGAGGGCGGACCGCCCTTGCCGCTGGCCATGCGACCCGACGAGACCTCGAAGGGGGTCACCCCGTGGTAGGTGAGCGGATCGCGCTCCGCCGGCTCGTAGCCGTGCCCCTTCGCCGTGATGGCGTGCACCACCACGGGCCCATCGCCGGCCTCGAT
Organism: Myxococcota bacterium; assembly: GCA_041611735.1. GTDB lineage: Bacteria > Myxococcota_A > UBA9160 > UBA9160 > PR03 > JBFIML01. The sequence goes on along the minus strand of JBFIML010000076.1, from coordinate 8,161 downwards.
CATGCGCCGGACGTTCTCGAAGGTCTCCAGCACCACGTCCATGCGGTGGCCCTGGATGGGACCCACGTACCGGAAGCCGAGCGCCTCGAACAGGAGCCCCGGCGAGAAGAAGACCTTGAGCGACTCCTCGGCCTTCTGCGCCCAGTGCACCATGTCCCCGGGCAGGGAACCCAGCACCTCCTTGACCCATCCCTTCATGCGCCGGGCCATGGGCGCGGACAGCTTGCGCGAGAGGAACGAGCTGAGCGCACCCACGTTGGGCGAGATCGACATCTCGTTGTCGTTGAGCACCACCACCAGGTTGCGCTGGCGAAGCTCGCCGGCGTGGTTCAGGGCCTCGAAGGCCATGCCGGCCGTCATGCCGCCGTCGCCGATCATGGCGATGGCGCGGCCCGGCTCTCCGCGGTGCTGCAGGGCGCGCGCGATGCCCAGGGCGGCGGAGATCGAGGTACCGGCGTGTCCCGCACCGAAGTGGTCGTACGGGGACTCGCTGCGGCGCAGGAACTTGCCGATGCCGCCGTCCTGGCCGATGCGGTCGAAGGTCTCCCGGCGTCCGGTCAGCATCTTGTGGGCATAGCCCTGGTGGCCCACGTCCAGGACGAGCCGGTCGCGCGGCGTGTCGAAGACGTAGTGGAGTGCCGTGATCAGCTCGACGGCGCCGAGGCTCGACGCCAGGTGCCCGCCGGTGCGCGAGACGCGCTCGACGATCTCGTGACGCAGGGCGTGCGCCACCTCGGCCATTCGCTCGCGCGGGAGCCGTCGCAGGTCGGCGGGGCATCGGATCCCCTCCAGCAGCGTGGGGCTCATGCCCTCCTCCACACCGCCTGGCGGGCCAGACTGCGCAGCGTCTCGCCGGCCGCACCCAACGGCTCGAGCGCCTTCAAGGCCTCGTCCAGGAGCGTCGCGGCCCGGGATTGCGCACCGTCTCGGCCCAGCACGCGCACGAGCGAGCAGGTTTCCGAACGCGACCCATCCAGCAGATCGTCGGCGATCTGGAAGGCCACCCCCATGCGCTCGCCGAAGCGTCCCACCGCCCGGAGCGTAGCGGGCCCGGCGCCACCCAGGCGAGCACCACCCACCAGCGCCGCCTCGAAGAGCGCTCCGGTCTTGCGGCGGTGGACGTCCTCCACCCGCGACGCGTCCCGAACTGCCGGATCGAAGGCCAGATCGTCGGCCTGGCCGCCCACCAGCTGGCGCGAGCCCGCGGCGCGGGCGAGATCCGCGACGCAGCCCAGCACCTGCGCGGCCGCCGCGTCCGCCGAGACCAGGACCTCGAAGGCGGCGGCCAGCAGGGCGTCGCCGGCCAGCACCGCCAGCGCCTCCCCGAAGGCCACGTGAACCGTGGGACGGCCGCGGCGCTCCCGGTCGTCGTCCATGCAGGGCAGGTCGTCGTGGACCAGCGAGTAGGTGTGCACCAGCTCGACCGCCAGGGCCATGGGCAGCCCGCGCTCGGGCGGCGCACCGACCGCCTCGGCGCCGGCCAGGGCCAGCAGGGGCCGCAGGCGCTTCCCTCCGGGGAATAGCAGGTGACGCATGGCCGCGTGCAGGTCGGCCGGCGCCTGGTCGGCCGCCGGGAGCAGCGCCTCCAGGCGCTCGTCCAGCAGGCGTCGGCGCGCATCGACCCAGGCAGAGAGGTCCACTACGAGGCGTCCTCGGGGCCCTCGAAGGGTCGCGCCAGCAGCTCGCCGCCCTCCTCGACCAGGACCGCCACGCGCTGCTCGGCCTGCTCCAGCTGGCCGGCCAGGCGCCGGCTGAGCCGCACGCCCTCCTCGAACAGGGCGAGCGACTCCTCCAGGGGGAGCTCGCCGTGCTCCAGGCGGTCCACGACCTCCTCCAGGCGCCCGAGGGCGGACTCGAAGGGGAGCTCCTCGGGCGGGCGGGCGCGGGCCGGATCGGCGGGCTCGCTCATGGATGGCGTGATGCTATCGACGCTGCGGGCGGGCGTCACGGCGAGGGGAGCCGTCCACGGTGGCGTCGAGCTCCCCGGCAGCCAGGCGGATGCGCAGCCCCGCGCCCGGCGTGACGTCGTCCGGGGCGCGCACGATCGCCCCGTCGGCGCTGCGGCGAACGATCGCGAAGCCACGCCCGAGCACGGCCAGCGGCGAGAGCGAGTCGAGGCGACCGGTCAGGACGCCGAACCGCGCCCGTCGGCGCTCGAGCAGGCTGGCCCCGGCCCGCTGAAGGGCGCGCTCCGCTGCCCGCAGCCGCCCCCGCCGAGTCTCCAGGCGGGCGCGCGGCGAGACCCGACGCAGCGAGTCCCGCGCCGCCCCGAAGCGGACGCGGCCGCGCCCCAGCACGCCGTCGAGCGCCGTGCGCAGACGCCGGGCGTCGCGTCCCAGGCGCATCCCGAGCGCCGTCCGGTCCGGCACGGCCCGCGCCGCCGCCGCCGACGGCGTGGGCGCCCGGACGTCGGCCACCAGGTCCGCGATGCTGACGTCGATCTCGTGCCCCACGCCCGCCACCACGGGGACCGGGCAGGCGGCCACCGCGCGCGCGAGCTCCTCGCTGTTGAAGGCCAGCAGATCCTCCAGGGAGCCGCCTCCGCGGACCAGCAGGACCACGTCCACCTGGGGCCAGGCCGCTGCGCGGGCGAGGGCCGCCACCAGCTCGCGGGCCGCTCCGCTGCCCTGCACCCGCGCCGGCGCCAGCACCAGCGGGATGCACGGACAACGGCCGGCGGCCACGCGGATCACGTCGCGCAGCGCTGCGCCATGGGGAGACGTGACGACCCCGACGGCCCGGGGGAACTCCGGAAGCGGCCGCTTGCGCGCCGGGTCGAACAGCCCCTCGCCCTCGAGCCGCGCCCGCAGCTGCTCGAAGGCGAGCTGGAGGGCGCCGCGCCCCCGCGGCTCCAGATGCCGCACACGCACCTGCAGGTCGCCGCGCGGCTCCCACAAGGTCAGCTCGCCGAAGGCCAGCACCTGGAGTCCGTCCTCCGGATCGAAGGGCAGGCGCTCGGCGTCCGAGCGGAACAGGACGGCGCGCAGCTGGGCGGAGTCGTCCTTGAGCGTGAAGTAGAGGTGTCCGGAAGCGGGCCGACGCAGGTTGCTGACCTCGCCGACCAGCCAGACGCGCCCGAGGGCGTCGTCGAGCAGGAAACACACCTCAGCCGCCAGCTCGGTGACGGTCCAGATGCGTCGTCCCTGGGCGGCCGGGCCGGGCGGGCTCGAGCTCACGCTGCCCCCGTCTCGGGACTGACGCTTCGCGGCGCCCGGGCGCGCCGCCGCGACACCAGCTTACGGCGCCTCGGCCCGCACCACTGCGGCCCCGCCGAGGCGGGCCTGCTGCAGGCGCTCGAAGTAGCTCCAGCTCTTGAGCACCTCGAGGGCGCGGGTGAGCTGGATGTCCTCGGCGTCCGGATCCTTGGCGGTCGGCGGCCCGGGCTCCTCGGCCGGGGCTTCCGGGACCTCGGGCTGGGTCAGGTGGCGCTCCAGGTCGCGCTCGCGCAGGGGCCGACCGCGGCGCTCCGTGGCCTCCTCCTCGCCGGCGGGCGGCAGCGCCTCCACGATGATGTCCGGCGCGATGCCCACCTCCTGGATCGAACGGCCGCCCGGCGTGTAGTAGAGCGCGGTCGTGAGCCGCAGGCCCGAGCCGTCCTCCAACGGGTACACGGTCTGCACCGAGCCCTTGCCGAAGGTCGGCGTTCCCACCACCAGCGCGCGGTGCTGGTCCTGGAGGGCCCCGGCCACGATCTCCGAGGCGCTGGCGCTGCCCGCGTTCACGAGCACCACCATCGGGTAGAGCTCCTCGCTGCCGTCGTTGTGGGCGCGGAACTCCTGGCGCTGGCTCTCCACGCGGCCCTGGGTATAGACGATGAGCCCGTCGGGCACCCAGCGGTCGGCCACCTGCACGGCCTGGTCGAGCAGCCCGCCCGGGTTGTCGCGCAGGTCGAGCACGAGACCGTCGAGGCGCCCGCCAGCCTCCTGGGCGATCTGCCCCAAGGCCTGCCCCAGATCTCGCGTGGTCCGCTCCTGGAAGGCGCGGATGCGCACGTAGCCGTAGCCGCTCTCGAGCAGACGGCCCGTCACGGACTCCACCTTCACCACGTCGCGGACCACGCTGTAGGGCTCCGGCCGCTCGAAGCCCTGCCGGAAGATCATGATGGTGATCTTGGTGCCCTTGCGCCCCCGCATGAGCTGCACCGCCTCGAACAGCGTCATGTTCTTGGTGGACTGGCACTCCTCGGTCCATTCCTCGGGCCGTTCCTCGGGGCAGATGGCCACGATCTGGTCGCGAGCGCGAATGCCGGCCCTGGAGGCTGGGGTGCCGTCGATGGGCGCCACCACCTCGATGAAGCCGTCGCGACGCTTGGAGATCTCGATGCCGATGCCGTGGAACTCCCCCTTCGTGTCGATCTGCATCTCCTTGTGGGCGCGCGGATCGAGGTAGGCGGAGTGCGGATCGAGCTCGGCGAGCATCCCGCGTACGGCCCCCCGCACCAGCGTGGTCTCGTCCACCTCGTCCACGTAGTTGCGCCGCACCAGGTGCAGGACCGACGTGAACAGGCTGAGATCCTCGTAGCGGGCCGCGGAAACCTGCCCCACGCCTCCGGCGGAGGCAAAGAACCCGACGGCAGCGGCCACGCCGGTGGCGAACCAGAGGGCGGATCGAAGGGTGGTACGGCGCATGGTCGTCTCGCGTCTTTCCGTCTCGAGGGCCGGACCGTCCGCGCGGCGGGTCATCGGGAGGGCATTCGGCCGGCCGTTGGCTTGCCTTGACCGAGCGGACCGTTGCCCCGCCATTCTAGCCTGCCGGCTCGCCCCGGAGCCAGTCGTGGGGATCCAGGGGCTGGCCGCCGTTGCGGATCTCGAAATACAGGCGGGGACCGCTGAGCGAGCCCGTGTCTCCCACGGTTCCGATCACCGACCCGGCCGCCACCGCGTCGCCCACGTCCACCCGGATCTCGTCCAGGTGCCCGCAGACCGTGAAATAGCGCTCGCCGTGGTCGAGGATCACCAGCCGTCCGTAGCCCCGGAACCAGCCGGCGAAGCGCACCTCGCCGTCCGCCACGGCCCGCACCGGGGTGCCGAGAGGCGCCGCGAAATCGATGCCCTTGCGGAAGATCTGCGTATGGAACTCGCGGTCCACCACGCGGCCGAAGCCGCGCACGACGGGGGCCTCCACGGGGGAATCGAGCCGACCGCGCAGCGCCACGAAGGAGCCGGCGCCGCGCGGCCCCGGCAGCGTCCGGCTGCCGGCGGGCAGCCGGGCCAGGGTCTCCTCCAGGGTCCGGGCGGCGGCCTCCAGCTCCACCAGCGCCGCCCGCTCCCGGCCCCGGTCGGCCCGCACCCGGGCCATGAACTCCCGCTTGGCGCGGCGCTCCTCCCCCACCTCCCGGGCGCGCACCTCCACCCGGGCCAGGGCCTGCTGGTGGCGGTCCGCAGCGAGCTGCGCAGCTTCCCGTGCGAGGGCCAGGGCCTCGGCCTCTTCCCGGGCGCGGGCGAGGAGCCCCCGGTCGTGGCGCAGGAGCCGGCGCAAGGCCTCCAGCCGCGTCAGCAGGTCGCGCAGGTCCCCGGCCTGGAAGAGCACCTGCACGGGACCCACCTCGCCGCTGCGGTAGAGCGCCACGGCCCGCGCCGCCATGGCGCGGCGGGTGCGAGCCAGGCGCTCCTCCAGCTCCGCGGTGCGCGCCTCGAGCTCGACCAGGGACTCCCGCGCTTCGCGGGCCTGGCGGCGGGCCTGGCGCCCGTCGGCAGCGAGGGCTGCCGCCAGGCGGTCGATCTCCTCCAGCGTCTCCAGCAGGCCGCGCTGCTCCCGCTCGTAGGTCGCCACCCGCTCGCGACGCTCCTGGATGGCGCGCCGCAGGTCGTCCAGCTCGCGGCGGCGTTCGTCCTCACCGGCTGCAGCCCCGGCCACGGCGAGCAGCGCGAGGACCAGGGGGACGCCGCGAGCCCTCACGGAAGCCGCTCGCCGCTCAGCGCGAGGCCCGCTCCCACGCAGCCGAGGGCGGCTCCCCCGCCCACCAGGAGCAGGGCCTGCCCCCAGGGCAGGAAGACGGGGTCCGACCAGCCGAGGAAGAGCTCGAGCCCGTCGCCCAGGGCGGGCACCGCCAGCCGGAACAGCACGAAGAGCAGGGCCACGGCGATGGCCCCGGCGGCCGCTCCCTGCAGGATGCCCTCCAGCAGGAAGGGGACGCGCAGGTAGGTGCGGCTCGCGCCGACCAGGGACAGGATCTCGAGCTCGTCGCGGCGGGCCAGCAGGGTGAGTCGGATCGTGTTGGCCACGATCAGCAAGGTGGCGAGGGCGAGCACGCCACCGAGGCCGAAACCGAGGCCGCGCACGAGCCCGCGGGCCCGGGCGTAGCCCTCCACCCATTGCTGGCTGCTGCCGAGCTCCTCCACCTCGGGCATGCCGGCGAGCGCGTCCGCCACGGCCCGAACCGCCGTCGCCGAGCGGTGCTCGGAATCCAGCCGCACCTCCAGGGAGGCCGGAAGCGGATTCTCCTCGAGCCCCTCGAGCAACGCGGCCCCACCCACGCGTTCCCCGAAGCGGCGCAGCGCCTCCTCCTTGCTGACGATCTCGACGCTCTCGACGCCGCCCAGGGCCGCGGCCCGCTGGGCCAGGTCGCGCCGGGCCTCGGCGGAGAGCCCCTCCTCCAGGTAGGCAGTCACCGCGAGATCGCGGCCCACGCGCTCGAGCAGCAGCCCCATGTTGGTCACCACCAAGAGGAAGGTTCCGACCAGGACCAGGGCCACGGCCAGCGTCACCGACGCCACGCCCGAGGTCACCGGGCTGGCCTGCAGGCCGCGCAGGGCCGCGCGGGAGAGATAGACGAGCCGATAGACCAGGCGCGTCATGCCCGGAGCGCCCCGGCCGGCACGTCTTCCTGGAGACGACCGTCCTCCAGGCGCAGCGTCCGCTTGCCGTAGCGGCGCAGCAGGGCCCGGTCGTGGGTGGCCACCAGGACCGTCGTCCCGCGCACCGCCTGCGATGCGATCAGGTCCATGATCTCGACGGTGAGCTCCGGATCCAGGTTGCCGGTGGGCTCGTCGGCCAGCAGGATGGCGGGGTCGTTGACCAGGGCCCGGGCCAGGGCCACGCGCTGCTGCTCTCCACCCGAGAGGGAGGTCGGGTGGTGGTGGCGACGGTGCTGGAGGCCCACGCGCTTCAGGATCCCGAAGACCCGGCCGCGGACCTCCCGGGGCGGCGTGCCCAGCACCTCCAGGCCCAGGGCCACGTTCTCCTCCACGGTTCGGCGCGGAAGCAGCTTGAAGTCCTGGAACACGACGCCGATGCGGCGTCGCAGCGCCGGGATCGCCGTCTCGCGCAGGCGCCCGACGTTGCGTCCCAGCACCAGGATCTGTCCCTCGCTGGGACGCTCGGCCGCGAACAGGAGCTTGAGGAGCGTGGTCTTGCCGGCGCCGCTCGGGCCGGTCAGGAAGACCATCTGCCCCTTGGCCACCTCGAGGGAGACATCGTGCAGGGCGTAGCTGCCCGCCAGGTACGACTTGGAGACGTGGAACAGGCGGATCAGGGGGTCGCCGCGCGTGGCGGCGACGACCGCACCGCTTCGGTTCACTGCACCCGGCGCTTGCGCTGACGCGCGTTCTCTACGAGGTAGGCGAGGATCATCTCGTCGAGGGGACGCTGCGCGGGGCGGTCCGCCCGGGCAGGCGCCGCCTCGGGGGCGTTCTCCGCCTCGGACGAAGCTCGCGTCGGCGCCACGGGCGGCGTCTCTGCCAGGACGTCGGGGCCGAGCCGCTCCCGGATCACGGCGTCGAACTCGCCGCGGCGCAGCTGCTGCAGCATGCCGGCGTGCTGGATCTCCATCAGCTCCTTGAGCTCGCGGGCCAGCTCGGGGGAGTCGAGCAGGTCGCCGTAGTCGCGCTTCATGGAAGCCAGGATCGTGCCGCCGTGATAGAGATGGGTGATCACGTGGGGATGGGCCCGCCCGCTGTCCTCGGTCTGCACGTGGAAGATCACGCTCCGGTAGCGGACGTTGGTATTGAAGCCCGATTGCATGCCGAGCTCCCTTCGAAGCCGCCGCCGAAGCCCTCGCGAGTGTGCGCGAGCGATCGGCGCTTCGCAAGCAACACGAACCCGGGCCACGACACGGCGAGCGGCCCGGCCGGGGCTCGCGGGCGTATCGGCGTGCCGGAGCCGGGTCCTGAGCCGGCGGGGGAAGGGCGTCCCGGCGCGCGCGCGGCGCGCCGGGACGCCG
>JBFIML010000075.1:0-12223 GCA_041611735.1 Myxococcota bacterium | reverse complement strand
CTTTCGCCCGGGCGCTGAGCTTCCGACCGTTTCCGCTTCTGGCCGGGCGGGTTCGTCGGCTCCGGGGTATGCTCCGCGCGTCTGCTTCCGCGAGGAGGGTACTCATGGCGCGTCTCATGCTTGCCGGCGTGTTCGCCGCGCAGCTCCTGGCTCCGGTCGCGACCCGGGCCGGGGAGGGCGCCCGCGTCGAGGTCGGGCACAACCACGTGGCCCCGGCGGAGGTCACCATCCAGGCGGGTGACGCGGTGACGTTCCGCAATCGCGACGCCATGCCGGGCGGCCACACCATCGTCGCCACGGATGGCTCCTTCGAGAGCCCTCCCCTCGCCCAGGGCGAATCCTGGACGCACCGCTTCGCCGAGCCGGGCACCTGGCGTTTCCGCATCAAGCAACACCCGGAGGCCACGGGCACGGTGGTGGTGGAGTAGCGTCGTGCCGCCCGACGCCACCCCCGACGGCGCCTATCGGCTGGAGACCCTGGCCGGTGCTCCCGGCGGCCTGCCGCTGGTGGTGCGGCCGGGCCAGGACGCGGACCTCGGACGCCTGTGTGCCTGGCTGCGGGACCACGCGGAGTGGGTCCAGGGGCGGCTCGCCCAGCACGGAGCGCTGCTCTTCCGCGGCTTCGCGGTGGACGGTCCCCAGGCTTTCGAGCGGCTGGCGCGGGCCATCGACGGCGAGCTGAAGCGCGAGTACCTCGGCACCTCGCCGCGGGACGCCCTCACGGACCACGTCTTCTCGGCCAGCGAGTTGCCCGGCTACTACCCGATTCCCCAGCACTGCGAGATGAGCTTCCTGCCGAGCCCGCCGCGCCGGGTGTTCTTCTGCTGCCTGGTGCCGCCCGCAGCGGGAAGCGGCGAGACCCCGCTGGTGGACTTCCGGCGCGTGTGGAGCGATCTCGCCCCGGAGGTGCGCAAGCGCTTCGAGGAGGGCGGCATCCGCATCGTGCGCAACTACACGGGGCCCGGCGGCGGGGGGCGCTTCGACCTCTGGAAGCTCAAGCGCTGGGACGAGATGTTCGAGACCCGCGATCGCGCGGAAGTCGAGGCCAAGTGCCGCGAACAGGGCTTCGCCTTCGAATGGACCGAGGGCGGCGGCCTGCGTCTGGTGAATACACAGCCCGTGAGCCGCGAGCATCCGGTGACCGGCGAGACCGTCTGGCACAACCACGCCGCCGTCTTCCACCTGTCGGCCGCACCCGGCGAGTACGCACGCATCTTCCGCCTGCGACCGACCCTGCGCCACTGGATGCTCTGGCAGTTCGCCCGGGTCATGGTCGCGCTCAAGCGGCGCACGGCGTCGGCGGACGCCCAGGCGCTGCACTGCACCCATGTGGATGGTGGCGAGATCTCCGACACCGACATGGAGGCCGTGCGCGACGCCATCTGGAAGAACCTCGTCGTCGAGCCCTGGCAGCGCGGCGACGTGGTGGCCATCGACAACCACTCGGTCGCCCACGGTCGGCTGCCCTATCGGGGTCCCCGCCAGGTGGCGGTCTGCTGGGCGTGAGCCGCCCGCCGCGTTGCGGACGCGCGGGGGCGATCGTCGCGCTGACCGCCCTCCTGAGCGGCTGCATCAGCGTGGACCTGGGCGGGCTCTGGCGTGGCGAGCTGGTGGAGAAGACCGTCTACGGCGAGCGGGGTCCGAAGATCGCGCTGGTGGAGATCGAGGGGCCCATCACGTCCGAGGAGGAGGGCGGGGCCTTCGGGTTCGGCGGGCGCGAGAGCGTGGTGACGCGCGTGCGCGCGCAGCTCGACCGCGCCGAAGAGGAGGGCGTGCGCGCCCTGATCCTCCGCATCCACAGCCCCGGGGGCACGGTCACCGCCAGCGAAGTCGTGCACCACGAGATCCTGCGCTTCAAGCAGCAGCAGAAGGTGCCGGTGGTGGCCCAGCTGCTGGGCATCGCCACCTCCGGAGCCTATTTCGTGGCCATGGCGGCGGACAGCGTCTACGCCTACCCGACCACCGTCACCGGCTCGATCGGCGTGCTGATGCTCGGGATCAACGTCTCCGGGCTGATGGAAAAGCTCGGGATCCAGAACCAGACCCTGACGGCTGGCGAGTACAAGGACGCAGGCTCGCCGCTGCGCCCCATGAGCCCGGCGGAGCACGCCCAGCTCCAGAGCGTGCTCGACGAGCTCCAGGACCGCTTCGTCGAGGTGGTGGTCCAGGGGCGGCCGAAGCTCGATCGGGCGCGCGTGGCGGCGCTCGCCGACGGTCGCGTCTACGCGGCGCGTCAGGCGCTGGCCCAGGGCCTGGTGGACGGCATCGCCACCCTGCCCGAGACGGTGCAGGAGGTGGAGCGGCGCGCCGGCCTCGAATCTTCGCGGGTTGTGGTCTACCACCGGCCGCGCGAGTGGCGCGAGAACCTCTACTCCCAGCCCCTCGCGCCGCTCGGGCTCGACCTCTCGGCCTGGTTCGGCCCCGTGCGCGGCCCGGCCTTCCTGTACCTCTGGTGGCCCCGGTGAACGTCGCGGTCGTCGAGAACCCCGATGGGATCACCGTCCTGACGTTGAACCGGCCGCCGGCCAACGCGTTCTGCCTCGAGCTGGCTCGCGAGGTGGAGGCCGTCCTGGCTTCGCAGGTGGTGAAGAAGGCACGGGCTCTCGTCCTGACGGGCACCGGACGCTTCTTCTCGGGGGGGCTCGATCTCAAGGTCGTGCCGGGCTACTCGGTGGCGGAGCAGCGCGATTTCCTCGCCGTGCTGAACCGCGTGATCGGAGGGCTGTACGCGTGCCCGATTCCCGTGGTGGCCGCCGTCAACGGCCATGCCGTGGCCGGAGCTCTCGTCATGACCCTGGTGGCCGATTACCGGGTCGGCCCCGTGGGAGACGCCCAGTTCGGCCTGACCGAGGCTCGCGTCGGCATCCCGTTCCCAGCCGTTGCCATGATCGTCCTGAGTGCGGAGTGCGCGCCGCAGGACGTTCGTTACACCACGCTCTCCGCCCGGACGTTCGGACCCGACGAGGCGCAAAGGCGCGGCCTGCTCGACGAGCTCCAGCCGCCGGAAGCCGTGCTCGGGCGCGCCCTCGAAGTGGCGCGCGACCTGGCGAGCATGCCCGCGGACAGCTACGGGCGCATCAAGCACCAGGTGCGCCACGCCGCCATGGCGAGGATCGAAGCGGTCGTGTCGCGGGCGGCGGATCCCATGCTCGAAGGCTGGCTCAGCTCCGAGGCCCGCGCGGCCTCCCTCGCCTGGCTCGCATCGAGCGGCAGCCGCTGAAGGCGGCGGTCCGTCCCCGCGCTTTCGAGCCGACTCAGGCCAGGCCGCTCAGCCACTCTGCCACGGCCCGGCCGATCTCGTCCGGAGCGTCCTCCTGGACGAAGTGGCCGCCCGTCACGGTCACCTCGCTCTGATGCGGCCAGCCGCGGCAGAACTCGCGCTGCGCACCGGTCAGGATCGCCCCGGGCTCCGCGTTCACGAACAGCTTCGGCACGGGCGCGCGGGAGAGCCAGTCGGCGTAGCCCTTCACGATCTCGTGCACGTCGGCGGGCTCCCCGTCGATCGGGATCTCCCGCGGCCAGGTGAGGGTCGGGCGGCGGCTCTCGCCCGGTTCCCGGTAGGGGCGCCGGTACACCTCCATCTCCGCATCCGCGAGCTTGCGCAGGATCGAGCCGGGCAGCACCCGCTCCACGAACACGTTGTTCTCGAGCACCATGGCCTCGCCGGCGGGCGAGCGGAAGCCCTCGAAGACCTTGCGGGCGGCGTCGGGCCAGTCGGCCCACGAGAGCGGCCGCACGATCGCCTCCATGTAGGCGATGCCCCGGACGGCGTCGGGATGCCTGCGCGCCCAGTCGAAGCCGAGCGCCGAGCCCCAGTCGTGCACCACCAGCGTCACCTTCTCGCGCACCCCGAGCGCCTCGAAGCATGCGTCCAGATGGCGGCGATGCTCCACGAAGCGGTAGCGCTCCGGGCCGCTCGGCTCGAGCTTGTCCGAGTCGCCCATGCCGATCAGGTCCGGGGCCAGGCAGCGTCCGAGCCCCTCCAGGTGCGGGATCACGTTGCGCCAGAGGTACGAGGACGTGGGGTTCCCGTGCAGCAAGACGATCGGATCGCCGGCGCCGGCCTCCACGTAGGCCATGCGGCTACCGTGCACGCGGACGTGTCGCTTCGGACGTTCCTCGGCCGAGATCATGGAATCCTCCTTCTCCCGCTTCAGACGACCCGGTGACGCAGCGGCTCCCCGTCGCGCAGGCGGCGGCAGTTGTCGAAGGCCACCGCCAGGCTCCGCGCCAGCGTCTCCGGGGTGAGCCACGCCAGGTGCGGCGTCACCACCACGTTGTCGAGGGCCAGCAGCGGATGGTCCGGCTTGACGGGCTCCTCGGCAAAGACATCGAGCCCCGCGGCGCGCAGGTGACCGGAGCGCAGGGCCTCGAGCAGGGCCGCCTCGTCCACGAGCCCCCCGCGCGCCGTGTTCACCAGCACGCTGCCCGGCTTCATGCTGGCGAAGCGCTCCGCATTCATGAGCTGCTCGGTCTCCGGCGTGAGGGGCAGGTGCAGGGACACCACGTCCGCCTCGGCCAGCAGCTGGGGAAGCGTGCGCCAGGCCGCCTGGGCGTCGGCCTTGGGCGTGCGGGCGGTATAGAGCACCCTCGCGCCCAGGGCGGCCAGCGCGGGCGCCAGGTGCCGCGCCACGGCCCCGTAGCCCAGCAGACCCACGCTGCGGCCCGCCAGCTCGCCCACCCCGTCGAAGTGCGGCAGCTCCGCCTGCCAGCCCAGGCCGCGGCGCGTCGCGCGATCGAAGTAGGCCACGCGGCGCAGGGCCCCGAGCACGAGGAGCAGGGCGAGCTCCGCCACGGCCGGCGTGTTCGTCCCCGGCATGTTGCAGATGGCGATGCCCCGGGCCCGGGCGGCCTCGAGGTCGATGGTGTTGACCCCCACCCCGAGCTTCTGGACGAGCCCGAGCCGTGGAGCCGCAGCGATCACCGCGGCGGTCACCGGCTCGAGCACGTGAAGCAGGACCCGCGCGTCGCGCATCTCCCCGCCGAAGCGCGGCCGGTCGGTCTCCTCCACCACCACGACCTCCAGCCAGCCAGGCGCCTCCTGCTCGATCTGCGCGCGGAAGCCGGGACTGGCCCGGTACTGCAACACGGCCTTCATGCGGACCCTCGAACGGAGGGATAGCCCAGCCGGCGCGCGACCACCCCCGCCGGCCTGCGGCATGCGAGGCCGCCATCCGCTCACTACCATCCCCTCCGGTGGACGCCGAACGGCCCGCAATCGATCGGGTGATCGAGGCGGCGCAGGAGCACGTGGAGGGCTCCCTGCGCGTGGTGTTCGACGGCTTCGCCCGCACCCTGCTGCGCGGGTTGGAGCGCCATCCCGCCGGTGGCGAGAGCGCCCTGGCGCGCCTGGCCGCGGACGCCTTCGCCTTCGCGGCGCGGCGGGAGCCGGGCCAGATCGCCGTCCGGGTGGAGAACCCCAGCGACCGGCCCGGCCACACGCTCGTGCAGCTGCTCCAGGACGATCGGCCGTTCATCGTGGACAGCCTGCGCATGTTCCTGCAGCGCCACGGCCTGCGCGAGCGGATCTTCCTGCATCCGATCCTGCCGGCCCAGCGCGCGGCGGACGGGTGCCTGGAGCGCCTGGGGACCCGGGGCGTAGCCCGGGCGGAGTCCCTGGTCTACGCGGAGGTGGTCCCGCGCGTGGAGGACGCCGGGCGGCTCGGGGAGCTGGCGGGGGCCCTGCGCGAGCTCATGGACACCGTGCGGGACGTGACCGAGGACCACCGCCGCATGATCCGTGTGGTGCGGGAGCTCGGCGCCAACGTCGAGTACGCGGGACGCCACCTGGAAGGCGGTTCCGAGCGGGCCGCCCGCATCTGCCGCTTCTTGAACTGGCTCATCGAGGACCGCTTCGTCTTCATGGGCGTGCGCCGCTACGGGCTGCGCCAGGTGGACGGCGAGCTCGAGGTGCGTCTGATCCCGGGCTCCGGGCTCGGACTCTGGCGCGACGACGCCACCAGCGTGCTGCGCGAGCCGCGCCGCGGGCCGGACATTCCCGAGGACATCCGCATCGTCCTGGAGGACCCCCGCATCATCCTGATCGACAAGTCGCGCCTCGAGTCGCGCATGCACCGGCCCGGGCGCCTCGACCGGGTGGTGGTGATGGACCTCGACGACCAGGGCCAGACCACCGGCTTCACCATCGTCTTCGGGCAATTCGCCTTCCGGGCCCTGCGCATCCCCGCCTCCCAGGTTCCGCTGCTCTCGGAGCGGCTCGAGCAGATCCTGGCGCGCGACGGGTCCCCGCGTGGCTCACACCGCTGGAAGGCGATGGTGGCCGCCTTCGACTCGGCCCCCGTGGAGTTCCTGCTCGGCAGCGACGTGGACGGCATCGCCGAGCTGATCCGCGAGATGGTCGACTCCGAGGGCAGCAAGCAGGTGAACCTGGTGCTGCGCGCGGACCGGCCGCGGCGTTCCTTCTACGCGGCGGTCCTGATCCCGCGCGAACGTTACGGCGAGGACCTGCGTGGCCGCATCGGCCAGCTGCTCCAGGCGTGCACCGGCGCCACCTACCTGGACGATCGCGCCTCCTTCATCGAGGAGGGCACGGCCGTCCTGCACTACTTCGGAACGTCCAGCGCGGGCCGCCTCGAGCTGCCAGATCCCGCGCGGCTCGAGCCGCAGATCCAGGCGCTCTGCTCGCGCTGGGAGGACCGCCTGGACGAGGCGCTGCTGGAGCACTACAGCGAGACCCGCGCCGCGGTGCTGGCCGCCCGCTACGAGACGGCCTTCCCCGAGGCGTTGCGCGTGCGCACCGACCCGGCCGACGCGGTGCGCGACGTGGAGGCGCTCGAGGCGCTGGCGGCCACCGCAACGCCGCAGTTCGCAATCTACTTCGACCGCGCCGACCCCTCGCACGAGACCACCGTCATCAAGATCTTCCTGCGCGAGGCGCCGCTCCTGTCCGACCTGCTGCCGGTGGTGGACCACTTCGGGATCCGGGTGGTCGACGCCACCCAGGCCCTCGTGCAGCCCACCGACGGCCCGCCGGCGGTGGTGGAGACGCTGCGCGTGCTGCCCCTGGGCGGGACCCAGGAGGATCTCGACGTGGTCGCGCCGCGGCTCGGGGAGGCGCTGCGCGCGGTGCTGGCCAGGGAGGTGCCCGACGACGCCCTGAACGGCCTCGTGCTCGGCGCCGGCCTGGACTGGAAGCAGGTCGACGCGGTGCGAGCCTACGTCGAATACTTCATGCAGATCCAGGGGACGCTGGCGCGCCCCTTCGTGCGCGGCGTCCTGCTGGAGAATCCCCTGGCCGTACGTCTCCTCGTGCTGCTCCACGAGGCCCGCTTCGACCCGGCCCTGCCCGAGACCGAGCGGCGAGAGCGCGGGAGCTGGCTCGAGCAGGCCTTCGAAGCCTACCGGGACCGCATCCCGTCCCTCAACGAGGACCGCGCTCTGGCCGGGCTGCACGCGCTGGTGGAAGCCACCCTGCGCACCAGCTTCTTCGCGCCGCAGCGGGGTCCGCACCGCATCGCCTTCAAGCTCGACCCGGCCCGGGTGCCCGAGATCGGCGGTCCTCGGCCGCACCGCGAGGTGTTCGTGCACTCGGCGCCGATGATGGGGATCCATCTGCGCGGTGGCGCAGTGGCGCGCGGGGGTCTGCGCTGGAGCGACCGTGCCGACGACCTGCGGGTCGAGATCCTCGGGCTGATGCGCACGCAGATGCTGAAGAACGGCCTGATCGTCCCGGTCGGCGCCAAGGGAGGCTTCGTGCTCAAGCGGCACGGGCTCTCGCCCCGCGAGGCGCGCGCCCTGGCCGACGAGCAGTACCGGGTGTTCGTGGCGAGCCTGCTCGACCTGACCGACAACGTGGACGCGGACGGGAAGGTGGAGCCGCCCGCCGACGTGTACCGGCACGACGACGACGACCCCTACCTGGTCGTGGCGGCGGACAAGGGCACCGCGCATCTCTCCGACGTGGCCAACGCCGTCTCCGCGGAGCACGACTTCTGGCTGGGCGACGCCTTCGCCTCGGGGGGCTCCGAGGGCTACGACCACAAGAAGTTCGGCATTACCGCCCGGGGCGCCTGGGAGTGCGTGAAGCACCACTTCGCGGAGCTCGGGATCGACCCCGAGACGGATGCCTTCACGGCGGTCGGCATCGGTGACATGTCCGGCGACGTGTTCGGCAACGGCATGCTGCTGGCGCGACGCGTCCAGCTGCTGGCCGCCTTCGACCACCGCCACGTCTTCCTGGATCCGGACCCGGATCCCGAGGTTGCGTGGGCCGAGCGCAAGCGCCTGTTCGAGCTGCCGGGATCGACCTGGGCCGACTACGACACGGCCGCAATCTCGGCGGGAGGAGGGGTCTTCCCGCGCACGGCCAAGCGCATCGATCTCTCGCCCCGCGTGCGCGAACGCCTCGGCCTGGCCAAGGCACAGGCCAGCGGAAACGAGGTGGTGCGCGCCATCCTGGCCATGCCCATGGACCTGCTGTGGAACGGCGGGATCGGCACCTACGTCAAGGCGTCCAGCGAGGGCCACGCGGACGTGGGCGATCGGGCCAACGATGCGGTGCGCATCGACGCCAGGGCCCTACGCGCGCGGGTGGTGGGGGAGGGCGGCAACCTGGGGTTCACCCAGGCGGGCCGCATCGAAGCCGCCCGGGCTGGGGTTCGGCTCAACACGGATGCCATCGACAATTCGGCGGGCGTGGACCTCTCCGACCACGAGGTGAACTACAAGGTCTTGCTGGCGCCGCTGCTGCGCTCCGGACGCCTCGCGCCGGAGGAGCGCAGCCGGGCGCTCGGGCAGGCCGCCGCCGATGCCTGCGAGAGCGTGCTGGCCCACAACCGCGGTCAGGCCCTCGCCCTTTCCCTGGACGAGCGCCGCTCGCGCCAGGATCTCGAGTCCTTCCAGCGCGCCATCGAGTTCCTGTGCGAGCCCGAGGCCGTGGATGCCGGGGAGCTGCGTCTGCCGGACGCCCGGGCGCTGGCTCGTCGCGCCGCCGCCGGCGAGGGGCTCACCCGGCCCGAGCTCGCGGTCCTGCTGGGTCTCGCCAAGCTGCGCACCCGCCAGGCCCTGGCGGAGAGCGACCTCGTCACCCGGGCCTACTGCGAGCCGCTGCTCGAGAGCTACTTCCCCCGCACCTTTCGGAGCGCCTTTCCGGAGGCCGTGCGCGGCCATCGCTTGCGGCGCGAGATCACCGCCCTGGTGATGACGAACCGTCTGCTCGACGTGGTCGGCGTCACCGCGATCCCCACCCTGTTGAGCGAGCTCGGTGTGGAGATCCCCGAGGCGGCGTGCGCCCTGCTGCTGGCCGAGGACGTGCTCGAGATCCCGATCTACCGCCAGCGCCTGCTGGGGCCGGCAGAAGCCATTCCGCGCGAGCCAACCTATGCCGCGCTGATCGAGACGGATCGCGCCGTGCGCCACGTGGCGCGCTTCCTGGTGCGCAGCGGGAGCAACGAGCCGGACCCGCGCCGCCTGGAGCGCCTGCGAGCGGGGCTCGCCGAGCTGCGCGACCACCGCGGCGAGTTCCTGAGCGCCGGCGAGGCGGAGCAGGTGGAGCGGCGCCGCGACGCCCTCGTGGAGCAGGGGCTGCCCGAGAACCTGGCCATGGACGTGGCCGTGCTGCCGCTGGCGGACCGGGGCCTGAACATCGTGCGCATCTGCGAGGAGGTTCCCGTGGCGCCGCTGCTGGCGGCCCGCGTGTACGCGCGCGTGGGCGACGCCACCGGCATCAACGGCATCTACCGCCGGCTGCCCCAGATCCGGGCCGAGGACCTGTGGGACCACATGCTGCTGGCGGATCTGCGTTGGGACCTGCTCGACCTCCAGCGGGAGCTGACCGAGGCGGTCCTGGCCGGCAAGCCCGAGGATCCCCTGGCGGCCACCGAGGCCTTCCTGGAGGCGCACGCACCCCTGCTCACCCAGGTGCGCGAGCTCCAGCGCCGGGCCGGGACGAGCGGGGGGCCGAGCGCCCAGGCGGTGATGATCGAGCGGCTGCGGGCCCTGCGCGGAGCCGCCTGAAGCGCTTCGGTGGGGCCCCCTAAGCCCCGGGGGCCGTCCGGACGAAAGGAGCCAGGCGGGGGGAACCGGGGCCATTGGGCGGTCGCGAGCCCCGCGGCGAGGCGCCGCCATGTTCTGTCGCGCGTGCAGCACGCGTCTCGAGGACGGTCAGCGCATCTGCCCGAACTGCGGGCGCGTGGCGCGCGACCTGAGCCTCTCTGCCAGCCCCGGCGGCAAGCCGGTGGCGGCCCGACCTCGCGCCTCCCTGGCCAACGCCCAGCTTCCCTCGCCCGCGGAGGTCGAGCTCTACGACGAGGTGGATCTGGACGACACCGGCGCCGCCGCGCCGCCCCCGCAGGTGGCCCGGCCCGTGCGCCCGGCGCCTGTCCGCCCCGCGCGCCCGGCCCCCACCCGGGCCACGCGCAGCGGGTCGTCCCTCAAGCTCGACCCGGGCCAGCTGCGCGCCCAGCTCGCCCAGCAGCCCGGGCTCCTGGAGCCGGGCCTCGCGGTGGTGCGCGACGAGCAGGGACGGCCCGTCGGCATCGGCTACCCCACTGACGTGGGCGAGATCGATCTGCTGGCGCGGGACGCCGCGGGCGGCTTCGTGGTGGTGGTGATCGCCGACCCGGACCCCTTGCGAGATCCGGTGGCGGAGGTCCTCCAGCGCATCGGCTGGGTGCGCAAGCAGCTCGCCCGCAGCGGCACCGAGGTGCGGGGCATGGTCCTCCTCGAGGCGCCGCTCGGCGATCTCAGCTACACCGCCGCCGCCGTGGCGAGCACCGTGAACTTCAAGACCTGGCGGGTCTCGCTGGCTTTCGAGGACCTGGACATCTGAGCGGCCGACGGCCCCGGCCGACCCTGACGGCGCCCGCGCCCAGCCGTTAGCCTCCCTGCGTGGGACGCGCCACGCGCCGTCGTTACGAGCCCCGCGACCCGGAGCTCAACCGCCTGGTCGAGGAGCTCGTCGCCCTGGCCCAGCAGAGCTACGGGGCCCTGCCCGGCGCCGACTACCTGCGCCAGATGATCGTGACGGCCCTGCGCCTGTGGGGCGACGGCGCTGCGAGCGGCGACCTGAAGCTCGTGAACAGTGCCTTGAAGGAGCTCCGCCACGCCCTGCGCGTGTACGCCCCCCACCAGGGGCGGCGCAAGGTGGCGATCTTCGGCAGCGCCCGCACGCCGCCGGGCCATCCGGACTGGGAGCAGGCGCGCCGCTTCGCAGAGCGCATCGTGGCCCAGGGTTGGATGGTCATCACCGGCGCCGGCGGTGGCATCATGGGCGCCGCCCAGGCGGGAGCCGGCCGCGAGGCCTCGTTCGGCATGAACATCCGTCTGCCCTTCGAGCAGCGCGCCAACCAGGTGATCGCCGGGGACCCGAAGCTCATCAACTTCCGCTACTTCTTCACCCGCAAGCTCATGTTCGTGAAGGAGGCCCACGCGATCGTGCTGTTCCCGGGCGGGTTCGGCACGCTGGACGAGGCCTTCGAGTCGCTGACCCTGATCCAAACCGGCCGCGGGGAGATGCTGCCCGTCGTGTTCGTGGACGCGCCGGGCGGCCGCTACTGGAAGGACTGGTCCGCCTTTGCGGCCTCGCACCTTCGGGAGCGCGGCCTGATCGCCGCCGAGGACCTGGAGCTCTTCCGGGTCACCGACGACGTGGATGTGGCGGTGCGCGAGGTGCTGGGCTTCTACGCCAACTACCACTCGAGCCGCTACGTGGACGACCGGCTGGTGCTGCGCGTGCGCGTGGCGCCGACGCCCCGCCAGCTCGAGGAGCTGGACCGCGAGTTTCGGGACCTCCTGGTGGACGGCCGCATCGAGGTGGGCCCCGCGCTGCCGGAGGAGGGGGACGACGCGAAGTCGCATGCCCGCGTGCTCCTTCACTTCAACCGTCGCGACCTCGGGCGCATGCGCCGGCTGATCGACCGCCTGAACGCCCTGGTGGCGGAGCGCGCGGCGCCCGCCGTCGACGCGAGCTCCCACGAGATCGTGGAGGGGCGTCTGCCTCCCGAGCAGGAGCGGGCCGAGCTGGAGGAGGGCTAGGCGGGCGCCGGCAGCCACTCGGCCACGTGACGCCACTGGCGGGCCAGGTCGGCCCGCTCCGGCCGCGTCGCCAGGGCGACGCCTGCTCCTCCCAGGTGGGCGACCAGGAAGCCCGCCGTGGCGGCACGCACCAGCCGCTGGCGCAACGCCGGCGACAGGGCTTCCTCCAGGCGCCCTGGGGCGGCGCCGAAGGCGGCCAGGAAGGCCCGCGCCTCGTTGCGGTCCGAGG
>JBFIML010000074.1:0-12280 GCA_041611735.1 Myxococcota bacterium | reverse complement strand
CCGTCCCGGGTGCGGCTGTCGGGCTGGCTGCGGCAGTGCTACGAGCGCCGCATCCCCACCCGCTGCCTGCCCCGCGGCCCCATCCACCGGGCCGTCTACGCCCGCTAGCCCGAGCCATCCCCCCGGATCGGGCCCCGGCCGCCACCCCCCCAGGCGCAATCTTCGAACCACAAGCTAGATGCCGAGGTTGCTGAGGGCGTCCACCACCCGGCCCAGGGCCAGCGAAAGCTTGGGATGCGTCACCTCGAAGCGACGCATGGCGTCGCTCAAATGGTCCACCACCGAATGGTGGTCCTCGTCGTCCGGCGCGTCGCCCTCGGCGCGCTCCAGGGTCACGCGGAGGTCCGCCACCGTGCTCTCCAGGCGGGCGCGGAGCTCGCGGTCGAGCGATCCGCTCGCCGCGAGCTCCGCCTCGAGCTCCGCCAGGGTCTCCCGCAGCCGCTCCCGGCGCTGCTCCGCTTCCGTCATGCACCCCGCTCCGTGGCCCGGTGCCGCCCGAGGGGGCGGCCGGTCGGGAGGCTCGCCGAAGCGGGGGAGCCGCGCAACGCCCGCTCTGGTCGGAGGCGGCCCGCTGGGCCACACTCGAGAGCGAGGGGGGTCATGCAAGAGCTCGAACCGGTGGGGCCGCTCCTGGAGCAGCTGCTCCCGCTGCTGCCCTTCCTGCTCGGCTTCGCCCTGGGCGGGATGCTCGCGGGGGTGGGCTTCGCGTGGCTGCTGCGCCACGAGCGCCGCGCGACGCGCGAGAAGCTCACGCTGCTCGAGCAGGCCGAGGGTCAGCTGCGGCAGGCGTTCCAGAGCCTCTCCCACGAGGCGTTGCACCGCAACAGCGAGTCCTTCCTGCAGCTGGCCCGGACCTCGCTCGGCGAGTTCCAACGTCACGCTTCCGACGACCTGGACAGCCGCCGCGAGGCCATCGACGCCCTGCTCAAGCCCTTTCACGAGTCCCTGCACCGGGTGGACGAGAAGCTGCGCGAGGTGGAGAAGGAGCGTCACGCGCACTACGGCGCACTGACCGAGCAGCTGCGCTCCGTGGCCACCTCGCACGAGAAGCTCCAGAGCGAGACCCGCAACCTGGTCCAGGCGCTGCGGGCCCCCTCGGTGCGCGGCCGCTGGGGCGAGATCCAGCTGCGACGGGTGGTGGAGATGGCGGGCATGCTCGACCACTGCGACTTCCACGAGCAGCAGACGAGCGAGGGCGGACGCCTGCGGCCGGACCTGGTGGTGCGCCTGCCCGGCGCAAAGAACGTGGTGGTGGACGCCAAGGCACCCCTCGAGGCCTACCTGCTCGCCCTCGAGGCGACCGACGAGGAGGAGCGGACGGCGCGCCTGCGCGATCATGCCCGCCAGGTGCGTGAGCACATGACGCGGCTGGGAAGCCGGAGCTACTGGAGCCAGTTCGAGCCCACTCCGGAGTTCGTGGTGATGTTCCTGCCCGGAGAGACCTTCTTCCAGGCCGCCTTGCAGCACGATCCGGCGCTGATCGACTGGGGCGTGGACCAGAAGGTGATCCCGGCCAGCCCCACCACGCTGATCGCCCTGCTGCGCGCCGTCGCCTACGGCTGGAAGCAGGAGCAGATCGCCCGCAACGCCCAGGAGATCAGCGAGCTGGGCCGCACCCTGCACGACCGCCTGGCCGGCGTGGCGGGCCACTTCGAGCGCCTGCGCCGCAGCCTGGAGGGAGCCGTGGACTCCTACAACCGCGCGGTCGGCTCCCTGGAGCTGCGCGTGCTGGCCTCGGCGCGGCGCTTCCGGGAGCTCGGCGCCGGCGGGAGCAGCGAGATCCCCGAGACGCGAACCGCCGCGGCGACGCCGCGCCCCCTGCGGAGCCCCGAGCTGCTCGAGCCGGAGTCGCAGGAAGACGCCACGAGCGGACCCCCGCCTGCGGCCTAGCGGATTGCGTCCCAGGCGCGCCGCAGCGCGCCACCCGGGTCGTCGGCGCAGCGGCACTCCGGGCCGAACAGAAGCGTGGCGCGGCGCTCCAGGTCGTAGCGCGGCCAGGCGGGGAGCGCCTCGTGACCCGGCTCGCCGGTATGCGCGAAGGCGAGCCAGGCGTCCATGGTCCGCCCGGCGAGACGGCGCGCCTCGGGCCCGTCGCCCAGCAGCGGCCCGATGCCCTTCAGCCCGAGGGTCCCGAACACGAAGGGAAGCTCCACCGCGTGGCAGGCGCCGAGCACGCCGCCCAGGGCCGCCACCTCCCAATCGAAGCGGTAGACCCAGGTGGGAGCTCCCTGGGCGAGTTGGGCCTCGGCCAGACGCAGGGCCGGGATGCGGAACACGCGGTCCGTCTCCAGGGCGAAGAGCAGCGAGGCCGGATCGCTGCGATCGCCGGCGGCACGCTCCTCCCGGTACAGCGCCAGCAGGCGGCGGGCGTCGGCCCCCGGGACGCGCCGCTCCACCCGGGCCACGAGACCCGCCTCGTCGAGGCCCCGGGCCTTCGAGTCCAGCAGCCCGAACAGGCGCCACTCGTCGCGGGTCGTGCCGGCCAGGAGCGCCACCTCCGGGGCCGCTCCGTCCGCCACCGCCTCGAGGGGATGGCGCGGGAGCGTGCGGCCGTCCACCACGGGCTGGAAGGTGAGCAGGTTCGCCCGGGGTCCGAGCCGGGCCAGCACGCGCGCCTGCGCCGCGAGCAGCGCCGCCACGGGCACCTCGCGCAGCTTGGCCGCCTCGTTCTGACCGAGGGCAAGCTCCTGGAGCAGGGCGTCCGCCACGTGCGCCGCGCTCTCCCGGGTGTGGATCGCCTGGCAGGCCCCGCTCTGGGCGACGGCGCGCCGGAACAGCCCGCGCGCTTCCGGCGTACCGAGCAGCGTACCGACGCTCATGCCGCCCGCCGACTCGCCGAACACGGTGATCTGCTCGGGATCGCCGCCGAAGGCCACCGCGTTCTCGCGCACCCAGCGCAGGGCGATGATCTGGTCCAGCAGGCCCGCATTGGACGCGGCGCCGAAGCAGGCGCCGTCGTGCTCCGCCAGGTGCAGGAAGCCGAGCGCGCCCAGGCGGTAGTTGAGCGTCACCACCACGACGTTTCCGCGCCGGGCCAGCTCGCCGCCGTCGTAGATGGGCTGCGCGCCGGAGCCGATCACGAAGGCGCCGCCGTGGATCCAGACCAGGACCGGGCGCGGCGGGCCGCCCGTGTCCGGGGTCCAGACGTTGAGCGTGAGGCAGTCCTCTTGCTGCCGGCCGACGCCCAGGTCCGGGAAGACGGCGGTCACCAGCGGGTTCTGGGGCGCCGCGGCTCCCGAGCGGGTGGCGTCGCGCTCTCCGGGCCAGGGCTCCGGGGGCTGCGGGGCGCGGAAGCGCCGTTCGCCCAGCGGCGGTCGGGCATAGGGCACGCCGCGGAACACGAAGATCCCGTCGCGCTCCGCGCCGCGCAGCTTGCCGCTCGCCGTCTCGACCACCCGCTCCATGGACCCACGCCTCCGTTGCCAACGACGGGCGGCGCAACGTACCACAGGGCCGTCGGGACCCGTCACGCCGCGAGGCTGCGCGCGTAGAGGTCGCGGATGGCCGCGATCTCGTCCTCGAGCCCGGGAAGCGTCCAGTGCGTGGTGGCCAGGGGCGCGTGCACGCTCACCCGCACCGTGGCGGGACGCAGCAGCCAGGCCCCGCGCGGCAGCACGTCCCGGGCGTTGTGGATCACCACGGGCACGATCGGGACCCGGGCCGCCAGGGCGAGCCGGAAGCCGCCCTTCTTGAAGGGGCCGATGCGGGCGTCGGGGCTGCGGGTGCCCTCGGGCGCGATGGCCACCGCGAGGCCGCGGCGCAGGGCCTCCACCGCCGGCCCCAGGGCCGCCAGCGCCTGCTGGGGGTCCGCACGGTCCAGGAACACGCTGCCCGCGAAGGCGAAGGCCGGGCCCACCAGCGGGTAGCGGCGCACCTCCCGCTTGGCCACGCCCAGGAAGTCGTGGCGCAGCAGCGCGCACACCAGCAGCGGGTCGATGGCGCTCTGGTGGTTGAAGAGGAAGACGGCCGGTCGCAGGCGCAGGTGCTCCGCACCGGTCACGGCCAGGCGGATTCCGGCGGCCGCCGGGCCGAGCCGCGCCCACACGGCGCAGGTGCAGTTCACCGCGCGGCGTCGGTCGCGGGTGGCCGGCCAGACGGCGAGCCCGGCCGCGAGGCCCGGGACGATGGCCAGGACGGCGAGCACGCTGCGCAGGAGCGCCACGGGACCCGCCCGCTGGCGGGCGGAGCTAGACGGGCCCATGGCCGCGGCCACCGGACCGGACCGGCGCGGGCCGCCGCCCCGCACCCGAGGAGGGCGGGCGTATCGCGCTCCTCCTGGGCGAGAACCAGCTCGGGGCCGCCCTGCGCAAGCCCGCGCTGGAGGCCTGGACCCCGGACATCCCCTCCACGCTCGCGGACGTGGAGCAGGCGCGCAAGCACGTGCGGCGCCTAAGGGCGGCTCGCCTCCGCGAAGGCCGCCAGCGCGTCCACGGTGTTGGCCTGGGAGAGCCGGGTGCGTCCCGCGGGCAGCCGCACGGCGACGCTGGAGACCCCTTCGAGCCTCCGCCACCGGTGCCAGCGCCCGGGCGAGCCGCACCAGCAGCGCATCGCCGCCGATCCGGGCACGCGCCTTGTCGGAGCCGAAGCGCGAGCTGCGACCCCCGGAGAGGAAGTAGACCGGAACCCGCTTCAGCCCGTGCCGCTCTCCCATTGCACCGGCGCCGTCACGGCAGCGGAGGCGCGGCGCCGGAGGCGCCTGCGCGCGGCCAGGAGACCCGCCACCAGAGCGCCAATCGCGAAGCCCGTGAGGGTGTTCACCAGCACGATCAGCACAGCCGTGAGACCGACCACGAGCCAGTCGGCGCTCCCTCGCACGTCCCGCACGATCGCCCCCAGGGCCACGCCGGCGAAGACGAGCATGACGGCGAGAATCGAGACGGGATAGGCGGAGAGCACGCTCACCAGCGTCGCGCCGAAGAGCAGGCCCGCCGCGACCTTGACGAGCCCGATCATGACCATGCCGCCGCCCGTGCGGCCTCCGAAGCGGTACTGGGCCGCCAGCCCCCCGGCCCCGTGGCACACGGGAGCTCCGCCGAGGGGGGCCGAGAGCAGGTTCATCAGTCCGATGCTCAGCGCCGTGGGCTTCGGGGCGATGCCCCGCCCGGGAAAGTAGTCCTGGCTCAGCGCACACACGGCGACCACCGAGTTCAGCAGCGTCAGTGGAAGCTGGGGCAGCGCGCCGTGCACCAGCCCCGGGAGCCACTCCGATCCGCTCGGGAAGGTCCACACGAGTCGCGGAACCCGCAGCGTCACTTGCGCGTAGAGCCCCGGGTGGGCGAGGTGGAGCAATCCGAAGCCGCCCAGGAAGACCAGCAGCAGGAGGGGGATTCGCCCGAGCGCCGGGAGCAGCAGCAGACCTCCCACGATCGCGGCCACCAGCAAACTGTCCCAGCCGACGAGCGGCAGCCCACCCGCGGCACCGGCCTTCCATCCCATCAGCCAATCGAGACCTGTGAGCACGAGCTTGACGCCGACGCCGAGCTGGATGCCGCGTACGATGGTGCGCGGAACGGCCCGGCACAGCCAGTCCACCGAGCCGGTGAGGGCCAGCGCCAACATCAGCGCTCCGACGATCAGGCCAGCGGCGGCGATCTCCCCGGCCGCGAGACGCTCGGTGATGGCTACGGCGGCGACCGCCTTCATCGGCTGCACGGGAATCGGCTGAGCCGACCAGAGCCCCGTCACCACGCAGGCGAGGCCCGCCAGGACCAGGATCGATCCCAGCTCCATGCCGCATACGATGGACATCGCCAGGACCAGCGGCAGGAAGGTGCCCAGGTCGCCGAGCGCGCCCGAGAACTCGCTCAGGGTGAAGCGGCAGCGCGGAAGATCGGGCTCGCCGCCCGCGGCATCCGAAGCGCCGGCAGGAGCGAGCCACGCGGGCATGGTGCCATCGACCTCCGGAGGGGCGCGTTCAATCGGCGTCGCGGACGGCGGGCGCCTCATCCCGGTGACCGTGGTCGAGGACCTCTCCGCGCAGGGTCCGGCTCAGTTCGGCGCGTCCGCCCTGGCCGCCGCGACGGCGGCGAGCACGGGCTTCTTCCAGATCGGGACGTCGCGCTTGAGGAGATCGACGTAGCGCTCCACGGCTTCGAGCGCCTGCTGGCGGTGCTCCGCCGCCACCCGGAGCCGGAACGAACGCTCGCCGATCGGCACCCGTCCGTGGCTGTGCTCGACGCAGATGGCGACGAGGCCGAGCTCCCGCTTCAACGCCTGGGCGATCCGGCGCAGCTGCCGGCCTGCCATGGGCGCGTACACCTCGTAGTCCAGGGCGAGGATCGGACGCGCTCCCTCGAGTGGCCGGACGACACCTTCGAACTCGACGAGGGCCCCCGCTCCGGGAACCCGCCAGGGTTCCTCCGCCGGGCCCAGCGCTCCGTCGACGATGCGCACCGTGACGCTCATCCTCCGCTCACCATCCCGATCAGCGCGACCTCGTCGTCGGGCCCGATCCTGCGGTCGTCCACGGCAAACTCGTGATTGACCGCGAGGCGACAGCTGCCGGGCCTCTGCGCCAGCTTCGGCTCCGCTTCGGCCAGCCCCTGCGCCAAGCGGCCGCAGGTCAGCTCCTGGTCCGGGACCTCGATCGTCACGGTCCGCTGGCCGAGCGCGTCGGCCTCGAATCCGAACAGGCGCACCGTCACGCGCATCAGGATCTCAGCGCCCCCGGGCTTCGCGCTCGAACTGCTCGTGCGCCCAGCTCCAGGCGGCGACCGTGCGCGGAAAGCCGGCCGTGTTCATGCCGAGAAGGATCGCCTGCTCGATCTCGCGCTGCGTCGCGCCCGCCTGCAGGGCGCGACGCACGTGGCTCTTCAGCGCCGACTCGAGCCCGGCTCCCAGTGAGATGCCGATCTTGATCAGCTGGCAGGCCTTGGATTCGAGCGGCCCGAGCTTCTCCACCGCCTGGGCCACGCCCTCGTGGGCTTCCGCCAGCTCGGGAAAGCGCTGGACGAAGCGCTTGAACGTCCCGGGCAGCTCCTGGGAGCACGGCTTCTTCGCCCCGGATTCATGGCTCAATCGATGGCCCTCCCTGGGGTCGGAGCCGCCGAGAGAACGCCCCTCCCACCCCCCACCGATCGACGCCTGCTTACCCCGGGGCGCGGGGCCCCCGGTATGATCGACGTCATAGACGGTGCCGGCGGGGTGCCTGTGACGGCGGTCATACGCCGCGCCGACGCGGTGCTTCAGCATCCCCGGGCGGCATTCCGCCGCGCGGGGAGCCCGGTCCTGGAGCGCAGCTTGCGACCGAGAAGCCCGACCGTGACGGACGCCCGGGGTCGCCCGCTGCGGAGCTTGCGGATCTCCGTCACCGACCGCTGCAACCTGCGCTGCCGATACTGCATGCCCGAGCGGGAGTACGCCTGGCTCCCGCGCCGGGACCTCCTCGGCTTCGAGGAGATCGACGCGCTGGTGGGCGCCTTCGTGGGCCTCGGCGTGGCGAGGATCCGGCTCACCGGAGGCGAGCCCCTGGTGCGCCGGGACCTGCCGCTCCTGATCCGGGTTCTCGCCGACGGGCTGCGGACCGGGGACCTGGCGCTCACCACCAACGGGATCCTGCTCGGCGAGCAGGCTCAGGGTCTCGTCGCGGCTGGCCTGCAGCGGGTCACCGTGAGCCTGGACAGCCTGCGGGCGGACCGGTTCGAGGTCCTGACCCGGCGGCGGGGCGGCCTGGCACGGGTGCTGGCGGGAATCGAAGCCGCATCCCGCGCCGGCTTCCGATCGCTCAAGATCAACTGCGTCGTGATCCGCGGCGTCAACGACGACGAGATGCCCGATCTTCTGGCCTACGGCAGCGAGATGGGCGCCGAGGTGCGGTTCATCGAGTACATGGACGTCGGGGGAGCCACCCGCTGGTCCATGGCCGACGTGGTCCCGCGCACCGAGATCCTGATCCGGCTCGGCGAGCGC
The DNA here is from genome assembly GCA_041611735.1 of Myxococcota bacterium. Lineage (GTDB taxonomy): Bacteria > Myxococcota_A > UBA9160 > UBA9160 > PR03 > JBFIML01. The sequence goes on along the minus strand of JBFIML010000074.1, from coordinate 4,372 downwards.
TACGGGGCCATCGCACCCGGCAAGAACGGTGCGGAGGCGAGCCCCGCGGAGCGCTTCGTCCTGCCGGACGGGACCTGCTTCGGGATCGTCGCCTCCACGAGCCGGCCGTTCTGCGGCGCCTGCGACCGGGTGCGCCTCACTGCCGACGGCATGCTCTACCCGTGTCTCTACGCGCGGAGCGGCACCGACCTGCGCGGACCGCTGCGGAACGGCGCCACGCGGGCGAAGCTCCAGCAGCGCATCGCCCGAGCCTGGCGGCAGCGCCGCAACCGCGGGGCCGAGCAGCGCCTCCGCCATCCGGAGCGAGGGGATCCCTTCGGGCGCAAAGCCCTGCGCCGCGACCCGCACTTGGAGATGCACACCCGCGGCGGATAGGCGACTCCGGGGTCGCTCACGTGCCCTGCCTATGACGGGGGTCATACCCGTGCATGCCCCGAAGGGATAGGGTCGACCCCCGTCCGAGCGAGGAGGCGTGCCATGGGGCTCGTCGACATCGAGGCGTCGCTCACGGACGAGGAACGGGCGGTCCGCGACCTGGCGCACAAGTTCGCCGAGGAGGTGATGCGGCCCGCGGGCGCGGCGCTCGACCGCCTCGCCGATCCCCAGGCGGTGATCGCGCCGGACTCCGTGCTGTGGAGCGTATTCGAGCGCTACCGGGAGCTCGGTCTCGACGCGCTCGACGCCACCGCCGGGGAGCGCACTCCCGCCGAGAACGCGCGCATGCGTTTCCTCGTCAGCGAGGAGCTCGGCTGGGGCGATGCGGGGCTCGCCATCAGTCTGGGCGTCTCCGGGTTCCACCGCATCTTCGCCCGCATGTCGGGACGTCAGGAGCTGATCGAGCGCTACTGCGACGCCGGCGCCGAGGAGATCGGCTGCTGGGCGGTGACCGAGCCCGACCATGGCAGCGATTCGCTGGCCTTCGATCAGCCCCACTTCCGAGATCCCTCCGTGCGCCCGAACTGCGTCGCCCGCAAGGACGGGAGCCACTTCGTGATCCGCGGCCAGAAGGCCGCCTGGGTCTCCAACGGAACCATCGCCACGGTGGCGGCGCTCTTCTGCACCGTCGATCCGAAGCATGGATTCGGGGGGGGCGGCGTCGCCGTGGTTCCGCTCCATCTGCCCGGCGTGTCGCGTGGCAAGCCTCTGGACAAGCTGGGGCAGCGCGCGCTCAACCAGGGCGAGATCTTCTTCGACGACGTCCGCATCCCCGAGGCGTACATGGTGGTCGGCCCGGACGCCTACGGCCTCGTGGTGGAGACGGTCCTGGCGCTGGCCAACGCCGCCATGGGAACGATCTTCGTCGGGCTGGCCCGCGCCGCCCTCGAGCACGCGATCGGATACGCCAAGCAGAGGATCCAGGGCGGCGTCTCCATCTTCCAGCACCAGAGCGTGAAGGCGCGGCTGTTCAGGGCATTCACCCAGGTAGAGGCGGCGCGTTCCCTCGCCCGGCGGGTGGCGCTCCACAACTCCACCTCGCCCCCGCTGGTGCAGTACTCGATCGCCTCCAAGGTCTTCTGCACCCAGACCGCCTTCGACGTGGCGAGCGGCGCCCTCCAGATCTTCGGGGGCAACGGGCTCAGCCGCGAGTATCCCATGGAGAAGCTCCTTCGCGACGCGCGTGCTTCGATGATCGAGGACGGCTGCAACGACCTGCTCAGCCTGGTCGCCGCGGAGAAGCTCTGAGGAGGTACGAACGGTGGAACTGCGCGAGGTGCTCGGACGAAGGCGATCCATCCGCTTCCTGCGGCCCTACCGGCCGGTGGAGCCGGAGAAGATCCAGCGGATGCTCGAGGCGGCCCGCATCGCCTCGCACTGGGGCAACGTGCAGAGCCTGCGCGCCGTGGTGGTGTTCCGCGACAGCGCATCCAAGGAGACCTTGGACGCGCTGATGGCGCCGATCGCCGGCTTCCAGATCCGGCTCGCTCCCGTGGTGATCGTCTGGTACATCGAAACCGCCGCGGTGGACGAGCAGTCACAACGCCTGCGCGAGCTGCTGCGGGCCGGCGCCCTCGGCGTCGGGGAGGGCAAGGAGAAGGCCCTCGAACAGCAGCTGATCCCCATCTTCGACTCGATCCGCGACAAGCTGAAGGAACCCGGCCTGGGCGAGGTGGACTGCGGCCAGGGAATCGCACAGGCCACCCTGATGGCCTTCGAGCAGGGGCTCGGGACCTGCTGTCTCGGGACGCCCAACACCGACAAGATCCGCGAGAACCTGGGGCTGCCCGACAGCGCGCGGGTGCTGCTGCTGCAGACGGTGGGATACCCCGCCGAGAGCCCGGAAGCGGGCGGACAGCGGCCGCGCCAGCCCTTCGAGCAGCTCTTCCACATGAACCGTCATGGCGACCCGTTCCCCCGTTCGGAGGCGGTGGTCGGGGAGCTCGAGCGCGACGGCATGCTCCAGGATCCGGCCCCCCTGCCCTGGCGCGAGGCGGAGCTCGAGTTCCTGAAGAGCGCACTCGGAATCAAGGGACACGGCCTGCTCTGAGCGGCCGGGACGGAGGCGCCCTCGATGCGGATGAAGGCGGTCGTGGCGGGGGTCGGCATGACCCGCTTCGGCAAGCATCTGGAGACCGGGCTCAAGGCCCTCGGCGCCGAGGCGGTTCGAGCCGCGCTGGCGGACGCGAACCTCGAGCCCCAGGCGCTCGAGGCCGCCTGGGTGGGCAACGCGGCGGCCGGCCTCGTCACCGGCCAGGAGAGCATCCGGGGTCAGGTGATCCTGCGCTCGATGGGCCTGGGGCGGATTCCCGTGGTGAACGTGGAGAACGCCTGCGCCAGCGCGTCCACCGCCCTCTACCAGGCCGCAGCCATGCTGTCGGCCGGGCTCCACGACGTCGTGCTCGCGCTGGGCGTGGAGAAGCTCCACCACCCGGACAAACGCAAGTCCTTCGCCGCGTTCAGTGGAGCCGTGGACGTGGAGGCCCTGCAGGAGCTGCTGGCGCGCCTCCAGGAGAGCGCCCAGGCCCGCGGTGGGGCGGCCGGCGCCTCCGGCGCCGGCGAGAAGCGCTCGATGTTCATGGACATCTACGCCGCCGCCGCCCGGGCCCACATGCAGCGCTACGGCACCACGATCGAGCAGTTCGCCGGGGTCTCCGCCAAGAACTCCCACCACGGAAGCCTGAATCCCCGGGCGCAGTTCCGCGAGGAGCTGACGGTGAAGGAAGTGCTGGCGGCGCCCATGATCGCGGAGCCCCTCACCCGCCCGATGTGCTCGCCGATCGGGGACGGCGCCGCTGCGGCGGTCCTGGTGAGCGAGCGCAAGGCGAGAGCCCTCGGCCTGCGCAAGCCCGTGCGCGTGGTGACGAGCGTACTGCACTCGGGCTGGGACCACGGCTGGGACGAGCCCGGCACCGTCGAGGTCTGTGCGCGGGAGGCCTACGAGGAGGCGGGGGTCTCGGCGTCGGACCTCGACGTGATCGAGTGCCACGACGCATCCGCCCCCGCCGAGCTGATGGCCTACGAGTCGCTGGCCCTGTGCGCGAAGGGCGAGGGAGGCAAGCTGATCGACGAGGGGGCCACGCGTCTCGGCGGACGGATTCCCGTCAATCCCTCGGGCGGGCTGCTGCGGAAGGGGCACCCGGTGGGCGCCACGGGCCTGGCGCAGATCGTGGAGCTCACCGAGCAGCTCCAGGGCCGCTCGGGCCCGCGCCAGGTCGAGGGAGCCCGCCTCGCGCTGGCCCACAACGGCGGCGGGAACATCGGGGTGGATGCCGCCGCGATGTGCGTGACGATACTCCAGGCGTGAACAACGCGGCGCCTGCCGCGGAGGGGTCATGCGCGAGCGAAACGATCTGATCCTGGCGGACCTCGTCGCCGCCCGCGCCGAGCGCGACCCGGACCTCGACGTCCTCACCTTCGAGCACCTGAGTCTGGACGGCGGCGCCACCCCGGACGAGGTGCGTACCTACGGCGACCTCCAGACCCACGCCAACCGTCTGGCCGCGGCTCTCGTGGCGCGCGGGCTCGAGCGCGGAGACCGCTTCGGGCTCATGATGCGCAACCACCCCGAGTTCGTGGAGACGATGATCGCCGCCTCGATCTCGGGAACCGTCTTCGTGCCCATCGACCCGCGCACCCGCGGCCACAAGCTGGCCTTCCTGCTGCGGAACGCCGGCTGCCGGGGCGTGGTCTGCGCCGACTACTGTCTGGAGGAGGTCGGCCGGATCCACGGGCAGGCGCCGGAGCTGGGCTGGATCCTGTCCCTGGAGACCCGCGAGGGCCGCGGCGGAGCCTTCCCGGCGCCGACGCCCGGCGTCGAGCCGCTGGGTGCCGTGCTGGCCGAGCCGGCGCCCACGCCGGATGTGCGCCTCGAGGGCCCGAACGATCCGCTCCAGATCATCTACACCTCGGGAACCACGGGAGACCCCAAGGGCGT
>JBFIML010000073.1:0-12526 GCA_041611735.1 Myxococcota bacterium | reverse complement strand
GACTTCGTGGCTCCGGACGGCCGCGATGGGGCCTACCAGGACGAGCGGCGCGTCTACGCGCGCACGGGCGCGGCGTGTCCGCGCTGCGGGCGGCCGATCCGCCGCGTCGTGATCGGGCAGCGCAGCGCCCACTACTGCCCGTACTGCCAGCGCTGAGGAGGAGGGCGGCGTGCTGAGCCTGGCGGAGCTGCGGCGTGCGGTCCGGCTCGTGGACGCGGAGCGGGTCGGGGCGCGCGTCGAGGGTGCCTGGCAGATCGACGCCCAGCGGGTGGTGCTGGCCCTGCGACGGCCGGGCCAGCCGGCCGCAGCGCTCCTGCTGTGCGCCGACCCGCGCACCGCACGCCTCGGGACGCTCGCCCGGCGTCCCGAGGCGCCCCCCTCGCCAGGGCCCTTCGCGCGTCTGCTGCGCAAGCGCCTGGGGGGGGGCCGCCTGGTCGCTGCGGAGATCTGGGACGACGACCGCCAGGCGGCCCTGCGCGTGGAGACCCCCGACGGCGCTTGTACGCTGCTGCTCGCCTTCCTCGGCCCGCGCACCAACCTCTACCTGCTGGACGCCATGCAGCGGGTGGTGGCGGCGCTCCGGCCCCTGGCCGAGACCCGCAGCGAGCTCGCTCCGGGAGCCGTGTGGCAGGCGCCGGGGGGGCGCCCCCCGCCCGAGGGCGCCGATCGCTTCGTGGACGTCCCCGACGCCGGATTCTTCGTGGCGCTGGAGCATCGCTACGCGGCGCAGGAGGCCGAGGGCGAGCGGGAGGCCCTGCATCGCCGACTGGAGCGCGCCCTGCGCCGCGCCGACGAGGGCATGGCCCGCAAGACGAGCGCCCTGGAGCGCGACGCCGGGGACGCTGCCCTGGCCGAGCGCGCGCGCCGCCACGGGGAGCTGCTGAAGGGCGCTCTGGACCGGGTGGCCGCCGGCGCCACGGAGCTCCGCACCCGCGACTGGGAGACCGGGGAGGAGGTGACGATCCCTCTCGACCCGAGTCGCTCCCCCGCCGCCAACCTGGAGGGGCTCTTCCGCCGCGCCCGCAAGGCGGAGCGCCGCGCCCGGCGCGCCGCGGCGGAGCTCGGCGTCCTGGCCGAGCGGCGTCGCGAGCTGGCCGCGCTGCGTCAGGATCTCGAGGCGCGGGCGAGCGAGAGCGAGGCGTCGCTGGAGGAGCTCGCGCAGCGTCCCGAGCTGCAACGCCTGCTGGCCCGCCACGCCCCGCAGGCGCGGCCGGCCGCCCGCGCCCGCAGCGGGCCCGTGCGCCTGGCCGGGCGCGACGTGCCGCGGCGTCTGCTGCCGCGTCGCTATCGCAGTACTGACGGCCTTGAGATCTGGGTCGGTCGCAGCGACGAGGGCAACGATTTGCTCACCACGCGCCTCGCGCGCGGCAACGACCTCTTCTTCCACCTGGACGCCTCGCCGGGCAGCCACGTGGTGCTGCGCACCGAAGGCCGCAGCGACCCGCCGCCGGAGTCGATGCTCGAGGCCTGCGAGCTGGCCGTCCACTTCTCTCGCCAGCGGGAGGCGGGACGCATCGACGTCCTGGTGGTGCCCATCAAGCAGGTGCGCAAGCCGCGCGGCGCGAGGCCCGGGCTCGTCTTCGTGAGCGGCGGCCGCAGCGTTCGCCTGCGCCGGGACTCACGCAGGCTCGAGCGCGTGCTGGCCGCCCGCCTCGACGAGGCCGACGGCGCCTGACGCCGTTCAGGGCCCGCGCCGCTCCGCCACCAGGACCTCGGAGCACAGGCCGAAGCGGCACACGACGCTCCGGTGCCGCTCCGCCCAGCGCGGCGCGTCCACGAAGGCACGCAGGTCGATGGGCCGGCAGCCCCCGAGCCAGGCGGGCCGCACCCGGTGGAGCCCGGTCCAGGCGCGCTCCACCAGACGCGTGACGGGACCGGTTCCGTGACCGAGGCTGGCCAGGGCCAGCAGGCCTTGGGGCGCCAGCACCCGGTGGGCCTCGGCCAGGAGCGCGTGGATCTCCGGCTCGGCCAGCAGGTCCAGCACGTAGTTGGAGACGAAGCGGTCGAAGGTGCCGGGCGCGGCGTCGATGCGCGGGCTCCCGTCGGTCTGCCGCACCTCCACCCGCGGTCCGAAACGGCCCAGCCGCTCCCGGGCGAGTCCCACCATGGTGGTGCTCACGTCGAGGGCCAGGTAGGACGTCGCCGCCGGCAGACGCTCGGCGAGCAGCCCCTCCGCGAAGCGACCCGTACCGCAGCCGAACTCCACCACGGCCCGGGCCGTCTCGAAGCCGGCGTGACGTACGAGCTCGCGGGTGGCCGCGTCCTCGTAGAAGCGCTGGGAGTCCTGGCGGGCGCCGAGGCGGTCGTAGAAGGCGCGCGCCTGCTCGTGGGTCAGGATGCCCACGACCGGCCCTCTCCGCGGCGCCCTTCGCCTCGGCTCATGGGATCTCCGCGCGGCGCTCCGGAGCGAGCGGCACGCGCTCGGCCAGGAGCGCGAGGGCGCGGTCCACGCCGGGGCGGATCCAGGTGTTCGGGCTGCGCCACAGGATGCGCAGGCGGTCCGGCTCGGACAGTTCGACGGGGTGGTGGCGCCAGCGGCTGCGCAGGCGGCGGCCCGGGGCCCCGGCCGTGCGCTCGCGGACGAGCGCCTGGGCGAGCCCGTGGGTCTGGTCGTGGCCCAGGCGCAGCTCGAGCCAGATGCACGTGCGTCGCTCCCGCCCGCGCGGCGTCTGCACGGCCACGCGCTCCACGAGCTTGTTGGCGGACGCGATCTCCGAGGTCGGCAGATACAGGATCGTCTGGTCTTCAGCGGGCAGATGAGCGTTCAGGTGGGAGCGGATCTGGATCAGCATCCCGTCCGGGCTGTAGCGCACCAGCCAGTTCGAGGGCCGGAAGCTCGCCAGGGCGACGCGCGCCAAGAACACGGCGGTCAACCCCACCGCGGCCGGGAAGATCCAGAAGACGCCGGGCGCCTCGCGCACGATCCCGAACGCGACCAACAGCCCCACCACGGCCACCACCGGGAGGGTGCCCAGCACCGCCACGAGGCGCGACTGGCGGAACACCTCGACGGCCGGGTAGTGGGGCGCGTCGAAGGCGCGATGGAGCTGCACGCGTCAACGCGCCTCCGCGCCAGCGGGCCCCGGGGCCCGGCTCCCGTAACGGTCCCAGTGGGTGACGGCCTCGGCGGGCTTGCGGGGGGCCACGCCGAAGCGGCCGCGCGGGCGGCCCAGGGGGACGAGCGCGGCGATCTCCCAGGGCTCCGGGATCGCACAGACCGCCCGAGCCTCGTCGTGGTGGACGCGGATCACCGTGGTGAGCACCGTGCCGATGCCGAGCGCACGCGCGGCCACCATCAGGTTCTGCACCGCCGGGTAGACGGAGGCGCAGACGTGCCCCACGTCGAGCGGTCCCTGCTCGTCCCGCAGGGTCAGATCGACGCGCCGAGCCAGCACCAGCACGAGCGCCGGCGCTTCGGCCAGGTGCTCCGCCAGGTGCCGCGACGAGCGGATCATGCGCCCGAAGCGCTCACGCTCCGTGTCGGAGCGAAACGGGGGCAGCGACGCCAGGAGCGCGCGCTCGTAGCGTTCGTACGCGCGTCGATAGAGGTCCGCGAGGCGGCGCTTCGTCTCCGCGTCGCGTACCACCACGAACTGCCAGGGCTGCAGGTTGCCGCCGCTCGGCGCCTGCACCGCCGCATCCAGGCAGGTCCGGATCTCCTGCTCGGTGATCGGAGCGTCGGTGTAACGCCGCACGGCCCGGGTGGTGCGGATGGCGTCGATCGGTTTCATGGTCAGCGCCCCTCGAAGCGGGCCGGGCGCTTCTCGCGCAACGCCGCCAGTGCCTCCTCGTGGTCGCGGCTGCGCAGGGTCACGAGCTCGAGGGCCGTGGAGGCATCGAACACCACGTTCGCCACCTCCTTCACCCACTTGTTGACCGCGAGCTTCGTGTAGCGGATCGCGAGCGGCGCTCCCGCGGCGAGCCGTTCGGCGAAGGCGAGCGCCTCGTCGAGCAGGTCCGCGGCGGGCACCACGCGGTTCACGAGTCCCAGACGCTCCGCCTCGGGGGCCGGGATGCGGTCCCCGGTGAGCAGGTACTGCTTGGCGCGGGCGGGTCCCAGCAGGAGCGGCCAGATGGCGGCGCCCCCATCGCCGGCGGCGATCCCGACCCGCACGTGGGGGTCCGCCAGCGAGGCGCTGTCCGCCATGAAGATCACGTCGCACAGCAGGGCGATCGAGGCGCCGAGCCCCACCGCGGGGCCGTTCAGGGCGGCGATCAGGGGAATCTCCACGTCGAGCAGGTCCCACACCAGCTGCTTCGCGTCGCGCCGGAGCCGCTCCTGGGCGGCCAGGTCGCGCAGCTTCGGGAACCAGTCGAAGTCACCGCCCGCGCAGAAGGCGCGGCCGCGGCCGGTGAGCACCACCGCCCGCGCCCGATCCTCCCGGCGCAGCTCCCGGAACAGTCGGGCGAGCTCCTCGTGCAGCAGCTCGTCTACCGCATTGAGGGGGCTCTCGGGATGATCCAAGGTGACGAGCAGGATCGCCTCGCGGCGCTCGAAGCGCAGCGCACGGAACGAGGATGCGTCCAGGGACATGGCTTCTCCCGCCTACAGCATCGAGGTGTCGGCATCGACTCCGAGCAGCACGCGCCCGGCCAGCTCCAGGCTGGCCGGCGAGACCATCAGGTGCTGGGTCAGCACGTGCACGTCGCGGAAATGGCGCTGGAGGGGACTCGCGCGGTAGGGCGAGCTCCCGCCCCCGAGCTCGTAGACGTGGTCCACGGCCTGGACGGCGCTGCGCACCGCGTGGGTGGAGGCGATGCGCACCCGGGCGCGGTCGGCGAGCGGGATCGTGCCCTGTGCCGCCGCGCGCTCCGAGATGGCTTCCACGCTCTCGAGCAGCCAGGCGCGGCCGGCACCCCAGTGGGCCTCGGCCTCGGCCACCCGGCTCTGGGTCCACGAGCGCTCCGCCAGGCGACGCTCGGCCAGGGTGGGCGTCTTGCGGGCGGCGAGCTCGTTCAGCTCGTCGATGGCGCGGCGCGCGATCCCGAGCGCCACGCCGGCGATGCCGACCGCCAGCAGCCCGAAGACCGGAAAGGCGTAGAGCGGGCCGGGCTCGCGGGGCGCATCGCTGAGCAGCGACAGGGAGTGGGTCTCGGGCACTCGCAGCTCGCGCACGGCGATGTCGTGGCTTCCGGTGCCGCACAGGCCGGCCACGTGCCACGTATCCAGGATCTCCGCCTCGCCGGCCGGGAACAGCAGGAGCCGCACGTCTGGGCGGCCCGCGGGGGTCCGCTCGGGTCCGTCGGGTCCGGATACGAGGCAGCCGCCCAGCAGCCAGGACGAGTGCTGGCAGCCGCTGGCGAAGCTCCAACGCCCGCTCGCCCGGAAGCCGCCGGGCACGCGCTCGGCCCGGCCGCGCGGCGCGAAGACGCCGCCCACCACCGCGTCCGGCGTGCCGAAGATGCGCCGCGCCACGTCGGGCTCGAGCCACGCGGCCAGGGCCCCGCTCGTCGAGGCGATCATGGCGCACCAGGCCGCGGAGCCGTCGCCCGTGGCCAGGGCCTCGAGCACGCGCACGAGCTCGGCGGGGGCGAGCTCGGCGCCGCCCAGGGAGCGGGGCACGCAGAGCCGGAAGAAGCCCGCGCGCTGGAAGCTCCGGACCCAGGGCTCGGGAAGGCGTCGCGCCGTCTCGATGGCCTCGGCGTCGGCGCGCAGCTCCGAGGCGAGCCGCTGGGCCTCGGCCCACAACGCCTCCGCGCCCGGCGGCGTCGCGCCGTGCACCTCGTCCGCCGTCCGCGGTAAGCGGCTCACGGCGCGCTCCGGTCCAGGTGGACGTCCTCCGCGGGGCAGCATAGCCCGAAGCTCCCTCTCCGCGGTCCGGCACGCTCCCGACGGCTGCCCCGGTATGCTCTCCGGGGTCGGTCGACCCGCGCCGACGGCGCGGCGAGGACGGAACGATGGGCGCCGGACCTCGCGTCGAGATCGAGTACTGCCCGCGCTGCCGCTGGCTCCTGCGCGCGGCGTGGATGGCCCAGGAGCTGCTCTCGACGTTCGAGACGGAGATCGGGGAGGTGGCGCTGGTGCCCGGGCGGGAGGCCGGCGTCTTCGAGGTGCGGGTCGAGGGGACGCCGGTCTTCTCGCGCGGCGCGGAGGGTGGCTTTCCGGAGATCCGGGAGCTCAAGCGGCGCGTGCGCGACCGCGTCGCGCCGGGCCGCGACCTCGGTCACGTGGACCGCTGAAGCCGAAAGGGCCCCGCGGGCGCATGCCCGCGGGGCCCCGACGCCGCCAGGGCGGCGCCAGATCGGCTACGGATTCACGCCGAGGGCGTCCAGGGTCGACAGGGTGAGCCCGCCCGTGGCCAGTCCCTTCTTCTGCTGGTAGGAGCGGACCGCGGTCATCGTCTGCGGGCCGAGACGCCCGTCGATCGGGCCCGGGTTCAGGCCGGACTCGCGCAGGGCACGCTGCACGGAGGCGATCAGCTCCGGCGTGGTGTTCGTCTCGCAGAGCACCGGCCGCCACTCCATGCGGGTCTCCGACACCTTGGTCCGCCGGCTCACGGTCTCGTACTGGGCCGGGATCTGGCTGCGCTTCTGCTGGGCCGCCGCGGCGACCTTGCGCACCTGCACGGTCTTGTACTTGGCCGCGATCTCCGTCAGGCACAAGCGGTTGCCGGTGCGCTTGCCCGCCGCCGCCTCGCCTTCGGCCACCCAGCGGATCGAGGCCGGGGCGGTCTCGAGACGCTTGCTCACCGTCTCGTACTGGGCCGGAATCTCGGTCTCGCGGGTGGTGGCGGGCGCCTTGAGGATGCGCTTCTTGACGGTCTCGTACTGGGCCGGCACCTCGACCAGGCACATGATCTCCCCGGTGGCGTGATCCATCTTCTCGACGGGACCCCGGCCCCGCTTCCAGACCGTGTGCGCGGGCTTCACCAGCACCTTCTCCTCGATCGTCTCGTACTGGGCGGGTACCACCTCGAGCTTCTTGGTGGCTTCCCGCTTGAGCACGCGCTCGCTCTCGGTCTTGAACTGCGCCGGCTGGTAGAACTCGGCGAAGCACTGGCCGGGCTCCGGCTTCGCGGGCAGACCCGCCGCCTGGGCGGCAGTGATCATGCTCGCGCTGGCGATGCCCGCCTTGGAGCCGCGCGCCGTGCGCCAGACGGTGCGAGCAGGCTCCACGAGGACCCGCTCGGTCTCCATCTCGTAGCGAGCTGGAATGATCTCGATCTTCTCGGCCGCCTCCGACTTCAGGACGCGCTCCGTCTCGGTCTTGTACTGGGCCGGGACCAGCACCTTGGCATAGCACTCGCCCGGCTTGGCGGCGGGCAAGACATCGCCCGACGCCGCCATCGAAGGCGGACGCGCCGCCACGTCGGGGGTCGACGCCTTGGTGAGCTCCCGCTGGAGCTGCTGGACCTCCGATTGGCTGTGCTGCAAGGCGCGATCCCGCTCGAGCAGCTCGCTCTCGAGCGTCGCGAGCCGATCCTGTTCGGCGGTTCGCAGCTGGGGCTCACCGCCCCCAGTGGCGCACGCGCCCAGCGCGAAGCCTGCCACGAGAAGCGGCAACGGCTTCCATCGATTCCCTCCCAACGACATGGTCCCATCTTCCTCCTCGAGAACGCGGCAAGTGCGCGTTCCACGTCGCTTTCCGTCGGGGCCGCGCCCCGAGCGGCCCACTCCTTATAGCCCACCCTGCCGGCGCGTGGGGTGATCTTGTGACCATCCTCACGCCCGGCGGGTCAGAAAGCGTGTTGACGTGCTTCGCGGGGGGACTATTCGGGACCTGAGTCGGGAGCGGGAGCGCCTCCTCGTGCCCCGCGGGTAGGATTCCGACGGGGGCGGGTCTGACCGCCGGTCACTCGGACCGCCCCGAAGGCGGGCTCAGGGGCCGCCCAGGGGCTCGGCGGCGACGCCGCGCCCGAGGAGACGGGCCGGCAGGGCGCGCAGGTCGTCGAGGATCAGGACGCCCGCCGGGACGAGCAGCAGCGTGATCGTCGTCGCGAACAGCACGCCGAAGGCCAGGGAGATGGCCATCGGGATCAGGAACTGGGCCTGCACGCTGCGCTCCAGCATCATGGGAAGCAGTCCCGCGAAGGTCGTGAGCGACGTGAGCAGGATGGGCCGGAAGCGCGCCTTGCCGGCGGTGCGCACCGCACGCTCGAGCGGGGTTCCCTCGCGATGGCGCTCGTTCACCCAGTTCACCAGCACCAGGCTGTCGTTCACCACCACGCCCGAGGCCGCCACCAGCCCGATCAGGGACACCATGCTCATGTCGCGGCCCATCAGGATGTGCCCGATCAGCGCCCCCACGAAGCCGAACGGGATCGCCGACATGATCACGAGCGGCTGCACGTAGGAACGCAGCGGCACCGCCAGCAGCGTGAAGATGGCGATCAGCGCCAGGGCGTAGCCGCGGCCCAGGTCGACGAGCGTCTCACGCTGCTCGCGCTGCTCGCCTTCGAGCGAGTAGCTCACCCGGGGGTGAGCGGACAGGATCTCTGGCAGCACGCTGGCCTTCGCGTCCGCCAGGATCTCGTTGGCGTTGGCCCGGGAGAGGTCCACGTCCGCGGTCACGTCGATCACCCGCTGGCCGTCGGTGCGGCGGATGGTCGAGAAGCCGCGCCCGAGCTCCGCCCGCGCCACCTCTCCGAACGGCACCGCGGTGCCGTCGGGCAGGCGGATGCGCATGTGCTCCAGGTCGGCCAGGGAGCGCCGCTCCGCCGCCGGGTAGCGCACCATCACCCGGACGTCGTCCCGGCCGCGCTGGATGCGCTGCGCCTCGTCGCCGTAGAAGGCCTGGCGCACCTGGCGGGCCAGGTCCGCCAGGGAGAGCCCGAGCGCCTCCGCCGAGGGGAGGATCTGGAGCTCGAGCTCCTGCTTGCCGCCGCGGAAGGAGTCGGTCACGTCGAACACGCCGGGATACTCGGCCAGGCGCGCCTGGAGGGCGCTCGCGGCTGCGCGCAGCTCGTCCAGGTCCGGACTGCGCAGCTGCACGTCGATGGGATCCCCGGCCCCGAAGATCGACGAGGTGAAGACCAGCTCCTCGGCATCCGGGATCGCCCCCGTGAGCTCGCGCCAGCGGCGCGCCACCTCCACGCTGGTCAGGGGCCGCCGTTCGGCGGGTACGAGCTCCGCGTTGACCTCGCCGAGGTGGGCCCCTCCGCTCAGGCTCGCGGCGTACTCCCCGGGGCCCGAGGCCTGGCGCAGCCGATAGGGCTGCTCTCCCACCGAGGCGAGCACGTGCTGCACCGCGCTCGGGTCTTCCGGGTCGCGACCGTGGTCCAGCTCGGCGCGCACCCGAGCGAAGCTCGCCTCGAGGCGGCGCACCGCCGCTTCGCTGGTCTGCACCGGGGTCCCCTCCGGCAGGGTGACGAGCGCCACCACGTTGTCGCCCTCCACCTGCGGGAAGAAGGTGAAGCGGATCCAGCCCCCGGCGGCCCAGCCCACCGCCAGCAGCAGGACCGCCACCGCCGTGGCGGCCGTCAGGTAGCGCCAGCGCAGCGTCGCTTCGAGCAGGGGGCCGTAGACGCGCTCGATGAAGCGGTCGAGTCCGGCGGCGAAGCGGGACTGCAGGCGCTTCCAGCCCCGGGAGATCGGGTTCGCCAGGCGCCCCTCCCCGTGCTCCCGGCCGTGACCCAGGTGGGCGGGGAGCACCAGCTTCGACTCGATCAAGGAGAAGGTGAGCGCCGCGATCACCACGATCGGGATCATGCGGAACACCTTCCCGAGCGTGCCGGGCAGCAGCAGCATCGGCACGAAGGCGGCGACGGTCGTCAGCACCCCGAAGGTGACGGGCAGGGCGATCTCCTGCGCCCCGCGGATGGCGGCGCGCAGGCGGTCCGGATCGCGCTCCTGGTGGGTGTGGATGTTCTCCCCGGTCACGATGGCGTCGTCCACCAGGATGCCGAGCACCACGATGAAGGCGAACAGCGTCACCATGTTGATGGACGCGTCGAAGACCGGCATGAGCCAGAGCGCGCCGAGGAAAGAGATGGGGACTCCGATCCCCACCCACAGCGCCAGGCGGAGGCGCAGGAAGAGCGCGAGCAGCGCCATCACCAGCGCGAAGCCCTGGGCGGCATTGCGGAGCAGGGTGTCGCGACGCGCCTTCAGGAGCTGGCTGTCGTCGGCCCACACCGTGAGCTCGATCCCGGCCGGCATGCGCGGCTGGGCCTCCGCCACGTACCGCTTCACCGCCTCGGCCACGTCGAGGGCGTTCTGCTGGCCCACGCGGAAGACCTGCACCAGGACCGCCGGCTCGCCGTCGAAGCGAGCCCGGTTGTCGGTCTCCTCGAAGCCGTCCACCACCTGCGCCACGTCGCCCAGGCTGAGGCGGCTGCCGTCCGGCCGGGACAGCAGCACGAGCTTTGCGAACTGCGGCCCGCGGTACGCCTGCCCCTTGGCTCGCAGCAGGATCTCGCCGCCGGCAGTCTTCAGGGAGCCCCCGGGCAGGTCCAGGGAGGAGCGGCGCACCGCGGCGACCACCTCGTCGAAGGTCAGGCCGTGCCGGCGCAGCGCCTGCTCCGAGACCTCGATGGAGATCTCCCAGGGACGCACGTTGGTGAGCACGGTCTGGGTGATGCCGGGCAGGGCGGCCAGCTCGTCGCGCACCTGCTGGCCGAGTCGCTTCAGGGTGCGCTCGTCGGCGGGGCCCGAGACGGCCACGTTGATCACCTGCCGGCGCGGCACCAGCTGCTCGACGATCGGCTTCTCGGCCTCCTCGGGAAAGGTGTCGATGGCATCGACCTGGTTCTTGATCTCGTCGAGCACGCGGCGGGCGTCCACGTCTTCCAACAGCTCGGCGCTCACCACCCCGACGCCTTCCCGGGCGATCGCGGTGAGGCGCTTCACGCCGGTGACGCCCCGAATCGACTCCTCGATGCGGACGCAGATCGCCTCCTCCACCTCCTCGGGGGCCGCGCCGCGGTACACCACCGAGACGTTCACCACGTCGGCCTCGATCTCGGGAAAGACCTCCTGCCGCAGGGTGGGCAGGGTCATGAGACCGCCGGCCACGATGCCGAACATGATCAGGTTCGCCGCCACGCGATTGCGGGCGAACCAGGCGATCACACCGGTCACGACGTGGGCTCCGCCGGCTCCGGGTCGGCGGCCCCGTCCTCCACCACGCGCACCTGCATGCCCTCGGTGGCGGCCTCGAGAGGCGAGACGCAGATCCGCTCGCCGGCCGCCAGTCCCGCGCCGATCACCGCCTGGTCCCGCTCGGCACGCAGCACCTCCACACGGCGGAGGCGCAGCCGATCCTCCCCGTCCACGACCAGGAGCTCGTCGCTACCGCGCAGGGCCTCGCGCGGGATCCGCGTCACGTCGTCCAGCCGGCGGCCCTCGATCTCCGCGTGCACGAAGAGGCCGACGGGCAGGGCGGGGCGATCGGAGCTGCGCAGGCCGTAGGGGTCCTCCACGCGCGCCACCAGCCGGACCATCCGGGTGCGCGGGTCGATCTCCGCCTCGGCGCGCACCAGGCGCGCGGGCCACGCGGCGTCGCGTCCCGCCACGCGGCCGCGCAGGGTGACGGCCGGGCCCTCGGCGAAGGAGCCGAGGGCCGCGGCGATCGGCACCTCGAGCCAGGCCATCTCCTCGTTGGCCACCGGCAGCACCACCTCGGCCCAGTCCGTGGAGAAGAGCCGCGCCAGCGAAGTGCCGCGTCCCACGAACTGTCCGACGTCCACACGCTCCTCGCGCACCAGGCCCGTGAACGGAGCTCGCAGCTCGCTGCGCTCCAGGTCGAGGCGGGCCCGGGCCAGGGCACTCTGCGCCTCACGCAGCCCCGCGCTGGCCACGCGTTCCGCGTTGCGGGCCTCGTCCAGGAGCGCCGGGCTGACCACACCCTCCCGGGCCAGCGCCTGGCGGCGCTCCCGGTTGGTGCGCGCCAGGGCCAGCTCGCTGCGCCAGCGCGCCACCTGGGCCGCCGCGCTCTCCAGCGCCATCTGGTAGTCGCGCGGGTCGATGCGCAGCAGGAGGTCACCCTCCTGGAAGAATCCGCCCGCCACCAGGCTCGGCGCCACCTCCACCACGCGTCCCGCCACCTCGGCCACGAGATCGCTCTCGACGCCCGGCGCTACCGTGCCCTGGGTGGTTACGGTGAGCTGCAGCGAGGTCGGCTCCACGCGGACCACGCGGACCAGCGGCGGCAGCACCTCGGGCGCGCGGGTCTGCACCGCCGGACGCGAGACCATCAGGAGCGCGGCACCCGCTGCACCGAGAGCCAGCACGGCGGCGGTGAGCAGCGCCTGGAGACGCCGAGGTCGCCGCTCCGGCGGCGCGCCGGCTCCCGGAGCCGGCTCCGGCCGGGGAGTTAGGTCGGCGACCTGCGCCCGACTCCGCCTCACGGGCGGCCTCCCCGAGCGGCGCGGCGCTTGCGGAGCGCCAGCTCGGGCACCGGGGCGCGCATCCCGGCGGCGACGAAGGGAAGCATGCGGGCCAGGGCCGTGGCGGGATCCCGGTCGGAAAGGGGCACCGGGGCGATGGCGTCGATCTGCTCGGAGGCGGCCAGCACGTGCATCAGCACCCCGCCCACGTACAGGAGGCGCCGCAGCAGGACGTCCTCCGGGTGCTCGGGCAGGGCGCG
>JBFIML010000072.1:0-13071 GCA_041611735.1 Myxococcota bacterium | reverse complement strand
GTGCCAGACTCGAGCGCCTGGGAGCATCCCACGCATCCCGACAGGCGAGGCTCCGGGCCCGAGTGAGGCGAGCCGCCACAAGCGCCAGGCAGGGCTGTCCCAGCAGGGCAGGTTCGAAGCCCGGGCGCATCCCGGGCGCGAGGGCAACGGGCACGCCCCTTGCACTGCATACGAACCAGGGCTGGCGAAGGAATGAAGCGGACGGAGGTCTGCCGTGGCGGCGAGCCAGCGCGCCTCGACAGCGGGACGAGAGGACGGAGGCGGCCAGCGAGGTTCGGGGGGCGCTCGGCTGTTCCGGTGGGGCGCGTCCGGCGCCGCCCTGGTGCTGGGAGCGACGCTCGTGGCCGCCCCGGTCTCGGCGGCGGTCGCGATCCTGCCCGCGAGCCAGGACAACACGCTGATCGAGACCACGGACGGCTCGCTCAGCAACGGCGCTGGGCCCTTCGTCTTCGCGGGCCGCACCAGCCAGGAGGCGGGGTCCGTGCGGCGGGCTCTGCTGGCCTTCGACGTGGCGCAGGCCCTGCCGGCGGGCGCTGTCGTCACGAGGGTCGCCCTCGCGCTGGAGGCCTCCCAGGACAATGGCGGAGCCTCGACACTGCGGCTCCACCGGGTACTCGCCGATTGGGGCGAGGGCGCCTCCTGGTACGACGGAGGCCGCGGCGCTCCCGCCTTGCCCGGCGACGCCACCTGGATCCACCGATTCTTCGATGAGTACGTCTGGTCCGACGCCGGTGGCGACTTCTCGCCCGTGGCTTCGGCGAGCACCGTGGTCGAGGCGCCGGGCGTCTACGTCTGGAGCTCTCCCCAGATGACGGCGGACGTCCAGGTGTGGCTCGACGACCCGGCGCGCGACTTCGGCTGGATCCTGCTGGGAGACGAGGCCTCGCCCGCCACCGTGAAACGCTTCGACTCCCGGGAGAGCCCGCTGCCTCCCGCGCGACCCGCGCTCCGCGTGGAGTTCCGTCGTGGGGCATCCGCACCCTGCCGCGACGCGGGTTTCCGAGGCCGCGCGCTCGGTCTCTGCAGGGCCTACTGCGAGGCGCTCGAATGCGACGGGGCCGCGCGGCGCGCGCCGCTCGCCACCTGCGCCCGCCTGGATGGACTCTTCCGCGAGCTCACCGACGGAGCGGTCCTTCCTTGCGCGAAAGGCGCCGGCCCCTCCTGCCCGTGCTTCGGGGTGACGGAGGTGGCCGGCCTGATCCTCGCCCTCGAGGACGAGACCACGTATACGGATCTCACGTGCATCGACACCCGGATCGACGCGAAGCCGCTCACGGCGGTGCGGGCCGTACGCCTCGACGGAGCGGATTGCTCCACCGAGAGCGCGGACTGCTCCGCGCTGGCCTTCGAGTTCACCGAGGACAACATCTGCCAGCTGAACCTGCCCGCGCCGGAGCCCTCCGTCGACATCCAGGGCATCACGGACTTCGAGCGCTTCCTTTGCCGCCAGGCCATCCGCCAGGCCGCCGAAGGGTTGGGGCTCCCCTGCAACTGAAGCCCCACGCCGGACCCTCCCGCGCCCGCCGCTGAGCCCCGCTCAGCCAGGCCGCCCGATCCGGTCGCCCTTCGGCAGGATCGGGATGTAGTCCGGGTACCAGACGGCCTGGCGCACGGTCTCCTCCACCCGGTCATCCGGAATCCGGCGACCCAGCTGCGCATCGCGGGCGCAGTGCACCACGGCGCAGGCGATCGCGAAGCTCACCTCGCGCAGCTCGCCTTGGCTCGGGTAGACGGCCTCCGCGGCGAGGCGCTCGTCGCTGACGCAGTCGGCCAGCGTACGCGCAGCGACCGAGAACATCTCGTCGGTCACCTCGTGCACCTCGGCGACGATGGCGCCGAGGCCCACGCCGGGGAAGATGAACACGTTGTTGGCCTGGCCGATCACGCGGCGGCGGCCCTCGCTCATCACGTCGGGGAAGGGACTCCCGGTCGCGACCAGGGCGCGGCCGCCGGTCCACGCGAGCGCCTGCTCCGGGGTGCACTCCGCCTGCGACGTGGGGTTCGAGAGCGGCATGACCACCGGTCGCTCCACGTGCCGCGCCATCTCCTCGAGCATCTCGCGGGTGAAGGCGCCCGGCTGCGCCGTGGCACCCACCAGCACCGTCGGCCGCAGGGCGCGGATCACGTCCACCGGCGACAGCTCCTTGCTCGCGTCGAGGCCGTGGAACTCCAGCGCCTGCTCCGAGAGGGCGAGCTCGCCCTTGAAGGGCTCCTCGATCTCACGGCCATGATGCAGCAGGCCCCGGCTGTCAAACGCGGCGAGCGACCGTCCGATCTCCTCGGGCCGAGCGCCCTCGGCGCGCATCGCCTGGGCCGTGAGCCGCGCGATCCCCGTGCACGCCTCCCCCGCGCCGATGAAGAGCACGCGCTGGGCGGTGATCGGTTCGCCCGTGATGCGAAGCGCCGCGAAGATGCCCGCGAGGGCGACGGCGCCGGTGCCCTGGATGTCGTCGTTGAAGCAGGGCATGCGCTTGCGGTAGCGCTCGAGCAGCGCGAAGGCGCGCGGCTTCGCGAAGTCCTCCCACTGCACCAACGCGCGCGGCCACGCCCCGCGCACCCCCTGCACGAAGGCCTCGATGAACTCGTCGTAGGCGGGCCCCGTGAGGCGGGGCTTCCGGTAGCCCATGTAGAGCGGGTCCTCGAGCAGCTTGGCGTTGTTCGTCCCCACGTCGAGACTCACGGGGAGGCACTTCGAGGGATGGATACCGCCGCCCGCCACGTACAGCGCGAGCTTTCCGATCGGGATGCCCATGCCGCCGGCGCCCTGGTCGCCCAAGCCGAGGATGCGCTCGTTGTCCGTCACCACGATCAGCCGGATGTCGCGGAAGGGCGCGTTGCGCAGGATCTGGTCCACCTCGTTCACGTCGTCTGGTGTGATCCAGATCCCACGCGCACCCCGGAAGATGTGGCTGAACTCCTGGCACGCCCGCCCCACCGTGGGCGTGTAGACGATCGGCATGAGCTCGGTCAGGTGCTCTACGAGCATCCGGTAGAACAGCACCTCGTTGCGATCCTGGAGGCTCGCCAGGCCGATGTACTGCTCGAGGTCGTCGTGCTTGGCGCGGATGTGCTCGAGCTCGAGCTCCAGCTGCTGCTCGATGGTCATCACCTGGTGCGGAAGCAGGCCCTCGAGATCGAGCCCACGCCGCTCATCGCGGCTGAAAGCGGTGCCCTTGTTGGTGGAGGGGTTCTTGAGCAGCCACACCCCGCGCTTGCGCGTCTCGATGCGGTCGGCGCCGCCCAGCGGGCGATCTTCGCTCTCGTCCTGCACGACTTCCTCCCCGGCCCGGCGCCGACTAGTCTAGCCCTCCTCCTGCGCCCGCGGTGCCTCGAGGGCCATGCCCTCCCGCAGGCTGCCATCCCGGGATGCATGAATCTCGGAACGGACGGGCCGCGCCCAGCAAAGTTCAGCGAGCCAGGTCGCGCAGGCCGAGCTGCACCAGCTGATCCAGCTTGCCGAGGAAACGCGAGCGGTCCCGCTCCGAGATCGGGGGCGGGCCGGCCGCCGCCAGGCCCGTCTCGCGCAGGCGCTCCTTCAGGTCGCGCATCGCCAGCGCGGCGCCCACCGAATCCTCGGTGAACGGCTGGCCGGTGGTCCCGAGCACGCGCGCGCCCACCTCGAGGCAGCGCGCCGCCAGCGGGATGTCCGCCGTGACGACGACGTCGCCGGCGCGGGCATTCGCGGCGATCCAGTCGTCTGCAGAGTCCGCGCCCTGCTCGACCACCACGAGCTCCACGCCGAGCCCCTCGGGCACGAACATGCGCGCGTTGGCGACGAGCACCACCTGCACGCCGTGACGGGTCGCCACCACGTAGACCTCGTCCTTGACGGGACACGCATCGGCGTCGACGAAGATCTGGATCAAGCTCTACCTGGCTCCCCGTCGCAGGCCAGCCAGGAATGGAGCCGCCTGGACCGGCACGAGCCGCGCCCGTCCGGCGTCGCGCGCCCCGCTTCCTACGGGCGCGCTCCGGGCACCCGGTGATCCCACGCGGAGCCACGCGGCCTCGGGAGTGACTCCGCACTTGCCGCGGACCAGCTCGTTGATCCGCTGTACCGGCACAGCGAGACTTCCGGCCAGCGCCACCTGGGTCTGCGCCATGGGAACGAGGAACTCCTCGAGTCGGACTTCTCCCGGGTGGGTCCGCATCCGGCGTCCCCGCTGCATGCCCATCTCCTCTGATGTTCGAGAAGCGTGGCGAGTGCAGAGGACTCTCCCATGCCCCAGCTACTAGCGTCTCGCCGTCGTTTGGGCCCGGTGGACTTGGCTCACCTGCAGCTCGCTGCGCATGGCTCAGCCCACCAGTTCCCTGTAGGCCTGCTGGATCTCGAGCGCCTTGTGGTGAGCGAGCTTCTGCAGCTCCTCGCCCAGATGGGCCACCTTGTCCGGGTGGTACTCCCTCATGCGGGCCCTGTAGGCGGCCTGGATGTCTTCCCCGGTTGCTGAACGAGCGATGCCCAGAACCTGATAAGGATCGAACGACTTGTCGGAGCCGGTCGTGCTCGCCCCTTCGTCTCGACGCTGCTGCCGCTGGCTGCCGGCCGTGCGGGCGGCATATCGCCGCTGGTAGACGCGGTAGTAGTAGGTCGCGAGGCCGATCAAGATCAGGTCCTCGATGTAGCCGAGTCCTCGTCCGCTGAAGTCCGGAACGAGGTCGCGAGGAAAGATCAGATAGGCGACGGCGGCAACGATCAGCCACCTCTTGAGACGCCTGGGATCGATCACCTGACAACCTTACGTTCGGTGCGCATCGACGTTGGGCCATGGTACCTGTCCCTTCGCGCCCTGCCACCGGGCCATGTCCCGGTCTTGGGTCTCCGCTCGTCCATGCAACTCGGAGAGCATCCGCTAGGTGATCGCTTCGTTCGGCGACCGGGCCACGGCGGATCTCTACCACGGGCTACGAACGCGCCGGGCGCGCGCGTTCCCGAATGACATCGTCGCCGTGGCGCTCCGCAAGCTCGACATGTTGAACGCTGCCCAGGCTCTGCTCGCTCTTCGATCGCCACCGGGGAACCGGCTCTCGGCCCTTCGGGGCGACCGGCGGGGCTTCCACAGCATTCGAGTGAACGAGCAGTAGCGCGTCGTGTTTCGCTGGGCAGAAGGCGCCGCTCACGATGTACGGCTCCTCGACTACCACAGGGGGTAAGCATGCAGCCTGAACGCCGGATCCCGACCCACCCGGTAGAAGTTCTGCTCGAGGAGTTCCTGGTGCCCATGGGCCAGACCCAAATGGCACTCGCAGAGTACCTCGGTGTCCCGGTTCAGCGGATCAATGAGCTGGTCCGCGGCAAGCGCGGAGTGACTCCCGAGACCGCGTGGCTGCTGGCCAGGCCCTCAACACCACGCCCGAGTTCTGGCTGAACCTGCAAGCCGCCTACGATCTGGCGCAAAACCGCCCTACCGCAGGGTGCCTCGCCTGCGCCGCGCGTCGTAGACTGCATAAATTCGAAACTGGCCCTCGAGCCTCATCCAGCCCCGCCTCCCGCGCTTCCCAGCGGATCTCGAGCTGGCGCGCGCGGATGCGAGGCTTCGTCAACCACCTCATAGACCCGCACCGGGTAGTGGAGCCCCTTCACCTCGATCTCGCCGCGCCCCTGGCACGGAATCTCGTCCTTTACCAGCGCTCCTCTCGAGATCTAGCCCCGATCCGTCACGCCGCCTCGAGAGAAGAAGTCAGCCTGCGCGAGCCGTTGGCTGCGCGCAGGCCGTGGACACCGGAGCCTGGGCTTCACCCAGGCGAGGATGTCCGCCGCGGCGCAATCCGGATTCGGCGCGTCTAGGCGGCGCGCACCGCTTGCGCGATGTCACCCCAGCGGCCCAGGTTCTTCGGGTTCTGGGTGATGTCGCCCATCGTGAGGTAGCTCACGATGCGCGTGGCCTTGTCGCCGTAGCGCTTGATCAACGCGTCGGCCATGTCGTCCCAGCGCGCGACGAGCGCGAAATGCTCGAGCATTTCGTCCGTGATCGCCTTCGCCATGCCGCCGATGTCGCCGGCCTTCAGCATGGCGCCGAGCTTCGGCGTCATGCCCTCGAAACCGAGATCGTCGAACTGGAAGTGATAGTTGGGCGTCGACCCGTAGAAAGCGATCTGGGTGCGCGTGATCTGGACCAGGCGTTCGCGCCCTTCGGGCGTATCGCCCGCGATCGCGAACACGGGAACGTGCAGATCGATGTCGTCGACACTGCGCCCCGCCCGCTCGGCGCCCTCCGCGAGCGAAGGCAGTAGCCGATTTTCGATGTAGTGCATCGAATGCATCGGATGCACGTGGACGCCGTCGCACAGCTCGCCCGCTACGCGGCACATCATCGGTCCAACCGCCGAGATATCGACTTTCACATCCTCGAAATCGTGGCGCGGCGGCGCCCACTGGCCGGGCAGGAGGCTCAGATTGTAGTAGGGCCCCTCGTGCTTGAGCTTCTCTTCGCCGCGAAAGGCGCGAATGCACGCCTTGAACGCGCCAACGTAGTCACGCATCTGCGCGGCCGGCTTGTCGAACGTCGCGGCGTAGCGCCGAACGACGTGCCCACGCACCTGGCTGCCCAATCCCAGACGGAAACGACCTTCGGTGTTCTGCGCGAGTTCCCATGCCACTTGGGCCGAAATCATGGGGCTGCGCGGAAAGGCCACGGCGATGCCGGTCGAAAAGTGGAGCTTCGGCGCCGCCATGGCGGCAGAAGCAATCATCATCCACGGCACCGTGCCCGCCTCGGTGAAGAGCATGCCGGAGAAACCCGCCGACTCGAGATCCCGCGCGAGTTCGGCGCTCCTCTTCCAGGTGAGCCCACTGGTCATGAGATCGAATTCCATGCCCGCTCCTTGCTTGCGCGGCCGCACCTCGTCCACGGGCGCCGCCTTGAACCGAAACGGAAATCCGCCTCGATCGCTGTCGGGTTCGCCAGACCCCTTATCCTAAGCCGATCCGCCTGCGCCCGTCGAGGGGACGCCGCGACCGGCCGACATGGCGCCTCGCCTTCCAACCTCCCGGCGATCGCTTGCGAGCCACGCATCCTTCAAAGCTGCACGCTCTCCGCCGAGGTACGCGCCGCGCGCAAACCGCGCAGGCGCGCGTCTTCGAGGTGTTCGTCGAGCAGCGAAGCGAGCAGCCCCCAAGGTGCGCGCCCCATCGAGCTGCACGACCGCGACCATCACGCCGACCAGCGTGCCCTGAATGGAGAACTCGAGATGGAGTGATCTCGGCTCTTCTGAAGGGGGTCCAAGAATGACGCCGACCGCGGCAGTATCATCGGCATAGCCAAGGACCGACAAGTCGACGCTGCCGTCCCCGTTTAGGTCAATGGAGGTAGGAGCGGACGCAGACCACGCGAAGCCGGTGAATCTCTCACCCAAGAGCTCCGACGCCGAGTCAGTGGATGCAATGATCTGGCACGCGGCAATGGCGACTAGGGCGACGACCGGCAGAGCGACTGTGAGTCTCCGGAGAACGCGGGGCGGTTCACTCTCCCCACCGAACCAACCGGCACCGAGCACCCACGCAGGACGGTCGGCCGCTCCGCCGCTTCACCGTGTAGGCAATCGGAGGGGTCCGCCTTGGTCGCACTCAGCTCCGAAGGGAGCCACCAGACTGCCGCATCCGCCGCGCTGACCACCCGCGCAACTCATCGATCCCGCAGCCCTTTGCCGCAGCGAAGCCTTCGGCACGCAGGTTGCTTTACATCGAATCGTCGAGCGTGCCGCGGAACCGCGGTCGTTCGATGAGGAGCAGCCCGATGATGAACTGACGGATGGCTGGCGTCCGGACCCCGGTTCCCTGCAACGAACCGGGAACACCGGGAACGCCGTTGCCAGAAAGACAAAGGCCCGACAGGCCAACCCCCCGCCGAGCCCGAAGCATCCCTGGAGCGGGAAACGGGATTCGAACCCGCGACCCTCGGCTTGGGAAGGCGCCGCCGCCCAAGAGATCCTGAGAGAACGCGCCACGTTGCGCGAGAGCATCCTACGCCTGTGGCGCGTACGCGCGCCTCCGGTGCAGACTGGCCCCCGTCTGGCCCCAGCCGAGCCGTTGGCGTTTGACCCCGTGAGCAAATGGGGGCCTTCCTGGGGAGGAGGGAGTCATGTGCTTTCGTCTGCTCTCGCTTGCTCTCCTCGCGGCCCTCGGCCCTACGGTGCCGGGCCAGGCCGTCACGATGGACTGGGTGCTGATCGGGAACCCAGGTAACGCTGCCGACAACGAGGTGATGATCGACCCCAGCCCTGAGGGGAACGGCACTACTGGCTACGGGTCTGTCGCCTATGCCTACTCCATCTCCAAGTACGAGATTTCCAATACCCAGTACACCGAGTTTCTGAACGCTGTCGCGGTTACAGATTCAAACGGCCTCTATGGCGGAGGCAGCGGCGGGATCATTCAAAGTGGTGTCGACGGCAGTTACACCTACTCGATACTGCCCGGCTTGGAGAACAGGCCCGTGGAGGCGGTCTCGTTCTGGGACGCGGCGCGCTTTGCAAATTGGATACAGAATGGACAGCCGACAGGCATGCAGGACAACAGTACGACGGAGGACGGGGCCTACACCCTAACAGCAGGAGGGATTGCAGCGAATTCGGTCACGCGCAATGCCGGAGCAACGATCTTTCTCCCGGGCGAGGACGAGTGGTACAAGGCCGCGTATTTCAACGGGACGACGTGGTTCGACTACCCGGCGGGGACCGACATGCAGACCTCTTGTGTGGCTCCTGCTGGTGATACGGGCAACTCGGCGAACTGCAACGGTGCCGTTGGGTCGCCCACAGACGTTGGCGCCTACGGCCTCTCGGAAAGCCCCTACGGCACCTTCGACCAGGGCGGAAACGTATTCGAGTGGACTGATACGATTCATCAGGACCCGTCGGGTCTGTATCGCGTCAAACGAGGGGGAAGTTGGGAAAACAACATCTTCGGCACCCCTGGGAACCTTTCCGCAGCCGTTCGCTACGGGGTGCTTGCGAATTTTCAAGCGCCGAGCGGGACAGGCTTTCGCCTTACATTCGTCCCCGAGCCCGGCACGGGCCTGCTCGTGATGGGGGGCGTGCTCCTGTTGGCGGCATGGCGGAGGCGCGCCGTCTAGCACACTCTAGGCGCTTGTAGCCTCGATCCTAGGGTCGCTCCCGAAAGGCCGCTTGCTCCGCGGCTTGGGCCGGGCTTTCCATGGAGCGCCGCGAGGAACACACGGCGGGCATGACCGCGCAGCATTTCATCGAGGAGGCCCGTAATCGCTTCCTCTGGTCGATATGGAAGCTGCCGGAGGCCCAATCGGTGCTCGAGACGCTTGCCGGCGACCCGTTCGACGCCTTCCGCGAACTCGAGCCGGCAGCCCAAGTCCATATCACTCGCACTCAGCGTCGACTGCCCTCGCACGCCTCCCTTGGCGAAACCCTGACGAACTGGCTTCGCCAGTGGGGGCTCGACGCCGAGTGGTGCGCCGAGGTGGCCCTCAACACGCTGCGATGCTGGACACGATCGGAACAGCTCTTCGAGCGCCGCGAGTGGGCTTGGCGGACCAGCGGGTGGATGCAAGAAGAGACTACGGTCAAGGTTTGGACGCCCGGCTCGGACGAGACGCTGAGCGAGGCGCGCAGACGCCTTGAGCTGGATATTGCTCGGCTTGAACGACGCGGACGAGCGGCTCGAACCAGAGGCATTCCTGTCGAACCGTTCGGGTTCTCGGATGCAACCGTCGAGGCTGCCGTTCGCTTCCAAGTACTTCGGGAGCCACTTGAACGGATCGCACGAAACGACCCAAGCGCTCTTCGTCGCTCCGTTTACGACCTGCTAGACCGGATCGGTCTGCCTCGCCGCCGAACGCGCGGCCGCCCCCGCAAGGCCTCGCGCCTAGTTCCTGAAAACCGGACGTCGAAATCCTAGCCTGACGTCCTGTTTTCTCGCTTCCACGCTGGGCTAATTGGGTCCGTATGCGCCAGAACACCCGATCCCGCTCCACCGAGCGCGCCGGATTCAGTATCGCCGCATTGGCTCGCCGCCTCGGAATCGACCGCCGGCGTGTCCGGGATGCCATTCGCAGCGGCGAGCTCGTTGCGTCGCGCCTCGGGTCGCGGGACGTGCTCATTCTTGAGGGCGACGTCCGCTCCTGGCTCGCACGGCACCGCGTCCCGTCGAGCCGGCACGCTGAGGATCGTGTTGCGGAGATCCTGGGGGAGGAGAACCCGTGATGCCTCTTACCCGCGTGATGCGAGCCCTCGAGGAGCATGGCCTCGGCCCGGTGCACGGCGGCCTCGCCCGCTGCCCGGCCCACGACGACCGCAGGCCGTCGCTTTCTCTCGGCCAGGGCCGTGACGGGCGCGCCCTCCTCCGGTGCCACGCGGGCTGCCGAACCGAGGACGTCCTCGAGGAGCTTGGCCTCGAGTGGCGCTCGCTTTTGCCCCAGGATCGCCCCCACGAGGTGCCGGCAACGCCAATTCTCCGGCCCGCGCCGCAACCTGGCCGCTCCGACCCTCGCCCTCAAACAGCGGGCGGTTCGCGGCGGGTGGCCTCGTACACCTACACCGACGCCCAGGGCGAGGAGCTTGCACGGAAGATCCGATACGAGCCGAAGCACTTTGAGTGGGAGGTGCCCGACGGCCGCGGCGGCTGGCGGCGAGCTCGCAAGGGCGAGGGCAACCCGCGCGTGCTCTACAACCTGCGCCCAGTTCTCGAGGCAGAGGCGGTACACCTCTCCGAAGGCGAGAAGGCTTCGGATGCCCTAGCCACGGTGCTGCCGGCCGGGTCGGCGGCGACTTGCCCGCCGGCGGGCTGGGTGTCTGAGTATGCCGAGGCTTTCCGCGGCAAGCGCGTGACCATATGGGCCGACCGTGACGAGCCCGGACGCAAGCGAGCGTGCGAGGTGCTCCGCGACCTCGAGGGCGTCGCCGCAACCGTTCGCGTCGTCGAGGCGAGCGTCGAGCTTGAGCACGCGGACGCATTCGACCACCTCGAGGCGGGCCTCGCACTCGAGGAAGCCCGCGAGGCCGAGGGCTTTCGGCCGCGGCTACGTTTCGCTCCCCTCTCCGAGCTTTTTGCGGAGCCGGAAGAGCGCGTCCGTTGGCTCGTCGAGGAACGCCTCCCGATGGGCGGCTTGTCCCTTCTCGCCGGAAAGCCCAAAGCCGGCAAGAGCACGCTCGCCCGCTCGCTCGGCCTCGCCGTGGCTCGAGGTGCGCCGTGGCTTGGCCTTGAGGTGGCCGAGGGGCCGTGCTTCTACCTGGCGCTCGAGGAAAAGCGCGGGGAGTTTCGTTCGCACCTGCGCGATCTGGGGGCCACGGGCGAGGAGCCCTTCTCCGCTTTCTTCGGGAGCGCGCCCGAGGATGCTCTCGAGGAGCTCGCCCGCATGGCGGAGCGCGAACGGCCCGCGCTCCTCGTGGTGGACACACTGCAACGGCTCGTCCGCGCCCGTGATCTGAACGACTACGCCGAGGTGACAACCCGCCTCGAGCCCCTCCTCGGCATCGCCCGCGACTCGGGAGCGCACGTCTTGCTCGTCCACCACGCGCGGAAGGGCGAGGCCCCCTTTCAGGGGGACGCGATCCTCGGCTCGACGGCCCTCCTCGGGAGCGTGGATACGGCGCTCGTCCTGCGCCGGACGGAGCGTTACCGGACGCTGGCCTCAATCCAGCGCTATGGGCCGGACCTCGAGGAGAGCGTGCTCGAGCTCGGCGCCGACGGCTGGCCCAAGCTGGCCGGCTCGAAGGGCGAGAGGGACGTGAGCCTCGCCGAGGAACGCATCCTTGAGCACCTGGCGGGCCGGGAGAGCGGCCTCATGGAGCCGGAGATCCTCGAGGCCGTCGAGGGCCGGACGCGCCACCTACGGCCCGCCCTGCGCGCCCTGGTAGCCGCGAACCGCATCGCGCGGGCGGGCGGCGGCAGGCGGGGGGACCCCTATGTCTACCAGCTTGTGCCCTCCGGGGATTCTCGCTCTCTCGTTCCCGGTAGGCCATGGGAACAACGGAACGAGCAACCGGACCGCTTCGGCGAAGCGAGGGTCAGATGAGGTGCCGCCCGGGGTTATGGTCGAGTGGGGCCTCGGCCGGGGCCAGAGGCGGCCCCCCCTTGGGCCGGCGGCCATGTGCCGAGATGCGCCTGGGGACTAGGCTCACGCCCTGCCCCCCTCCGGGGCAGAGCGCTAAGAGCCTCGCCTCGAAGGGGTGACCCGACCTTCGGCTCCCTATCGCTCCGCCCTCCCCTGCTTGCATTCCCCTCCTCGTCCGGCGTTCCGCTCTAAGGCCTGTTACGGTGCCGTGTTGGCGGTTCTAGTCGGGAGGGGGGACCGATGGGACGCTTCCTTCAAGCCACCGCAGTGGTCATCGCCGCATCCGTGGCCGCTCTGCTGATGGCTTTCCAGTGTGGTGACCCGTCACCCCGAGTGCCGGGGGTGCGGGTGCTGGACGCGAACGGCGAGGAATCGGGGCTCTGGTTATGATTACCAATGGCAGTGGTGGGCCTACGCGCGACGGCCTTATCGTAGCGTTCAATGAGCGACTCGGCGCTGTCTTTACGATCAGTGTGGACGGATACATCATTCCGATGTTGCCGGTAGACCGCGCCCTCTACTTCAGTGAACCAAGCTCCGGCCGAACGTCCGCGTTTACAATTCTCTCTTCATATTCAGCGATCACACGCCTTGCCGCGGCGCAATTCTCGATCGCCCGATTTCTCGCGTACTGAATGATCATAATCTGCGTGCCGGCCGGACCCATGTCTTTAGACGCGGGGAGACCACACTCTGCGTCTTCTCTGGCTCGTTCTCGGATTCGAAGCTGAGCAGCGAGCTTCTCGGGGGTGGGGAGCGTGAACTCTCCAGTGTTGGGATCGAAGTCGGCAGGGTTCGTGCGCCTCGGGCCCTGGCCGAAAAGTGCCCGAAGCCAAGTCGTGAACCTCTTGAGCAAGCTAGCTGTCCTCTTCTTGCCCTTGGTCGGCCAGAGTGGTCACGCCCAGCGTGCTTTCTGGCGGTCATCAGTATTCGGCGACTACCTCGAAGGGAGGGGTGAAAGACACCGGGACGAGATAGCCCGGGACAACCCACACGTTACTACCCGAGGTCGGGAAGCAGCCTCCCTGGTATGACCGCGCAGAGCCTG
>JBFIML010000071.1:0-13078 GCA_041611735.1 Myxococcota bacterium | reverse complement strand
TTCGTGTAGCGCCAAACCCTGGGATCGCGATGGAAAACGCAGGCCGGGTTCGGACAGAACGGCGGCGGACGCGACGGAGCCGGGCGCGGCATCCCCGCACCTCAAGCACATCCCGTGCCAGACCCAGAAGTCGCACCACAATCAGCGGATTGACACGTGGGCGGGCGGCGGGCTAGCAACGGACACCGTGGGGGGGCGCACCACCGACCCGCTCGTCGCGGCCCCGACCCCTGGCGGCATCGGCCGGCGTCCGCCTCTCGACGATCTCGAGAGCGTCCTCACCGAAGCCCTGGGTCGACTGCTCCAGCGTACCGGTGGCCAGCGGGCCGTGGTGTGGCTGCCGCCCTGGGCCGGCCCGCCGCTGGCCGCGGGCGCGGCCACGGATGCCGTCCCGCCGCCCTCCGACGAGGAGTTCGCCGCACTGGCCGCACTCGAGGGACCCCGCGACCTCGCCGAGCCCCGCCTGGCCGCGGCTGTTCTGGCGGCCGCCCGCCGCCACGGCTTCGCAGCCGCGGCGCCCGTAGGCGGCGGGGCGCACGAGGTGGTGGCGATCGGCCTGCTCGACGGCCCGGAGCCGGCAGGGAGCGTGCGGCCCCGCACCCTGGCCGCCCTGGAGGAGACCGCCCGCAACCTCGAGGCGCCCATCGGAGCGGCCCTGGCCGCACGGCGCCTGGCGCGCCTGGACGGGGACGTGCGACGCCTCGACCGCCTGGCGGGCATCGGCGCCCTGGTGGCGGAGATCGTGCACGAGGTGCGCAACCCGCTGGTTTCCGTGAAGACGTTCCTGCAGCTCCTGCCGGAGCACCTGGACGACCCGGAGTTCCGGGAGAGCTTCCTCGGCGTGGTGAACGAGGAGGTGCAGCGCATCGAGCGGCTGCTCGAGGCGGTGCTGGTGCAGGCGCGGCCTCCGGCCACGGTGGACGAGGCCGCGGCCGGGCCTGCGGCCGAGGCGCTTGAGGCGGTGGCCCGCCTGCTGGCGCATCGGGCCGCCTCGGCAGGGGTGACCCTGACGGTGGAGGCCCCGCCCGAGCTTCCGGCCACGACCCTGGCCGGGGATGCCCTGCGCCAGGTGCTGCTCAACCTGGCGATCAACGCCCTGGAGGCCACGCCCCGGGGTGGGGACGTGCGCCTGTCGGCCCGCGCCCTCGGCCACGCCCTGGAGGTGAGCGTGGCGGACCGGGGGCCGGGCGTGCCGCCCGAGCTGCGTGCCCGGGTGTTCGAGCCCTTCTTCTCCACCAAGCCGGAGCGGCCGGGAGGCCTCGGGCTCGGCATCTCGCGACGCGTGGTGGAGGAGGCCGGCGGAACCCTCTCGGTGGTGGACCGGCCGGGGGGCGGCGCCGTCTTCCGCGCGCGGCTCCCGGTGCCCTGAACGTCAGGCGCCGAGCCAGCTGGCGGCCTCGGCCCCGAGCGTGGCGAGTCCCGCCTGGAAGAAGTGGTCCGCCTCCGGGATGGCCACCAGGTGCACCTGGGGCAGCTCGCCCGCCAGCGCAGCCAGGGCGGCCGGCGGAGCGATCGCATCGTGCTGGGCGGTCAGGATGAGAACCGGAAGGTCGAGCCGCTTGATGGACTCCGTGTCGAGCATCCGAACCGGTGGCGCCACCAGGAGAAGACGATGCACCCGGGGCTCTCGCGCGACCGCGCGGGCCGCCGCCGCCGCGCCGAAGGAGTAACCCGCGGCCACCAGCGAGCCGCGCACCGTCTCCGCCAGGTAGCGGGAGGCGGCGTCGAAGTCCGCATCTGCGGCCGCGACGTCCCCACTGGCCGTCCCCACGCTGGCGCCCACGCCACGCCAGTTGAAGCGCAGGGAGGCGAGGCCGGCCTTGTGCGCCGCCCAGGCCAGCTCGGCCACCACCGGCGCCTCCATGCTGCCGCCGTACTCCGGGTGCGGGGCCGCGATCAGCATGCCGTCGGCTCCGCGTCCGGCGCGAAACACCCCGTCGAGCACCAGGTCTCCGCCGGGTACCGGGATCGCCACGGCGCGCTCCTCGAGCCGCCTGCGCATGCTTCCTCCGACCGCGCCACACGGGCGCCTGGCAGCGCGTTTCGCGCGCAGGCTACCCTGCCCCTCCCATGCCGCGCGAGAGCCAGGCCGCCCGGCGTGCCCGCGCCGCCCGCATCGTCGGGGACCTGGCCCGAGCCTATCCCGACGCCCGCTGCGCCCTCGACCATCGCAACCCCTGGGAGCTGCTGGTGGCGACGATCCTGTCCGCCCAGTGCACCGACAAGAAGGTGAACGAGGTGACCCCGGCGCTGTTCGCGCGCTTCCGCGACCCGCAGGCCCTGGCGACGGCACGACCGGGCGAGGTGGAACGACTGATCCGCCCGACCGGCTTCTATCGTCAGAAGACCAGGTCGATCCAGGCGGCGGCCCGCGACGTGGTGGAACGCTTCGGCGGCCGGGTGCCCAGCACCCTCGAGGACCTCACGTCCCTGCACGGGGTCGCCCGCAAGACCGCCAACGTGGTGCTCGGCATCGCCTTCGGGGTGCCCGGGCTCACGGTGGACACGCACATGCAGCGGGTCAACCGCCGCCTCGGCCTGACCTCGCACGAGGACCCCGTCAAGATCGAGCGCGACCTGATGGCGCTCGTGCCCGAAGAGGAGTGGACCCCCTACTCGCTGCGCGTGATCCACCACGGGCGGGTTTGCTGCGACGCCCGGCGGCCGGAGTGCGAGCGCTGCCCGATCCGGGGCGACTGCCCGTGGCCGACCTCGCGCGCGGGGCGCGCCCACCCGCCGACGGCGGCGCGCAGCGCCACGCGGCGGAGCGCGCGCCGGTGACGCGCCGCCTGGCCTACCGCGGGCGAGCCATCACGGTCTGGGTGGAGGAGGCCCGGCTTCCCAACGGGCACACCGTGGAGCTCGACATCGTGCGTCACCCGGGAGCCGCGGCGGTGGTGCCCTTCGAGAGCGAAGACCGGGTGCTCTTGATCCGGCAGTTCCGCCACGCGACCGGGGGCACCATCTGGGAGGTCCCGGCGGGCAAGCTCGACGGAGAGGAGCCCGCGCGCTGCGCCGCCCGCGAGCTCGAGGAGGAGGTCGGGCGCCGGGCGGGTCGCCTGGAGAAGCTGGGAGAGATCTGGACCACGCCCGGCTTCACCGACGAGCGCATCCACCTCTTCGCCGCCTTCGATCTGCGGGAGGTGCCGACCCGACGGGGCCCCGACGAGGTGATCGAGGTGGTGTCGGTGCCCTTCCAGGAGGCCCTGGAGCTGGTGTGGCAGGGCGAGCTGGGGGACGCCAAGAGCGCGCTGGCCCTGCTGCACGCCGCGCGGCGCTTCGGCCAGCTGCCTTGAGCCTCGGGGTCGCGCTCGGGGGCCACGTCCACGGCTTCGATGACCTGCTGGCCCTGGTGCGGCGGGCCGAGGCGCTCGGCTTCCGCGTGGCCTGGGTGGACGGCGACGCCTCCATGCTCCCGTCGCGTCCGGATGCCGAGGTGCTGGACGGGTGGACGGTGACCTGCGCCCTCTTGGCGCGCACCGAGCGCATCGAGATCGGCTCGATCCGCCTGGTCCACCATTGGGAAACGGCGCGCCTGGCCCAGGCGGTGGCCACGCTCGAGCGCGTGACGCCCGGCCGCCTGCGCTTCCTGATCTCGATCGGGGGCCAGCCGGCGGACCGCCGCTTCGGGCTTTCGGTGCCTCCGGTCCGGGAGCGCATCGAGTGGCTCGACGAGACCCTCACCGCGCTACGGGCCCTGTGGGCCGGGGAGACCGTCACCCTGCAGGGCCGCCATGTGCGTCTCGACGGGGCCCGCGTGGGGCCGCCCCCGCGCGACGGGCCCATGCCCATCGCCATCGCCGCCCGCCGCCCCCGGCTGCTGGCGCTGGTGGCGGCCCATGCGGACATCTGGGACGTGAATCTGCCGCCGGTGCGTTGGCGGGTGGCGGAGGCCGCGCGCAGCCTGGCCACGGCCTGTCGGGCGCGGGGCCGCGATCCGGCTTCGATCGCCCGCTCCATGTGGATCTTCACGCGCCCCGGAGCCGACCCGGAGGACCCGAAGCTCGTGCGGGAGTTCCGGCGCCTGAATCCCTGGTTCGACGATCTGCCCGACGCCGAGCTCTCCGAGGCGATCGTCGCCGGCACCGCGGACGCCTGCCGGCGCCGCCTGGCCGACCTGCGGCGGGAGCTCGATCTGGCCCTCCCGGTGCTCGACCTGACGGGCCTGCCCCGGCCCGCCGCGGAGCGCGTCATGCAGGCCCTCGCCCCGAGGGAAACCCGCGTTGACGCAGGTACTTGGAGCCCGTAGGCTGGAGGGGTCGAGGGATCCCGCGCCCATCCCAGCGACAGCCCGGTGACCCGAGCGGGACCTGGGGCGGTCCCGGAGGAGGAAGCGCACCCGTTGTACGGACGCGGCTACCGATCGGGGGGCATCGGCTTCGGCCCGCCGGTGACACCGCCCGTGGTGAAGCAGCTGCTGATCGCGAACGCGGTGGTCTTCCTGCTCCAGGCGCTGAACCCCGGCGTCTACCGCCTGTTCAGCGTGGTGCCCGCGCGCTTCTGGCGCGGCGAGCTGTGGCAGCCCTTCACGTACATGTTCTTCCACGGCGGGCTCGGGCACGTGGCCATGAACATGTTCGTGCTCTGGATGTTCGGCTCGCCGCTGGCGATGCTGTGGGGAACGCGCCGCTTCCTGCGCTTCTACCTGGTGTGCGGCGCCGGGGCCGGCCTCATCATCGCGATCTGGCCGGCCCTGCCGGTCCTGTTCGGCATGGAGGCGCCGCCCGCCTACTTCCTGCCCACCCTGGGCGCGTCGGGAGCGGTCTTCGGCGTCCTGCTCGCCTACTCGCTGACCTGGCCGGACCGCACCATCATGCTGATCTTCCCGCCGGTGGCCTTCCGTGCCATCTGGCTGATCCCGCTGCTCTTCTTCATGGAGCTCTACTTCGGTCCGCCCAACGTGAGCCACGTGGGCCACCTGGGCGGCGTGCTGGTGGGTTGGCTGCTGCTGCGCAGACGCGGGGAGGTGAAGCTCCTGCCGAGCCTCGATCACGTGCGCTGGCGCTGGCGTCGCTGGCGGATGCGGAGACGGCTGCGGGCGGTGCGCGTCGAGGAGACGCGTGAGCGCAGCCGCTGGGACGACGAGCATCGGCTCCACTAGGGATCGTACCATGGCCTCCGCAGACCCCCTCTTCGTGCTGACACCGGAGATCGACGCACGGGTGGCCCGAGCCGCCCAGGCCCTGGTCCGCTCGCAGTACGCCGTGGCGCTCACCGGGGCGGGCCTGTCGGTGGAGAGCGGAATCCCGCCCTTTCGCGGTCCCGGCGGACTCTGGACGACCCACGGGGAGCCGCCCATGGACGGCTACCAGCGTTTCCTGCGCGATCCGCGCCGGGCCTGGCAGGAGCGCCTGCACCCGCGCGAGCCGTGGGCGATCGCCCTGCGCGATACCCTGCGGCAGGCCAAGCCGAACCCCGGGCACCGGGCGCTCGCGGAGCTGGAGCGCTGCGGCCGGCTCGCGTGCATCATCACCCAGAACGTGGACGACCTGCACGGTCAGGCCGGAAGCCGCGCCCTGCTCGAGATCCACGGCAACCATCGCCTGCTCCGCTGCACGGAGTGCGTGCGGCGTTTCGAGCCCGAGGCGCTGCCCGTGGATCCGGACCGCCTGCCTCCCCGCTGCCCGGAGTGCGGGGGCCTCGTGAAGGGCGACACCGTGCAGTTCGGGGAGCCGATCCCGCCGGACGTGCTGCGACGCTGCTTCGAGGAGGTCGGGCGCGCGGACCTGATCCTCGTGGCCGGGACCTCGGCCACGGTTTTTCCGGCGGCGGACTTCCCGCTGGAGGTGCTGCGGCGCGGCGGCACGCTGATCGAGGTGAACCCGGATGAGACCGACCTCTCGGGGCTCGCCACCCATGTCCTGCGCGGACCCGGTGGCGCCCTGCTCGGGCGGCTCCTCGAGCACGTGCGGCAGGGGCGGGTCGCGGAGACGGAATCGTGAGCGAGGCGAAGCGCGACGATCCGGGCGACTGCGCGGGATCCGCCGGTCTCGGCGGCTTCCTGCGCAGCCTGCTGGCGGGGATCCCCTGGCACGAACGCGCCGAGGGCACCGAAACGCTGCGCTTCGCGGCACCCGCCTCGGGCGTCCTCCGCATCGACAACCCGAACGGGCGCACCGAGGTGATCGGGGAAGACCGGGATGACCTGGAGGTTCGGGTCGTGAAGAGCGCCCGGGCCGAGTCCCAGAGCGCCGCCCGCCGCCTCGTCGATGCGATCCGCCTCGCCACCGTGGACACGGGCTCCGCCCTCGAGCTCGAGGTGGAGGTGCCTCGCCGCTGGAACCGGCGGGGCCGTGCCAGCCTCGAGCTGCACACGCCGCGGGGCTTGCGCGTGGACGTGAGCGCCTCGAACGGAAAGATCTGTGTCGGCGGCCTGCGCTCGTCGCTGCGCGCCCGCTCGAGCAACGGGGCCGTGCGGGTGGACGACGTGGTGGGCGACGTGGAGATCCATACCTCGAACGCCAAGGTCACGTGCTCGCGCACGGCCGGGCGCCTGTTGGCCCGCTCGAGCAACGGCAAGATCTCCCTGGAGGGCCATCGTGGCTCGGTGGACGCCTCCACCTCCAACGGGCTGATTCACGTCTCCCTGGAGGACGTGGGCCCGGAGGGCGCGCGTCTCGCCACGAGCAACGGTCGCATCGTGCTCGAGCTGCCCGAGAAGGTCGACGCCGACGTGGACCTGCGCGTGGACAACGGCTTCATCCGAAACCAGCGCTCCCTGTGCCGCTGCACGCGCAGCAGCAGTGGCCGGCTGGCGGGGACGCTCGGACGGGGTGGCGTGCCCATCAAGCTGCGCACCTCGAACGGTTCGATCTCCTTGCGATGAGGCCAGGCGCCCCCCGCGTCGCAACCGCCGCCCTCGTCCTCGGGCTGGCCGCGTCACCGGTGGGCGCCATCGAGACGGCGCCCGAGCCCGCGGACTGGACGGCCGTGGGCGCCGAGGCCGCCCGCTTGCTGGCCGGCTACGTGCAGGTCGACACGAGCAATCCGCCGGGCCGGGAGACGGCCGGGGCCGTCTACCTGAAGCGCTTCTTCGACGCGGAGGGCATTCCCGCGCGAATGCTGGCCGCCGAGCCCGGTCGGGCCAGCCTGGTGGCGCGCCTGGCCGCGACGGCGCCGGACGGGCGCCTGCCGATCCTGCTCCTCTCCCACGTGGACGTAGTCCCCGCGGAGCCCGAGGCCTGGGCGTTTGCGCCCTTTTCGGGTGCGATCCGGAACGGCGCCGTGCACGGACGCGGCGCCCTGGACGACAAGGGGCAGGGCGTCTCCCACGCCCTGGCTCTCGCGCTGCTGGCCCGGCACCCAGGCGAGCGGGGGCGCGACGTCGTATTCGCCGCCACCGCTGCCGAGGAGGCCGGGGCGGGGCTGGGCGCGGACTGGCTGGTGGAGCACCACTGGTCCGAGCTCGGCCCGCCCGCCGTGGTGTGGAACGAAGGCGGGGTCTCGACCCGCAACGCCATGACCGGGGATCGGATCCTGAACGCCATCGCCACCAGCGAGAAGCGCTCGGCCTGGATGACGCTGGGGGTGGAAGGCGAGGGCGGGCACGGCTCCCAGCCTCCGCGCCACGCCGCCGTGGAGCGCCTCGTGGCGGCCCTGGCGCGCCTCGCGGCGCACCCGACTCCACTCCGCATCACGCCCACGGTGGGCGAGACGATGCGAAGGCTGTCGGACTCCGCCGCCTTTCCGCTCTCCTTCGCCCTGCGGCACCTGGAGAATCCCCTGGTGCTGCGTCTCGCACGCTCCCGGCTCGAGGAGAACCGCGTCCTGAACGCCATGGTGCGCGACACGGTGGCCGTGACGGGCCTGCGCGCCGGGATCAAGCACAACGTGATCCCGCGTCGCGCCGAGGCGACCCTCGACGTCCGCCTGCTGCCCGACACGGACTCGGACGCCTTCCTGGCCTGGCTCCGGGCCGTGATCGACGACCCTGCGATCCGGATCGAGCTCACCTCCGACTCCGATGTGGTCGCCTACCGGGAGTGGCGCGGGCGCGTGGTCGGCGACCGGTCGGCCCCCCTGGCCGCCTCACCGGCCGGGAACGAGCTGTTCCGGGCCCTGGAGGCGGAGCTGGCCCGGGAGCTCCCGGGCAGCGTCACGGTGCCGGTCCAGACCACAGGGGGAACCGATTCCAAGTACTTCCGGGCGCGGGGCGTGCCGGCGTACGGCTACTTCCCGGCGCTCTTGCCCGAGGAGCTGGTGTCGAGCGTGCACGGCCTCGACGAGCGCATCCCGATCGTCGAGCTCGAGCGCGCGGTGCGCGTCACCTACCGGACCCTGCGACGCTTGGTGCGCTGAGGCCGCGGGCCCTCAGGGCCCCCCGACCCGCCTCCGCAGCTCCACCTCGCCGTTGGCGAACACCACCGCGGCGGGCTCGATCTCGAGCACGACCAGGGGACCCACGGCGTCGCCCTCGTGCAGCCGCAGGGGCGCGGCCCGCCCGGCCACCCGGAGCACCACCAATCTGCGAGCCGGATCCGGATGCCAGGTGGTGCTCTCCACCCGCACGTCCGGGACCGCGCGCGGCACGGCCCGCAGCGCCGGCGCAGGCGACTCGCGCCGGGCCTTCACCGCGGGCCGGGGCGGGGGCTTCGGCCGGGCCACTGT
The DNA here is from genome assembly GCA_041611735.1 of Myxococcota bacterium. GTDB lineage: Bacteria > Myxococcota_A > UBA9160 > UBA9160 > PR03 > JBFIML01. Next base: position 4,471 of record JBFIML010000071.1, on the reverse strand, counting down.
GGGCGGCTCGGCCGGGGTCGGAGCAGGCGCGGGAGGGGGGCGGGCCGTCGAGGCCGCCCGGGGAGGCTCGAGGGCGGAGCGCTCGAGCGAGCGGGGCGCGGGCGGCGGCTCCGGAACCGCTGCCGCAGCCCGGGCCGACGCCAGGCTCGGGCTGGGCAGCGGGAGCGCGGCGTCGCGGGCGGGATCCGGCGGCGTCGGGACCGGCAGCGTGGGGTCGAGGGCGGCGGGCTCCGGCAACGTCCGCGGCGCCGGCGCGCGCGGTGCCGCCTGGGGGACCGCTCGCGCCAGCTCGCGTCGCTCCGCAGCCGCTGTCTCGGAAGGGGCCTCGTCGGGCCCCTTCGCGCGCCACGGCCCCAGGGTCCACACGAAGAAGGCGACCAGCGCCACCCCGGCCAGGCCCGCTGCCGCCGGGCCGCGCCAGCTCCGCGCCTCGCCCGCCTTGCGCAGCGTGGGCCGCGGCGCCGCCGCTCGGGCTCCAGAACGCTCCTCCTCCAGGCGTCGGAGCGCCTTCAGGATCGTGCTCATCCCGATTCCTCCGAGCCCGCCAGGCGCGGGACCACGTAGCGCGGAAGCGCATCGTAGAGGGCGATCTTCGTGATGGGACCCACGGCGCCATCGGGCAGCAGCTCGCGCTGGCGCTGGAAGGCCTGCACCGCATAGTAGGTCGGGTCGTCGAAGACGCCGCTCGGGCTCCGCCGCAGGAAGCCGAGGTCGGCGAGGGCCCGCTGGAGCCACGCCACACCCGGACCCCGGGCCCCCCAGCGCAGCACCTCCGGAAGCGCTTCGAAATCGCGCCACGCCACGTAGGCCTCGCCACGCCAGGACTCCGCCAGATCGCGGAGCGACACCTCCACCGCGCGCTCCGCGGCCACTCCGAACAGCAGGGCGTGCTCGTCGTCGATCCGGCGCAGGGCGACCGCCCGCGGCACGCCGTCCGCCGCCTCGAGCATCAGCAGCGAGGGATGACCGAGGGCGCGCAGCTCTGCCAGGTTCGCTTGGGGCAGGCTCAGGATCGCGAAGCCCCGGGCGGCGAGCTCCCCGAGCGCCTGCGGAAACGAGACGAACTCGACGGTCCGGGTGGAGCCATCGAGCTCCCACGCCTGGAGCACGGCAGATAGGGCTTCGGCCACGGTGGCGCCGGGCGGGCGACCCGCCAGGACGCGCGGCAGGTCCGCCACCCGCTCGGGGCCCGCAGGCGGCCCCGTGGCCTTCGCAACGGCGGGGATCGGCGCCTGGGGCGCGAGCGCTTCGGCCCCCAGCGGCTCGGGTCCGCCGGCGTCCTGCCCGACGGAGGAGGGCGGCTCGCCCAGCGCCGACGGGCTGGGCTCCGCAGCAGGGACCGCCGCCACCGCGATCTCGGGGCGCGGCGGCGCAGCCTTCTCCGCGGCGACGCTCGTCGCAGGGGAGCCGGCGCAGGCGGCGAAGCGCCAGGTGAGGCCTCCAGCCAGCACGAACAGGGCGAGAGCCGGGAGCACCAGGGCCGGACGCAGCCGCGCCCGCCAGCCCCGGCGCGCCACACCGCGCAGCTCCCGGTCTGCGCGTCGCACCAGGTCCGGGCCGATGCGCGCTGCTCCCTGGGCGTAGCCGGCCAGGAGCGCGCGGTCGCACAGCAGGTTGATACGGCGCGGAATCCCGCCCGAGCGCCGGTGCACCTCCCGCAGCGCCGCCTCGCTCAGGAGGTCCCGCTCCTCCCCCGCGGCCACCTGGAGGCGGTGACGCGCGTACTCCCGAGTCTCTCGCGGCGCCAGGGGCGCGAGCCGCCAGCGCACGCCGATGCGCTGGCGGAGCTGGCGCAGGGACGGAGACTCGAGCATGGCGTCGAGCTCGGGCTGTCCCAGGAGCAGGATCTGGATCAGCTTGTCGCTCTCGGTCTCCAGGTTCGAGAGCAGCCGGATCTGCTCCAGGGTCTCGGCCGGAAGCCCCTGGGCCTCGTCCACGATCAACAGCACGCGCTTGGCGTCGCGTCGCTTCTCGAGCAGGAGGCGGTTGAGGGCATCCACCAGCTCGCGCAGGCTGTCGCCTTCGCTGCGGATGCCCAGCTCCACGTGCATGGCTTCGAGCAGCTCGCGTGGGGTCAGCTTGGGGTTGAAGAGGAACGCCACCTCGAGGTCCGGCCCGAGGCGTCGCAGCAGCGCGCGGCAGAGCGTCGTCTTGCCCGTGCCCACCTCGCCGGTCACGCAGATGAAGCCCTCGCCCTGCTCGACTCCGTAGAGCAGATGAGCGAGTGCCTCGCGGTGTGACTCCGCGAGGTAGAGGAAGCGAGGATCCGGGCTCAGCGCGAAGGGCTTCTCGCGCAGCCCGTAGAACGCGGTATACATCCTGACGAGATCCGACCGGTAGCTGCAACCCCGTGAAAAACGAAGGATATCACCCGGTGCGGGGAAAGGAAACGACGGTCGGCGTCGACGCGGGCGCGACCCTCGCGAAGCTCGCCTGCCAGCCCGAGCGCGGCCAGCCCGCGTTCGAGCTGGTTCCCGCGGACGATCTGCCCCGGGTGGCGACCCGGGTGCACGCGGCACGTCCCCGGCGCGTGGGGATCACCGGCGGCGGAGCTGCCGAGCTGGCGCGCCTGCTCCGCGTGGACTGCGCCCACGTGAACGAGTTCGCGGCCTGGGGCTCCGGCGCGGCCGCGCTGCTGGCGCGCCACGGGCAGCCGGCCGGGGGGCGTTACCTGCTGGTGTCCCTCGGAACCGGGACGTCCGTCCTGCTGGTGGATGAGCTGGCCGTCGTGCGGGTGGGAGGCACCGCGCTGGGCGGCGGCACGCTGCTCGGCCTCGGGGCCGGCCTGATCGGGGTCGGCGGCTTCGAGGAGCTGACTGCCCTGGCCGATCAGGGCCGTCGCGAAGAGGTGGATCTGCGCGTGTCGGACATCTATCGGGCCGGAGAGATTCCGCTGGCGGGGGACCTCACGGCCTCAAACTTCGGGAAGCTGTCCCGACGCCTGGAAGCGGGAGAGCAGGTGGAGCCGGCCCACCTGGCTCACGCACTCATGGGGCTCGTGGCGGAGAACGTCGCCCTCGTGTGCGGGGGGCTCGCCGCCACCCACCAGGTGCAACGCATCGTCTTCGCCGGCTCGACCTTGCGCCGCAACCCGACCCTGGTTCGCATCCTCGACACGATCACGCGGGCCCTGGGCCGGACGCCGCACTTCCTGCGCGACGGCGAGTTCGCGGGCTCCCTGGGGGCATTGCTGCTGGCCGGCGCGGCCGCCTGAGCGGCTACGGAGCGACGAGCCCCGCCCGGATGGCGAAGCGCACCAGCATCGACACCTTGTGCAGGTCGAGCTTGTCCATCAGGTTGGCCCGGTGGGACTCCACGGTCTTGAGTGAGACCCCGAGGAGCTCGGCGATCTCCTTGCTCGAATTCCCTTCGGCAATGAGCTGGAGCACCTCGCGCTCGCGCCCCGTGAGCGTGGACAGGCTCGACGAGCCGGGCTCACCGGGCCGCGCAATGGCTTCCACCACCTGCTGGGCCACCTGGGGCGAGAGGTAGGACCGGCCCGCCCGCACGGTCTCGATGGCGTCCACCAGCTGGTCGGCCGCCGCCGTCTTGACCACGTACCCGCTTGCCCCCGCCCGTAGCGCCTCCTCCACGTAGCCGCGGCCCTCGTGCATGGAGAGGGCGAGGCAGCGCGTGCCGTTGCGGTTCTTCTGGATGCGGCGGATGGCGTCGATGCCCGAGAGCCGCGGCATCCAGATGTCGAGCACGCATACGTCCGGATGCAGCTCCTCGGCGAGCTTGACGGCCTCCTCGCCGTCGGAAGCCTCCGCCACCACCTGGAAGCCCGGGTGGGACTCCAGGAGCCGCCGTAGCCCCTCTCGAACGATCCGATGGTCGTCCGCCAGGAGAATCGAGGTCCTCATCTCGCGCCTCCTCCCTGCTCGGGAATCGAGCGTTTCCGTGACGCTTCAACCCGGTCATCGGCGGAGGCGGTCCGCCCATGATTCCTAGATCACTGGATTTATTAAGTTTTTTCACCTCATGGCGGATCCGGGAAATACCCGGGATGATTCCAGCATTCCTGGAACGAAGGCCACAGGGTTTCTATGGACCCACGGGCAAGGGCAGCCACCGGGTACGCGCCCGGCGGGGCTGGGAGCCCTCAGGTGGGTCCGAGGAGCCAGTCCTAGGGAGAGACCAGACCTTCGCGGATGGCGAAGCGGACCAGGCTCGAAACCTTGTGGATGCCGAGCTTTTCCATGAGGTTGGCCCGATGGGCCTCCACGGTCTTGAGGGATACCCCGATCTGGGCCGCGATCTCCTTGCTGGAGAGCCCTTCAGCGATCAGCTGAAGCACCTCCCGCTCGCGGTCCGTCAAGGACGCCAGGGGTGAGCTCTCGAGATCTCCCGGGTGGGTGAGGGCGTCCACCACCTGCTGGGTGATCGCCGGCGAGAGATAGCACTCCCCCTGCTTCACGGCGCGGATCGCGGTCATCACCTCGCTCGCGGGCGTGTCCTTGAGCACGTAGCC
>JBFIML010000070.1:0-13211 GCA_041611735.1 Myxococcota bacterium | reverse complement strand
GCGAGGGCTACTTGCCGCTCTCGTACTTGAAGGAGACCTTGACTTTCGCCCGGTACAGGCGCACGCGCCCGTCCTCGAGCTGCAGGTCCAGCTCCTTCACCTCCGCGATCCGCAGATCCCGCAAGCTCTTCGAAGCCTGCTGCACGGCCGCTGCAGCCGCCTTTTCCCAGGACTCCGTGCTCGTTCCCACCAGCTCGACCACCGTGTAGACGCTCTCACCCATTCCGCTCTCCTTGCTGCCCGTCGCCGCGAGCGACCTCCACCGCGGGGTCTTCGTCGCCGGCGTTGCCCCGACATCGTACCTCCGAACCAGGGGAAAGGGGAGGCCGGGACCTTCCCGGGCGCTCCCCGCGGCCCGCCGCGGAGCGGTCCTGCCGTTGCGGGGGGAACGCCCGCCCGACACCGCCTCCAGCTGCCCTTCCGGCTCGTCGTCCCCGAGCCGAGGGGTGCACGGCCCTGGGCTAGGCTCGCGAAGGCGGTGGCCATGACCGAGCACCCGAACGCAGCGCACATCCGGGCTCTCTTCGACGCCTTCCGCCGGCGGGACGTGGGTGCCGTTCGCGACGCGATCCCCGAGCAGGCGGTGTGGCACTTCCCGGGCAGGGACGGACGCCTGGCCGGGACGCACCGCGGGCGCGACGCCATCTTCAGCTTCCTGGCGCAGGTGGGCGCGCTCACGCACGGCTCCTTCGAGCTCGAGCTCGAGGACGTGCTCGCCAACGATGCCCACGCCGTGGCCTTCTTCCGCGGCCGCGCGCGGCGTCAGGGCCGCCAGCTCGACAACCCGACCTGTCTCAAGATGCGCCTCGAGAACGGCCGACCGGTGGAGATCTGGGAGTTCGTCTGGGACCTCCATGCGGTCGACGAGTTCTGGTCGTAGCTGCGAAGCCCGACGTCCGGACCCATTCCGCGGGCGTGGTATGCTGGCGCGCGTCGGTCGCTGGCGGGAGGAGCCATGAACGTCCGGGTCCACGAGCTCATGACGGAGACCGTCGTGACCACCCAGCCCCACAAGAGCATCGAGCACGTTCGCAAGCTGATCGAGCGCAATGGGGTGACCGCCATCCCGGTGGTCGACGCCGAGGGGCGACCGGTCGGCATCGTGTCCGCCACCGACCTCGTCCCCGCGCTCAAGGCCAGCTCCCCCGTCCGCACGATCATGACCCAGAAGGTCTACACCGTCCCCCGGTACGGCGACGTGAGCACCGCGGCCCGCGTCATGCGCAATCGAAAGATCCACCGCGTGGTCGTCACCCACGAGCAGAAGGTGGTCGGAGTCCTGAGCGCCTTCGACCTGCTCAAACTGGTCGAGGGTCGGCGCTTCGTGGCGAAGAACCCGCCGCCGCGTTCGAGTCGCAAGGGCTCGAAGCGGGTCTGATCGCGCATGTCCGACGACCGCGTGAGGGGTGCCAACGAGTTTGCCCGCGGCCGGCACCCCGGCCTGGTCGGCGTGGAGGTGCTCCGCTGCGAGCCCGAGCTGGTGACGGGCCGTCTCCAGGTGACGGCGCCGCTCGTGGCCGGGACCGGCTTCCTCTGGGCCCCGGTGGTGATCACCCTGGCCGACTGGCTGTGTGCCTGTGGCATGAGACCCAACCTGCCCGAGGGAGCCAGCTTCACCACCCTCGAGATGAAGGCGAACTTCCTGGGCACGGTGCGCCTGGGTGGTGCCGTGGCGGGACGAGCGCGGCCGGTGCACCGGGGCCGCAGCACCCACGTCTGGGACGTGGAGGTGTCGGACGAGGCTACCGGGAAGGCCGTGGCCCTGTTCCGCTGCACCCAGATGGTGCTGCACCCCCGCTGAGGGGCTCGACGGGGGGCAGGAGCGTGGGGACCTCTCCGGTGCGTGCCTGCGCGCGAATCCCCGCCGGGGAGGCACGAGACTCCGTGGCAGCCGGGCGCGTTCGGGCCAGCCGGCGGTGGAGCTCGTGCTCGACGGCGTGCCGCAGGCGCTGCGCGCCGAGCCGGTGCCGGGTGCCCCGCCGGGCACGCCCGCGTTCGCGCGCTGATGCGCGCCAAGTACGGTCTGGCGGACCTCTGGGTGGGGCTGCTCCAGGACACCTCGCGCTCCGTGGCCGTGCGCTTGCCGGAGCCTTCGGCCTCCGGGCCTTGAGGCCTTCCCGCAGCCGTTCCGCAGCGAACTCCAGCCGACCACGATCGTGGGCGGTGGCTTTGCCTACGTCCTGATCGCCGCCATGGCCGCGACCTCCTCGGACCGGGCCGTGGCCCGGCTCGGCCCGCTACGCTGGCGCCGGCTCCACACCCTGGGAGCCTGGTATGTCTGGATCGTCTTCGCCCAGAGCTACGCACCACGGGCGCTCGAGAATCCCTTCTACGTGCCCTTCGCCCTGGCGGTCCTCGCGGCCGCCGGGCTGCGGGCGCTGACCTGCGCGCGGGCCATGAGGCGGACGCCGGCTGCGTCTCCGGTGCCTCCCCCGGCGACGGGGTAGACGCGGGGGTCAGCGCTTCGGGACGTCGCGCTCCAGCAGCGTCTTGCGGCCTTCCGCCGCCGCGTTGCGAATGGCCTGGTCGCACACCTCGCGCACGATCTCCGAGAGCGGCTCGAGCACCCCGTCGGAGGTGTTCATGCCCGAGCGGGCACGCACGTAGTCCCTCAAGCGGCTCGCCACGATCAGGATCTCGATCGGGAGCTGGCGAGCGGCGGGGCCCTGGGTCTTTCCGCTCTCCGCGTCGCGCACCAGCACGCGCCGCGGTGGGCGCGGCGGACTCTCACCGCGTGCCTGCGCGGCGGCCTCGGCGCGGGTGGGGGCGGTCCGCTCCAGGGCCCAGGCCTCGCGGTGGTTCGCCGTGGGCAGATGGACCTCCCAGCACCCGACGGAGCAGAAGGCGAGGCCGGTGCGCTTGCGGTTGCAGGTGGACACGCTGCAGACCCAGAAGGAGGTCGCAAAGTCGATGGGGCGCTTGCACGCGCTGCAGCGCCGCCAGCCCGGGGCCGTCTCTGCCATGGGACCTCCGCGCAAGGGCCGCATTGTACCCGAGCCGGTCGCCCCGGGGAGCCGGCGGGATGGTAGGCTGGGCGGTCCGGTGGACCGGATCGAATACCTGCTGGGCCAGTGTCTGGGGGAGCTGCGCGAGTGGCTCGGACGCCGTCGCCAGCCGCGGCACGGCAACGACGTCTTCGCACGCATCGAGCGCCAGCTGCGCCAGCTGCGCCGCGCCCGGGACCGGGAGGAGCGGGCGCGCCTCGTCCTCCAGCTCGAGCTCCTGGTGCGCGACCAGGGACCCGTGGCGGACGGCTTCCTGCCCAGCTTGGAGGCCCTCCACGCGGCGATCTTCGAGACGGCTCCGTGACGAGAGACGCGCTCAGGCGCTCGGGAGCCGGCGCAGCGCTTCCAGGACGGCGCTGGTCTCCGGATGGTCGCCGGCCTCCTCGCTCACGTAGGAGAAGGCGACGCGTTCCGCCGGGGTGACGACGAAGACCCCGCCCTGCTGCCAGGGGTCGCCTTGGGTGCGGCCCTGGAGGTGGCCCTTGCGCAGGGCGCGCAACCCGCCGCGGAGCGACCCGAGGCCGAAGGTCGAGGCTCCTCGCCGCAGCTCCGCGGCCCGGTAGGCGATCAGCTCCGGGTCGACGAGCACCGGGAAGTCGAGCTGCCGCTCCTCCTTGAACTGCCTGGCCTGTTCGGGCCGGCCGTTGCCCACCACCACCAGCTCCGCGCCGAGCTCCCGGATCTCGTCCAACGCGTCGCGCAACTGCGCGACCTGCTCGCGGCAGAGCATTCAGCCGAAGTGTCGGATGAAGGTCAGGACGACGGGCCGGTCCTTCCAGAGGCTGCCCAGACGGACTGCCCGGCCCTCGGGATCCAGCACCTCGATGGGAGCCAGGGCACTCGCAACGCTCACCGGAAGCTCTCCTCCCACGACGAGTCTAGCGGCGTGTGCGTGAGCCGCCGACTGCTCACGGAAACTCCTCCACCACGTAGCGCAGGGCGTACAGGCGCAGCGCGTCGGGCTCCCGCGGCAGGCCCGCCTTCTCCTTGAGTGCCCGCAGGAAGGCCCGGGGCTCCGGAAGCTGGGCCCAGACGGCGGGCAGGAAGGTGGCGCGCCGGCCGGCTGCCTGGATCACCAGGCCGTGGACGCCCGGCTCGAGCTGGGCCAGCAGCCCCGCCTCGTCCTCGAACCGCAGGGGCTCGGGCGGGCCGAGGACCGCCACGTGGAACTCGAGGCCTGCGCGCTCCTCGGCGCGCAGGGGTGGGAAGCGCGGGTCCTGGAAGGCGGAGCAGAAGGCGTGGAGCGCCACGTCCTCGACCAGGGGCCGGCAGGCTTCGAGGGCGCCCGTGCAGCCTCGCAGGGAGCCCTCCACCCGCAGGGTCACGAAGCTCGCTCCCAGCTCGCGAAGCAGGCCGGCGAAGCGCTCCGGCTCCAGCGGAACGGGTCGCTGCTCCCGCAGGCCGTGGTCCACGGAGGCGCGGGCCACCTCCAGGAGCGAGGCCCGATCCCCGGGCGAGAGCCGTTCGGCGGCGGCCTCCTCAGGCGAACGCATACGATCCGTAGCCCACCACCCGGTCCCGCGGGCCTGCCGTATCGCCGGAGCTGCGCACGTCCAGGGTGCGAGCCGTGAGTCCGTGACGGCGCGCCGAGACCAGCAGTCCCCGCACGGGCACCCGCCCGCAGGCGCTCTCCTCGTCCAGGTCCTCGGGCCGCAGCGCCTCGATGGCCCGCGTCGTGGCCGCGTCGAGGCGGCGCGCGGTCTCGTAGTCGTAGTAGTGGGACAGATCCGAGCTGATCAGGATCAGGGTCTCGGGGCCGTTCCAGAGCGCGTCCACGACCTGGGCCACCTCGTCCGGCGAGGCGTTCCCCACCGAGAAGGGCACCAGGGTGAAGTCGGTGAGGAGCTCCTGCAGGAAGGGAAGCTGGACCTCGAGGCTGTGCTCCTCCGCGTGGGCCGCATCCGAGACCGTCACCTGCGCCAGGTCGGCCACGCGGGCCGCGGCGTCGGCGTCGAGCGGCACTTCGCCGAGGGGAGTGGCGAAGGCGTCGGCCCGGGAGAGGGCGAGGCCGCGCACGGGCACCCGGTGGGAGGGGCCCAGCAGCACCACGCGCTCGAGGGCGTCGCGCAGGGGCTCGAGCAGGGCGTAGGCCGAGCCAGCCACCGGCCCGGAGTAGACGTAGCCCGCGTGCGGGACGATCAAGGCCTTGGGTGCGGGGCCGTCGAGGCCGCGCCGCCGGCCCTCCGCGAGGCAGCGCTCCACCGTGGCACGCAGGGGCTTCGCGTCCGCCGGATAGAAGAGCCCGGCCACGGCCGGCGGGCGTACGCGCGTCACGCCGAAGCCCCCCGGCTCGATTGACGCGGAGCCGCGCGGGACCCATGCTTGACGACGGATTGCTCTTCCATGTCTCCTTCCCGAGAGTCCCCGCCTCGTTCCCCGGAGGGATCGATCGTCCCGGGCCGCTACTGGCACATCCTGCCGGACGGGAAGATCCAATGTGACCTGTGCCCGCGCTACTGCCGCCTCCTCGAGGGCCAGCGGGGCCTGTGCTTCGTCCGCGCCCGCCAGGACGACCAGATGGTGCTCACCACCTGGGGTCGGTCAAGCGGCTTCTGCGTCGATCCCATCGAGAAGAAGCCGCTCAACCACTTCCTGCCCGGCACGCCGGTGCTCTCCTTCGGAACGGCGGGCTGCAACCTCGCCTGCCGCTTCTGCCAGAACTGGGACATCAGCAAGTCGCGGGAGATCGACACCCTGGCCGACGCCGCCACTCCCGAGACCATCGCCCGCGCCGCCCGGGAGCTCGGCTGCCGCAGCGTGGCCTTCACCTACAACGACCCCGTGATCTTCCTCGAGTACGCGGTGGATGTGGCGAAGGCCTGCCGATCGGTCGGGGTCCGAAGCGTCGCCGTGACCGCGGGCTACATGTGCGAGGCGCCGCGCCGGGAGTTCTACGCCCACATGGATGCCGCCAACGTGGATCTCAAGGCCTTCAGCGAGGACTTCTACCACCGGGTCTGCAGCGGGCACCTCCAGCCGGTGCTCGACACGCTCGTCTACCTGAAGCGCGAGACCGACGTCTGGTTCGAGATCACCACGCTCCTCATCCCGGGGGAGAACGACTCGGATGCGGAGATCGAGGCCGCCAGCCGCTGGATCGTGGAGCATCTGGGCATCGACGTCCCCTGGCACTTCACGGCCTTCCACCCCGACTACAAGATGATGGACAAGCCGCACACCTCGGCGGGCATCCTGCGCCGCGCCCGCGCCATCGCCCGCCGCCACGGGCTGCGGTACGTCTACACCGGAAACGTCCACGACGAGGAGGGCCAGAGCACGACCTGCCACGCCTGCGGCGCGCGCCTCGTCGGGCGCGACTGGTACGTGCTCACGGATTGGCAGCTCACCCCGGAGGGTCGCTGCCGGGCTTGCGGGGCCCCCTGCGCCGGAATCTTCGAGGCCGAGCCGGGCACCTGGGGGCCGCGTCGCGCCCCGGTGCGACTCGCCCGCTACGCGGCCGCGCCGGCCTGACGGGTGGCGCCGTCGAATCGCGGGCGCCGGCATCGCGTCGAAGCGATGCTTTCATGAAGCCGCTCCTCCTCCTGCGCAGGCTGGCGCTGCTCCTTGCCGTCCTTCTCGGGCTCGCCCCCGCCGTCGGAGCCGTGGAGCCGACCGTCCTGCTGGTCTCCATGGACGGCACTCCGGCGGACGCGGTGGAGACGGCCGGACTCGCCACCCTGGGGCGCCTGGCCCGGGAGGGCGCGCGCGGGCGCCTCGTCCCGGTCTTCCCGAGCAACACCTTTCCGAACCACGTGAGCTTCGTGACGGGTGTCGCACCGGAGGTGCACGGGGTCGTAAACAACGTCTTCCTGGATCCGGAGCGCGGCCTGCACCGCTACGCCTCCGACCCCACCTGGAGCGAGACGGAGCCGCTGTGGTCGATCCTGGCGCGGCGTGGGATTCCCTCCGCCGCCTTCCACTGGGTCGGCTCCGAGGGGCCCTGGCGCAGCGGGCTCGGGCCGCGCCATTGGCGCCCCTTCGACGCGTCGACGCCGGAGCAGGAGAAGGTCGCGCAGATGCTGGCCTGGCTGGACCTCCCCGACCCGGCGCAGCGCCCGCGGCTCATCACCAGCTATTTCCGTGGCGGCGACGACGCGGCCCACCGCCACGGTGCCGACTCGCCCCGGGTCGCCACGGCCTTGCGCGGCCAGGACCGCGCCCTGGAGCGGCTCGTGGCGGGCGTCGCCGCCCGGGGGCTGTGGTCCCATACGACCCTGCTCGTCGTCTCCGACCACGGGAGCCTGCCCGTGGAGCGGGCCGTGGACCTGGCGGGGGCGCTCACGCGGGCCGGCCTGGCGGCGGCCCGCGTCCTCGGGGGCGGGGGCTTCGCCTCGGTGGTGGCGCCGGCGGAGAGCGTCGAAGCGGTGCTGGCGGTGGCCCGGGAGAGCGGCCTCCAGGCGTGGCGGCGCGAGCAGGCGCCGGCCGGGCTGCGCGTGGCACACCCGCGCTTCGGCGCGGTGGTGGTGGTGGCCCCGCCCGGGACGGCGATCGGGAGCCCCGGCGGCGGGGCCCGTCTGGCCGCCGCCTTCGGCTTCGCCCGGCTCGGCATGCGAGCCGCCCACGGCTACCCGCCCGGGGCCCCGGGCCTGGAGGCGCTCTTCGTGGCCTACGGGCGCGCGGTTCCGGCGGGCACCGAGGTCGGGCGGGTCTCGGCCCTCGACGTGGCGCCCACCGTGCTGGCCCTGCTCGGCGTCCCGATTCCGGACGCCATGGAAGCGGGTCCCATCGCCGCACTCGTTGCGAAGGAGGAATCTGGTGTCGAGAACTGAGCTTGGGAGCTTCGGCTCGCGCCGTTTCGCCCGTCCGGTGCTGCGGGCCGGGCTGGTCCTCGCCCTGGCCCTTCCCGGGGGCGCGGCGCAGGGCGCCGAGACCTGGTTCGCCCAGCGGGTGACGAGCGGGGACGTCCCGCTGCGTGTCGAGTTCCTGTGGGCGAGCGGCAGCCGCTTCCGGGCGGAAACCGTGCTCCTCGGCCGCCCCATCGTGACCCTCGTGAACGGCGAGCGCTACTACGTGATCGACGCCCTGGCCGGTCGCGGCATCGCGATCCGGCGCAGCCCTGCGGCCCAGGCGGCCGACGCGTCGGGGCGACGGCCCTTCGGCGACGATCGCGAACGTCTGCTGGCGGAGGGTGCGGAGCGCGTGCGCAGCGAGCGGCTGGCGGGCCGCTTGTGCGACGTCTACCGGGTCACCGACGCACGCGGTCGCCGCGAGCTCTGGGTCACGAAGGACGCGCTCGCGCTCCCCGTCCGCCTCGAGACCTTCGACCGCGGCACCACCTCGAAGGCGCGCCTGGACTACGTGGACTGGACCCGGGAGCTGGCCATCCCGGACGCCTTCTTCGAGCCCGACCCGCGTGTCGCGCTCGAGTCGATCGACTACGACGACTACCTGAAGCGGGTGAGCCAGGGGCCCGTCGGCCCGGCGCCCGTTCTCTACGCGCCGCTCCTGCACGGGCGGTAGCCAAGCAGCTCGATCGGGCGGGCGGTACCCGCGTTCAGGAGCGCGGCGGCGACGCCCGACGCGAGCGCGCGAGCGCCACGCCGAGCAGCCCGGCTCCGAGCAGCAGGCCGCTCCCGGGCTCCGGCGTCACATGTACGGCTCTCACCAGGTTGGCAATCTGGACGCCGCCGACCGGAAGCGTGAAGAGCGGAATCGGGCCCGTCGGGTGGATGTAGGGCTGGGGGATCGGGGGCACTCCTTGCAGCGGGGGGTTCGCGACGACCGTCAACGGGTTCTGGTTGTAGGCGAAGTTCCCCCCGCCGAGATCCACCTCGAAGAACACGTCGAAGAAGCTGTCGCCCAGCGTGGGGTCACCCGCCTGCTCCACGATCGCGCCGAGCGAAGGCAGGAGGAACACGCCGCCCGGGGTGATGCCCTGGCCGGCGGTGAGGGTGAAGCCCCCGCCGGTCAGGCTCAGCGAGACGATCTCGGTGTCGATCACGTCGATGTGGCTGTCGAGGGAGGAGCCCAGGGCGCCGGGAAAGTTGAGCGAGACGTCCGAGGCGGCCTGGCGCTGGATCACGGTCGGTCCGAACAGGACCACGCTGAAGTCCTCGATCGTGTCCAGGTCGAGGTCGATCCCGACCAGGGCACCGGAGTTCGGAAACACGTCGAGGCCCGCCGGGCAGGTGTCGATCCAGTGGGGACCCGGTCCGCAGTCGAGGGACCGCGCGTCGGGTGCCACGAACAGGATCGCCAACGCGGCCAGGGACCCCAGCGCGGCCAATGAGAATCGTCGGATGATGGCGCTCATCGTTGCCCTCCCGGTGAGGCCGCGCCCGGCGGTGGGGGGGAACGAGATCCAGGAGCTCGAACGGCAGCAGGGGGAGGAGCCGCAGGGCCGGCGCCCTTTGCACCTCCTTGCAAGCAATTTCGGAGCCACGCCCCACGTGCTCCAAGCTCCTGATTTCCGGTGATTTGGAATGCGAGGCCCACGCGAGGAGGGAAAATGTCTTCCACCCTCGAGGAAGGTCCCTTCCGCGGCGTCGGGCCGCAGCGGAAACCCCGCCGGCCTCGCCCTCGACCTCGGGCCCCTTGCCGCGACTGCGCAGCCGAGCGGTATGCTCCGGGCTCCGAGCGCCTGGAGCCGGCAGGGAGATCCCATGGACTGGCACGCCTGGGTCGCGGTCGCGGTGACCCTCTCGGTGGTGGCGGCCCTGGCGTGGAACGTCGCCGCCCCGGATCTCGTCCTGGTCGCTGGCCTGACCGCGCTCCTGGCGCTCGGCGTGATCACGCCCAAGGAGGGGCTCGCGGGCTTCTCCAACGAGGGCGTGGCGGCGGTCGCCGTCCTCTTCGTGGTGGCGGCGGGGCTGCGCGAGACCGGGGCGCTCGACTTCGTGGCGCGCCGCTGGCTCGGCCATCCCCGCCGCGTGGGGACTGCGCAGCTGCGGCTCATGCTTCCCGTCGCCTTCGTCTCGGGCTTCGTCAACAACACGCCCGTCGTGGCGGTGATGGTTCCCGTCGTGATGGACTGGGCGCGGCGCACCCGCATCGCCGCCTCCAAGCTCCTGATGCCCCTCAGCTACGCCACCATTCTGGGTGGGACGGTGACGCTGATCGGGACGAGCACGAACCTGCTGGTGGCAGGCCTCGCGGCGGATCGGGGCCTGCGCGTGGGTCTCTTCGAGATCGCCTGGGTGGGAGTTCCGGTCGCCCTGATCGGCATGACCTACGTGCTGCTGCTGTCCCGCTGGCTGCTGCCCGACCGGGGCGCGCCGGAGCCCGCCCTCGCGAACCCCCGGCAGTACGCAGTCGCCATGCGCGTCGAGCCGGGCTCCCCGATCGTGGGCCAGACCATCGAGGCGGCGGGGCTCCGGCACCTCCCCGGCCTCTTCCTGGCCGAGATCGAGCGCGGCGGCGAGCCCATGCCCGCCGTAGCGCCCGACGTGCGCATCGCACCCGAGGATCGGCTGCTCTTCGTGGGCCTGGTGGAGAGCGTGGTGGACCTGCGCCGGATCCGGGGGTTGGTGCCCGCCGACGACCAGGTGGACAAGCTCGCGCAGGCGCGCAGCCAGCGCCGGCTGGTGGAGGCGGTGGTGGGAGCCGCCTCTCCCCTGGCGGGACGCAGCGTGCGCGAGAGCGGCTTCCGCACCCAGTACAGCGCCGCGATCATCGCCGTCCATCGCCACGGCGAGCGGATCGCCGGCCGCATCGGCGACATCGTGCTGCGGGCGGGCGATACGCTGCTGGTCGAGACCCACCCCTCCTTCGAGCGCGAGCGCCGCAACGACTCGACCTTCGCCCTGGTGGCCGAGGTGGCGGGAAGCGAGCCCCCGCGCCACGAGCGGGCCTGGATCGCCTCGGCGCTGCTGCTGGCCATGGTCCTGGCGCACGTGGTGGTGGGGATTCCCCTGCTCACCGCGGCCCTGCTGGCCTCGGGAGCCCTGATCGCCGCGCGTTGCCTGACGGGTCCCGAGGCCGTGCGGGCGGTGGACGTGCGCGTCATCCTGGCGATCGCCGCCTCCTTCGGGATCGGCGAGGCGCTGCACAAGACCGGCGCGGCCCGCGAGATCGCCCAGGGACTGCTCGAAGCCGTGCGGCCCTTCGGCCCGATCGGGATCCTCGGGGGCGTCTACCTCTCGACGATGGTGCTCACCGAGCTCATCACCAACAACGCCGCCGCGGTGCTCATGTATCCGATCGCCGCGGCCGCCGCCGAGGCGGCGGGCATGGAGATGCGTCCGTTCCTGTTCATCCTGATGATGGCTGCCTCGGCGAGCTTCTCGACGCCGATCGGCTATCAGACCAACCTGATGGTCTACGGGCCGGGCGGTTATCGCTTCACGGACTTCCTGCGCTTCGGCGTTCCGCTCCAGCTCCTGCTGGCCGGGGTGACGGTGACGATCGTGAGCGTGCTGTGGCTGTAGCTCTGGCTCAGTGGGCCCGGGGGTCGTAGCTGCCGAAGCTCCAGACGTGGCCCTCGGGATCCCGGCAGGTGTAGCCGCGGCCGCCGTAGTCCGCGTCCTGGATGTCCAGCACGATCTCGGCGCCCGCGGCGCGAGCGCGCGCGAGATGGGCGTCGGCGTCGTCCACCACCACGTAGGAGCTCTGGGTGCCGGTGCCGCCCACCTGCGCGGGCGTCTTCACGAGCTGGTCGAAGCCGCCGCCGTGACGGCCCGCGGAGCCCAGCATGATCATGCCGCGCCCATGGGTGAGCTGGGCGTGGGCGATGGTCCCGTCGTCGTTGGGGACCACCAGTTGCTTCTCGAAGCCGAAGGCCCGGCACAGCCAGTCGATGGCCTTGGGAGCGTCCTGGTAACGCAGGCAGGGGATGACGGTGGCGCTGCTCCGTGTCGGGCGGGTCATGGCGAGTCTCCTGCTCGGGATTGGTCGCAGGCGTCCCTCCGGATGACGTCAAGGCGGGGGAGCTGGTGGGTCGGGAAGTCCATGTCCGTCCCCGGGACTCGATCCGGGCAAGCCGCGTCCCGACGACTCCGTCTCCTCAGGCCGGATCCGTCACCCAGGTGATGTTCGCGTCGGCCGTGGGGGGCGTGCGGCTCGCCAGCACGGCGAGCTTGCGGGCGACGTGGCCCGCCAGCGTCCGCAGCGCCTCGGCCGCGGGCGAATCCGGGGCCGAGACGAGGATCGGCTGGCCCCGGTCCCCGCCCTCCACCACGCGCGGGTCGATCGGAATCTCGCCCAGGAACTCGACGCCGATCTCCTCGGCCACGCGTCGGCCGCCGCCCTGGCCGAAGAGGTGGTACTTGCGATCCGGCAGATCCGGCGGCACGAAGTAGGACATGTTCTCGATGATGCCGAGCACCGGCACACTGACCTTCTCGAACATCCGGAGTCCCTTGCGGGCGTCGATCAGCGCGAGCTGGTTGGCGGTCGTGACGATCACCGCACCGGAGAGGGGGGCCTGCTGGGTGAGCGTCAGGGCGGCGTCGCCGGTCCCGGGGGGCAGGTCCACCACCAGGTAGTCGAGCTCGCCCCACTCCACGTCGGTCAGGAACTGTCGCACGAGGCCGTGCACCATGGGGCCGCGCCAGATCACGGGCGAGTCGTCGGTCAGGAAGAACCCCATCGACATGAGCTTCAGCCCGTAGCCCTCGTGGGGAAGGATCCGCTTCTCGTGCACCGGGGGCCGGCCCGAGACCCCGGTGAGAAGGGGCAGCGAGGGGCCGTAGACGTCGGCGTCCATCAGGCCCACCGTCGCGCCGCTCTCGCGCAGGGCCAGGGCCAGGTTCACGGCCACCGTGCTCTTGCCGACGCCACCCTTGCCGGAGGCCACGGCCAGCACGTTGCGGACCCCCGGGAGGATCTCCGGGTGCGGCCCGCCCTGGCCGCCCACGGTCGTCCGGCCGCGGGTCTGGGAGGTCATGTGCACCTCCACCGCCTCCACGCCGGGCAGCGCCGCCACCCGCTCCCGGGCGCTGCGTTCGAACTCGGCCTTGACCGGGCAGGCGGGTGTGGTGAGCTCGATTGCGAAGGCGACCCGCCCGCCGTCGATGCGGACCTGCTTCACGAAGCCGAGGTCCACGATGCTGCGTCCGAAGTCCGGGTCTACGATGGGGCGTAGCGCCTCGAGGACGTCCTGCTCGCGGACCGGTTCGCGGACCTGGGGGGGCATGGGGCCTCCGGACGTGAACCCCGGATGAAGGTAGCGAAGCCGCCGGGTCGCGCCCGGCGACGCCGCGGGGAACACTCCGTCGCCGGCGGGCCTCGCCGGCCCGAGGAGGGATGGCATGGACTGGGGCGAGTCGC
>JBFIML010000069.1:0-13405 GCA_041611735.1 Myxococcota bacterium | reverse complement strand
CGCGTGACGTCCACGTGGAAGCGCAGCGCCCGGGCATAGGCCGCGTAGGCCGGGTGCACCTTGCCCGAGGGACCAGCCCCGCGCACCACCGCGGTGCGCTCGTTGTCCACGCGCATGACCGCCGGCACGCCGCCGATCCGCCGCAGCACCTGGTTGTGCGCCCACAGCCACGCCAACAGGTGCTTGCGCAGCGACCACACCACCGCCTCCATCCGCGACCAGGACAGCACCAGGTGCAGCGCCAGCAAGTCCAGCCGCTCGCCGCCCACCACGATCCCCGGCCACGCCGACCAGTCGACCTGAGCCTGCGCTCCCGGCGGCGTCTCCACGCGCCGGCGCGTCCGCAGCCGCGGCGGCGGGTAGTGCCGCCGCACGAACCGCTGCACCGACCGCACACTCCCCGCGTAGCCGTGCTCCGCCACGAGCCAGGCGTGCAGCTCCGCCACGTTGCAGCCGCCCGCTCCGCGCCAGCTCATCCACACGGCGATGGCCTCGGCCCACGGCTGCACGGCGAAGGCCTGCCGGCTCCGACCGTCGATGGCCCCGCTCGCCCGGCGGCCGAGCCGGTAGCGCACCGAGCTCTCCGCCACCCCCAGCTGCCGCGCGATCGCCCGCTTGGGCACCCCGCGCTCCGCAAGCACCTCGATCGTCATCACTTCCCCCTGCCTCAGCCGGCGGCCCATGGGCGACTCCCCCCTGGAGTCCCATGGCACCGCCTCCGCAGGAGGTGCGCGAATCCGGGTGTCGCCTTAGCCCTGAACTACCTCGTCCGGCGACACGAGTGAAGGAAGTTTTCCCCCACGCTTCGCTTCGGCGGATCTGCGATCGGCTCGGGATCGCTCGCTCGGCGCTCCAGATCGCCAAGAGGCCGCCGAAGACTCCCGTTCTCGATGAGGTCTTGGCGGCTCGGATCCATCGGCTGATCCAGGCTCATCCGACGTTCGGGTACCGGCGGATCTGGGCAATGCTTTGCTTCCGCGAGGGCGTTCGCGTGAACCGGAAGGCGGTCTATCGGGTGCTTCGGCTCCAGGGCTGGTTCGTCCACCAGCGCCGGGTGACACCCCGGCCTCGGGTCCGGAAGCTTCGAAGTCGGGCCGAGCGGAGCGACCAGCGCTGGGCCCTGGACGTGACCCATATTCCCTGTGGGCGCGACGGTTGGGGACACCTGGCCGCGGTGATCGATTGCCATGATCGCGAGATCGTGGGCTGGGAGTTCGCCCTGCGAGGCCGGGCCAAGGAGGCCGAGCGAGCCCTGGAGGAAGCCTGTATCGCTCGCTTCGGGACCCTTCGCCCTCGGGGTAGGACTCCGGTCGTCCGAAGCGACAACGGGCTCATCTTCCAGAGTCGTCGCTTCCGGGCGGCGTGTCGGGACTACCGGCTTCGCCAGGAGTTCATCACGCCCTACACGCCGGAGCAGAACGGGATGATCGAGCGCTTCTTCCGGAGCCTGAAAGAGGAATGCACGTGGCAACACGTCTTCTCGGGCTTCCGAGAGGCCAAGGCTGCGATCGCTCGCTGGATCCGCTGGTACAACGAGGAGCGCCCTCACCAGGCGCTCGGCTACAGGAGTCCGCTCGAGTATCGAGCTCAACAACTAACCGCGGTGGCTTGACTGCGGGGGAGCACTACAGTCTCGCGTCGGCCGAACGAGGCTTCTTGCTCGGAAAACCGCCGTCGAGGCTCGGTCGGCCGACTCCCTCTCCACATCCGCGTAGCGCTGGGCCCACGCGTCAATGGCAGTGAGGTCGGAAGTCCCTGACGAAAAGAAAAAGGGGGGGTCTTTGCCCCACTCGATCGCGTCGCAGATCCTCGACGGACGGCCTGGGAAACGAACGCCTACCTGGGATCGAGCCCGGCCGGGCGTGCGCGCCAGCTCGTCCCCCAGCCGCGCGAGCTGCTCGGCGCCCGAGCCGAGGGTCAGCTCGATCTGGCGTTCCCAGAGGTAGTAGCGGTGGATCGGGTAGTCGATGTCGACGCCGATCCCGCCGTGCAGGTGCCCTTCGGCCGCTCTAGGCCGAGATCCCCCGGGGAGTTGTCGCTCCGAGGCTTATCGGACCTCCGAAACGCCGCTTCTTTCGCCGATCCGTTCCTCGCCAACCGCAAGGTCTCACCACCGACGCCGGATACGCCATCAACGGCTCCAGTCCTAGACCGAGAGTCCCTCGGATCGCCGGAAGTCGCGCACGTTCGCAGTGACGAGCACCAGCTCGTTGACGCGGGCGATGGCCGCGATCTGCCCGTCGGCGGCAGAGGGGGGTCGCCCGCGGCGGCCCAAGCGTGCACGCTCGCGGGCGTGCCAGGTCGCCGACTCCTCGTCGTAGGGGAGGATGGGAAGCGCCATCCGCACCACCTCCTCGAGGTACGTCTCGATGGCGCGACGCTTCTTCGAAGCCGGAGCGACCCTCGCCTACAACGTGATCGAGGCGGTGATCGCGCTCTGGTTCGGCGCCGAGGCCGAGAGCATCGCTCTCGTGGGCTGCGGGCTGGACAGCGTGGTCGAGTGTGCCGCGGCGGGGGTCCTGCTCTGGCGCCTGGCCCTCGAGGCACACGGCGCGGACCCTCGCACCCTCGAGCGAGCGGAGCGGCGGGTGCACCGTTTCGTGAATGGGACGTTCCTGCCCCTGGCGGCCTACGTCAGGGTGCAGTCGGTCTCGACCCTCTGGCAGCAGGAGGTTCCCCAGGAGAGCTGGGTCGGCATCGTGCTCGCCGCCGCATCGCTCGTCATCATGCCGATCGTCTCCCTCGACAAGCTTCGCGCGGCCCTGCGGGCAGAGGCCAAAGAGACGCTGGCGTGCTCGTACCTCTCCCTCGCCCTTCTCCTCGGGCTCGTCGGCAATTCGACCGCTGGCTGGTGGTGGGCGGATCCCGTGGCGGCACTGGCGATGGTGCCGTGGCTGGTGCGCGAGGGGATGGAAGGCGTTCGCGGCGAGAGCTGCGAGGCCGAGCGCGAGAAGGACTCAGGACCGCTTGCGGGTTCGTGACGAGCCTCCGAGATAGCGCTCGAGGAGCTGCGTCAGCTCGCTGACGAAGGCGTCCCGGTCGAGCTCGTGGATGCCGCGCAGGACGAAGCGATGAGCGAGGCTCTCGGTGGTCTGCACAACAAGGTGGGCAGCGACGTCGGGATCGCGGACCGCGAGGCGGCGCCGCCGCAGGATGGCCTCCAAAACGTGGGCCAGGGACTCCTCGAAGCGCAGCACACAGGCGTGAGCCTGCGACGGGTGAGCGGCCTCCTCGAAGAGGATGCGGTGCAGGGCGGGGCGTCTCGCGTGGAAGCCCACGACCGTCTCGACGAAGCGTGGCAGGATCGACGCGAGGCTTTCCTTTGCGGGTGCGCCTGACAGAAGCTCCAGGATCGCGCACCGCTCGGCCTCGATCTCGCGCTCGGCGAGCGCAACCACGACCGCGTCCTTGTTGGGGAAGTACTCGTAGAGCGATCCGATCGAGACGCCGGCCCGCTCTGCGATCCGATTGGTCGTGCCGGCTGTGTAGCCGCGCTCTTCCAGAACCTGAGCCGC
Organism: Myxococcota bacterium; assembly: GCA_041611735.1. Taxonomy (GTDB): domain Bacteria; phylum Myxococcota_A; class UBA9160; order UBA9160; family PR03; genus JBFIML01. Next base: position 9,890 of record JBFIML010000069.1, on the reverse strand, counting down.
TGCGTCCAGAATGGCCTCGACGGCGATGCGCGATCGGCCCTGGGAGGGTTGCTTTCGGGGGGTTGTGGGGCGCTGGGGCGGCATCGGGAGGGCTGTCTCGGAATCCGAGTAGCGAAACCGAGCAATTGCTCGGATCCTACCCGAAGTCGCCTTGCGGTGTGGAGGTTTCCGATGGACGTATTCGAGATCGCGCGCTGGGCGCTCCCGCTGCTGCTCGTGGCCTTCGTGCTCGTGCTGATGGTGTGGCCCGTAACGCGGCTACGGCGCGAGACGGGCGTCTGGGCCGTGACCCTGCATCGCGAGACGGCACCGGGCCAGAGGCTCGTCGCGCTGGCCTTCCTCGGCATCCAGCTCGCCGTGGTGGCTTTCGTTGTCATCTACGCGGTGCGCGGCCCTGGAGTACTCGGGGTGTGGGACGTGCCGCCCGCCGTCGTGGGGTTCGGGCTGCTGCTCGGGCTCGCGGGGCTCGGGCTTGTCGCGCTTGCGCAGCGCCAGATGGGCGCGTCCTTTCGGATCGGGATCGACGACGCGGAGACGCCGCTGGTCGAGAGCGGACTCTTCGGCGTAGTGCGAAACCCGATCTTCACCGGGCTGCTGGTCCTGCTGGCGGGAGTGGCGCTCGCAGTGCCCTGCCTTTGGGGCCTGCTTCTGTGGGCCGCCGCAGCGGTCGCGGTGGGGCGTCAGACGCGGCTCGAAGAGGGGCATCTACTCGCCATGCATGGGGATGCATACCGCGCCTATGCGTCCCGGGTCGGGCGCTTCCTTCCCGGGATCGGTCGTCTCGAGCGCGTTGTAGAGCCGGCGAAGATCCGATGACCGAGGTACTCGATCACTACGAGCGATTCTCGTTTCTCATCGACGCGTTTCACGACTGGCCCTACCGCCAGGCGCGCGCCGCGGCCATCGAGGAGCTGCAGCTTCGAGCCGGTGATCGCCTGGTCGATCTCTTCTGCGGCACGCGCGTGAGCTTCGAGAGGCTCCTGGCGCGAATCGGGCCTGCCGGCCAGGTGGTCGGCGTCGATGGAACCGCGGCGATGCTGGCGCGCGCCAGGCGCCGGATCGGCCGCCGCGGCCTGGACGAGGAGCGCATCGAGCTGCATCGGCTGGACGTCGCTCGGGACCGCGACGCGCTCCGTGAGCTCTTCGTCGCCCCTCCCGAGCCGCCCAAGCTGCTGATGAGCCTGGCCCTGGCTTGTTTTCCCGACTACGACGCGGTGTACGGCGACATCCACGAGATGCTGCCCGAGGGCACCCGCGTCGTGCTCATGGAGGGCTGGTTCGAGCGCCGATCGCTCGCGTGTCGGCTGCTCGATCGGATCGGCGCCGCCGACTGCACCCGCCAGACCTGGGAGCCGCTCGAGAAGCGGCTGGCTGGCTACCGCCGCCGCGACTTCCCGCTCCACTTCGCGACGCTCTTCGTCGCATCGGGCACGAAGGGCTGAGAGTCGTGGAGATCCTGGATCTGGTGTTCACGATCACCGTGGCCGCCGAGCTGCTGCTCGGTGCCGGGCTGATCCTCACCGTGATCCACCCGCCGCTCCGGGTGTGGCCGCCGCCAGGTCGGTCCACCTGGCAGTTCTGGTGTGTCTGGACACTGACCGTGGTCTCGGCCCTCGGCATCGTGGCGGTGGGAATTCTCGACTGGAACACCGCGCGCCTCGACCACTGGCTTCGCTTTCCCCTCGGCGTGACGCTGGCGACGGGCGGCCTGGCGTTCGCGGAATGGGGCATCCTCACGCTCGGGCGGCACGCGACCCTGGGCCTCGGGGGCGGCCTGGTCGAGGACGGCCCCTATCGTTACACGCGGAACCCGCAGTACGTGGGCGACATCGTGCTTCTCTTGGGCTGGGCGATTCTCTGCAACTCGGGTCGCGGCTGGCTGGTCTCCTGGTTGGGGATGGCCTGGTTCGCGTTGGCGCCCTTCACGGAGGAGCCGTGGCTCGAGGCCCGCCTCGGCAAGGCGTACGAGGCCTACCGGCGCCGAATTCCGCGGTTCCTGGGCCGGCGACGCCCAGTCGAGTCGTAGGTTTGACGCACCGTCTCCGGTCGGTGACCGTTCATCTCAAGGTCCGAACCGCCCGGGTCGATGGGCGAGCGATGGGGAGGTCGGCGCCGGAAGCGATCGCGCCGCTGCGGCTCGGCGGAGCCGAGGACACCGCGGGGGGGCTCGCATTCTGGATCTCGCGCTCGAGGACCTGAACGCGCGACTGGCTCAGCGACAGGTCCTCCTTCTGATCGCGCACGGTGCTCTGCAGCGAGGCGAATTCCTGCTCACGCTGCTCGAGTGGGCGCTGGACTTCGGATTCCGACGCGGACCCAGTTGCTGGCACAAGCGCCGAGGGAAGCGGCCACTGCCGCAATGACGATCACGCCGGACTTGGTGGATCGGGACATCGTTCTCTCCTTCGTCGTCCTCTCGCCGTTTCGACGAGCGGCAGGCGTTCCTGAATCGTTGCGCCGGGGAGGAGTGGACAATGGAGCCCTACCGATCCACGGGTCGCGACCCAGTTGCGGAACTACGCAATCTTCGAGCTAGATCTACAACCTGCCGGCCCGAGCCAGCGTCCGGGATGGAGGGGGAGCCGCGGCGGGCCTTCCCGCGGACCGCAGAGACTTGCGTCCATTCGGCGTGAGGGACAATGTGAAGCTCAGAAGGCCGCGGCGGGCGCTCATTGTGAACTTCGGGTGCCGCGAGCCGGGTTCCCTGCCCTCCGGTTCGGGTCGCTCGCCCCCGCCCTTCCCTGGATCGAGGCCGGGCTCCGAGGGGATGTCCGCGACGAGCACGAGCTCGCCGTCGTGAACGAATCCCTCGATGACCAGCATCGCGCCGGAACCGGGGTGGGTCGCCAGCCAGCGAAGCGAGCTCGCGAGCGCCGGCGTCAGCCGCTCTGCGATCTCGAGGCACGCGGCGAGCCTCGGCGCCGGCGTCTCGGTTCCGGTCTTCATCACACCCCTTTCGGCCCGAGGGCCCGGCGCCGTGGTCCTACTCGGCGCCTGCTGACCAACTCCTCGCAACCCGCCTTGGATCGCCCATCCGCCCGGCGTCCCGACGCCCGACAACCAATCACTCGAAGTCCGAGATCCACGCCGCGGTGGCCGTCGTTGCGAAGGGGATGGCCAATGCGGGTCAGGCGCTGGCGAGGCCCTTCGGTCGCCCTCCGGCGCGCGGGCTCCTCGACGAGCCTCAACCGGTAGCGCTCGCTCGAGCTCAAGGGGAGGCACCGATCAGGGCCGGGATCAGGCTCCGGAGCGTCTCCAGGCCGGTCGACGCGCGGATCCAAGCCATCGAACTCCCCGAGGGAGCCGCTCGTAAGGACCACCGGCGTCCGGAGGCCGCGACGTTCGACTTCCTCCACCAGCACGAGCCCCCGGGGACCGGGCATCCGAAGATCGGTCAGGACCGCCGCGAACCGGGAGCCTTCCAGCGCCCTGATTGCCGATGGAACGTCGCTTGCCGCCGTGATCCGATAGCCTTCCGCCGCGAGAACCCGTGCCACGAGGCCTCGGATGCCGGGCTCGTCGTCCACCACCAGGATCGATTGGGGCCGCGGGCTGGCCCTGTCCGGCACGGGGGCACCTCTCATCCACACGAGGGTCTTGTCCCATCTTGGCGGGACGCAGGGAAGCGCCAGAACTACGCAATCGAGGCCCGGGATCTGCGTAGGGCCTGCTCCACCCGAGCGCCGGGCGGACGACGCCCTGGAAGCGAGAAGACGATCATTCGTCGAGCGAGATGATCCGCTTGCGGAGCGCATACTGGGTGAGTTCGGCGACGGTGTGCAGCTCGAGCTTCTGCATGATCCGCCGGCGGTGCTGCTCGACGGTCCGCGTGGCCAGGCGAAGACGCGTCGCGATCTCCCCGGACGTACGGCCCTCGGCCACGAGCTGAAGGACCTCCTGCTCGCGGCCGCTCAGGCGGGGCTTGCCCGGATCACGAGCGCTCCGCGCTCCTTGCACCCCCGCATCCACGACGAGGCCCGTGATCTCTGGACTCAGGAAACGGCGGCCCTTGGCTACCGACTCGATGGCCTCGACCAGCTCCGCGTGCGCGCTGATCTTCAACACGTAGGCCGACGCCCCCGCCTCGAGGGCGCTCAACACGTAGTCCTCGTGGGCGTAGGTGGAGAGCACCACGACCGGGATCCGAGGGAACTCGGCGCGGATCTGGCGCGTGGCCTCGACGCCGTTCAGGTCCTTCATGCCGAGGTCCATCACCACGACGTCGGGCTTGAGCGCGCGAGTCCGGGTCACGGCGTCCCGGCCGTTCTCCGCTTCCGCGATTACTTCGAAGCCGCTGTTCGCCTCCAGGAGCGAGCGCAGTCCCTCTCGCATCATGCGATGATCGTCGACGAGGATCAGCCGGGTCGTCATCGGGCCACCTCGGGCTCCTGAACCGCGTGCAGGAGCGGCACGACGATCTCGACGCGGGTTCCGCGATTTGGTTTGGATCGAACATGCATCCGCCCTCCCAGGTAGCCCAGCTGCTCGCGGGCGCTCTCGAGACCCCACCCCGAGTGGTGCGCCGAATCCGGCACGAAGCCGACACCCTGATCCTCTACCACCACCGACAGCTCCGAGCCTTCGCGGCCGATGCGTACGAACGCCTGCTGCGCACCCGAGTGCTTGGCGGCGTTCACGAGAAGCTCGCGAACGACGCGGTAGACCGCGAACTCGAGCGCATCCGACAACCTGAATCCAGGCGCCTCGTCCTCCACCAGCACCCGAAGCTCGTAGTCGCGACGCATCTCGCGAACCAGCTCCTTGAATCCCGCGGCGAGGCCGATCTCATGAAGCGCTAGCGGACTCAGACGATACGTCAGCGAGGTCGCCACCGTATGAGCCTCGGAGATCAGCCGCTCCGCCTCCGCCAGCTGGGCACGGGCTTCCTCGCCGCAGGTGCGGCGCGCGAGGGCAAGCTTCGTGTTGGCCAGCGGAAGCAGCTGGCCAACGCTGTCGTGCAGCATGACCGCCAGCTCGCGAAGCTCGCGCTCCCTCGTGATCGCCGCCTCCTGACGGAGCTGGCGCAGTCGGTCTTCGGCCGCGCGCAGCTCGGTGACGTCCAGGGAGGCGCCGAGGACGTGCGTCAGCTGGCCGCCAGGATTGCGCTCGAAGGCCGCCAGGCGCGACCAGAGCCAGCGAGACGCTCCGCCGGGTGCGTGGATCCGGAACGTCACCTCGACGAGGTCGCCCTTGCTCCCCCGGTCGAGCTGCTCGATGCCTCTCCGGAGCGAATCCCGGTCGAGCGGATCGACGACCTCTTCGATCTCGACCGCCTCCGTACTCCCGGCGCCGAGGAGCTCGCGCGCGAAGGCATTGATGTAGAGAGTGGATCGCGTCCCGAGGTCGAAGATCCAGAGGAGGAGCGGGGCTGCCTCGGCGATCTTCGCGTTCAGGTGTCGGCTCTCCTCGAGCTCCGTCGTTCGTACGACGACCGTCCCAGCGAGCTTCTCGTTGGCGTCACTCAGGGCGGCTTCCGCCGCCACGCGGTCGCTGATGTCGACCAGGGAGAGGCGGGTCTGCCGGCCGGCTTTGTCGATCCGGACGCTCTCGAGCAGCACGTCGCGCCCCCGCCCGTCCTCCGTGACGAAGCGCAGCTCGCAGGTTCGAGGCGGGCCGCCGGCGAAGAGTGCCTGCTGGTGGAGGTGGAAGCGATCCTGGCTCGCGGGGTCGATGAACGCCTGGACCCTCTGGCCCAGGAGCTTCGCTCGCTCGCAGCCGAGCAGCTCGCTCGCCTTGAGGTTCGCTTCCAGGATCTGCCCGCCGCCCTCCAGGGTCAGATACCCAGCGGGAGCGAAATCGAACAGGTCGCGGAAGCGGTCGCGGGTCGCTTCCAGCTCGAGCGTCAGATTGCGCAGCTCTTCGTTCTGGAGCTCGAGCTCCGCGTGGTGCACGTCGAGCTCATGGACGAGCGCGCGCACCCCCTCGGGCGAGAGGGCCTCGATCTCCCGCTCCGGCAGGAGGTGCGCTTCGGCGCGCCGGCGAAGAGATTCCGGTCCGTCCCGGTCCACCATGGGTCTCTCCTCCTCTCTCATGCTTCCAAGGAGATCGCCAGCAGGATCAGGGCCGGCCGGTCACCTTGGACGGGCATCCTTCTCGCATCGACGCGCACCGTCTGCCGGCCGGTCGCGGGGAATTCGCAGGACAGCGCGTACTGCTCGACGATGGCATTGCCCGGGATGACCTCCTCCAGCAGCGTCCGCAGCGCATGGACGTCCCAGCCCGCACCCGGGAGATCGAAGACCGCGCGGCCCTCGATGGCTCCGGCGGACGTCCGAAACAGCGAGCAGAAGGCCGGGTTCGCAGACCGCACGTGGAAGCCTCCGTCGAGGGTGACGAGCGGCTGGCGCACCGTCTCGACGATCGCCTCGGCGTGGGTCCGCGCGAGCTCGTTCGCGGCTTCCAGCTGCTTCAGCCGCGTGATGTCCACGAAGGTCATAACCACCCCGTCGATCACGTTCTGGCTGGTGCGGTAGGCCCCCACCCGCATCAGGTAGGTCGTCTCGCCATCGCTTGAGCGGACTTCCTTCTCCTGCGGTACGAGAGTCCGCAGCACGCCGGCTGCGTCCTCGGCCAACCGGCGGTCGTCGACGCGCGCGGCGAGGTCGGCAAGCGGACGCCCCACGTCCGAAGGCTTCAGGGGGATGATCTGGGCGATCTCCGCGGTGAAGCGCTTGATGCACAGGTCGCGGTCGAGGAAGAGCGTCGCAATCGACGTGCTGCTCAGGAGGTTGAGGAGGTCGTCGCTTGCCTCGGAGAGCTCGATCACCTTCGCGCGCAGCTCGGCGTTGATGGTCTGAAGCTCCTCATTCAGCGATTGCATCTCCTCCCGCGACGTCTCGAGCTCCTCGTTGGCGCTCTGGAGCTCCTCGTTCGTGGACTGCGCCTCTTCGGTGCTGGACGAGAGCTCCTCGCTGGTGCTCTGCAGCTCTTCGATCGTCGCCTGGAGCTCTCCCCGGGTATGTTCCAGATCGCGCAGGAGCGCGTCCCTCTCGGAGTCCGGCGCCTCGCTCCTTCTCGAGGCCTCGGTGCGCTGCGGCTCCGGGCCGGGCTCGAGTTGCGCCGAGGCTTCTTCGAAGGACACGAGGATCGAGCCCACCGACCCATCGGACGGCGGCAGCTTGCGGGCGACCAGGCGCACCCCTCGGTAGTCGCCGTCCACGCGGAGGCGGACTTCGCGTCGTGCGGGCTGCTCGGGTGCGCGCGCGATCTCGCGCAGCAGCCAGACCAATGCGGGGCGCAGACTCTCGCGCGTCATGTCGATGAGGTTGGTGCTGGCGCGCCCCTCGGACGGCTCCAGAAAGCTTCCGGTGCGCCCGTGCACGTGCACGATGTCGGCGCGGTCGGTCACCAGGACGCTGGGCGGGGCGTACGCGCGAGCCAGGACACCCGCCACGGTCTCGGAGGCGTGCCTCCCAGGCGACGCCAGGCGCGAGTGCCGTTCGCCAGGACGCTTCCGCGGGAAGTCAGCGACGCCGATCTTGCCGGGGGAGGCCTCCCGTCGGCGATAGAGCTTCCAGCGGGAATCCACGGGAGTGAAGAGATCGTACGCGCTCGTGGTCGATTCCGAGTTCCCGAGCAGCAGGAGACCCTCGGGATCCAGCGCGTAGTGGAGCAGTGCCAGGACACGTCGCTGCAGGTCGGCCCCCAGGTAGATCAGCAGGTTCCGGCAGGAGACCACGTCCAGGCGCGTGAAGGGCGGATCCGCCAGGATGTCGTGGGTCGCGAAGACCAGCAGCGCGCGGATCTCCTTCTTGATCTCGTACACACTGTCCCGCTTCGCGAAGAAGCGGGCGAGCCTCTGCTCGGACACATCAGCCGCGATCCCCTCGGGATAGCGGCCGTGACGCGCGGCATCGATGGCCTGCGAGCTCAGATCGGTGGCGAAGATCTGCACGCCGAGCGGCTTGCGCAGCCGATCGATGCACTCGACGAGCAGGATCGCGAACGAGTACGCTTCCTCGCCCGTGGAACATCCGGGAACCCAGATGCGGACCATCGCGTGATCGGGCTTCGCGGACAGCAGCTCGACGAGCGGTGTCTCCAGCGCTTCGAAGGCGCCGCCGTCGCGGAAGAAGCCCGTGACGCCGATCAGCAGATCCTGGAAGAGGGCCTGGACCTCCTCGGCGTGTCCGTCGAGGAAGCGGACGTAGTCTCGCAGGCTGTCGAGCTGGTGGAGGGTCTGCCGCCGCAGGACGCGGCGGTGCACGCTGGACGGCTTGTATCCCGAGAAGTCGTGACCCGTTCTCGCGAGCAACACCTCGAGGATGTGCGTGAGCTCCTCGTCGGCCATGCGCGTCGCGGCTGGATCCGGCGCGTCGACCCCTTGCAGGTAGGAGCAGCGCGACCAGGCCAGCAGGCGTTCGGGCATCTCCTCCGGCGGGGCGACGAAGTCCGCCAGTCCGGTCGCGACGGCGCTCGCGGGCATGCCGGAGAACTCCGCCGACTCCTCATCCTGCACGATGACCAGTCCGGACTCGCCCTTCACGGCCTGTACTCCGAGCGTTCCATCGCTCCCGGTTCCGGAGAGGATGATGGCCACCGCCCGGTTGCCAGCCTCCCGGGCCAGGGAACGCAGGAACGAATCGATGGGAAGCGGGGGGCCGCGGAGCGCCGTGGGCATCACCAGGCGCAGCTTTCCGCCCGCGAGGGCAAGGTTGCGTCCGGGCGGCGCCACGTAGACGTGATCGGGCTCGAGCACCATGCCCTCGCGTGCCTCTTCGACGCGCATCTTCGTGGCGCGACCGAGCAGCTCCGGGAGGAGGCTCTGCTGCCCGGCCTGATGGTGCGAGATGATCACGAAGGCCATCCCGCTATCAGCCGGCATGCGCGACAGGAAGCCCTGGAACGCCGACAGTCCGCCTGCCGAGGCGCCGATCCCGACGATCGGGAACGCACCCTCGTCCTGGACTCGAGGCTCGGTAGCGATACGAATTGCCTCCGCTTGCACGCTGGCCCCCTCGTTCCAGGGGCCCCATGGGCGACATGGCCCTCGCTCAATGTACGGCATCCACCCGGTCCATGAGCCTCCAGGGCCTGGGGCCATCGCAGGGGAGTCGGTCCTGGTTGCACGGGGCCGACTCGGGCCCGCCAGACCCTTCGCGAACGGCGTGACGTCAGGGACCGCGAGGAGTTGGGATACACGCGGGATACAAGTTTCAGCGATCCTGACCCTTGCGTTTCCAGGCACTTACGGCCGGAGATTGGGCTTTCGAGTCCCGTCCGCCCCGCCCCTCGGTGGACACCCAAACCCGGCCATTGATGGACACCTGAAACCCGGCCAAAGAGGCTGACGCCCAGGACGTTGACGGCGGCGGGGAGGCTGCGCTCTCTCGCCGCCATGGCGAACGTCCTGAGCAACGAGAAACGAGAGCAGATCCTGGCACTTGGCCGTCTGGGCTGGTCGCTGCGGCGCATCCAGGCGGCCACCGGCGTGCGTCGCGAGACGGCGAGCGCGTACCTGCGGGCGGCGGGCCTGACGGTCCGCCCGCCCGGGCGCTGGGGGCGTCCGCCCCGAAACCCGGCATAGAGACGTCCACCGACCTGCCGTGGCCGACGCCTCCGGGGCGCAGCCCCCAGGCCAGCGCCCGCGAGCCCTATCGCGCGTGGATCGAGGAGGCCGTGCAGCGCGGGCGGACGGCCATGGCGATCTGGCAGGACCTGGTGGACGACCACGGCTTCCCGGCGGGCTACGCGAGCGTCAGCCAGGCGAAGCGATGCTTCTCGAGCCGCTTGTACCAGAGCACGAAGCCCGTGTGCTCCCAGTAGAGGATCTTGATCTTGTCGCGCTTGCGATTGCAGAAGACGAACAGGTGGGGCCGGAAGGGCGCGAGCCCCAGCGTCTGCTCCACCAGGATCGAGAGCCCGTTGATCGACTTGCGCATGTCGACCGG
>JBFIML010000068.1:0-13415 GCA_041611735.1 Myxococcota bacterium | reverse complement strand
GGCCAGCACGGCCGCGGCGAGGGCGAACAGGAGGGTGGACATCCGAAGCTCTCCCGGATCGACGAGGAAAGCCCGGGGCGTGAGGAGGGCGCCCCGGGGGCCGTCGGACGGCGGCACACACTAGGGCCCCGGTGCCCGATCGTCCAGTCCCGATTGAGGTTTTCGGGACTGCGGGGCTACCCTGGGCGGCCGCGAGGGGGGGAGGCGGCATGAACGGAGCCGAGAGCCTGATGCGGACCCTGGCCGGCGCCGGGGTGACGGTCTGCTTCGCGAATCCCGGCACCACCGAGATGCCCCTGGTGGCGGCCCTCGACCGGGTCCCGGGCATCCTGCCGGTGCTCGGCCTCTTCGAGGGCGTCTGCACCGGCGCCGCGGACGGCTGGGGCCGCATGACCGGGCGCCCGGCCCTGACGCTCCTCCATCTGGGGCCGGGCTTCGCCAACGGCATCGCGAACCTGCACAATGCGCGCCGCGCCCGCACCCCCGTCCTCAATCTGATCGGCGACCACGCCACCTGGCACGCCACCCACGACGCGCCCCTGGCGTCGGACATCGAGTCCCTGGCGCGGCCGGTCTCCGGCTGGCTGCACGCGGTGCGCTCCGCCAAGGACCTCGCTCCCGACGGCGCCCGGGCCTGGGCTGCCGCCCTCGAGCCGCCGGGCCAGGTGGCGACGCTGGTGGTGCCCGCGGACTGCCAGTGGGAGGAGGCGGACGGTCCGGTGGCGACGCCGCAAGCCAGAGGGCCCCGGGCCGTGGCGTCGGAGACCGTGGACGCGGTGGCGCGCACGCTGCGGAGCGCCCGGCAGGCGGCGCTCTTTCTGGGCGGCCAGGGACTCTCCCAGGCAGGGCTTCACGCTGCGGCACGGGTGGCCGCGGCCAGTGGGGCGCGCCTGATCTGCGAGACCTTCCCCGCGCGCCTGGAGCGGGGCCGCGACCTCCCGAGCGTCGAGCGCCTGCCCTACTTCCCGGACACGGCCGCCCAGTCCCTGGCCGGCCTGTCGGACCTCGTCCTGGTGGCCACCCGCGAGCCGGTCTCCTTCTTCGGCTATCCGGACGTCCCCAGCCGCATCGCACCGGAGGCCTGCAAGCGGCACGTCCTGGCGGCTCCCGAGGAGGACGCCCGGGGCGCCCTCGACGCCCTGGCCGACGCCCTCGACGCCCGTCGGGTCCCGCACCGTCGGGCTCCCGTGCGGCCCGCTCGCGGCACGGGTCCCCTGACCCCCGAGAGCCTGGGGTCCGTGGTGGCGGCCCTCCAGCCCGAGGGCACCATCCTGGTGGACGAGGGCCTCACCTCCAGCCTCCCCCATTTCCTGGCGGCCGCCTCATCCCCCCCTCACACCCACCTCTGCCTCACGGGCGGCGCCATCGGAATCGGGCTCCCGCTCGCCACCGGGGCGGCCCTGGCATGCCCGGAGCGGCCGGTGATCGCCCTGCAGGCCGACGGGAGCGGCATGTACACGCTCCAGGCCCTGTGGACCCAGGCTCGCCAGGGGCTGGACGTCACCACGGTCCTGTGCGCCAACCGGAGCTACCGGATCCTCGAGATCGAGCAGGCGCGGGCCGGGGCGGCCGAGCCGGGCTCCGCCACCCGGGCCTTCACCCAGCTGGCCCGGCCGGAGCTCGACTGGGTGGCGCTGGCCCGGGGCCAGGGCGTCCCAGCGAACCGGGTCGAGAGCGCCGACGCCCTGGCGCGAGAGCTCGAACGGGCCTTGGCCGAGCCCGGACCCCACCTGATCGAAGCGGTGCTGTAGCCGCGCAGCGATGCTCCGCGCGCTCGTCTTCGCTCTCCTCTCCGGCATCCCGGCCCTGGTCTACCAGGTGGTCTGGACCCGCGAGGTGGCGCTGGCGGTAGCGGGCCAGATCGAAGCGGTCTCGGTGGTGGTGGCCGCCTTCTTCGGGGGGCTCGCCCTGGGCGCCCGCGTCCTCGGCCCGCGCGCCGATCGGCTCCACGCGCCCCTGCGCCTCTACGCCGGCCTCGAGATCGCCGCCGGCGTCCTGGCGCTGGCCTCGCCCTGGCTCCTGCGGGCGCTCGGCGCCCAGCCCTGGGTGGGTCGGGCGCCGGGCACCCGCCTGGCCCTGGCTGCGGCCGGGATCGCCGCGCTCACCTTCCTCCTGGGCGGCACGCTTCCCGCCCTGCTGCGAAGCGCCACCGCGGATGCCGTGCAGGCGGCTCGCCACGCGGGACGCCTGCTGGCCGCCAACACGGCGGGTGCCGTGCTGGGCGTGGGGACGGCGGCGCTGGCCATCCCCGCCTTCGGTCTGCGCGCGACGCTGTGGGCGGCGGGCGCCTGGGCGATCCTGATCGGCCTGGCCGCCCTGGCCCTGGCCCGTCCGACCCCGCCAGTCCGAGCCGCATCGAAGCCCGAGGCCCCACGACCCCCCGCCGCGTTGCTCGGCGCGGCCTTCGTGGCCGGCGTGGCCACCCTGGGCTTCGAGGTGCTCGCCACCCGGGCGGCGGCGCTGCGTCTCGGCTCGTCCCTCTACGCCTGGGCCCTGATCCTGGCCCTGTTTCTCCTGGGCCTGGCGGGGGGCAACGCCTGGGCCGCGCGCCGGGCCGTCCGCAGCCCTCGACCGTCGAACGGCCTCGGGCTGATCCAGACGGCGGCCGCCGTCTGGGTGGCGGCCGGGATCGTGGTCCTGGTGCCTTTCGCAGCGACCCCGGCCGTCGGACTCTCTACGCGTTGGATGGTCTGGATCGCTGCCTGCATCCTGCCCCCGAGCGTCCTCATGGGAGCCGCCTTCCCCTTCCTGGTGCGCCTCGGCGTGCGCAGCTCCGGCGCCCTGGCCGGCTCCTTCGGCGCCCTGAGTGCGGCCAACACCGCCGGTGGCATCGTCGGCGCCCTGGCCGCTCCTTTCGTGCTGCTGCCGACCCTCGGCCTGGCGGGGAGCATCCTGCTGTGCGCGGGGCTGAACGGGGCCCTGGCCCTGGCCTTCCTCGCGCACGCAGCGCCCACGCGCCAGAGCGTCCGGACGCGAACCGCGCTGGCCGCCGGTCTGGTGGCCCTGGCCGCGGCGCCCACCCTGTCGGGGGTCGGTGTCCGCAGCCCGGCGGGCCGGGTCGTCTTCGTGGACCACGGGCGCCAGGCCACGGCGGCCGTGGTGCGGGTGGGCGGGCGGCGCGATCTGGTGGTGGACGGCGACCCCGAGGCGTCCACGGGGGGCGACGCCCGCGCCACCGAGGAGCTGCTGGCGGTGCTGCCGCTGGTCCGGCATGCCGATCCACGCAGCTTCCTGGAGATCGGCCTGGGCTCCGGCATCACCCTGGCCACGGCAGCCGGTTTCCCCCTGGAGCGCATCGACTGCGTCGAGATCGCCGACTCGGTGCTGCGTGCGGCGCGCCTGTTCGCCCCGGACAACGACGCCGCACTGGCCGCCGACCCGGGGCGCATCCGCATCGTGCGCGCCGACGGGCGGGCCTGGCTGGCCCGCCACCCGGCGACCTACGACGTGGTGGTGGCCAACACGCTGCATCCCTGGTCCCTGGGAGCCACGGGGCTCTACTCGCGCGAGTACTTCGAGCGCATGGCGACGGCGCTGCGCCCGGGCGGCGTCGCGGCCCAGTGGTTGCCCATCGAGCGTATCGGCGCCGAGGCGCTGGCCGCGATCCTGCGCACCCTGGCCACCGTCTTCCCGGAAGGGGACGTGTGGTGGGGGGCGAACAACCTCCTGGTGGTCGCGCACGTCCCGCCGACGCCGGACCGGGCGGCGCTCGGCGCGCGTGTGCGGGACCCGGAGCTGGCGGCCGCCCTGCACCGCCTGGGCATCGATGGCCCCTCGGAGCTGGCGCGGCGGCGCCTGGCCTCCTTCGCGGCCCTGCGCGCGGCGCTCGGCCCGGGGCCGATCCTGAGCGACGACCGTCCGCTCCTCGAGACCCTGGCGGTGCGCGGCCGCGCGCGAGGCAGCGGCGGGGAGCTCGCCCTGCTGGAGCGCCTGGCGCGTGCCGGCGCCGCGGAGGATCCCCGGACCGAGGCCCTGCGGCTCCTGGTGGAGGGCGTCGCGGCCCAGCGGCGAGGCGACCCCGACCGGGCCCGGACCCGCCTCACCCTGGCCGAGGCCTCGGGCCTCGACCTGGCGCGGAGCGTGCGCCTGCGCCACGCCACCGTGCGGGCCACCAGGGCCTTCTCCGAGGGCCGCCTGGACGACGCCGAGGCCGCCTACCGGGCGGTCCTCGCGGAGGCGCCGGACCACCGGGATGCCCGCTTCGGCCTGGCGGCCCTGTTGGAGCGGCGCGGAGACCGGGAGGCCGCCCGCCGCGAGCTGGCCCGCCTGGTGCGGGAGCATCCCCGGGACGGGGAGGCCTGGAACCAGCTCGGTGTTCTGCAGCGTCGTCGGGACGCGGTCCCGGAGGCCCGCGCGGCCTTCGACCGGGCCCTGGCCGCCGATCCCTTCTTCCCGGAGGCCCTGGGGAACGCGGGGCTGCTGGCGGTGGAGGCGGGCGATCTGGCGCGGGCCCGCCGGCTCCTGGCGCGCCTCGACGAGCTCGCCCCGTTCGGCGCGACGCCCGAGGCCCACGCCCTGGCCGGCGCCCTGGCTGCCGTCCCCTGAGCGAATCCGGCCGGAGACCCGTCCCCGAAACGACAACGCCCCGGCCCGAAGGCCGGGGCGTTGCTTGGGCTCACGATCCGAGCGGCTAGCTCGCCCGGGCACTCCGGCGGCGCCGCAGCCACAGCAGGCCGGGCAGCAGCAGAACCAGCTCGAAGCCGAGACCGCAGCTGCCTCCCCCACCGCCCGGCGGGATCACCACCGGCGTGCAGCTCAGCGTCTTGCCGTTGCCCTTCATGCCCTCGAACAGCCAGGCGTTGATGAGGCTTGCGGTGTTGTCCTTGCCGTTGCCCTCGTTCTTCCCGCAGTCCTCGATGCCGTTCATGTCGGGGTCGGAGCAGGAGATGTGGAACTTCGACTCCCCGATCTTGGTCAGCGTCCCGGCCTGGAAGACCTCCCAGACCTGGTCGTTGGGCGAGCCGCCCAGACCGGTCACCTTCACCACCGTGCCCGGCACGATGTTGTCCTGATCCTTCAGGAGCGTGCTCCCCACGTTCCCCTTCCAGGCGCGGATCCGGACGTTCTGGAGGCCGCCCCATTCCATCGAGAGCTCGTTGATGGGCTTGGCGGCGCTGCAGTCGAACGACCCCGGAGGCGGCAACGTCACCGTGACCGTCAGCTGGTCCATGGCCGCCGTGCACTCGGCCCCTCCGGCGTCCTCCGCCGTCACCAACGCCTTGTTGACGACCGTCTCGAACAGGGTGCGGGTGGCGAAGAACGTCTTCATCTCGCCCGCCGCCAGGCTCTCCCCGGTCACGATGGTGCCGTGCGGGTCGTCCAATACGGCCACGTTGACGACGCCGGTCGGGTTCGGGTTGGTGACCTTGTACTGGTACTCGATCAGGCCGCCGAGGCTGATCAGACCATCCTCGCCGTCGGTGTCGCTGTCGGAGTCGGCGTTGTCGCCGTCCCCGCGATCCATGGCGAACACGGCGAAGTCACCGAAGCGGTCTCCCAGATTCAGCGGCTGCGAACAGGAGGTGTGGATCTTCACCGTCTGGCTGTTGGCGTTCCCATCGGTGGCGGTGAACTGGATCTCCGACGGGAGCTCCTTCTTCTGGTTGTTCTCCACCTTCGTGATGGTGAACAGGCCCTTCTCGTCGATGTCCGCGTTCGGATCCGCGGAGATCTTGCTGGGATCGGTGAGGATCGTGATGGAGACGTCGTCCCCGTTCAGGTTGGCGCCGCTGCAGCTCGCCTTCCCGTTCTGCGGGTTGCTGAGCGAGCAGTTCGCGCCGAACAGCTCCTTCAGGTAGACCAGCGTCAGCGACTCCAGCTTGCCGGTGCAGTGCGGCGTGGGCGGCGCCAGCGGCACCTCACACGCATTCTGGAAGATCGGCCCGGGCTGGGTGTCGCAGTCCACGGTGAGCCCGTTCTTGGTCTTGAAGGCCACCAGCTTGAGGCTCCCGAACACGTCGCCGCAGGCCAGCGGCGCCGAGCACGAGGTGTGGATGCTCAAGGACTGCTCCACGCTGTCGTTGTCGGCGATGAGCAGCGGCGTGTTCGAGTGCAGCTCGTCGCGACCCGTGGCCACCACCTTGAAGGTTTCGCCGCTCCCGATGCCCGCGGCCGGGATCACCGAGATCTTGGCCGGATCCTTCCCGGTGTAGGTGACGCTCACGGGCAGGTTCGTGTCCGAGGCGTCGCCGGCGCAGCTGCCCGCTCCATTCTGGAAGGTGGCCGACTGGCAGTTCGAGGGCGTGAACTTGAAGGTCGCCTCGACCAGCTTGCTGTCGCAGGGCGTGCCACCGGGGCCGGGCGGCTGCACGCACTGGGTCCCCGCCGTGGGCGACGCCGGCGCGTTGCAGACTGTGGTGCCGCCGAGCGTGGTCTCGAGCTCCACCAGCCTGAGGCTGCCGAACTGGTCGTTGCAGCGCAGGGACTGGGAGCAGGAGGCGTGGATCTCCACGTTCTGGCTGCCGCCGGGCCCCGTCACCAGGAGCTTGAGCTGGTTGCGCAGCGTCGGGTTGACGCTCGTGATCTCGAAGGTGTCGCCCACGGCCAGGCCCGAGCTCGGCGTGACCGGCATCTCGGCGCCGTCACTGGCATTCCGGAACGCCACCGACACCGTGTCCAACACCGGGTTCACGATGGGATTCGGGCCGCTGCACTTGGCCTCGCCGTTCTGGAAGTTGGTGGTGTCCGCGCACTTGCCGTCCACCACCTCGAAGACGGCGCGAATGCTCTTGCCTTCGCAGATGTCGCCGGCCGGGATGGGCGGCTGCGGGATGCAGCAGGTCTTGTCGACCTGCAGGTCGCAGCCCTGCACCGGTCCGATGCACTCGCCGGGGGCATCCAGGGGGCCCCCGCCCACGGAGACGAGGGTCTGGCCCGGCGCGCCGGGGGGAGCCGGGGAGCAGAGGAAGAGCTGGGTGCTCGCCTGGCCCTGGAAGATGGGGGGCGCCATGAACTCCCAGCTCACGATGTTCAGGGGGCTCACGGTCGTGCTGTTCGGCGCGATGCCGGGACCCGGGATGAAGCCGGCGCTGGACACCAGGGTGAAGTCGACATTGAGCTCGAAGCGGTTCACGGGGGGCGCCGGATTCACGCTGCCCCCGAGGTGCGTGAGCTTGTAGAGGTAGGTGTTCTGGCCCGCTCCGCACACGCCCGGACCGGTCGGGTTGACGGCGAAGAAGACGTCCGCCGTCTTCTGGACGGAGAAGCACGGGGCGGCGCAGACGCCGGGGAAGCCGTCGTCCTCGTTGACGACGCTCACGAAGGTGAGGTCGGGAGCCGCCCAGGCGGTCAGCGGAGCCGCGGCCAAGAGCGCCAGGGCGGCGAGCAGGCCCACGAACCCACGAGAGCGACGATCCATCGGACTAACCTCCGGAGCGCCCTGCCGGGCGCTCCTGATCCGTTCTGTGAGATGCGGCAGCACCCACTGCTGTCAGACCCGGCACGCGCCCCGGAGCGGGGCTCTGACTACGGCCGCATTCCCTTTCGCTGCCGGCGAAGACCCAAGCCCAGGGCCACCAGCCCCCCGGCCACCAGGGCCAGGGAGGCGGGCTCGGGCACGATCGTGACCATGAAGTCCTGGTCCAGCCCCGAGCTCAACATGAAGGTGGCAGTCTGGCCGATGTTTAGCGGCGAGTTCGGCCCGGTGTCGTTCCAGGTGACGAACAGGCGGCGGGTCGCTTCGCCCGCCTGCAGGTTCCCCGCGCTCAAGCCATTCAGATGGTAGTCGAACAGCGCCTGACCCGGCCAGACGTTGAAGCCCGTGGAGATCGAGACGGCGTTGGCCGGGGAGGGAGTCTCCCCGGGCGCCACCAGGTATCCGGCACCGGCCGGGTCGAGGCCGGTCGGAGCCGTCGCCACGGCGACGCCGATCTGGTCCAGGGGAGCCGACCCGGCGTTCAGCACGATGTCGAAGACGAGGACGTCGAGGCCGGCGAAGCCCGCGGGGCCGATCTGGAACGCAATGTCGCCAAGCGTGATGGACGAGATGTCGACGGCCCGGATCCTGCCGCTGGCCGTGCCCGTCGACCCGGTGAAGCTGAACGTCTTGTCGTCCGAGCCGTCCAGTTGGAGGGCGCCGTCGCCGCTCCCGTCGATGGTGAAGAGCGTGGCGGACGCCGGGCCCGAAAGCCCGAGCAGCAACGCCCCCGAGAGCAGGACCCGGCACGCAATCTCGGATAACCGCTTCGCAGAAGCCGACACCAAGATCCCCCTTCTCCCTCGGGTTCCCGGCACAATGCCCCTTGCGCGCCCCGCAGCGCGAAAGAAAGTCACGGGAAAGCGATGCAAGCCCGGTGCCAGCCCCCCCCGCGTCCCTCGCGTCCCTCGCGTCCAATAAAACCATATTCATTTCGGAGACTTATATCCTGGCGCCGCAGCGGCGCAACGAGTTCCCGCGGGGCTGGCGAGGAAAACCTCTTCTGCTTTTCCGGAACCAGCTTTCCCTCCCCATCCAGTCCCCAAGGGGTTCAGGCTTTCCGCTCACGGCGCGGCTCACTCCCGAGGATGGACCAGCAGCAGCCCACCCACGTCGTCACCCCGGACCTCCCAGGCGCTGGAGTCCCGGCGCCGGTTCGGCCCGAAGGAGTAGACGAAGACCACCCTCCGGCGCCGGTCGGGGCTGCACTTGTCGCGGAGCCAGTAGGGGGAGTTCCAGGGATCCAGGAAGAACTCCGCCCGCTCGGCGGGAAGCCCCTGCCCGCCCAGGGCGGCGAACTGACCCGTGTCGAGGAAGCGCTGGCCGTACTGGCGCCGGAAGGTGTAGAGCCGCTTGTGCACGCCGCAGCGGCTCGGGAGCCCGCCGATCTCCCGGGCGCGCTGGTGGAAGTCGCGAGTGAGGGCCCACAGCTCGGCGCGGGCGGCCTCCAACAGCTCCGGCGAGGCGCTGCGCCGTGAGCGCGAGGACCAGGCGTTGGCCGCGCCGAGGCCCACCACCAGCCCTGTGGCCACGGCCACGGGCAGGGCCAGCCGGCGCCGGGCGGTGTTCGCAGCTGGCGGCGCCAGCTCGCGCCAGGGCGCGAGGCCCGCGAACAGGAAGCAGAAGCCCATCATGAGCTCCGTGATCTCGCCGGAGAACTTGAAGGGGTAGGCGTCGTAGATCCAGAAGGCGGCCAGGAAGCCGGGGACGAGCTCCACCGGCGGCGGCACCACGGCCAGTCGTCGCAACGCCCCGGCCAGCCCCGGAACCAGCCCGAGCAGCGGAAGCACCGCCCCATAGCCCAGGATCACGACCTTCACCGAGAGCTTGCGGAGGTCGCTGTCCATCACGTTGTGGACGTTGAGCTCCTGCTGGTAGTTGTGCGCCAGGAAGTAGGCCGGGGGCCGGTAGCCCAGGATGCGCTGCCCCCAGGAGATCTCCTCCATGGCGACCGCGAAGCAGAACAGACCGACTCCCGCCAGGAACCAGGGCCAGACGCGGGCGACCCGCCGCTGGCGCACGGCGGCCCACCCGAAGGCGCCGGCGGCGAGCAGGAAGGCCCAGAAGGTCCCCCACTCGATCCACTCGTCCTCCTGCACGCTGCGATAGAAGAGGTCGCTGTCGAAGCCGTTCAACCAGCTGAAGAGGCCCAGCGCGCCGAAGATCACGAGGTTCGCGAGCAGGGCGCCGGCAACGCCCATGGGTGCCGGTCTGAACTTCAAGGAGGGTGGCTCCCCCGGCTTGGAATGCCTCCAGGGTAGCGACGCCGGCCCCCCGAAACGACAACGCCCCGGCCCGAAGGCCGGGGCGTTGGGTGGGCTCGCCGCCCGCTCGGCTAGCTCGCCGTCCGCCGCCGGCGATGCAGCCACATCAGGCCCGGCAGGAGCAGGGCCAGCTCGAAGCCGAGACCGCAGAAGCCCGGGCCCGGCGTCTGGATCGGATCCGGCGTGCAGTCGAGCGTCTGGTCGCCCTTCATGCCCTCGAAGAGCCAGTCGTTGAGCTTCGCCGGGTCGTCGCTCTTCCCGTCGCCCTGCGCCTTTCCACAGTCCTCGATCCCGTTCATGTTGGAATCCGAGCACGAGATGTGGAACTGCGACTCCCCGATCTTGTTGAGCGTCCCGGCCTGGAAGACCTCCCAGACCTGATCGTTGGGCGAGCCGCCGAGACCGGTCACCGTCACCACGTCGCTGGGCATGACGTTGTCCTGGTCCTTCAGCAGCGTGCCGCCCACGCTTCCCTTCCAGGCGCGGATGCGGACGTTCTGGAGACCCGCCCATTCCATCGAGAGCTGGTTGATGGGCTTCGCGTCGCTGCAGTCGAAGGAGCCCTGGGGCGGCAGGCTGACCGTCACCGTGAGCTCTTCCGGATCCGGCGTCTGCGTGCACGTGGAGTTGCCCACCTCGCCGGACACGAACGCCTCGTTGGTCAGCGTCGCGTAGAGCGTCTTCGTGGTGAAGAACGTCTTGCTCTCGCCGGCCGGGATCGTCTCCCCGCTCGCGATCAGGCCGAACGGATCGTCGAGGACCCCCACGTTGGTGGCGTCGCCCGCGTTCGGGTTGGTCACCGTGTACTGGTACTCGACCTGGCCGCCGAGGCCGACGAAGCCGTCGTCCTGGCGGTCGATGCCCACCACCGCGAAGGAGCCGAACACGTCGCCCAGGTTGAGCGGCTGCGAGCAGGAGGTGTGGATCGCGAGCGACTGCGTCCCGCCCGGACCGGAGACGTCGAACTCCGTGGTGGAGGCAAGCTCCTTCCGCACCCCGCCTTCTTCCTTGAAGATCGAGACCACGTCCACGCTCGTCATCGTCGGCGCGTTGATGCCGGCGTTCGGATCGGCGAACACCTTGTCCGGGTCCTTGGTGATGGTGACCGAGACCGGGCTGCCCGGGTCGTCCACGCCCGTGCAGCTCGCCTTGCCGTCCTGCGGATTGCTGACGCCGCAGCCCAGACCGAAGGCGTCGCCGATGTAGGCGAGCTGCAGCTCCATCACCTTGCTGGTGCAGTGCGGCGTCGGCGGCGCCAGCGGAACCTCGCACGCCTGCTGGAAGAGCGGCCCCGGATCGGTGTCGCAGGACACGACAGTGCCGTCCTTCTGAGTGAACTCCACGATCTTGAGCGCGCCGAACTCGTCGCCGCACGCCAGCGGCTGCGAGCACGAGGTGTGGAGCCTGAGGTTCTGCACCACGCCGCCCGCGTCCGCGATCAGGAACTGCGACTCCGAGTGGAGCTCGTCGCGGCCCGTCGCGGTGAACGAGAAGGTCTCGCCCACGTCGATGTTGCTGGCAGGATCGAGCGTGAACTTGCCGGGGTCCTTGCCGGTGTAGGTCACGCTGACCGGCTGCGCACCCGCGGGATCACCCGCGCACTCCGCCTTGTCCGGCGGCTGCGGCAACGGGTTCTGGCACGCCGAGCCGGTGTACTCGAACACGATCTGGACCGGCCGCTCGGTGCACCCGACCCCCACCTGGCCCTGGGGCGGCGTGCACTGGGTGCCGCCCTCTTCCGGCTGGGTGCAGACGGTGGTGCCACCCTCGGTGGTCTGGAGCTCCACCAGCTGGACGCTGCCGAACTGGTCGCCGCACGCCAGCGACTTCGAGCAGGAGGTGTGGACCGTGAGCTCCTGGTTGCCGCCCGGCCCGCTCACCCGGAACTTGGTGCTGGCCTTGAGCTCGCCGTCCACGTGCGTGAACTCGATGGTGCTCCCGACGGGCACGCCCGTCGTGCCGCCCAGGTTCCCGTTCACGCTGACCTTGTCCTCGTCCTTGAGGACGGTGATGTCCACCGTGTCGCCCGGATCCAGCACCGGGTCGAGGCCGCTGCACTTGGCCTTGCCTTCCTGGTCGTTCGTCGTGGCGTCACAGCCGCCGCCGGTCACCTCGAAGACCGCACGCACGGACTTGCCCTCGCAGATGTCGATGCCCGGCGAGGCCGGCGTGGGCAGGCAGCAGGTCTTTTCGATCAGCAGGTCACAAGGCGTCGGATTGACGATCAGGGCAACCGTCGGGCCGCCCACGGACTTCTTCTGGATCTTGCCGCTGGTTGCCCCGGCCCCGCAGTTCGAGTCCAGGGTGTTGTTGAGCTGCAGGATAGCCTTGGTCGCATTGGGCACCTGCGCGGCGACGTCGATCAGGAAGCTGCCCTGCCAGGTGCTCGCGCCGAAATCGCCCGGGAGGCTGAAGGTGCTGGCCGGAACGAAGGTCCCCGCGAACGGAATCACCACGGGCACGATGGGCCCGCCGGTGTCCTCGATCACGGTCAGGAAGCCCCCGAGGCTCGCCGACGCGTTGGTGGTCGGGTCGCCGAAGGGGGGGAACTTGGTGAGCGTGACATCGCCGCTCTCCAGCAGGGCGACCTCATCGATGGTGTTGGCGCCCTGGGCCATGATCGTCGTCTGGAGCTGTGAAGAGGTGATGTCGCTGCTTCCGGCAGCGCAGATGGAGGTGAAGTTGGGCGGGAAGAACTCCAGACCCGAGCCCGCACCATTCAGGACCGGCGCGTCCCACAGGACGGCCGGGTCCGGAGGCGTCTGGGTCGTCTCGGTCACCTGCAAGAAGTCGACGCCGGTACCCAGGAAGTCGCCGTAGTTGACCTGGCCGAAGGCGGCCGGAGCGGCGAGTAGGAAGATCGAGAACAGGGCGGTTACGAGACCGGTCTTACACACTTGAGACTCCTTTGCCTGCAGACCGGGCCCGCTTCGCGAACCGGCTGTCCAGATTCAGTGTCGGATTCATGTCGAGACTCAGCGAGTGGACCCGCGACGGGCGCGCAGCGCGAATGCGAGCGCGGCGCTGCCCAGCAGGAGCACGGTCCCGGGCTCGGGAACGCTGATCACGATGGTCGGTTTCTTCTCCATGATCGCCGTGGTCCCGGCTTCGCTGGACACGATCATGTCGTTGTCGAACGACAGGAATACCTTCGTCGCGTTCGGGAAGAACGAGGCGACGTCGATGAGCGCGTTCCCCTGGAACAGCGTCTGACCGGCGTCCGCGGGCAGCCCATACAGGTCGCTCGGGGTGAAGGTGCCGACCCAGGGAATCTGGCACGCGACGCACGGCCCGCCGGTCGTCTCGAGCACGGTGACCACGCCGGACATGCTGATGAAGGCGCCGGTCGCCGGGCTGCCGACCCCCGAGAGGTCCACCTCGCCGAACTCATCGATCGTGATGACGTTGATCGGGAGGGCGCCGGTAGACATGATCGTCGCCTGCAGCTGCGCGCCGGTCTGGTCGAAGCCGAAGGCGCCGGCCGCCGACGCGCTGAAGGTCGTCGGCGTGAAGACCAGGCTGTCGCCCACGATGATCGGGGCTCCGAACAGCGGCTCCGGGTCCCCGAAGCTCGAGGTCTCCTGCACGCCCAGGTAGTCGTAGTTCGTCCCGACGAAGTTGCCGTGGATCGTGGTGGCGTGGGACGCCACCGCCGCGAGTAAGCACCCGCCGAGCAGCAGGCCAGCCGGCCCCAGGCGCCAGAAGCGTCTCCGATCGATCTCAGTCACGTCGCGTCC
>JBFIML010000067.1:0-14235 GCA_041611735.1 Myxococcota bacterium | reverse complement strand
TTCGGTACCGTGGACCCGGACTTCAAGATCGAGGGAACCGATCAGGAGTTCGAGTCGGAGTATCGGGGCCACGGCTTTGGTGGAGGGCTGAGGTACTTCTTCTACTGATCTGATCCAGACGGATCGCTTTGCTGGCTAGAGGTCGGTTTCTTGCGGCCTGGGCGGGGCGCATGCTATGGGGCCTTGCGCGTGCCACGCGCGCTGATGGAGGCCCGCCCTGCCGCCCTTCCTCCCGGACCTCCCCACCACGCTCTGGGTCGCCGGTGGCCTCGCCCTGTTCATGGCGTGGGGGATCGGCGCCAACGACGTGGCCAACGCCATGGGGACGAGCGTCGGGTCCCGGGCGCTCACGGTGCGGCGCGCCATCTTGCTGGCGGCGGTGCTCGAGTTCACCGGGGCCTTCCTGGTGGGCGGCCACGTGACCGAGACGATCCGCACCGGCATCGTGGACGTCTCCGCCACGGCGGAGCGCCCGGAGCTGCTGGTCTACGGCATGCTGGCCTCCCTGGCGGCGGCCGGCGTGTGGCTGCTGATCGCGAGCCGCGCGGGCTGGCCGGTCTCCACCACCCACTCCATCGTGGGCGCCATCGTGGGCTTCGCGGTGGCGGGGCTCGGCATGGAGGCCGTGGTCTGGAGCAAGATCGGCCAGATCGTGGCCTCCTGGGTGGTTTCGCCGCTCCTGGGCGGCACCATCGCCTACCTGATCTTCGGCGTGATCCAGCGCCACATCCTGGACCACGAGCAGCCCTTCCGGCAGGCCCAGCGGCTCGGTCCGGCCTTCGTGTTCGTGGTGGTCTTCGTCCTGGGCCTCGTCACGCTCTTCAAGGGCTTGAAGAACCTGAAGCTCGACTTCTCGCTGCCCGAGGCCATGGCCCTCTCGGCGCTGCTCGCTCTGCTGGGTGCGGTCGTGGGTCGCGTCCTCCTGCTGCGCGTGCGGCCGGCCGGGGGCGTCGAGACGGCGGACTTCCAGTTCGCCAGCGTGGAGCGCATCTTCGGGGTGCTCCAGGTGATGACCGCGGCGGCCGTGGCCTTCGCCCACGGCTCCAACGACGTGGCCAACGCCATCGGCCCCCTGGCCGCGGTCTTCGCCGCCACCCGCGACGCGGCCCTGGAGACCCGGGCGGCGGTGCCGCTCTGGATGCTCGCCATCGGGGGCCTGGGGATCGTGATCGGCCTGGCCACCTACGGCTACCGGGTCATGGAGACCGTGGGGCGGCGCATCACGGAGCTCACGCCCACGCGCGGCCTCTCGGCGGAGCTGGCCGCCGCCATCACCATCGTGGTCGCCTCCCGGGCGGGCATCCCGGTCTCCACCACCCACACCCTGGTGGGCTCGGTGCTGGGCGTGGGCCTGGCGCGCGGGATCGGCGCCCTCGATCTCCGCGTGGTGGGCCGGATCGTGCTGTCCTGGATCGCCACGCTGCCCACCGGCGCGCTGCTCGCCGCGTTCTTCTTCTACTTCTTCAAGGGAGTGTTCGCGCCCTAGGAGGCCCGCCATGTCGTTGATCGGAGACCTCTTCGCCCGCTCGCCCATCCGGCCCATGCAGGAGCACATGCAGGCCGCCGTGGCCTGCGCCCGGGAGGTGGGTCCCCTGGTGCGTGCCATGGCGGCCGGCGACCTGGCGACCGTGGCCACGACGCGCCGCGAGATCGACCGCCTGGAGCACGAGGCGGATCGCATCAAGAACGAGATCCGCAGCCACCTGCCGCGGCGGATCTTCATGGCCTTCGAGCGCCGCGACCTGCTGGAGATCCTGGACTTCCAGGACTCCATCGCCGACGTGGCCCAGGACATCGCCGGCCTGGCGGACCAGCGCGGCATGACCGTGCCCGAGCCCCTGCGCGCGCCGCTCCAGGACCTGGTGGGCCGGGTGCTGGAGGCCTGCGAGCAGGCCGGCCGCATCATCGCGGAGCTGGACGAGCTGCTGGAGACGGGCTTCCGGGGCCGCGAGGTGACGCGGGTGGAGAGCATGATCGACGAGCTGGCCCGCATCGAGAGCGATACGGACGAGCGCGCGGAGCGGGTGGCGCGCCAGCTCTTCGGCCTCGAGGACCAGCTCGGGGTGGGGACCGTCTTCTGGTACCAGTGGCTCGGCTGGGTCGGCGACCTGGCGGACTACGCCGAGCGGGTGGGCAGCCGCCTGCGCCTGCTGGTGGCGCGCTAGCCGCCGGGCCTACGCCGCCGGTCGCGAGGCGGTCCGCTTCTCGTCCCGGACCCGCCCGCGGCCCACCCCGGCCAGGGCCCGGGCGAGGCCCGACTGGGCGTCGTCGAAGAGCGTGTAGACCACGGGCACCACCAGCAAGGTCAGGAAGGTCGAGGCCGCCAGCCCGCCGATGGCGATGATGCCCATGGTGTTGCGCCACTCGGAGCCGTCGCCCCGGGAGAGCGCCACCGGCAGCATGCCGAAGATGGTGGAGACGGCGGTCATCAGGACCGGCCGCATGCGGGTGGGCCCGGCCTCGAGCACCGCCTCCCGCAGGGAGCGCCCCCGGGCCCGCAGCGTGTTGGTGTAGTCCACCAGCAGGATCCCGTTCTTCATCACGATGCCCATCAGCATCAGGAAGCTGATCTGGGCCATCAGATCCAGGGCCGCCCCCACCAGCGCCACCGCCGCGAAGGCGCCGATGAAGGAGAGCGGCGCCGAGAGCATGATCGTGAACGGATGCACGAAGGAGTTGAACTGGGAGGCGAGGATCATGTAGATGGCTACCAGTGCCAGGCCGAAGGCGAAGCCCACCGCCGCGGTCGTCTCGCGCAGCCGCTTGGAGGGGCCCACGGGCTCGAGCTCGTACTCGCCGGCGATGCCAAGCTCGCGCCCGAAGCGGGTCACCTCCAGGTCCGCGGTGCCGGCGGTCTTGCCCTCCAGGTTCCCGTACAGCGTGATGGCCCGGGTGCGGTTCTCGCGGTCGATCTGCACCGGCCCGCTCCCGATGCGGGGCACGACCAGATTGCGCAGCGGGATCAGCGCACCGCCCGGGGCGCGCACGCGCACCAGGTCGAGCTTGGAGGGGTCGTCCCGGTACTCGGGCCGCACCTGCACGCGGACGTCGTAGCGCTCGCCCTTCTCCTCGAAGCTCGTGGCCTTGTAGCCGGCCAGCAGCGCCCCGATGGTGCGTCCGATCTGCAGCGCGGGGACTCCGAGATCCGCCGCCCGGCCCCGGGCGATGTCCAGGGAGATCTCGGGCTTGCCGGTCTCGTAGGAGGAGTAGAGGTCCGCGTAGCCGCCCTGGGCGCGCATGCGCGCCATCAGGCTCTGGGTGTGGAACTGGAGCCGGTCGATCTCCGGTCCGCGAATCGCGTACATGATCTGGGCGCTGCGCGAGCCCGGAAAGTCGATCCAGGGCACCTCCTCGGCGGCGAAGTCCTCGAGGGGCAGCCCGAGCTCGTGCACCCGGCGTCGCAGGTCCTGCATGAACGCCACCTGGCCCAGGCGGCGCTCGCTCTTGTGCAGCAGCTGGACGTAGAGCTTCGCCTCGTTCACCCGCTGGGTGAGCCCGCCCCCCACGGTGGAGAAGACCAGGCGCACCTCCGGACGGCGCCGCAGCTCCTCCTCCACGGCCGCGCTGACGGCCACGGTCTGGTCCACGGTGCTGCCCAGCGGGAGCTTCAGCCACACGTTGAACTCGCTGCGGTCCTCCACGCCCAGGAACTCGATCGGCAGGGTGCGAGCCACGCCGATACCGCTTGTCACGGCCACCAGGGCCAGGCCGAGCACCGCCAGCCGGTGCCGCAGCCCCCAGGCCAGGGTGCGGCGGTAGTGGGCCTCGAGGCGCGCGTAGCCGCCTTCCAGCAGGCGGAACACCCGGCCCGGCTCGCGCTCCACGCGCAGGAAGCGCGAGCAGAGCATGGGGGTCAGGGACAGGGCCACCAGCAGCGAGATCAGGACCGCGCAGGCGGCCACCAGACCGAACTCCCGGAAGAAGCGTCCCACCACCCCGCCCATGAAGGCGATGGGCACGAAGACGGCGCAGATCGAGAGCGTGGTGGCCACCACGGCGAGGCCGATCTCGGCTGTCCCCTCCGAAGCGGCCCGCTTCGGCGGGGCTCCCTGCTCCATGTGGCGGTAGCTGTTCTCGAGCACCACGATGGCGTCGTCGATCAGCATGCCGATGGAGAGCGAGAGCGCCATCAGGGTGAGCGTGTTCAGCGTGAAGCCGAAGAAGTAGAAGAAGACGAAGCTCCCCAGCAGGGAGGACGGGATCGCGATGGCGGCGATCAGCGTGGTACGCCAGTTGCGCAGGAAGAGCAGGACCACCAGCGAGGCCAGCAGGGCCCCCCAGGCCAGATCCACCGCCACGTCCCGCACGGCGCTGCGGATGAAGCGCGAGGTGTCGAGGGCCTCGGCCATCTCGTAGCCCGGCGGCAGGTCCGCGCGGATGCGCCCGAGCTCGGCGCGCACCGCGTCTGCCACCGCCACGGTGTTCTCGCCGGACTGGCGGCGCACCAGCAGGGCCACCCCGCGGCGCCCGTTCAGGCGCGAGATGGTGCGCTCCTCCCCCATCCCGTCCTCGACCGTGGCCACCTCCCGCAGGTGGATCACGCGCCCGGCCCGCTCCGCCAGCACGATGTCGCCGAAGCGGTCCGCGCTGGTGAGCTTCCCCTTGGTCTTGATGGTGTACTCGTGGCGCGGGGTCTCGATGCGGCCGCCCGGCAGCTCCACGTGCTCCCGGGCCAGGGCGGCCAGCACCTCGTCCACGGCCAGCTCGTAGCCGCTGAGGCGCACCGGATCGATCCAGACCCGGATCTCCCGGGGGCGGTCGCCCACCAGGGTCACGCTGCCCACGCCGGAGACCCGCTCCAGGCGCGGCTTCACGCGCTTGTCCGCGAACTCGCTCAGGGTGCGGATCGCGTGGGGGCCGGCGAGCATGACGGCGAGGATCGGAGCGGCATCCGGGTCCAGGCGGTTCACCGCCGGCGGCTCCACGTCGCGCGGCAGGTCGCCGCGCACCGCCGCCACCTTGTCGCGCACCTCCTGGGCCTTCTCCTGGATGTCGTACTCGAGCTCGAACTCGATCCAGATCAGCGAGAGGGAGTCGCTCGAGGCGCTGCGCAGGCTGCGGATCCCCTCGATGGTGTTGATGGACTCCTCGAGGACCTGGGTCACCTCGCGCTCGACGGTCTCCGGGGCGGCTCCCTCCAGCACGCTGGTCACGCTCACCAGCGGGAACTCGACGCGCGGGAAGAGATCCACCCCGAGGCGCGGGATGGAGATCAACCCGAGCACCACCAGGGCGCCGATCAACATCACCGCGAAGACGGGGCGCCGGATCGAGACGTCGGCGAGCTTCACGAGGCGGGACTGTCGGTGCGCTGCACGACGCGCACCGGCATGCCGGGGGCGATGGTGCGCGCCGCCTCACCCACGATCACGGTGTCGCCTTCGTCGACCCCCTGGAGCACCTCGGCCTCCTCCTCGGAGACCAGGCCGATCTGGACCGGCAGCGCCTGGGCGCGCCCGTCGCGCACCACCAGCACCCGCGTGCGGCCGTCCTCGGTGCGCACGGACACGCGGGGCACCAGCAGCACGTCAGCTTTGGTCCGGGGCAGGATCTCCACGTGGGCGAAGACGCCGGCCTTGAGCGTGTGGTCCGGGTTCGGGACCCGCATCTTGACGAGATAGGTGCGGGTAGCCCGATCGATGGTGTCGCTCACGGCCGAGACCTGGGTCTCGATGGGCTCGGCGAGGCCCTCCACGTGGAGCCGCACCGGGTCGCCCAGGTGGATCAAAGCGAGCTGGCTTTCGGGGATGGCGGCCCGGGCCTCGAGCTCGGCGGTCTCCTGGAGGACGATCACGATGGTCTGGGGCTGGACCAGGGCCGTGGTGCCCTCGTCCTCCAGGCGCCGGGCGACGGAGCCGGCGTAGGGCGCCGTGACCCGGGTCTGCTCCAGGTTGCGCCGCGCCAGGGCCACCGCCTCCACCGCCTGCCGCTCCCGGGCCCGGGCCACGGAGAGGGCGGTGGCCAGGCGGTCCACCTCCTGCTGGGAGAGCACCTGCTTGGCGTGGAGGGTCCGGGCCCGGGCCACGTCCACCTCGATGCGGCCCCGCTCGGCCCGGGCCAGGTCGAGACCTGCCTGGGCCTGGCGCAGGGCGTACTCGTAGGGCTCACGCTCGATCTGGAACAGGGGGTCGCCCGCCTCGACCCGGTCGCCCTCGGCCACGAAGACCCGCTCGATGCGCCCGGTGATCTCGGTCCCGATGCGGCTCTCGCGGCGCGCCACCACGCTTCCCGGTGCCGAGAGGGGCTGGACGATCGACCCGCGCCGCACCCGGGCCGTCTCCACCTCCACCACCGGCGGCGCGGCCAAAGCCGCTGCGTTCCCGGGCTCCGCGGCCCGCATCCGGTCGCAGCCCAGCCCGAGCGCCACGAAGAACGCAGCGGCGAGCGGAAGCGGGCCGGGTCGCAACGGGGGGGACCTCCAGGGCCGGGACGCGCGCTAGGCCCCCTCGCGCGTGCGCGCGCGGTCCTTGCCGAACTCGGTGGGCAGGTTCAGGATCTCCCGCGGGAACGACTGCACCAGGTACTCCACCACGTCGCGGACCGACGCCACGAAGACCGGTCGGCCCTCGCTGTCCAGCACCGGCACGTGACGGAAGCCCCCCACGGACATCTTGTTGAGGGCCCAGGCGATGGTGGCCTCGCTGGGCAGGGACTCCGGGTCCGGCGTCATCACCTCGCCCAGGGGCAGGGTGGCCGGGTTGCGGCCACCGTCGATGATGCGGAAGAGCACGTCCCGCTCGGTGAAGATGCCCACCAGGCGCGAGTGCGCGGTGCCGTCCTCGGTCACCAGTACGCAGCCCCGGTGCCCGCGCTGCATGGCCCGCATGGCCTGGCTCACCGTGTCCGCGGCCCTGAGGGTGATGGGCCGGCGGGCGGGCAACGTGCTCACCAGCTCGTGCAGGGCGCTGGCGTCGAAGATACGCTCGCCGCCCTCCTCGGGCTCGAAGTAGGTCTCCTCGCCGAGCTCGTCCTGAGTCGGGTCCCGCTGTGTGGCCATGGCAGTCCTCCTCGCCGATGCCCCCAGGATACCCGCCTCGCCCCTACGGGGGAACGGCGCCTGCCTCGGCGGGCTGCCCCTTGACCTGCCCCCGCGGCGACCTTATCTAGCTCCCGTCGTCGCTACACGGAGGACTCCTGCGCCATGGGTGCCAAGCAGATCGCCTTCGGAGAGTCGGCCCGCCAGCGCCTGCTGCGGGGCGTCTCGATCCTGTCCAAAGCCGTCGGCGTGACCCTGGGGCCGCGCGGACGCAACGTCCTGCTGGAGAAGTCCTGGGGCTCGCCCACCTCCACGAAGGACGGCGTCACGGTGGCCAAGGAGATCGACCTCCCCGACCACTGGGAGAACGTGGGGGCCCGCATGGTCCGGGAGGTGGCGACCCGGACCTCCGACGTGGCCGGCGACGGCACCACCACCGCCACGGTGCTCGCCCACGCCATCCTGCGCGAGGGCAGCAAGCGCATCGCCGCCGGCGCCAACCCCATGGAGCTCAAGCGCGGCATCGAGAAGGCGGTGGCCGCCATGGTGGAGGACCTGAAGAGCCAGAGCCGCAGCGTCTCCGGGCGCAAGGAGATCGCCCAGGTGGGCACGATCTCCGCCAACGACGACAGCGAGGTGGGCGAGACCCTGGCCGAGGCCATGGAGCGGGTGGGCCGCGAGGGCGTCATCACCGTGGAGGAGGGCAAGAGCCTGGCCAGCGAGCTGGAGCTGGTCGAGGGCCTGCGCTTCGACCGCGGCTACCTGTCGCCCTACTTCGTCACCGACCCGGAGCGCATGGAGTGCGTGCTCGAGGATCCCTATGTGCTCGTGCACGAGAAGAAGATCTCGGCGCTCCAGGATCTCGTCCCCCTGCTCGAAGCCGTGGTGCGCTCCGGCAAGCCGCTGCTGGTGCTCGCGGAGGACCTGGAAGGCGAGGCGCTCGCGGCTCTCGTCGTCAACAAGATGCGCGGGACGCTGCGGGCGGCGGCCGTGAAGGCCCCGGGCTTCGGAGACCGGCGCAAGGCGATGCTCCAGGACATCGCCATCGTGACCGGCGGCGTGGCCATCACCGAGGATCTGGGCCGCAAGCTCGAGTCGGTGACGCTCGAGGACCTGGGCCGCTGCCGCAAGGTCGTGATCGACCGCGACAACACCACGATCGTGGAAGGGGCGGGCAAGAAGGCCGACATCGAGGGTCGCAAGAAGCAGATCCGCCGCGAGATCGAGGACACCACCTCCGACTACGACCGCGAGAAGCTGGAGGAGCGGCTGGCGAAGCTGGCGGGTGGCGTGGCGGTGCTGAAGGTCGGCGCGGCCACCGAGAGCGAGATGAAGGAGAAGAAGGCGCGGGTGGAGGACGCCCTGCACGCCACGCGGGCGGCGGTGGAGGAGGGCATCGTCCCGGGCGGGGGCGTCGCCCTGCTGCGCGCCGTCAAGGCGCTGGACCGCGTGAAGGACGTGACCGAGGACGAGGCCGCCGGCGTCGAGCTGGTGCGGCGCGCCGCCCAGGAGCCGCTGCGGCGCATCGCCGAGAACTCCGGCGTGGACGGCTCGGTGGTGGTGGAGCGCGTCCGCGGCGAGCGCGGCGGGTTCGGCTTCAACGCGCGCAGCGAGGTGTTCGAGGATCTCGTCGAGGCCGGCGTGATCGATCCGACCAAGGTGGTGCGCACGGCGCTCCAGAACGCGGCCAGCGTGGCGGGCCTCATGCTCACCACCGAGGCCCTGATCACGGAGAAGCCGAAGAAGGCCCGGGGTGGCGGCGTCCCCGGTGGCGACATGGGCGACATGGGGGAGATGGACGACTTCTAGGCGCCGGCCTGGGTCGCCAGGCGGTGCTTCTGCACCTTGCCGGTCACCGTGCGGGGCAGCCGCTCCACGGCGACGAAGCGCTTCGGCAGCTTGAAGGACGCCAGGCGCTCGCGGCCCCAGGCCGCGAGCGCCTGGGGATCCCAGCCGGCTCCGGGCGCCAGCACCACGTAGGCCCGGCCCACCTCGCCCCACTTGGGGTCGGGCACGCCCACCACGGCGATCTCGCGCACCGCCGGGTGCTCGGCGTAGACCGCCTCCACCTGGGCCGGATACACGTTCTCGCCGCCCGAGATGTACAGGTCCCTGCCGCGCCCTACCAGCGTCACGAAGCCCTCGGCGTCGGCCGTGGCCAGGTCGCCCGTGCGCAGCCAGTCGCCCCGCAGGGTCTCGGCGCTCTCCTCCGGGCGCCGCCAGTAGCCGAGCATGGTGATCGGTCCGCGCACGATGATCTCGCCGGTCTCGCCGGGCGCCGCATCGCGCCAGGCCTCCGGGGGTCGCGCCAGGTCGTCCACGGGAACCAGGCGCAGCTCGGCGTGGAACACCGGTCGCCCGACGCTGCCCGCCTTGCGCAGCGCGTCGCGGTCGTCGAGACAGCAGAGGATGGAGGTCTCCGTCTGCCCGTAGCCCTGCTTGAGCACCAGCCCCTGGGCGTGGAAGCCGTGGACCAGCTCCGCCGGGATGGCGGCCCCGGCGGTGAACAGGAAGCGCAGGGAGCCCGGGTTGAAGCGGCCCGCCGGCGCCTTCTCGAGCGCCTCGAGCAGGGCCCGGAACATGGTGGGGACGCCGCCCAGGTAGGTGATGCCGTGCTCGCCCACCGCGTCCCAGACCGCCTCGGCGTCGAAGCGCCGCTCGAGCACCAGGCTGGCGCCCGCGTGCAGGGCCGGGATGGAGAGGATGCTCAGGCCGAAGGAGTGGAACAGGGGCACCGCCACCAGCACCCGGTCGCGCGAGGTCAGGTCGAAGAAGATCTGGGCGTTCAGCGTGTTGAAGAGCGTCTTGCGGTGGGGCAGGAGGGCGCCCTTCGGCACGCCCGTGGTGCCCGAGGTGTAGAGGATCAGCATGGGGTCGTCGGGCGAGACGGGGGCGACGGCCTTGCGTGGGGCGCAGGCGGCCAACGCCGCCTCGTAGTCGTCTGGCGTGCCACCGGCCGCCAGGCGCTCGGGCGGCCCGCCGCCCGCGCAGGCCTTGTGGACCGTGGCGGCGAGCTCGGCCTCGTGGATCAGGACGCGCGGCTCGCTGTCGTCGAGCTGATGGCGGATCTCGGGCGGCGCCAGGCGCGTGTTGATGGGGACCGCGATGGCGCCCAGCCGGGCGGTGGCGAAGAGCGTCTCCAGGAAGGCGCTCCGGTTGCCGAGCAGCAGCGCCACCCGTTCGCCCGGCGTCACGCCCCGTCCTGCCAGCCAGGCCGCGCAGCGCGCCGTGCGCTGCTCGAGGCCCGCGTAGTCGAGGCGTCGCGGGCCGTCCACCAGCGCGGGCCGCTCGCCGCCGAGCGCGGCGCGTCGCGCCAGCCAGCCGCCCACGTTGTGCACCGGAGAGCGCACGCGCACCGGATAGCCGAGCCCCCGCGGTTCGGCCAGGGGGGACGTTGTTGACGAATCGACTTTTTCGGCCCTAAGCTCGCTGACTTCGAGATGCCGAGAAGTCAACGCGTCGAGGGCGTCCCACCATGAACCTGCGGGGGAAGACGGCGCACGTGGGGCGGCACTGCGGGGCGAACACCTACGTGGTGACGCCGGAGCTGGTGACCTTCTACGCCGACGCCCTGGACGACGCCAGTCCGCTCCACGCGGAGTGGGCACCTCCGCTGCTCTTCCACTCCGAGTGCTACCGCTTCCTGGGCGAGTGGTATCTCAAGAACCTGTTCGGGAACCTGCACGCTCGTCAGGACTGGGAGCTGTTCGCGCCGATCCCCGTCGGCGCCCCGGTCCGAACCCGCTCGACCATCGTGGATCGCTATACGAAGCGGGGCCGCGACTACGTGGTGAACGAGACCGACGTCGCCGCCGCCGACGACGGCCGACTGCTCGTGCGCGGCCGCACCCACCAGTCGTTCCTGCCGGCGGGCGGAGCCCGCCCGGAGGGCTTCGTGGTGGACGCGGAAACCGCCCGCCGCAAGGCGCCGCGGGCCCCGTTCCCCACCGCCTCGGGCCCGGAGCTGCCGGCGGTCCACAAGCGCGTGGACCTGCGGCGCTGCTGGATGTTCTCGGGGCCCGGCCGCAACTACCACACGGACCGGGAGGAGGCCCGCAAGCTCGGCTTCCCGAACGTGGTGGTGCAGGGGATGATGACGACCTGCTTCGTCTCCCAGGTGATGCAGGACCACTTCGGCATGGGCTGGCTCCAGGGCGGGCGCATGTCCGTGAAGCTCACCAACGTGCTGTGGGCGGACGAGCGGGTGACGGCCCGGGCGAAGCTGCGAGAGGAGGCGGCGGAGGGCACGGGCCTGCGCGTGCACTGCGAGGTGTGGGTGGACAAGGACGACGGCACGCGCGTCCTCCTGGGCGACGCCAGCGCCCTGCGCTGATCCCAGGGGCGGGGTGCTCACTCCTCCCCGGAGCCGCCCGCCCGGGCCAGCTGCTCGCGCCGCACCTTGCCCACGTCGAAGGCCGCGGCCTTCGCCTCCATGTGCGCGAGCAGCGCCTCCACGTCCAGAGCCGGCTGGCCCCCGCGCCGGAAGGGCCGCAGGCGCGACACCACGAAGTTGCGCAGGTAGGGGCTCTCGAGGCCCCGGCTGCGCAGCTCCGCCACCAGCTCGCCCACGCGCTCGTCCAGGGCGAGCAGGCGCCGGGCGCGGCCCTCGCGAACCTCCAGGGCCGACGGGAGGGGCGCGTCCAGCCACGCGTCGCTGGCCCGCAGGGCCGGGTGCCAGGCTCCCCCCGCGAAGCGCCCCCTCGCCTCGTAGGCGAAGCCCAGGGTGACCAGCGCGGGCTCCTCCAGCTCCAGGGCGAAGTCGCCCTCCCCGCGGCCGGGGTCGAGATCCGCCAGGCCGCGGGCCATGCGCAGCGCCTCCAGGGCGCGCTCGCGCACGTTGTGGGCCTTCTCGGTGTTCAGGGCCAGGATGCGGTAGGCCAGGGCCGGATCCGGGGAGATCAGGGCCGTCACGGCGCGGGCCCCCAGCCGGCGCAGGGCCTGGAGCCGGTGGTGCCCGTTGGGCGTCCAGAACCGGACGCTCTCCGCAGCCGGCGGCGCCGGCACTGCCACCACGGGATCCAGGAAGATGCCGACCCGCCCGATCACGTCCTCGAGCCGCTTGGCGTGGCTCTCGGAGAGATCGCGCTGGAAGGGGGTCGGTGCGATCCGGTCCACGGGCAGGGCCGCCAGGACGAGCCAGCGCCCGCCCAGCGGATCGCGATAGCGAGCCAGGACGCACCCCCCGGCCTCCGCCACGGCCGTCTCCACCGCCTCGAGCTCCGGGGGCGGTGTGCCCCCGGCCATGGCCTGGGGCTCCAGCCCCAGCGAGGCCGGCTCCACCTTCTTGCGCCGGGAGGGTCGCGCCGCCATGCCTCTCTCCCAACCGGCCTCCCTCGGGGCGCCGCTGGCCGCCAGGATATAATCCTTGCCATGCTGCTGCGCTCGGTGGCCACGGCGTCCCGGGCCCTGGGGATTCCGGGACGCCGCATCCTGGTGGCCGCGTCCGGCGGGGTGGACTCCACGGTGCTCCTCCACGCCCTTCACGTCCTGCGCGAGCGCCTTTCCCTCAATCTATCGATCGGCCACGTGAATCACGGCCTGCGCGGCGCCCCGGCCGAGGCCGACGCCGCCTTCGTGGAGCACCTCGGGGCCGGGCTCGGCCTGGCGGTCCGGGTGGAGCGGGTGGATCCGGAGGCGCTCCGGCGAGGTCGCGGGAGCCGCGTCCGGCCCAGCCTCCAGGAGGCGTCGCGCCGGCTGCGCTACCAGGCGCTGCGGCGCATGGCCGACGCGGAGGGCGCCGAGTTCGTGGCCACCGCCCACACGTCGGACGACCAGGCGGAGACCGTGCTGCTGCGTCTCCTGCGGGGGACCGGGCCCGAGGGCCTGGCGGGCATCCCCGAGCGCTCCCGGGATGGCCGCGTGGTGCGACCGCTCCTGCGCGTGCCCCGGGCGGAGGTGCTCAGCTTCGCCCGCAAGCGGCGCATCGCCTGGCGCGACGACGCGTCGAACGCGAGCCCGCGCTTCGCACGCAGCCGTCTGCGCACGCGCTGGCTTCCGGGGCTGCAGGAGGCCTTCAACCCGCAACTGCTCAGGGCCGTCGCCGATCTGGCCGAAGCGCAGCGGAGGGAGCTCGAGTGGCTCGAGCGGCTGGCAGACGAGGAGGCGACCCGGCGCTTCGTGGAGGAAGCCAACGCGCTTCGCATCGAGGCCGGGGGCTGGCAGGCGCTGCCCGAGGCCCTGACCCGGCGCCTGGCGCGTCTGGCCCTGCGCCGCTGCGGCGGGGCCCGGGACGTGACCCGCGTGCACGTGGAGCGGATGGTGCGCTTCCTGGGGGACGCGCCCGCGGGCGCGCGGCTCGAGCTGCCGGGCCCCCGGGTGCTGGCGCGCGAGGCGGGTGGCTTCCGCCTCACGCCGCGTCGCTTGCCTTCCCCCGCCCCATGCTAAGGTTCAATGCAGACAGCGGATTTTTGCCGGCGGCCGGGGCGACCCGAGCTGCCGGAGCGGTCCCAGGCGGGTAGTCGCGTGAACCAGCCCTTCTACAAGAACATGGCCTTCTCGGTGGTGATCCTGCTGATGGTGCTCCTGCTGATCACCATGCTGCGCCAGAGCCAGACGGCCCCGGCCGAGATCCCCTTCAGCGAGTTCCTGACCCACGTGGAGGCCGGAGAGGTGCGGGCGGTCACCATCGAGGAGGGCCGCATCCAGGGCGAGCTCCGGGAGGGTGGGGATTTCACCAGCTACGCCCCCGTGGTCACGGACGACCTGATCCGGAGCCTGCGGGAGAAGGAGATCCGGATCGAAGCCCGGCCGGCCCGCGAGTCGCCCATGTGGCAGCAGATCCTGATCATGTGGTTTCCGTTCCTCCTGCTGATCGGGCTGTGGATCTTCTTCGTGCGCCAGATGCAGGCCGGCGGCGGCAAGGCCATGAGCTTCGGCAAGTCGCGCGCCCGGCTCCTGAACGAGAGCCACAACCGCGTGACCTTCGCCGACGTGGCCGGCGTGGACGAGTCCAAGGCCGAGCTCGAGGAGATCATCGCCTTCCTGCGCGACCCGAAGAAGTTCACGCGCCTGGGCGGGCGGATCCCGAAGGGCGTGCTGCTGGTCGGTCCGCCGGGCACCGGCAAGACGCTGCTGGCCCGGGCCGTGGCGGGGGAGGCGGGCGCTCCGTTCTTCTCCATCTCCGGCTCGGACTTCGTCGAGATGTTCGTGGGGGTCGGCGCCTCGCGGGTGCGCGACCTCTTCCTGCAGGGCAAGAAGAACGCTCCCTGCATCATCTTCATCGACGAGATCGACGCGGTCGGTCGCCACCGGGGCGCGGG
>JBFIML010000066.1:0-14634 GCA_041611735.1 Myxococcota bacterium | reverse complement strand
TTTGCGTCTGGATCGTTTTCAACTTGCGCAGAACCGATGTGTAAAGGACCCGATTATGCGCCTTTATCCAGACCCCGGCACTATGGCACACACATTGCTTCATGATCAGCCAGCTGTAGCCGCTGGGTTCCCTCGGGGATGTGGGCGGTGCGAAGAAAGGAGCTCGATTCGATGCATTGCACGACGGCACGCTCTGGCCCGCTCGCAGGGGTTGCGCTCCTGGCGGCGCTCTCGATCCCCACGCCCGCTGCCGCGATCACGGAGCTGGACCTGACCACCGCGCTCTCGAGCGGCGCGCTGAACGGGGCCCGCTTCTACCAGTTCACCTCGAGCGGCGCCGGCTCCGGAGCCGTGGACGAGTTCGTGCGCTACCAGGCGGCGAGCACGCCGAGCACCCAGGGCTACAACACCGACGGCGCCCCCTTCCAGTACGACGAGGTCGGAGGCTCGTTCACGCACTCCCTGCTGCTCGACGCGGTGCCCCAGATCGTGATCTCGGGGGTCCTGTATCGGGAGTTCGCCCTCGACATCAACGAGAGCGGTGGCGCGGCCGCCTACCTCTCCCTGGACGAGGTGCAGCTCTACCTGGGCAACGCTCCGAACCTGCTCGGCCACCCGACCTACGGCGGCAACGCGAACCTCGTCTACGATCTGGACGTGGGCCCGGACGGCGACAGCCGCGTCCTGCTGGACATGGACCTGAACGGGGGCGGCTCGGGCAAGCTCGACATGCTGCTCTACGTCCCCGACGCGCTCTTCGTGGGCGCCGGCACCCATCCCTACGTCTATCTCTACTCGAAGGTCGGCGAGAAGCCGAACGAGGGCACCGGCCAGAGCGCCAAGAACTGGGACAACAGCGACGGCTTCGAAGGCTGGTCCGTGTCGACCGAGGGAGGAGTCGGCCCGCGCCTCGACCCGCCGATCGGGACGGTCGTTCCGGAGCCGCGCACTTTGGCGCTGCTTGGCGCGGGCCTGGTCGGCCTGGCGGCCCTCGGCCGCAGACGCCGGGTGTCTTGAGGACCCCGAGCCGCGCTACCCGCGGAGGCACGGCGAACCCCCTAGTGCCCTGACAGGACACCAGCGCTTCGACTCGTGCCGGCGCTCGGCTGGCACGAGCCGGAAGGGCAGCGGCTCGTCGGTCCGCACTTGAAGAGGCCCTGGCTTTCGTGCGAGCGAGGGTTCCGCGCCAGCACGCCCTGCTCCGGGCCCTCGCTTTCCCCATGAGGGCCACCAGCACGAGGTCCGCGCCCAGCTCGAAGGGGACGAGCCCCTGCGCTAGTCCCGCGGATCGCGAAGCAAGGCCACGAGGCAGGCGATGTGGGACACCACCATGACCGGGCCAGCGAACACCGGGACGTACCACTGCGCGGCGAGATGATCGATGGCCCCCGTACGCGCGGCGTGCGGGAAGGCCACCAGCAGATCGGTGATGCCGACGAACATGCAGGCCCAGGTCAGGGGCCGCGCGAACCGCCAGCCCCGACGCAGCCCGAGGAAGGCCAGTAGAGCAAGGGTGGCGGTGAGCGAGTCGCCGACCGCCGTGGCCACCGCAAACTCACGCGAGATTCCCGGAGAGAGATTCGGGACCAGCAGCCCGAGACCCAGGACACGGAACATCTGCGGGGCCAGCCAGAGCGAAAGCCGCGCCTCCGAGGAGAGCCCGAGAGACCACGGCCAGACCACCAAGCAGGCGATCGCTGACCATACGAGCAGGAACCAGAGGAACTGGGCAACGAACAGGTGAAGCGGTTCCATCTCCCACCTCGGCGGGGGAGGCCTCTTCTGTCAGCGTACCACCGCCCACTGCGCCACCGAGGCCGCCGTCCGCCGCCGCGCCTTCCATGAGAAGACCAACCCCCTAGGCCTCGGCGCAGAATCGAAGCACATGCCCGTTGATCTCCCGCACCGCAAACTCGCGAAGCCCCCAGGCCTGCGAGACGGGCGTGAAAACCACCTCGACCCCGAGGCGGCGATACGCCTCGAATAGACCGTCGAGGTCGTGTCCGACGTGGATGCGGAGCTCTCCGCTCGGGCGTACTTCCTCGGGCGCCGCCTTCGAGAGATGGATGTAGATCGGATGGCCCCAGCTTCCGTCGCCCTTCGTGACGCGACCGTGAATGGGAGGATCGCCTTCCAGGAAGTCGATCTCGAAGCCAAGCACCTCATGGAAATACTGAGCGCTCGCTGCAACTTCCCAAACTGGAAGGACGGGCTGTAGCCCGTGGAACTGATGCTTGCGGCCGAGGTCCTCGCGTCGCGAGTCAGCCGACATGGGCGCCCTCCCTGGTGGCGGGCCAGGCCGCGGCGCCTGGGCAGCGGTGCCCCCGGTACCATGCCGCTACAAGAAGGGAACCCATCCACCGCGGCAACGGGTCCAGGTTGAGGCGCTCTGCGGCTTGCAGCTGACACCCGCGGCTCTTGCAGGATACGCCAGCGGCGAAATGGTTCACGTTCGCGCTCCAGAGGTCATGCCGAACGTAGATCGACTCCCGTATCCAAGAACACCCGCTGGAAGTAGTCCGCGTCGCGCTTCAAGCCACCGAGGCCGACCCAGTCTTCGTCGCTCAGTGCAAAGCGCCAGCCCAGGAACGACAGCGCATCGGGACCAACGGGAAAGCGCAGCCGCGGATCGTCGCCCTCGATGACGTGGCGGATCATGTCTGCGACGACTGTGGGAGGCGCCTCTCCCCTCTCGGGATTGCTGAAGAAGGCGTGGAGCCGGCGTCCGTGCGGATAGACCGTGCTGCTGTCGTATTGGGGCAGATTCGTGGTCGCCATCGGGGTGTCGATGATGCCGGGCTCCACCAGGGCGACCTTGATTCCGTAGCCCTTCACTTCCTGGGCCAAGGACTCCGTGAAGCTCTCGAGTGCGAACTTGGAGGCGCTGTAGGCGCTGCTCGCGAAGAAGGCGACACGCCCGGCGATCGACGTAACGTTGATGATGCAGCCCGAGCCGCGTCTCCGCATCGCCGGGAGCACGTGCTTTACGCAGCGCACGGCGCCGAAGTAGTTCGTCTCCATCACGCGTCGGAACTGGTCGAGGCTCTCGTCTTCGACGGCGTTGACGCTGAAGATGCCGGCGTTGTTGACGAGTGCATCGAGCGAGTCGCCAACCTGCCTGAACACCTCCGCCACCGACGCATCGTCGTCTACGTCCATGGGAAGGACCATCACCGGGAGCTTCGCTTCTGTGGCGATCTTCTCGAGGTCGCTGGCGCCCGGGTTCCGCATGGTGGCGACCACCTCGTGTCCCGCGCGTGCCAGGATCAGCGTGGCGTCGTGGCCGATTCCCT
Organism: Myxococcota bacterium; assembly: GCA_041611735.1. Lineage (GTDB taxonomy): Bacteria > Myxococcota_A > UBA9160 > UBA9160 > PR03 > JBFIML01. Next base: position 11,341 of record JBFIML010000066.1, on the reverse strand, counting down.
TGCTGGTTCCTGTGATCAAGACCTTGGCCATGGCCGTCGTCTCCTTCTGCTTCTCGGCGCCCGGCTCCCGCACACCGCGCTGACGGGGAGCGCTCGAGCCGGGGCGCCCGCCGCCAAACTTACCACGCATCGATTGGACCGGGCGGTGCGCTGCGCTGGATGCACCGCCCATGCGCAGGTAGCTTGCCATCATGCTCGAGGAGTTCGGGCCATCCTTGTACGTGGCCGACGGCCCCGTGGTCTCCTTTTTCGGCTTCCCGTATCCGACCCGCATGGCGATCGTGCGGTTGGCGGACGGCAGCGCTTGGGTTTGGTCGCCGATCGCGCTCAGCCTCGAGCTCCAGCGGGCGGTGGAGTCGATCGGGCCCGTTCGCCACATCGTCTCCCCCAACAAGATCCACCATCTCTTCCTGAGGGAATGGATCCAGCACTGGCCGGAGGCGCGGCTCCATGCGCCACCCGGGCTCGCCAGGAGACGGCGGGACTTGCACTTTGATGCGGAGCTCGGCGACCAGGCCGATTCCGTCTGGGCGTCAGACATCGATCAGACCCTCTTCCGCGGCTCGATCGCGATGACGGAGGTTGTCTTCTTCCATCGCCCGTCGCGCACAGCCATCGTCTGCGACCTCGTGCAGCGCCATGACGCGGCGCAGGCGCAGGGCGTGAGAGGGATGTTGATGCGCCTCGACGGGCTGGTGGGCGAGCGCGGCAGTACGCCGCGGGAATGGCGGACCAGCTTCTTGCGCCGGGGCCCCGCCCGCACGGCCCGGGCGCGGGTCCTCGCCTGGAGGCCGGAGCGTCTGGTGATCGCGCACGGAGCCTGCGCGGAGAACGGGGCCACAGAGATCCTCGCTCGAGCGTTGGCCTGGATCTAGCCGTGGCTCGGTTCGGCAGCGGAAGCGGGGTGCTTCGCGCCGCTGTCCGAGCGTAGGACGCCAACCCGTGGGCTACCCTGTTGGAAGTGTTCCCCGCCGACGATTCCCGGTGTGGCTGGTACGCGATGCTTCCGGTGCCTGCGCCCGCACGACGGCTTCGCGGTCGGGAGCGGGCGGACTGGGTGGTGCTCGGCGCGGGAATCACGGGGCTCTCAGCCGCACGGCGCCTGGCGGAGCTCCTGCCCGAGACGCGCATCCTGCTGGTGGAGGCGCAGCGGGTCGGCTTGGGCGCCTCCGGCCGGAACTCGGGGTTCCTGACCGACCTCGGGCACTACGACCGCCGTCTCGCACCCGAGAAGCAGCGCCGCCGCATCCAGCTGGCGCGAGCCGGGATCGAGAGCCTGCGCCAACGGGTTCGGTCCCATCGGATCGAATGCGCATGGCGGGAGGGCGGGCGTCTGCACGGCGCGGCAGGAGACGCGGGCACCCGCGCCGTCGAGCGCTTCCTGCGCCAGCTCGACGCCCTCGGCGAGCCCTACGAGGAGCTGGACGCGAGCAAGCTCGAGGCGATCACGGGAACCTCGTACTACCGCGCCGGCGCGAGGTTGCCGGGGGGCGTCCTGGTGCAGCCGGCGGCGCTGGTGCGGGGCCTCGCCGGGGCGCTTCCTGCCAACGTCGTACTGCTGGAGGAGTCTCCGGTCCGTGCCATCCAGGCGGGCGCGATGTTGGGGCTCGAGTGCGCGGAGGGATCCATCGAGGCGGCGAACCTACTGCTCACCACCAACGCCTTCTCGCCGGCGCTGGGCTTTCTGCGCCAGCGGATGTTCCCGCTCCGGGTGTTCGCGAGCCTGACTCGCATGCTCACGCAGGCCGAGCAGAGCGCCCTCGGTGGTGAGCGCGAGTGGGGGCTCGTGCCCGAGATCCCGGTTGGAACGACCCTGCGCCGGACGCCTGATCAGCGCCTCCTGATCCGCAACTCCGCCTCCTACGCCCCGGGCGGGCGCACCTCGGAGCGACAGATCGAGGCGGTCCGGGCGGCCCACCGGCACTCGCTGCGGGTCCGCTTCCCCGAGCTTGCGGGTGTCGATCTCGAGTACACGTGGGCGGGTGTCGTGGCGATCTCGTTGAACGAGGCCCCTTTCTTCGGGCGCCTGGCCTCGAACATCTTCGGCGCGGCGGTCTGCAACGGCGTGGGGATGGCGCTCGGCGCAGCGTCGGGGATGCTGCTCGCGGACCTGGCCGTGGGCGCCGACTCCGAGCTGCTCCGCCACGTCCAGTCCCTCCCACGACCTTCCTGGCTCCCGCCGCCGCCGCTGCTCGGGTTGGGGGTGCGCCCGATACTGGCGTGGATGCACCGGCAGGCGCGCGCAGAGCTGTGAGCCCAGCTCGCCACGCTCGAGTGGGTTCGGCGCCATGCGGGGGCCCCAGGCCGAACGGGTCGAGCGGCGCGTGAGCACCGCCAGGCCGAGCCAGGCGCTCGACGGCTTGGTTCACTTCCGTCAGCGAGCCCGCGCCTGTACTCTCCGCAGACCCGCGCTCCCGGGAGGACCCGCCATGGCCGTGACCCCCTCGACGATGCTGCCGCTCGGGACCCGGGCGCCCGCCTTCCGGCTCCCGGATCCCCACGGACGCACGATCGCCCTGGAGGACTTCGAGAAGGCGCCGGCGCTGGTGGTGGCCTTCCTGTGCAACCACTGCCCGTTCGTGAAGCACATCCGGGCCGGCCTGGCCCAGTTCGCCAGGCAGTACGCGGAGCGGGGGCTCGCCCTGGTGGCCATCAACGCCAACGACGTCACCACCCATCCCGACGATGCGCCGGAGCGCATGGCCGAGGAGATCGAGCGGGCGGGCTACGTCTTCCCCTATCTATTCGACGAGAGCCAGGGGGTGGCCAAGGCCTACCGGGCGGCCTGCACGCCGGAATTCTACCTCTTCGACGCCGAGCGCCGGCTGGTCTACCGGGGCCAGTTCGACGACAGCCGCCCGGGCAACGGGCGGCCGGTGACGGGCGCCGACCTGCGCGCGGCCGTGGACGCGGTGCTGGCCGGGAAGCCCGTCGCGTCGGACCAGCGGCCCAGCACGGGCTGCAACATCAAGTGGAAACCCGGCAACCAGCCGGACTACGCCTAGGCGCGAGCGCCCGGGCCGCTCCACGCCAGTCCCGGGTCAGGCTCCTAACCCTTGCGGTCGCGCTCGGCCCGGAGCTGGCGCGCCACACCGAAGCCGATGGCGCCCACGGGCCAGCCCGCGTAGTGGGCGATGTGGAGCATGACCTCGTCGATCTCCGCGTCGCTGAGCTCCTCGCGCATGGCGGCCCCGAGATGCAGGCGCAGGGTCGGCTCGTGCCCCAGGCAGGCGAGCACGGTGAGCGTGATCAGGCGGCGCTCCCGCGTGGAGAGCCCCTCCCGGCTCCACAGCTCTGCGAACAGGTGATCGAGGGTCATGTCCAGGAAGGGGCCGTCCCGTTCCGGGGCCGGGAAGCCCATCACCTGCTCGAAGCGGGCCCGACCCTGGCTGCGCTTGTCGTCGGAGTTCGCCATGGTGCTCCTCGGAGTGGGTTCAATCGCGCGCCGGGTCCTCGAGGCCGTAGACGCGCGCCACGATTTCGCGGCACAGGGCCGCGCCGGGCAGCTCCAGGCCCAGCTCCCGGGCGAAGTCCAGGGTCACCGTCAGGTCCTTCTCCGCCAGCTCGACGAAGCGCTGCAGCGCGGCGCGGAAGCCCGGGTCGCTGCGGTCCACCGGGGAGCGGTGCAGGCCCAGGAAGGCCAGCTTCTGCTGGCTCAGGTTCCCGTTGTGCCGCCCGACCTCGTCGAGGGCCTGGCGGGAGAGGCCGCTGGCCACGGCGAGCCGCTCCGCCTCCCAGGCCGCCAGGAAGCCCAGGTAGGTCATCAGGTTGTTGCACAGCTTGGTGGCGGCGCCACTCCCGAGAGGCCCCGTGCGCACCACCTTCTCGGCGAAGGCCTCGAAGACGGGCAGGCAGCGCTCCACCGCCTCGGGCTCGCCCCCGACCATGACGCACAGGCGTCCGCTGCGGGCGCCGACGGCGCCGCCCGTGACGGGCGCGTCCACTACCGTCACGCCCCGGCGGGCCGCCGCGCGCGCCACCTCGTGCACGGTGGCCGGCCGGATCGTGCTGTGGATGGCCAGCAGCGTGTCCGGCTCCGCGCCGGCTAGGAGCGCCTGGGACACCTCCCGCACCTGGGCGTCGTCGCGCACGCACAGGCCGATCACCTCGGCCTGGGCCGCCAGCTCCCGCGCGGAGCCCGCCCGGCGGGCCCCGGCCGCCGCGAGCACGCGGACGGGCTCCGGGTCCACGTCGTGGACCGTGAGCTCGAAGCGGGCGGTGAGCAGCCGCTCGGCCATGGGCAGGCCGATGTTGCCGAGCCCCACGAAGCCCACCCGGGTCGCCGTGGCGCGCGCCATTCTCAGAGGGTCCCCAGCGCCCGGGTCACCAGGTCGAGCAGGAGGAAGACCCCCATGCCGGCGGCCAGGGCGTCACGGGCGGTGCGTCCCAGGGACCAGTCGTCGCCCGGCTCCTCGTCGAGGCGATACACCATGGGGAAACTCACGAAGAAGTAGCAGGCGTAGAAGAGCGAGCCCCAGCGCAGCATCCGCGGCAGGTCCCGGTAGGTGAACTGCTCGGCAATGGAGGCATCGGTCATGAAGAAGGTCTCGGCCCAGGCGAAGCCGTAGGCCAGGAGCACGACGCTGAGGACCGTCGTCAGCGGGTGGGCGGGCAGGCGCGAGGTGCGCAGACGACGCATCCCCACCACGGCGGCGGTGTGGTAGGTGACGAAGTAGTAGTGGGCCGAGCCGTACATGATGAGGGGCACGCGCTGGTCGCCGGAGCCGAGCAGCGTCGAGTCGAAGCTCCAGCGCAGCTGCGGGTAGTGGTAGACCATCCCCAGCACGTCGAAAAAGTACTCGGTCAGGAAGTAGGTGCCGATGGCGGCGAAGATGCCGATCCAGACGTTGAACTTGAACCAGTAGGTCCGGTACCAGGGGCGCCCGAGGGAGCGCTCGTCCCGGAGCCAGGCGGGGATGAGGAGCAGCGGCGCCCAGAGCGCGCCGATGGCGCCGTTCAGGGCGAGGTCGCCCCAGCGTCCGCTGGCCCCGGACCGCATGAGCAGCGCCATGCCCGTCACCCAGACCGGCGTGTAGAGCAGGAAGAACTTCTCGCCCCAGGCCTTGCTCGGATTGGCCGAGAACCAGCGCCCGCCGCGGGCCCGAGCCACCGGAAGCGCCTCGCTGGCCATCAGCCCTCGCGTCGCACCCAGCCGGGCATCTTGGAGCCCTTCCGCATGCGCTCCTGCATGGCCCCGGCAAGCGCGCCCTGGCGGGCCAGCTCCAGGAAGACCGCCGCAGCATTGGCGTGGTCGAAGAAGTCGCGCTGCCAGCTCCAGCGCCAGTCGCCGGCGTAGCGGAACCAGGACCCGCCCACGCCCGCCACCTCCCAGGGCGAGCCGTCGGGCCGCTTGACCGGCGCGATCTGGCGCCAGAAGCCCACCACCTCGCCCTGGCGCTCGTCGATCAGCACGTGGTCGTAGACGTAGCGCCAGCCTTCGAGCCCCTGCATCTCGGTGCCCAGCGCCCAGTCGCAGATCTGTTGGCGGCCGTGCGCCGCGAAATCCCACTTCGGGCCGTTGTTCCAGGTATAGACGGCGTCCTCGGTGTAGAAGGGGCCGAGGTGGGTGGCCCAGTCGCCCTGCGCCTCCGCGCGGTGGTTGGCCTGGAGCCAGCGCTGCACCATCTCCTCGAGCTCCGGGCGGGGGAAGGCAGGCATGCGGGATCTCCTCCTGGGCGGGCTCAGTCGTCCTCGAGGGCGAGGGCGTGGGTCGGGCAGTAGCGCACCGCCTGCTCCACCGGGGCGCGCTGGGCCTCGGGCGGCTCGTCCTGGAGCAGCCGGACCGGGCCGAGCGCGTCGTCCAGGGCGAAGACCTCGGGCGCCTCGCTGACGCACACCCCGTGCCCCTGGCAGAGGTCCCGGTCCACACGCACCCTCACGGCGCCGCCTCCCGTTGGCGATGGCGCACCCGGCACGGCTGCCGCAGCTGCACCACCATCTTCGAGTGGTCGTTCCGGTAGCTCCCGGGCGACTGCGCCAGCTCGAACTCGAAGCGCCGCAGCAGGATGCTGAAGATCGCCTTGAGCTGCATCATGGCGAAGGCGGCGCCCACGCAGCGATGCCGCCCCGCGCCGAAGGGGATCCACGCGAAGCTCTGGCGGTCCTCCTCGCGGCCGGGCCCGTAGCGCGCGGGGTCGAAACGCTCGGGGTCCGGGAAGCACTCCGGCAGCCGGTTCGAGACCGCCGGCGAGGCGGCCACCAGCTTGCCGGCGGCGATCCGCCAGTCCTTGTAGTGGAAGTCGCTCATCACCTTGCGCATCAGCAGGATCAGCGGCGGGTGCAGCCGCAGGGTCTCCTTGATGGCGCTCTCCAGGGCCGGCATCTCGCGCAGGGCCTGGTAGCTCACCGGAGTGCCGGCGGCGTGCAGGCGGTCGAGCTCCTCCACCACCGGCTTGCCGACGTCCGGGTGCCGCAGCAGCTCCAGCAGCGTCCAGGCGGCGGTTCCCGAGGTGGTGTGGTGGCCCGCGAACATCATGGCGATGAACATGCCGGTGATGTGGTCGGCGTCGTAGCGAGGGCTCCCGTCGGCCCGGCGCAGCCGCGTGAGCACGTGGAGCAGGTCCTGGGTCTCGCGCCCCTCCCGCTCGCGCCGCTCCATGATCTCGGTGATGAGCTCGACCAGGCGGCGCCGGGCCCGGTCGCGCTTGCGGAAGGAGGGCAGCGGCAGATAGGGGTTCACGTAGGCGAAGGCGTCGGTGCCCTTCTCGAGGTCGTGGTAGGCGACCGCGAACTCCGGGGTGAGTTCCTCGCGGAACTCGCGGCCGAGCAGGCACGCGCTCGAGGTGTAGATGGTGAGCTCCGCGAAGAAGTCGAGCAGGTCGATCTCCCCAGCGGCGCCCCAGCCGGCCAGCATGCGCTCCGTCTCGCCGGCGATCACCTCCGCGTGGCCGCGCATGAACTGGTCGCGCAGCGAGCGGTTGCGCAAGGCCTGGCGGCGCTGCTCCGGGTTCGCGTCGAAGACCACCCCCTCGCCGAAGATGGGCGTCATGAAGGGATAGGCGGCGGCCTGGTCGAGCTGCTCCTCCGGGGCGCGGAAGAAGGCCTCGTTGGCCTCGGGGCCCGTGAAGAGCACCACCGGCCGGCCCGCCAGGCGAAACTCGCCGACCTCGCCGCACTCGGCGCGCACGCGCTGCAGGAGCTCTAGGGGCTGGCGGCGCAGCTCGAGCAGGTGACCGAGCCAAGGCACGGCGCCCGAGACGCGGGGCGGCGGGCGCCCGCGCGAGCCCCGAGCCGGGGCCGTCACGATGCCTCCGGCGACGGGCCTTCGGGCATCACCTGCAGCAGGTCCAGATGCGTGCCCGGGGGCGCCGTAACCGCCGCCACCACCGCACTGGCGACGCTCTCGGGGGGCAGCCAGCGCAGGTGCCGTTGCAGGCCCCAGTGCTTCCAGGCCGCCAGCACGCGGCGGATCGTCTCCGGCTTCCAGCCGCGCCCGAACTCGCTGGCCGTGGGGCCGGGCCGCACGATGGTGGCGCGCACGCCGGTCCCCTCGAGCTCCATGGCCAGCACCCGCGCCAGCGACTCGACGCCCGCCTTGGCAGCGGAGTAGCCGGCCTGGAAGGGCCGCGGGGCCACCGCGTTCTGGGACGAGACGAAGACCAGGTCGCCGCTTCCGCGCGCGAGCATCGCGGGCAGCGCGCGCCGCACCACCAGCGCCGGACCCAGCAGGTTGGTGCGCAGCTCGATGGCGAGATCCTCCTCCCCGACCTCGTGCAGCAGGCCCGGGACGCACACCCCGGCGTTGCTCACCACGACGTCGGCGGCGCCGAAGGCCGCCTCGGCGGCGGCGAAGAAGGCGTCGATGGAGTCGGGCTCCGTCACGTCGAGGGCGGCGGCCAGGGCGCTCCCGCCCGCCGCCTCCACCCGGCGCGCCACCTCCGCCAGCCGCTCGCTGCGCCGGGCGCCGAGCGCCACCCGCCAGCCCAGGCGCCCGAGGGCCACGGCGGTGGCGGCGCCGATGCCGGAGGAGGCGCCGGTCACGGCGGCGACCCGCGCCGGGGCCCCGGTGCTCACGACCGGAACCCGATCGGGAGGCTGGCGAAGCCACGCACGTTGATGGAGTGGACGCGCACGAGACGGCTGGCGTCCACCTCCCAGTCGGGCAGGCGGCGCTGCACCTCCTCCAGGGCCACGCGCGCCTCGAGGCGCGCCAGGGCGGCGCCCAGGCAGAAGTGCGTGCCGTGGCCGAAGGAGAGCGAGGCGCTGGTGTCGCGCAGGATGTCGTAGGCGTCCGCCCGCGGGAAGACGCGCTCGTCGCGGTTGGCGGAGCCGAGCAGCAGCAGGACCCGGTCGCCGGCCGCGAGCTTCTCACCGTGCAGCTCGAGGTCGCGGGTCACGCTGCGGGCCAGGGCCTGGGTCGAGTTGTCGTAGCGCAGCGTCTCCTCCACCCAGCGAGGGATGAGGGTCGGGTCGGCGCGCAGCTTGTCGCGCTCGCCCGGGTGGCGCCCGAGCCAGTAGAGCGCGTTGCCCAGCAGCTTGGTGGTGGTCTCGTTGCCCGCGATGATCATCAGGAACAGGAAGCCGATCACCTCGCGGTCGCTCAGGCGGTCGCCCTCGAGCTCGGCGGCGAGGAGCGCGCCCAGGAGATCGTCGCGCGGCGTGCGCCGGCGCTGGGCCAGCAGCCCGGCGAAGTACTGGATCATGCCCGCCGCCGCCGCGAGGCCGGCGGGTGGGACGCCGGCCACGCCTTCCTCGCGGTGCACCACCAGGTCCGCCTGGCGACGCAGCCCGTCCCGGTCCGCCGCGGGGACACCCAGCATCTCGCTGATCACGTCCATGGGGAGCCGGGCGGCGAAGTCCTGGATGAAGTCGCAGGCGCCGCGGGGGCGCAGGCCTTCCAGGTAGTGGATGGCGAGCTCGCGGATGCCGGGCTCGAGGCCCGCCACGCGCCGCGGCGTGAAGGCGCGCGAGACGAGGGCGCGCATGCGGGTGTGGCGCGGCGGGTCCATGGCCAGGATCGACATCACCGCGTCGGCGCGCGGGTGCACCGCCTGGGGCTCCAGGGAAACCCCCTGCGCACTGGAGAAGCGCTGCCAGTCCTTGAACGCCGCGAGCACGTCCGCGTGCCGGGAGAGCGCCCAGAAGCCCAGGGCGTCGTTGCGGTAGACGGGCGCCTTCTCCCGCAGCTCCCGGTAGACCGGGTAGGGGTCCTCGTGGGTCCGGTAGGCGTACGGGTCGTACTCGACCAGCCGGCGCCCCTCCGCTCGTTCGGGGCGCGTCCAGCCTACGCCAACTTACATATTGTGTGCAATGTAAATGACGCGTACCCTGGACGGGCTCCATGAAGCCGATTCGCCGCTCCCTGCCCGTCCGCGCCCGCGGGCGGCGCAGCCAGGCCGAGCGCACCGCCGCCACGCGGGCCCGCCTCATCGGCGCCGCGGTGGCGAGCATCGCGGACGTGGGCTTCCCGCGCACCACGGCCAGCGAGATCGCCCAGCGGGCCGGCGTCACCTGGGGCGCCGTGCAGCACCACTTCGGCGGCAAGGACGGCATCCTGGTGGCGGTGCTCGAGGACAGCTTCGCGCGCTTCGCGGCGCGGCTCGAGAGCATCCCCCGGGACGAGCCTTCCCTGGAGAAGCGCGCTGCCCGGTTCGTCGAGCGCGCCTGGGAGCACTTCGCGAGCCCCCACTACCGCTCCACCTTCGAGATCCTGCTGGGTCACCTGCCGCGGGAGGAGGGCCAGCAGGCTCCCTCGCTCCAGGCGCGCCTGTTCGAGGCCTGGGAGGGGATCTTCGCGCGGCTGTTCGCCGACGCGCGCCTCGGGCGCCGGCGCCGGCGCGTCCTGGCACACTACACGCTCTCGGTGCTCTCGGGCCTGGCCGCGACCTGCATCCTCCAGGGCGGAGACGCGCGGCTTCCCGCCGGCGAGCTGGACCTGCTGCGGGAGACCCTGGTCGGCGAGCTCACCCGGACGCCCGAGGGTCCGGTCGCCTAGTCCGACCGGCGCGGAGGAGGCATGCGGCTCGCGGACAAGGTGGTGGTCGTGACCGGCGCCGGCCAGGGGATCGGCGAGGCCTACGCCCGGGGCGTCGCCGCCGAAGGCGCGCGGGTGGTGGTGGCCGACATCCAGAAGGAAGCGGGCCAGCGGGTGGCCGACGCCATCCGGGCGGCCGGCGGCCAGGCGACCTTCGTGGAGGTGGACGTGGCCTCGCCCGAATCCACCCGCGCCCTGGCCGAGGCGGCCGTGCGGGCCTACGGCGGCATCGACGGCCTGGTGAACAACGCCGCCATCTACCACGACATGCGCCTGGCGCCGCTGCTCGGCGTGGACTGGGACTACTACAAGCGCTTCATGGACGTGAACCTGCACGGCGCGCTGCTCTGCACGCGCGCCTGCTGGGAGTCCATGAAGGCCCGGGGCGGCGGCTCGGTGGTGAACCAGTCGTCCACCGCCGCCTGGATGGGGGTGGGCTTCTATGGCGTGGCGAAGCTCGGCCTGAACGGGTTGACGCACGCCCTGGCGCGCGAGCTCGGGCCCCACAAGATCCGCGTGAACGCCATCGCGCCGGGCCCGACGGACACGGCCGCCACGCGGCGCATCGTGCCCAAGCCCATCCTCGAGCAGATCCTGGCCGGCATGCCGTTGGCGCGGCAGGGGCGCCCCGAGGACCTGCTGGGGGCGTGCATCTTCCTGCTCTCGGACGAGTCGAGCTGGGTGACGGGCCAGATCCTGAACGTGGACGGCGGGCAGGTGCTGCGGCCCTGAGGGCCGTCGCCAGGGGGATGGCATGACAGAGCTGCTGGCACCGCGCGGCGAGCCGCGCAACCTGATCGACGGTCGGCTGGTGGAGGCCAGCAGCGGGGCCTGCTTCGAGACCGTGAACCCGGCCACCGAGGAGGTGCTCGGCGTGTGCGCCGACGGGACCCGGGCCGACCTGGAGGCGGCTATCGCGGCGGCCCGGCGCGCCTTCGACACGACGCCCTGGGCGCGGGATGCGGCCTTCCGGCGCCGCTGCCTGGAGCAGCTCGCCGCGGCCCTGGTCGAGGCGCGCGAGGAGCTGCGCAGCCTGGTGGTGGCGGAGGCGGGCTCCCCGGTGCTGCTCACCTACTCGGCCCAGCTCGACGCCTACGTGGAGCAGATGCCCTACTGGGCGGAGCTGGCCGGGAGCTACCCCTACGAGGAGAAGATGGCGGCGATCCGCTTCCTCGGGCAGCCGCAGCGGCGCATCCTGCGCCGCGAGGCGGTGGGCGTGGTGGGCGCCATCACCGCCTGGAACTTCCCCATCTACCTGAACCTGTGCAAGCTCGGACCGGCGCTGGCGGCGGGCAACACGCTGGTGCTCAAGCCCGCCCCCGAGACGCCCTGGTGCGCCACGGTCCTCGGGCGCCTGATGCTCGAGAA
>JBFIML010000065.1:0-15341 GCA_041611735.1 Myxococcota bacterium | reverse complement strand
GAGGAGTTCACGGCCGCGGTGGACTTCGAGAACGGAGCTACGAAACTCGCTACACGCCGGTCCGCGACGAGCAGGGCGACGTGGCGGGCGTGATCGGCGTGGCCACGGACGTGACGGAGCGGGTGCGGGTCGAGGACGAGCATCGTGCGTTCGAGGCGCAGGTGCGGCACACGCAGAAGCTCGAGAGCCTGGGGGTACTCGCGGGCGGCATCGCCCACGACTTCAACAACTCGCTGGCCGTGGTGCTCGGCAATGCAAGCCTCGCCGCGGCACACCTCCCGGCGGATTCGCACATCGGACAGAACCTGAGGCGCATCCATCGCGCCGCCCAGCGAGCGGCGGATCTCACCAATCAGCTGCTCGCGTACGCGGGGCCAGGGTCCGCTCGACGTGCGGGCCGTGCACCTCACGGAGCTCGTGGAGAGCATCGCCGACCTGCTGCAGGTCTCCATCTCCAAGAACGTGCGGCTCGAATGCAAGCTGGAGCCGAAGCTCCCCGCGGTGGAGGGGGATGCGGCGCAGCTCACCCAGGTCGTCCTGAACCTGATCACGAACGCCTCGGAGGCCCTGGGGCAGGAGACGGGGACGATCACGGTCCGGACCGGGGTACCGGCCCGAGCGCCTGCACGCCTATCTGGAGGAGGATCTTGCCCCCGGACCCTACGTCCTGCTGGCGGTGAGCGACACGGGCGGCGGGATGAGTGAGGAGACCCGGGCACGCCTCTTCGATCCCTTCTACAGCACGAAGTTCGTGGGTCGCGGTCTTGGCCTGGCCACCGTGCTCGGCATCGTGCGGGGCAACCGGGGCGCCGTGGGCGTGTACTCGGAGCCCGGACGAGGCACGGTCGTGCGCGTGCTGCTGCCGTGCAGCGAGCGCGCCGCGGAGGCACTGCCGGAGGGGGCGCGCCGCTGCCGGTTTGGCGAGGGACGGGCACGGCGCTGGTGGTGGACGACGAGGCGGACGTACGGGAGGTGGCGGCGGAGCTGCTGAGGCGCCTTGGCTTCGAGGTGCGCACGGCCTGCGATGGGCGCGAAGGCCTCGAGGCGTTCCAAGCCGCGGCGGACCGCATCGCCGTGGTGCTGTTGGACGTCGCCATGCCCGAGATGGGCGGGGAGGAGACCGTCCGGGCGCTGCGGTGCATCCGGCCGGACGTCCCGCTGGTGCTGATGAGCGGCTTCCGGCAGGAGTTCGCCGCGCCGCACCTGGAAGCGGGCCCCCGTGCCGGCTTCGTCCAGAGGCCCTTCACCCCGGAGCAGCTCGCCAGCGCGTTGCGCACGGTCCTGGAAGGCGAGGCCTGACGCGCGGCGGCCGGCTACGCCGGCGCGGGGCGTCCGGGCCGAAAGCCGGCCAGGAAGCCTGCCGCCAGCAGGTAGAGGGCCACGAAGAGCTGGAAGGCGGGCGTGTAGCTCCCGAAGCGGTCGTAGATCCAGCCGGCCAGGGGCACCCCCAGCAGCGAAATCGGGATCATGACCGGACGCATCAGGCCCGACACCTTGCCGAAGGAGAGCCGGCCGAAGGCCAGCCCCGTGGCGGCACCCTGGAGCGGGATCACACCCCCCATGCCGAAGCCGAACACCAGGGCCGCGGCCAGCAGCTCGAAGGGGCTGTTGCCAGCCAGGAGCAGGAGCACCCCCGCCAGCTGGGCGGCCAGGGAGGCGCCGATGGCGAGGCGCGGCTCGACGCGGTCGATGAGCCAACCGAAGAGCACCTTGCCTCCCACGCCGGCGGCTGCCGCCGCCGAGAGCATCCCGGCCGCCCGGTAGGACGACACGCCCAGGTCCGTGGCGTGGGGCACCAGGTGCGTGAGCACGGCGGAGAGGCTGGCGAAGCAGAGGGCGAACGAGAACCCGATCGACCAGAAGTCCCGCGACCCCACGATCTCCCGGGTGCTCCAGACCCGCTCCGGAATGCCGCCGAGCCCCGTGGCCGGGGACCCGGGCGAGTCGCCGTCCGGCCGCTGCCCGAGGACTTCCGGCCGGTCCACCACGAAGAGTGCGACGATCGGGACCACCAGCAGCAAAGTGGTCGCGGCGTACACCAGGAAGCCGCCCCGCCAGCCCACCCTGGCGATCAGCCACGTGGCGACCACCGGCATGACGAGCCCCGAGAAGGAGATCCCGATGGTGGCGATCCCGAGAGCCGAGCCGCGACGCATCACGAACCAGTTGGCCACCAGCTTGGCCGCCGCGAGACCGCCCATGGCGTTCAGGCCCAGGGCCACAAAGGTTCCGAGCACCAGGTAGTACTGCCAGGCGGTCTCGATGCGGGAGAGCAGTGCGAAGCCGAGGCTCACGCTCACGGCGCCCGCCAGCATGGTGCGACGGATCGACACGCGGTCGAGCACGTGGCCCAGATAGGGCGCCACGATGGCGCCCACCGTGCTCGATACGGTGAGGCCGAGCGAGACGCCGAGGCGGGAGCCGCCGAAGTCCACCGCCAGCGCCTTGAAGAAGACGCCGTAGGAGTAGAAGAAGAAGCCCACGGCGACGAAGTCGCACAGGAAGGCGACGCCCACCATGCGCCAGCCAGCGAAGCCGCGTGGCTGGGCCGCGTCTCCGACGGGAACTGCAAGACGCGCCATTCCGCTGCGGATAGCCCATCCCAAAGCGCTTCGCGAACGCCCGGCGACCGCGTGACGCCCATCACGTCGCGGCTCGATGGGACGCCGATTCCGTCTCGGGGGGCACGCGAACTGCGCCCCGGTCCGACGCTCATGGCCCAGGCCTTCGTCATCCTCCAGATCGGCAACCCGCAGCTGGACCGCGTCTACCAGCGAGCCATCGTGCCGGCCGTGGAGGGCTGCGGGCTCGAGCCCAAGCGCGTGGACTGGCACAATCGCGGCGGGCTGCTGGCCAGCGAGATCATCTGCTTCATCGAGGAATCGGAGATCCTCGTCGCGGACCTCACCAACGAGCGGCCGAACTGCTATCTCGAGGTGGGCTACGCCCTGGGCGCCGGCCGCTTCACGAACTTGATCCTGACCGCTCGCGCGGACCACGATCCCGACAGTCCGAGCCACCGGGTGGGCGGACCGAAGGTGCACTTCGACCTGGCCGGCTACGACATCCTGTTCTGGCATTCCGAGCGGCTCGACGCCTTCCGCGACGAGCTGGCCAAGCGGGTGCGCCGGCGTCTGCAGCTGCTTCTAGACGACGCGTGACGCCTCCGGCCCCGGCTCCGGGCGGATCCTCCCCCGGGGCCTAAAGCGCCGCACGCCGACGGCCGATCCAGGGGGCGTCGAGCCGCGGTCTCGCGGGAGGGGAGGAGGCTCGCGTGTCTTTCGTTGCGGCGTCGCCGGCGGCCGTGATCTGGGACGATGGAGAGCTCGGCGACGTGCGCGCCCTGCTCCAGGAGCTCGGCGTGCGCATCCTCGACGGGCAGCCGGGCGCTCCGCCGCCTGCGGACGTGGCCCTGGTCGTGGCTACCCCCGGGCGGGCGGCGGATCTGCGCGGCTGGACGGATGCCGCCAGCGAGCAGGCGGGTCCCGTGCGGCTGGTCGTGCAGGACTGGGGCCAGCGGGGAGAGCTGGCGCGGGGCGACTTCGAGCTCCTGCTGCGGCGTCCGTTCCATCCCTCGACGCTTCGGGTCCTGCTCCTGCAGGCCCTCTACCGGGGACCCGAGCGGCGCCGGGAGGAGCGCGTCGGGGCGGGCCTTCCGGTGCGCTTCCGGGCCGGGTTCTGGCGACGCTCCGCCACGCTCGTCGAGTTCTCTCGGAATGGCTGCCGACTCGTCACGGAGCACGCCGTGAAGAGCAACCAGCGGCTCACGGTGTTCCTGCCGCCGGAGCTGAGTGGGGGAGCCGAGCTCGCCATTCCGGGGCGGGCGGTGCGCTTCGCGAGCGGCGAGGGGGCGAGCTTCCGCCAGCAGGTGGTGGGCGTCGAGTTCGATGCCCTGCCCGGACCGGCCTGGGAGCGGCTGCGGGCGGCGGTCGAGCGGCGCAAGCAGGAGCTCACCTCGCTCCCGGACACGGTCCTGGACGCGGGCGTCCGCCAGCAGCAGGGCAGCGAGGCGCCCTCGCGCTTCCCCCATGTGCGCGCCCACCCCCGCCGGCGCTACTCCCGGCGCGTGATCGCCCTGGGCGACTCCATCACGCGCGTGCTGGTGGGCCGCGACCTCTCGCCCGGGGGCATCCGCGCGGAGCCGACCCCGCACCTGCGGCTGGGCGACGAGGTGCGCCTCGCCATCCACGTGCGCCGCGGGCAGGAGCCCCTGGTGGTCCAGGCCCGGGTGGAGCGGGACGACGGCGAGCGCGGCCTGGTGCTGCTATTCCAGGACGCCTCTTCCGCCGCCCGCGACTACCTGCGGAAGATGCTCGAGGATCTGCCCGTGGCGGACGCTGCCAGGCCCGTGGAAGGCGACGAGGGGCGCGTGATGGCGGAGATCGTGGAGCCCCGCTCCGACTAGCGGCCGGCCGGTGCAGCGGGAGCCCAGGCGCGGCATCCTTCCGGTGCATCCGGAGGTCCCCCGCCATGATCCGCCTCCATACCGCGGCCACCCCCAACGGCCGCAAGGTCTCCATCGCCCTCGAGGAGCTCGGGCTTCCCTACGAGGTGCGACGCATCGACCTCTCGCGCGGCGAGCAGGCGCAGCCCGAGTTCCTGGCCCTCAACCCGAACCACAAGATTCCCGTGCTGGAGGACGACGGACTCGTGGTGTGGGAGTCCGGAGCCATCCTGCTGCACCTCGCCGAGAAGCACGGCAAGCTGCTGCCGGCGGATCCGCGGCGACGCATCGAGGCGATCCAGTACGCCTTCTTCCAGGCCGCCGGCCTGGGTCCGAACCTGGGGCGCCTGGCCGCCCAGGTCCAGCGCCCGGAGGCAGAGCGCAACGCGGAGATGGTGCGCCTGTTTGCGGACGAGGTGACGCGCCTGCTCGGCGTGCTGGACCGGATCCTCGCGGACGGCCGTCCCTACCTGGCCGGCGACTACTCGATCGGCGACATCATGCACCACCCCTGGCTGGCTCCGGTGTACGGCTTGCAGGCGCCGCCCCTGGTCGCCCTGCCGCGGGTGGTGGCGTGGCACGAGCGGATCGCCGCCCGGCCGGCGGTGCAGCGCGGCATGGCGGTTCCGCCCGAGGCGGCCTGAGCTGCGGGTCTAGCGGCCCCGGGCGGAGACCGGCGCCAGGCGGTCGAGACGCAGGCGATGGCGCTCGTCGAAGAGGCGGCGGGCGGCCAGGCCGACGGCGGCGATGGTCCCGAGCCCGGTCCCCCCGGCGATCAGGAACATGATCAGGATCTGGTACTGGACGGCCGTCACGGGCGGGCTGCCCGCCAGGATCTGACCCGTCATCATGCCGGGAAGGCTCACGAGGCCTGCGGCTGCCATGGCGTTCACGATCGGGATCATCCCGCCCCGGATGCTCTCGCGCCGCGCGTCAGCAATGGCCTCCGCGCGCGTGGCGCCCAGCACGAGCCGCTGCTCCACCACCTCACGTTGCTCCCAGGCGCTCTGGGTCAGGCGGTCCAGGCCGAGGGCCACGCCCGTCATGGTGTTGCCGAGCAGCATGCCGAGCAGGGGAATCGCGTAGCGCGGCTCGTACCAGGGCTCGACGCCCACCAGGGCGGTGAGGGCGAGGACCGTCACGGCGAAGGACGACACGAACATGGATGCCGTGCCCACGCCGAAACCCCAGGCGCCGGCCAGGCGCCGCCGCTGCCGGGCCCGCACCTCGTGGCCCGCGGCCAGCAGCATGACGAGCGCCATGGCCGCCACCCAGCCGAGGCTCGCGTGGGCGAAGAGGGCGCGCAGCACCAGCCCGATCAGCAGGAGCTGGGCCGTCGTGCGCAGGGCGGCCACCAGCATGGCTTGGGCGATGCCGAGGCGCAGGCGCCAGGAGAGGGCGGCCACCAGCAGGACGAGCCCCGCCGCCAGGGTGAGGTCGCCCGCGCCGAGGGGAAGGATGCTCACGCGTCCGCCGCCAGCAGCCGGCCCGCGTCCATGCGGTAGCGGCGCCGCGCTACGCGCCGGCCCTGGGCCGCGTCGTGGCTCACCCAGAGCAGCGCCGCGTCGCGGCCCTTGCGGTAGTCGGCGAGCAGCGCCTCGACGCGGGCGGCGCTCTCCGCGTCCAGGTTGGCGGTGGGCTCGTCGAGGAGGAGGGCGTCGGCCCGGTTGGCCAGCAGGCGCAGCAGGGCCAGGCGCTGGCGCTCGCCGCTCGAGAGGCGCACCACCGGCCAGTCGAGCACCTCCGGGCCGAAGCCGAGACGGGCCAGGCCCTCCGGATCCGAGGCGGCGAAGTGCTCGCCCACCGTGTCGCGCCACCAGCGGCTCTCCGCCGGAAGCAGGCCGACGCGCCGGCGCCACAGGGGCCCGGGCACGGAGGCGCGCTCGGTTCCATCCAGCCAGACCTGGCCGTCGTGCACGTCGAGGTCTGCGATGGCGCGCAGGAAAAGCGTCTTGCCGGCCCCCGACGGGCCGGCGATCGCCACGCATTCGCCCGGCTCGACGACGAGGTCCACCGGACCGAGCCCGCGGAAGCGCAGCCCCTCGATGCGCAGTCGGCTCAGGACTTCCTCCGCAGCGCCCGCCCGGACGGGAGCCTAGCGGCGCGGACGTTGCACGTGGGTCGGGTGACCCAGGAAGACCTCGGCGGCCTCCATGAGCGTCTCGGAGAGGGTCGGGTGGGGGTGGATGGAGAGGGCCAGGTCCTCGGCCCGGGCCCCCATCTCGACGGCCAGGACCCCCTCGGCGATCAGCTCGCCGGCTCCCGGCCCGCACAGCCCGACGCCGAGCACCCGCTCGCTGTCCGGATCGATCACGAGCTTGGTCAGGCCCTCGCTGCGGCCCAGGGTGAGGGCGCGCCCCGAGGCGGCCCACGGGAAGCGCGCCACCGAGACCTTGCGGCCGGCGGCGCGGGCCGCCTCCTCCGTGAGGCCGCACCAGGCCACCTCCGGGTCCGTGAAGACCACTGCCGGGATGGCGCGGGGCTCGAACGCCACCGGCCGGCCCGCAATCGCCTCCGCCGCCGTGCGGCCCTCGTGGGTGGCCTTGTGGGCGAGGAGCGGCTGCCCGGCCACGTCGCCGATGGCATAGATGGTGGGCTCGCTGGTGCGGCGCTGGGCGTCCACCTGGAGGAAGCCGTGCGCGTCCAGGACGACGCGGGTGTTCTCGAGACCGAGCGCCTCGGAGTTGGGACGCCGGCCCACCGCCACCAGCACCTGATCGAAGACGAGCTCCTCGCCTTCGCCCGCGCCGTCGGCCGGCGCCAGCCGGGCCACCAGACCGTCAGGGCGCTCGCGCAGCTCGGCCACGCGGGTCTCCAGGCGCACGGCTTCGAGCTGCCCCGCCAGGCGCTTGGCGAGCGGTCGCACCAGATCCGCATCCACGCCGGGCAGCAGGCTCGGCATCATCTCCGCCACGGTGACGCGGCTTCCCAGGGCCGCGTAGACGCTACCGAGCTCGAGACCGATGTAGCCGCCGCCCACCACCAGGAGCCGTCGGGGCACCTCGCGCAGCTCCAGGGCGCGGGTCGAGTCGAGCAGGCGGGGCGAGTCTTCGGGGAAGCCCGGCAGCGCGATGGGCCGCGAGCCCGTGGCCACGATGGCGTGCTCGAAGTCGAGGGAGCGCGTCTGGCCGCCGACCTCCTCGATGTGCAGGCGTCGCGGGCTTTCGAAGCCCGCCCGGCCGCGCACGTGCTCGATCTTGCGCTGCCGGGCGAGCTGGCCGAGGCCACCCACCAGCCGGGCCACCACGCCCTGCTTCCAGGCGCGCAGGCGCGCCAGGTCGAGCTTGGCCTCGGCGAAATCGATGCCGAGCTCCGCGGCCTCGCGGGCGTCGCCGAGCAGCTTCGCCGCGTGCAGGAGCGCCTTGGACGGGATGCAGCCGCGGTAGAGGCAGACGCCGCCCGGATGCTCCTCGGGATCGATGAGCGTCACGCGCAGGCCCAGGTCCGCGGCCAGGAAGGCTGCCGCATAGCCGCCCGGACCGGCGCCGAGCACGGCCACCTGGGTGGTGGGGATCGCCGGGGTCACGCTGCCTCAGCCCTCGAGAGCCAGGCGCAGCGGATCCTCCAGGGCCTCCGCGATCCAGCGCAGGAAGCGGGCCGCGTCGGCCCCGTCGATCAGCCGGTGGTCGTAGGAGACCGAGAGCGGCAGCAGCAGCCGCGGCACGAAGGCGCCGTCGCGCCAGACCGCTTCCCAGCCCGCACGTCCGACCCCGAGCACCGCCACCTCCGGCCAGTTGATGAGCGGCGCGAAGTAGGTGGTGCCGAGGCCGCCCAGGTTGGTGACGGTCATGTTGGCGCCCTTCAGCTCCTCGGGACGCACCTTGCGGTGCCGGGCGCGCTCCGAGAGATCGGTGAGCTCGGTGCCGATCTGGACCAGGTTCTTGCGGTCCACGTCGCGGATCACCGGGACCACCAGACCGTAGTCCGTGTCCACGGCGACGCCCACGTTCACGTACTTCTTGTAGACGATCTCCTCACTGGCCACCGCGAGGCTCGCGTTGAACTTCGGGAAGACCTTGACGGCCGCTCCCAGCATCTTGATCACGAGGGCCGTCACGGTGAGCTTGCCCCCCGCCTCCTCCACCCGCCGGGCATGGCGCTTGCGGGCCTGCTCGAGCTCGGTGACGTCGGCGCGGTCGAACTGCGTGACGTGGGGGATGGTGAGCCAGGAGCGGGTCATGTTCTCGGCGGTCTTGCGCCGGACGCCGCTCATGGGCTCGCGCTCGACTTCGCCGAAGGCCGTGAAGTCCGGCAGCTCCAGGAAGCCCGCGGGCAGCGCCGGGGCGCCGGCGGAGTGGTCGAGCCCGCGGCGCAGGAGGTCGCGCACGTGGTTCTTGACGTCGTCCAGGGAGATGCTTCCGCCGGACCCGCTACCGACCACCTCGTCCACGTCCACGCCGAGCTCGCGCGCCAGCCGGCGTACGGCGGGGGAGGCGGGCGCCGGGTCGCCGAGCTCGCTGCGGGCCGCCGCGGGGAGGGCTCGCAGCGGCGCGCGGCGGCGGGAAGACCCGGCGCGTCCGGCTGCCGGGCGTCGCGGCTCCTCGCCGGGGGCCAGGGCCGCCCGCCGGGGCGTGGGACGCTCTGCCTCTGCCTCGCCGGTCCGGTCTTCGTGGGCCTCTTTCCGGCTCGCTTCCAGTCCCCGGGCCGGCTGCGCCTCGGCTTCCGCCTCGGGCGTCGGCTGCGCGGCAGCGGCGGCCTCCCCACCCTCCAGCTCCAGGATCAGCTGGCCCACCTGGAGCGAATCGCCGGGTCGGACGTGGATCGCCTTGACCACGCCGGCGGCGGGGGCCGGCACCTCGACCGTGGCCTTGTCGGTCTCCAGCTCGAGGAGCGGCTGGTCCTTCTCGATGGAGTCGCCCACCGCCACGAGCACGGTCAGGACCTCGGCCTCCTCCACGTTCTCGCCCAGCGCCGGCAGCTTGATCTCCATCGCCTCGCTCCCGTCCGTCCTAGGACACGGCCGGATCGACCTTCTCCGGGTCGATCTCCAGGTCCTTGATGGCCCGGCGCGCCTCGTCGGAGGGGACGACGCCCTCCCGGGCCAGGGCGCCGAGCGCCGCCACCACCGCGTAGCGGGCGTCCACCTCGAAGAAGTCGCGCAGCGCCGGGCGGCCGTCGCTGCGCCCGAAGCCCTCGGTGCCGAGCGCCACGTAGCGGCCTGGCACCCAGGGAGCGATCGAGTAGGGCAGCGCCTGCACGTAGTCGGAGACCGCCACCACCGCCCCGGCGCCGCCACCCAGGCAGCGGGTCAGCCACGGCACCCGGGGCTCGTCGCCTGGGTGCAGGCGGTTCCAGCGCTCGGCGGCGAGGGCGTCGCGGTAGAGCTGCTTGTAGCTGGTGACGCTCCAGACGTCCGTGGCGACGCCGTAGCGCTCCTCCAGGAGCGTGCGCGCCCGCAGCGCCTCGTTCACAAGGGCTCCGCTGGCCAGCAACGTGGTTCGGCGCCCGGTCTTCGCATCGCTGGCGCCCTCGAGGCGGTGCATGCCTCGCAGGATCCCCTCCCGCGCCGCTTCGGGCATGGCGGGCATGGAGTAGAGCTCGTTCTCGACGGTGAGGTAGTAGATGCAGTCCTCGCCCTCCACGAACATGCGCCGCATGCCTTCCTCCACGATCACTGCGATCTCGTAGGCGAAGGCCGGGTCGTAGGCCCGGACCGTGGGGTGCGGGTGGGCGAGCAGGTGGCTGTGGCCGTCCTGATGCTGTAGCCCTTCGCCGGCCAGGGTGGTGCGACCGGCGGTGGCGCCGATCAGGAACCCGCGGCAGCGCATGTCCCCGGCCGCCCAGATCAGGTCGCCGATGCGCTGGAAGCCGAACATCGAATAGAAGAAGAAGAACGGGATCGTGTTCACGCCGTGGGTGGCGTAGGCGCTGCCCGCGGCGATGAAGGAGGACATGGCCCCCGCCTCGGTGATGCCCTCCTCCAGGATCTGACCGTCCTTGGCCTCCTTGTAGTAGAGCAGCGTGTCCTTGTCGACGGGCTCGTAGCGCTGCCCGACGTGGGAGTAGATCCCGAACTGCCGGAAGAGCGCGTCCATGCCGAAGGTGCGCGCCTCGTCCGGGATGATGGGGACCACCAGGCGCCCGAGGGTCGGGTCGCGCATGAGCTTGGCCAGCAGGCGCACCATGGCCATGGTGGTGGCCACGCTGCGCCCGTTCGAGCCGCCGTGGAACTCCTGGAAGGGTTCCGCCGCGACGCCCGCCAGCGGTTGCGCCCGCACCTCCCGTTTCGGGAGCGGACCGCCCAGGGCTTCGCGCCGCTCGCGCAGATAGCGCATCTCCGCGCTGTCCTCGGCGGGGCGGTAGAAGGGCACGCCGGCCAGGTCTGCGTCGGAGATGGGGATCCCGAAGCGCGAGCGGAACTGCCGCAGCTCCTCCTCGTTGAGCTTCTTCTGCTGATGGCTCACGTTGCGGCCTTCTCCCGCTTCGCCAAGCCCGTAGCCCTTGATGGTCTTGGCCAGGATCACGGTGGGGGCGCCGCGGTGCTCCACGGCGGCGCGATAGGCGGCATGCACCTTGTCCGGGTCGTGGCCGCCGCGGCGTAGCTTGCGCAGCTCGTCATCGGAGAGATCGGCTGCCAGGGCTTCCAGGCGGGGGTCGGCGCCGAAGAAGTGGCGGCGGATGTAGTCGCCGCTCTCCACGCTGTACTTCTGGTAGTCCCCGTCCACCGCCCGTTCCATCCGTTCGGCGAGGACACCGTCCGCGTCGCGCTCCAGGAGCGGATCCCAGTTGCTACCCCAGATCACCTTGATCACGTTCCAGCCGGCGCCGCGGAAGACGGCCTCGAGCTCCTGGATGATCTTGCCGTTGCCGCGCACCGGTCCGTCGAGGCGCTGGAGGTTGCAGTTGATCACGAAGATCAGGTTGTCCAGCTGCTCGCGGGCGGCCAGGCTCACGGCCCCGAGGGACTCGGGCTCGTCCAGCTCCCCGTCGCCCAGGAAGGCCCACACGCGGCCGGTCTGCGTGGCGAGGCCGCGGTCCTCCAGGTAGCGGTTGAAGCGCGCCTGGTAGATGGCCATGATCGGCGAGAGGCCCATGGAGACGGTGGGGAACTCCCAGAAGCCGGGCATGAGCCAGGGGTGCGGGTAGGACGAGAGCCCGCCGCCCGGGCGCAGCTCGCGCCGGAAGTTCTCCAGCTGCTCGCTGGACAGGCGCCCCTCCAGGAAGGCGCGCGCGTAGACGCCGGGGGCGGCGTGCCCCTGGAAGTAGATCTGATCGGCTCCCTCGCCGTTCCCCTTGCCGCGGAAGAAGTGGTTGAAGCCGATCTCGAACAGGGTCGCGCAGGAGGCGAAGGTGGAGAGGTGGCCTCCGATGCCGTCCGCCTCGCGGTTTGCGCGCACCACCATCGCCATGGCGTTCCAGCGCACCAGGCTGCGGATGCGCCACTCGAGCTCCGGATTGCCCGGGAAGCGCGCCTGGGCGGCCCGCGGGATGGTGTTGATGTAGGGCGTGTTGGCGGTGAAGGGCAGTGAGATGCCGAACTGGGCGGCGCGCACCTGGAGCTGGCGCAGCAGGCGCCGCACGCGGCGCGCCCCCCCGTGCTTGATCACGTAGTCGAGCGACTCGAGCCACTCGCGGGTCTCGACCCGCTCCTGTTCGGCGCGCTCGCGATCGTCGGGCTGCTCGGAGATGGCGGCCTCCCTTCGGATCTCGCATCGGCCGGCCCGACCCATGCTTTGACCCCGGGGAAGGGAGTCAACGAGGGGCTTTCCCCCCAGGACCGACGGCCCGCTCGGCCGGGTCGATCGTGACCTGCAGTTTAGCGTGTCGGCTCGAGGCCCGGCGGCTCACTCGGGAGCCCGCTCCGTGCGCAGCTCGGCGTAGACCCCGAAGTGGTCCGACGGCCAGACGCCTTCCTCCGGGGCGTCGCACACCACGCGGCAGCGCTCGACCAGGCCCACACCGTCTGCCCGGGGCGGTCCCACGAAGACGTAGTCGATGCGCCGCTCCGGCTCGTGCCAGCGATGCGTGTACGGATTCCGGCGCGACCACGTCCGGCCATCCCCTCCCGGGCCGGCGTGACGCCAGGCGTCCCGAAAGTGGACGCTGCGCCCGTCCAGGGACTGGAGGCCGGCCACGTAACGGATCTCCGCGGAGTCCGGCTCCGCGTTGAAGTCGCCCACCAGGACGGGCGGGAAGTCGTCCCGAGTTCGGCGCCGCAGGACGAGGTCGCACAGCGCCATCACCTGACGCTCCCGGACGGCGCCGTGGTGGAGCTGCCAGCTCAAGTGGGTGTTCGCGAAGCAGAGCGGCCCCCAGGGCGAGGCCACCTCCACCACCAGCGCCGCCCGGGTCTCTC
This sequence comes from Myxococcota bacterium, assembly GCA_041611735.1. Lineage (GTDB taxonomy): Bacteria > Myxococcota_A > UBA9160 > UBA9160 > PR03 > JBFIML01. Next base: position 2,601 of record JBFIML010000065.1, on the reverse strand, counting down.
CGTCGCCGGCGTCGGGCAGGCGCAGCTCCTGGCGCTGGCGGATCGGCCAGCGCGCCCCCACGGCGTTGCCGAAGGCGAGACCGTCCCGCCACCCGCTGGCCGCGCCGAAGTCCAGGTGGTAGCCCGCCTCCGCCAGCAGCTCCGCCGCCTGGTCCTGGCCCGGGCCCTGCAACACCTCCTGGAGCCCGACGAGATCGGGGGCCAGGCGGTCGATCCAGCTGCGGATCAGGCGGGCGCGCTCCGGCCAGCGGCCGGCGTCGTGCTCGATGTTCAGGGTCAGGACCGAGAGCACGGCGCGACCTGCGTGCCCGTCTCGCCGCGCAGGATGCGCGGCCCGTCGGCGAGGGCGCCGATGCCCGCCACGCCCCCGGTTTCCTCCACGAAGCCGCACGCCGCCTCCACCTTGGGCCCCATGGAGCCCGGCGCGAAGGCATGCCGCCGCAGCTCGGCGGGTGTGGTGCGCCCCAGGGGCCGGGCCTCCGGGGTGTTCCAATGCAGGTAGACCGCGTCCACGTCGGTGAGCAGCAGGAGCGCCTGGGCGCCCAGGGCCATGGCCAGGAGCGCGGCGGCCCGGTCCTTGTCGATCACCGCCTCGACCCCACGCAGGCCGCCGCCCGGGGTGGCCACCACCGGGATGCCTCCGCCGCCGGCGCACACGACGAGGGCCCCGGCCTCCACCAGCAGCCGGATGGTGGGCAGCTCCACGATGCGCCGCGGCTCGGGCGACGCCACCACGCGCCGCCAGTCTTCGCCCTCGACGGCGACGGCCCAGCCGCGCTCCGCGGCCAGCCGCTCCGCGGTCTTGCGATCGTAGGCCGGCCCGATCGGTTTGCTGGGCCGTGCGAAGGCCGGGTCGTCGGGATCCACCTCCACCTGGGTGAGCAGGGTCGCCACCTGGCGCTCGGGCAGGCGGTTGCGCAGCTCCTGCTCCAGGAGGTAGCCGATCATGCCCTCGGTCTCGGCGCCGAGCACGTCGAGCGGATAGGGCCGCACCCGGGCGAAGGCCTCGGCCTGAAGGGCCAGCAATCCCACCTGCGGTCCGTTGCCGTGGGTCACTACCACCACGTGGTCCCGGGCGATCCCGGCCACCGCGTCGGCGGCCACCCCCAGGTTGCGCCGCTGCACCTCCGCCTCGGGCGGCTCGCCGCGCCGCAGCAGCGCGTTTCCCCCGAGTGCCACCACGACGCGCACCCCGACTAGTCGCCCGCCCCGATGCGGGCCAGGAAGTCGTCCAGCACGCCGCCCAGGCCCGGCTTCTCCACCTCCGCGAACTCATAGCGCGCACGCACCACCGGCTTCTGGAGGCGCAGCAGCGCCCGCAGGTCCGCCGGCGTGGCAGCCACCACGACCTCGGCGTCCGAGGCCTCCAGGGTCCGCCGCAGGGCCTCGCGCTGGGCGTGGTCGTAGCCGACCGCCGGGAGCACGCGACCGATGTGCGGGTGCTGCGCGAAGATTGCGGCGATCTCGGGCGTCGCGAAGGGGCGCGGGTCGAGGATCTCCCGGGGCTGGGCACGGCTCGCCGCCACGTAGCCGGCCCCGTAGGCCATGCCGCCGTGGGTCAAGGTGGGCCCGTCCTCCACCACGAGGATGCGCCGACCCCGCACGGCCTGGGGGTCGTCGAGGCGCACCGGCGAGGCGCCGCGCACCAGCGTGGCGCGGGGCGCCAGGCGCCGGGCCGTCTCGCTGACGCGCTGGACGTCCGCGTCGGCGGCCGCGTCCACCTTGGCGACCAGGACCACGTCGGCCATGCGCAGCACCGCCTCGCCCGGATGGTGGGTGGTCTCGTGTCCCGGGCGCAGCGGATCCACCAGCACCACGTGGAGGTCGGGATGCAGGAAGGGAAAGTCGTTGTTGCCGCCGTCCCACAGGATGATCTCCGCCTCCGCCTCGGCCTGGGCCACGATCCGGGCATAGTCCACCCCGGCGAACACCACGTTGCCGAGCGCCAGGTGCGGCTCGTACTCCTCGCGCTCCTCCAAGCTGCACTCGGCTGCGTCGAGGTCCGCCGGCGATGCGAAGCGCTGGACCGCCTGCCGCTCCAGCGCGCCGTAGGGCATGGGATGGCGGATCACCGCGACCTGCCGCCGGCGCTCGCTCAGCCGGCGGGAGAGCCAGCGGCAGACCTGCGACTTGCCGCAGCCGGTGCGCACCGCCGAGATGGCGATCACCGGGATCCGGGCGCGGAGCATGGTGCGCTCCGGGCCGAGCAGCACGAAGTCCGCACCGGCGGCCAGGGCCCGGGAGGCCAGATGCATGACGTGGCCATGGGTCACGTCGCTGTAGGCGAAGACCACCCGCTGGACACGGTGCTCCCGGCACAGCGTCTCGAGCTCCGACTCGTCCTCGATGGGGATACCGTCCGGGTAGCGGGGCCCCGCCAGGGAGGCCGGATAGCGGCGCCGCGCAATGCCCGGGATCTGCGCCGCGGTGAAGGCGACGACCTCCGTGTGCGGGTCGTCGCGGTAGACGACGTTGAAGTTGTGGAAGTCACGGCCGGCGGCGCCCAGGACCAGCGTGCGGCGTCGCTCGGTTCCGTCCACCGGATCCTCCCCTGCGGTGCCGGTGCCAGGCCGCCGGCGGGCCGCAGTCTATCACCCTGTG
>JBFIML010000064.1:0-15777 GCA_041611735.1 Myxococcota bacterium | reverse complement strand
CCGGCCGAGCGAAGTGCAAGGAGCGCAAGCGGGCGCCTCCGGCGCCGCGCGCAGCGAGGGCCGGCCGAGCGAAGTGCAAGGAGCGCAAGCGGGCGCCTCCGGCGCCGCGCGCAGCGAGGCCCGGCCGAGCGAAGTGCAAGGAATCTGGGAGGTCTGCACCCACGGCGGGCGGCGCCCCACCGGGATCGACGCCGTGGCCTGGGCGCGCCGCATGGCGGCGGCGGGCGCCGGCGAGATCCTGCTCACCAGCATGGACCGGGACGGCACCCGTGCCGGCTACGACCTTCCCTTCGTGCGGGCCGTCTCCGACGCCGTCTCGATTCCGGTGATCGCCTCCGGGGGAGGCGGCCGCGCCGAGGACCTGGCGGCGGCCCTGGACGACGGCCCCCAGGGCGGCCATGCCCAGGCGGCGCTCGCGGCGTCGATCTTCCACTTCGGCATGACCAGCGTGGGCGAGGTCAAGCGACGCCTGCTCGAGCTCGGCATTCCGGTGCGTCCGCCCGCGGTTGCCCGCCCCCGGGGTGTGCGCTAGCGTCGGCTTCCGCCGCACAAACCCGTGGGAGGACGGCGGGCAGGGCCGGCGCCTGCCGGCTTTCGAGGCCGGCAGGGGACCGGCAAGCGTGACACGCGAGCCCGATCGGAGACACTTCCTCTTCCGACCTGGGGTTTTTTGCCGGCGGCGCGGTTGCATCTGATTGCGCGGGAGATGAGGGCTTGCCGGTAATCAAGATCAAGGAGAACGAGTCCTTCGAGCAGGCGCTCAAGCGCTTCAAGAAGCAGGTGGAGAAGGCAGGCATCCTCACCGAGCTTCGACGCAGGGACTCCTACGACAAGCCCAGCATCCGGCGCAAGAAGAAGGCCGCTGCCGCGCGAAAACGTGCCTTGAAGAAGCTGAAGAAGATGGCGCGCTGAGAGGAGCGCGGGCGGTGGGCCGGATCTCCGACGACATCATTCACGCGATCCGGGACCGCGTCGAGATCGTCGACCTGGTGGCGCGTCACGTGGCGCTCCGGCAGGTTGGCCGCAGCTTCAAGGGCCTCTGCCCCTTCCACACCGAGAAGACTCCCTCCTTCCACGTCCATCCCGAGCGCCAGATCTTCCACTGCTTCGGCTGTGACGTGGGGGGCGACGCGTTCGGCTTCCTGATGCGGCAGGAGAACCTCTCCTTCCCGGAGGCCGTGCGCGCCCTGGCCCGGGAGTGCGGCATCGAGGTGCCGGAAGCCGACGGCGCCGCCGCCGGTGTCGCCGAGCGGCTGTGCGAGGCGAACCGCGTGGCCCAGGAGCTCTACCGGACGGCCCTGGCGGGCCCCGGGGGTGCGCAGGCGCGCGCGTACCTGGCCGAGCGGGGGATCGAGGCGGAGTGGGTGGAGCGCTTCGGCATCGGGCTCGCCCCGCCGCGTTGGGATGCGGTGACCCGCGGCCTGGCCCGGGCCCGCATCCCGGCCGAGGTGGGCGCCCAGGCGGGTCTCCTGGCCGAGCGTTCGGGAGGGGACGGCGGGCACTACGACCGGCTGCGCGGTCGCCTGGTCTTCCCGATCCGGGACGTGCGCGGTCGCATCGTGGGCTTCGGGGGCCGCGCCCTCGAGCCGGACCAGGAGCCCAAGTACCTGAACACGCCGGAGAGCCCGCTGTTCCGCAAGCGCGAGGCCTTCTACGGCTTTCCGGACGCCCTGGCCCCCATCCGCCGCAACGGGCGCGCCGTGGTGGTGGAGGGCTACTTCGACCTGCTGGCCCTGCACCGGGCCGGAATCGAGGAGGCCCTGGCCACCTGCGGCACGGCACTCACCGCCGAGCACGCCCGGCACTTACGTCGCCGCACCCGCGACGTCGTGCTGGTCTTCGATGGGGACGAGGCCGGCGAGCGCGCCGTGGAGCGGGCGCTCACGGTGCTGCTGCCCGAAGGTCTGCGGGTGCGCGCCGCGGCGCTTCCGGCGGGCGAGGACCCCGACAGCCTGCTGGCGCGCGAGGGGCCCGAGGCACTGCGCCAGCGGGTGGAGCAGGCGCCCGCCGCCCTGGACCGGGTGATGCGACGCACCCTCGCCCGGGGCTGCGCGACGCCCTGGGAGAAGGCCGACGCCGTGGCGGCGCTGGTGCCGCTCCTGGCGGCGATCCCGGACCCGGTGGAGCGCGGCGAGTCCATGCGGCGCCTGGCCCTCGCCTCGGATACCCGGCCGGAGGACGTGGCGGCGGCCGTGCGCCGGGAGGCGCGCCCCGACGCCCGCCGCGCCGAGCCGGAGCCGCCCACCGCCCCGCCCCGTCGCGCGCCGGGCCCGGAGACCCGCTTCGCCGTGCGGCTGGCCCGTTTGGTGATCGACCACCCGGTGCTCGGGGCCGGCCTCGATCCGGGCGAGGTGGCGGAGCTCGTGCCGGATCCCGCCTGGAGCCAGATCCTGCCCCCGCTCGTGGAGGCTGCCCGCGCCGGGCGCCTGCGGGTGGCCGAGCTCGCCGAGCAGCTGGGAGGCGAGGCGGCGTCCCTGCTGCTGGCGCTCGCCGTGGGCGAGGAGCCCGCCCTCGAGGCTCCCGAGGCGGAGCGGGCGCTGGCCGAGACGCTGGCGCGGCTGCGCGAGCGAAACCATCTGACGGCCCGCCGCGCGCTCACGCGGCAAGGGGCCGCGGACCCGAATCTCGACGCGGCCCGCTTCCTCGAGGCGAAGCAACGTCAGCTCGAGGAGCGGCGGGCTGCACTGGGTGTGCGCGGGCGACCCGTCTCCGGGAGCCCGTAGTTGCGAGTTGGTTGAAGCGGAAGATAGGAGACCCCCCCGATGCCCCCGAACGCCTCCGAGACCTCCCGAGCGGGCGCGCGCAGGCCGAAGCTGCGTCGGCGCGTCGAGTCTGCCGCCGCTGAGTCCGGCAACGGAGCACCCGGAAGCCCGGCCGAGCTCCAGGGCGTGCGCCGCCTCGTCGCCGAGGGGCGCCGCAAGGGCTACCTGACCCTCGACGAAGTGAATGGCGCCCTCCCGGAGCTGGTCTCTGCGGACCAGCTCGACGAGGTGTTCGCCCTGTTCGGGGAGAAGGACATCACCGTCGTCGACGGCGACAAGGCGATCCGGCCCCGCCGCGCCGACGGACCCCCTGCGGCCGAGGCGAGCGCGGAAGAGGTCGTTCACAGCAACGACCCCGTGCGGGTCTATCTGCGCGAGATGGGTCAGGTCTCGCTCCTCACCCGCGAGGGGGAGGTGGAGATCTCCCAACGCATCGAGGCGGGCGAGATCGAGCAGGTACGCGCCGTCCTGGCCACGCCCTTCGGCATCCAGGAGCTGCGCCGGATCGGGGACCGCTTCCGGAAGGGCACGCTCTCGCTGGCGGACCTGCTGGACGGGCTCGACGACGAGCAGGCGGAGCAGACGGCCGAGCAGCGCCGCAAGGCGCTGCTGCAGGCCCTGGCCCGCGTGCGGCGTCTGGAGGGCGAGGTGCAGCGCCGGCTGGCGTCCCTGGCGAATGCGCGCACGGGAGCGGTGGCCCGCGAGCGGCTCGGCGCGGAGATCTCCCACCGGCTGGACGAGGCGTTGCACGCCCTGTGCGAGGTCGGCTTCGCGAACACCCGCATCCTGGAAGTGATGGAGGACTTGCGCAAGGCCGGCGACGAGTTCGACCGCCTCGAGCAGGAGGCATGCCGCCTGACCGCAACCTTCCAGGTGCCGGCAGCCGAGTTTCGGGAGCTGGCGGTGCTGGCCACCCGACGCAGTCGGCGCGGGCGTGAGGCGCTGGCCCGGCTGGGCGGGGACATGGAGCGGGTGGCCGCGGCCTGCGACGCCCTGGCACAGCTCGACCGGTGCGTGCAGCAGATCGAGTCGGAGCTTCGCATGTCGCGCGAGGAGGTGCGGGGGGCCCTGAAGCGGTTCGCCGAAGCCACGGTCCGCACCCATCATGCCAAGTGCGAGCTGATCGAGGCCAACTTGCGTCTCGTGGTCTCGATCGCCAAGCGTTACACGAACCGCGGGTTGCAGTTCCTGGACCTGATCCAGGAGGGCAACATCGGCCTCATGAAGGCGGTGGACAAGTTCGAATGGCGGCGGGGATACAAGTTCTCCACCTACGCCACCTGGTGGATCCGCCAGGCCATCACCCGGGCCATCGCCGACCAGGCCCGCACCATCCGCATCCCGGTCCACATGATCGAGACCATCAACAAGCTGATCCGCACCACCCGCTTCCTGGTGCAGGTGCTGGGCCGCGAACCCACGCCCGAGGAGCTGGCGGAGCGCATGGAGATGCCGCTGGACAAGGTGCGCATGGTGCTCAAGATCGCCAAGGAGCCCATCAGCCTGGAGACGCCGGTGGGTGAGGAGGAGGACAGCCACCTGGGCGACTTCATCGAGGACAAGAACTCGGTGAATCCCCAGGACGCGGTCATGCACCAGAACCTGGCCGACCAGACCCGCCGCGTGCTGTCCACCCTGGGACCCCGCGAGGAGCGCGTGCTGAAGATGCGCTTCGGGATCGGGGAGCGCGCCAACCACACCCTCGAGGAGGTGGGCCAGGACTTCGACGTGACCCGGGAGCGCATCCGCCAGATCGAGGCCAAGGCGCTGCGCAAGCTGCGCCACCCGAGCCGCAGCCGCCTGCTGAAGGGGTTCGTGGAGAACTAGCGCCCGGCCGCGGGGTGATTCGACCAGTGACCATCCCCGAGCTCTCGCGCCGCGTCTTCCTGCGCCGCTCCGTGCAGGCGGCCGGCGCCTTCCTGGCCCTGCCCGGCCTCGGGGCCGCCTGCGCCCCGGACGGCGAGGGCGCAGCCCCGCCGGGACTGCGGGTCCTCTCGCCCGAGGACCACGCGCTGCTGGCAGTGGTGGCCGATACGCTCGTCCCGCCGGGCGGCCCCTTCGAGGCGGGCGCGGCGAGCGTCGAGCTGGCCCGGCACGTGGACGCCTGGCTGGCGGACGAGGACCCGGAGCTCGCGAGCGGCCTCGCCGGGGCGCTGCGGCTGGTGGAGTGGGGAAGCCCGCTGCTGGCCGGACGCCTGGGTCGCTTCTCGAGCCTCGACCGCTCCGGGCGCAGCGCCTGCCTGGAGGCGCTGCGCGACAGCCGCCTGGGCTTCGCCCGGGAGGTGTTCGGCGCCTTGAAGCAGCTCTGCCTGTTCGTCTTCTACGCGCAGGACGCGAGCTGGCCCGCCACCGGCTACGACGGGCCCTGGGTGGAGCGCAAGCGGGCGCCTGCGTGATCGTCCAGGGCCACGCGATCACCCGGGCGCTGACGCGTCGCACGCACACCGTGGTGGTCGGCTCGGGCTCCGGCGGCGCCGTCGTCGCCCACACCCTGGCCCGCCACGGCGTCGAGACGCTGGTCGTCGAGGAGGGCGGTTACTTCACGGCGCGCGACTTCACCCAGCGCCCCGACGAGATGCTGGCCGCCCTCTACCGCAACCGGGGCCAGCAGCTCACCGGCGACGGCCTGGTGAACGTGCTCCAGGGCTCCTGCTACGGCGGCTCCACGGTGATCAACACGGCCGACTGCGTGCCGACGCCGCCGGAGGTCTACGCCCACTGGAAGCGGCTGCTCGGTCTCACGGAGCTCGATCCCGAGAAGCTCGCCGACTCGGAGCGGCGGGTCTTCGCCATGCTCGGCGTGCAGCCGATCCGGCCCGGCGAGGTGAACCGCAACAACCAGATCGTCCTGGAGGGCGCCCGGCGCCTGGGCCTCCAGGCCGGAACCTTCCTCCACAACCGCAGCGGCTGCATCGGGAGCGGCTACTGCCTGGTCGGCTGCGCCTACGACGCCAAGAAGGGCGCCCATCTCAACTACCTGCCGCAGGCGGTGGCAGCCGGAGCCGACGTCTACGTGGACCTGCGGGCCGAGCGCATCGAGCAGGTCGGCGGCGGGCGCCTGCGGGTCACGGGCTCCGTGGTGGAGCGCGGCCCGCGCGTCGCGCGGCTGCCCTTCGCCATCGAGGCGGAGCGCGTGGTGCTCGCCGCCGGGGCCGTGCACAGCCCCGCCATCCTACGCGCCTCGGGCCTGGACCGCGGGCTCCCCCAGCTCGGCCGCAACGTGTCCCTGCAGCCGCAGATGACCGTCTCCGCGTCGTTCCCGGACTCCGTGGACGTGACCGCCTGGCGCGGCATTCCCCAGGCCGCCTACTGCTCCGCCTTCGACGACAACCGCCCGGAGCACGGGCTCGGAGGCTTCCGGCTGGAGGCCATCTCGGCAGGCATGGCCCAGGTGGCGGCGGGCCTTCCGGGCTTCGGGACGGCCCACAAGGCGCGCATGGCTCGCCTGCGACACACGGCCCTGGCCCTCCTGCTGGTGCCGGACCGGCCTTCGGGCGCCATGGCCTGGGAGCTGGACGGCGCCCGGGGCTTCCGGGCGCGCATCGACTACACCATGAGCGAGGCGTGGAAGGCCCGCCTGCGCCGGGGCCTGCGCCACGCCGCCGAGCTCTTCCTTGCGGCCGGCGCCCGGGAGGTGGACTTCGGGAGCGACGTCTTCCCGCCGCTGCGGAGTCCCGACGAACTCGACCGCGCTCTGGCCTTTCCGATCCGGACCGGGGTCACGCGCTTCATCTCCGCCCACGTGCAGGGCAGCTGCCGCATGAGCCTGGACGCGGGCAGCGGCGTGGTGGACCCCGAGCATCGCCTGCACACCCTGCCCCGCATCTACGTGGTGGACGCCTCGGTCATGCCCACCAGCGCCGCCACCCACACCATGATCCCGGTCATGACGCTGGCGGACCGGGCCGCCCACCGGATGCTCGAACGAGGGGTCTGACCCGGGGCGGACGGGCCGTCAGCCCCCCAGGGCCTGGTCGTGGGCCTCGTGGTAGGCGCTCGCGAGCCGTGACCAGTCGAAGGCCCGGGAGTGGGCCTCCACCTCGTTGCGCAGGGCGATGCGCCCGCGGCGGTCGAGGCGGCAGAAGCGCAGCACGCGACGCGTCAGGTCCGCCGCGGCGTCGTGGAAGCTCCGGCCCCGGCGACGCAGCACCACGAGCCCCCAGTCGTCGTGATCCGGGAAGACCTCCGAGACGTAGCGGCCGAAGCCCGCCAGGTCGCTGGTGATGGCCGGCACGCCCATGGCCACGCACTCGAGCGGCGTGTAGCCCCAGGGCTCGTAGCTGCTCGGGAAGATCCCGAGGTGGCAGCCGCGCACGAAGTGCTCGTAGTCCATGCCCCAGAGCGGGCTCACGGGGCTGATGAACTCCGGGTGGTAGACGATCTTCACGGCGTCCTCGGGCGCATTGCGCAGGCCCAGCGTTCTCAGGTGCGTCAGCACCGGGTCGCTCCCCTCGTCGTCCAGCACGTGGGTCGAGACGGGCGGCAGGCGCTCCATGCGGAAGGCGTGCTGGACGCGCCGGTGACGGAGCCGCCAGTACTCCTCCACCAGCTCGTCCAGGGAGACGCGCTCGCCGGCGGCGGAGCGGCGGAACAGGCGCTCGCCCACGTCGGCGCCGATGCGCCGGGAGACCTCGAGCAGCTCGTCGAGCACACCGCGTGCGCGCAGCGCGTGGGGATCCAGGGAGCGGGTCGAGCGCGCGGTCACGATGAAGAAGACGACGTGGATTCCCAGGTCTGCGGTGCGCAGCTCCGCGTTCAGGCGGGCCATGGTCTCCAGGCAGAGGTCGAAGCCCTTGTTGCGCGGCTCGAAGCGCCCGGCGTTGAAGAAGTAGAGCGTGCGGTCCAGGTCGAAGGCCTGGCTCGGGAAGAAGTGCCCCATCACGAAGCGGTGGATCTGCTCCTTGTACTGGGCGTGATGGGTCTGGAAGTCGTGTCCCACGTCGAAGCGATCGATGTTGAGGCCGTTGGGAGTGACGAGGTCCGGCTTGCGACCCAGCAGCAGCTCGCACTCCTCGCCCGTGATGGGGGAGACGGTGGTGAAGACGCGGCACTCCCGGGCGCACAGCCGCTCGATGGCGTGCTGGGTGCGGATCCCGTAGCGCCCGGCCTCGGCCTCCGCGTCCAGGTCCGGCAGGCGCTCGTAGAGGTCCGCCTGGCTCGATGCCACGAAGCGCCCCGCCGAGGTGGCGTGGGTGGTGAAGACCGTCGCGAGGGGTGGCTTCTCCCGCTGCAGCAGGGGCAGGGCCACGGCGCCCAGCCACTCGTGGAAGTGGGCCAGCAGGCGCCGCGGGGCGCCGCGTCGCGCCGCGCCGGGAGTGCCCGCCTGGCGCGTGGCCGCGGCCAGCAGGCGCCGCACCGCGTCGCCGAAGCCGAGCACGTCGTCCACCAGGGGGTCGCCAGGGCTCGGCGGGATGCCGTGCCGGTCGGCGAGCTCCTGCCGGAGCGCCGCCAGCCGCTCGGGGGCGAGCTGGTGGCTCAGCAGGATGGCCCGCGGACGGCCGGGCACGAGCCAGCGCCCGTGCTCGGCAGCAAGCCCCTCGGCGGCAAGGGCCGCCAGCACGTCGGCGATCCAGTCCGAGGCGGACTCCGGCTCCAGCTCGAGCTCCGCCTGGCCGCGCACGTGGGGCCCCACCAGCAGGTAACGGTCGCTCCAACGCTGCACCATGGCGGCCGCCTTGGAGCGCAGCACCTGGTAGATCCCGCCCACCTGGTTGCCGACCTCCCAGGAGATCTCGAACAGCCCGGCGTCGGTCCACGGGGCATAGGCCGACGCCACCGGGAGCGGTCGTTCGGTCATGGCCGGCGCATTGTAGGGGAGTCGGCGCCGGGACGGCGCGGCGGCAGGGACACGCGCATGCCGTCCTCGGCAGCCACCACGTCCGGGTGGAGCGCGCCGGCCTCCTCGAGGAAGGCCTCGACGGTCCGATAGCGCGACGAGAAGTGCGTCAGCAGGAGGCGCCGCGCGCCCGCCTCGCGCGCCAGCTCCGCCGCCTGGCCGGCGGTCATGTGGCCGCGTCGATGGGCCAGCTCCGTGTGCTCGGCCAGATAGGTCGCCTCGCACACCAGGAGGTCCGCGTCCCGGGCCAGGGCGTGGGCCCCGGGACACGGCCGGGTGTCCATCACGAAGGCGACGCTCTGGCCGGGCCGCGGCACGCTCACCGCCTCCAGGGTGACGCGGCGCCCTCCCACCGGGAGGGTCCCCTCCCGCACCAGCCGGCCCACGTCGGGTCCCTGGATTCCCAGGGCTGCCAGGCGTTCGGGGAGCAGGCTGCGCCCCGGCGGCTCCTCGACCCGGTAGCCGAAGGTGTCCACCGTGTGGTCGAGACGCCGGGCCTCGATGCGGAGCCCCTCCGCCTGGGCGATCGGTCCCTCCCGTTCGATCGGGTGCTCGGACAGCTCCGGCTCCTCCACGTGGATCGAGGCGTCGCGCAGCCGCTCCAGGAAGGCCCGGCCCGAGGCCGGGAAGTGGACCTCGACCCGATGGCGGAGCCCGTCCAGGGTGAAGCGCTGGAACAGCCCCGGGAGCCCGAGGCAGTGGTCGCCGTGGAAGTGGGTGACCAGCACGTGGGTGACGGCGCTGGCCGCCACCCCGGCCCAGGTCATCTGGCGCTGGGTGCCCTCGCCGGGGTCCACCAGGATCCCGGCGCCGTCCCAGCGCAGCAGGTAGCCGCCCTGGTTGCGGTGCCGGGTCGGCACCTGGCTCGAGGTGCCGAGGACCACCAGCTCGCGCGCGGACACGGGGACCCCCTCCCGGAGCCAGGCTAGGGCATCGGGTCGGCTCTGGCGGCGCGGTCCCGTCGTTCACCCTGGCCACCGGTCGGTCGATGAGGGGGTGTGGCCAGCCTGCCCGAGCTCTTCCGCGAGTACGTCCACCTGGACCGCAAGCGCACCGGCGAGGGCGTGAGCGTCGCCGAGAACGCACGCTGGGCGGCATTGCGCGCCCAGCTCGACCGCCGCTTCTCGTCCGGGCCGCCGGCCGGTGGGGAGCGCCGCGACTCGGTGCGTGTCCCGATCCGCCTCAAGATCGGCGTCGTCGGCCCCGAAGGCTCCCGGGACGCGGTCGTCACCAACGTCTCGCGCAGCGGCCTCTTCATCAACACGGCCTTTCCGGAGCCCGTGGGGACGCGCATCGACCTGCGACTGCGCGTGGCCAGCACGGGCGAGCTGCTGGAGATTCCCGGCCGGGTCGTGTCGAACCACGTGGGAAGGGACCTGAGCAAGCGCAAGCTCGGCATGGGCGTCTGCTTCCTGTCCGTCCCGCCGGCAGTACGCGCCCGGCTCGACGCCCTCTACGCCGAGGCCGGCGCGAAGGTCGACGCCTCGGGGTGAGGAATCCGGCCTAGGGCGCGACGAGGACGACCCGCGCCGTCCCGGCGCCCGCCTCCATCCGGAAGCGGGCGTGGACGCTGCGGCCGTCCACTGTCCACTCGGCCACGTAGTCGCCGGGGTGCGCCCGGAGCCCGATCGTCCCGCGCGCGCCGCTCGTGGCCGAGACGCGGGTGCGCCAGCGATCGTTCAGCAGCGAGAGCACCGCCTCGCCGTGGCGCGAGAGGTTCCCGTCGTCGTCCCAGAAGCCCACGTCGAACTCGTCGCGCCCCGCCACCTTGTTCCAGGGGCCCCAGAAGACGATCTGCTCCACGGCAGGATGCCCCCACCAAAGCCGCATCAGCGCCTCGGCCTGGGCGGCGCGCGCCTCCGGCGCCTCCGGCGCGATGAAGTTCGTCTCGCTGATGTGGACGGGAAGGCCCGCCTGCGCCAGGGTGTCGAGGGCCACGGCGTAGTCGTCGATGCGCGTGCGTCGGCTCAGGTCCTCTGGAAAACCCGCGAAGGCGAGCACCGGCGCGAAGTGCGACTGCTGGCCCAGGGCGTGCACGGGCACGCCCTTCGCGCGCAGCTCGAGCACGCGGTCGCGCACCCGGGCGGCGGTCGGGAAGTTGAAGAAGCCGGTGAAGACCTCGGTGATCCACTCGTTGAAGACGAGGGTGGCGTCGGGATCCGCCTGGTGGGCCCAGCGGAAGACGTCCTCCACGATCTCGTCGCCGAGGCGCAGCACGAACCACAGGCCCGCGGGCTGGAGCGTCTCGTTGGTCACGTCCCAGATCGAGATTCGGCCGCGGTAGCGCGCCACGAGGTCCGTCACGTGCTCCCGGATCTCCTGGCGCAGGGCCGCCTGCTGGCCGGGCGTCAAGGGGAAGCTCTCGAAGCGCTGGCGCAGCCAGCCCGGGATCCCGCTCAGGGAGAAGGGCGGCACGATCCCCCAGAGCAGGGTGTGCCCCTTTACCGCGAAGCCGTTGCTCTCCGCCCAGGCCACGTCCGCGTCGGCGTCGTCGTAAACGCGCAGATCCGCCGCCGGCTCCACCCGGGCCCACTTGGCGGTGTTCTCGAGCACCGCGAGATCGAAGTGATCACGCGTGATGCCTTCGTAGAAGGCCTGGTCGGCGGCACTCCCGAAGCGGCGCAGGTCGATGGGGAAGCCGAAGGGGAAGCCGTGGCGGGTCTGGACCAGGCGCACGGACACGCCCGGCCGCGGCAGGTGCAGGACCAGGGTGCGGGTGCGCAGCGCCTCGGCCCGGGCGTCCGCCGCCGCCACCACCGCCCGCTCGCCGGGCTCGAGCAGCGAGAGGTTCGCGGGCCGGCCGCGGAGCAGCGCGGGAAGCTCCGCCGGGCCCCACAGGGCGCGGGCCAGGGTGGGCGAGCAGGCGTCGCCGCCCTCGGCCCGGCAGGCCAGGACCGCGCCGACGCAGGGGGCCACGCAGGCCGAGCGGGCGTCGGCGCAGAGCGCCGCGCAGACCCGCCCCGGGGCGGGGCCGGCGGCCGAACTCCCCCAGGGCAGGAGTGCTGCCAGGCCGAGTCCGGCGGCCCAGGCACGGGGGTTCCTTCCGAGAGGCCGGGCCATGGAGTCAGCGTCGGACGAAAGGGCTCCCGCCGTCAAGCTCGGAAGCAAGCAGGCGAGCCGCCGGGGGTCGAGCGCGAGTGGCGCTCAGCTCGCCAGATCGGAGAGCTCGAGCGGATCGCCGCGCTCTTCATCGAATCCGCTCGACGAGCTCTCCGAGAAGTTCAAGGCGCGCTCGAAGTCCGAGGGGTTCGTGGCGGCCGCCTTGGCGACCTCGAGCGTGATCTCCCCGGACCGGTAGAGCTGGGTCAGGTGCTGGTCGAAGGACTGCATGCCGTAGGCGTCGGTCCCGCTCTCGATCACGTCCTTGAGCCCGCCGGTCTTCTCGGGGTTCTTGATGTATTCCTGGACCGTCTTGGTGGCCCGCAGGATCTCCGCCGCGACGACGCGGCCTCGTCCGTCGGCCCGTTGCAGCAGCCGCTGGCTCACGACGCCCTTCAGGTTGTCCGCCAGGCGCAGGCGCACTTGATGCTGCTCGTCGGCCGGGAATACCCCGATCAGGCGCCCCACCGTCTTGGCAGCGTCCGTCGTGTGGACGGTGGAGAAGACCACGTGGCCCGTCTCGGCGGCCTTGAGCGCGATGTCGATCGTCTCCGCGTCGCGCATCTCCCCCACCAGGATCACGTCGGGATCCTGGCGCAGGGCGGCGCGCAAGGCGGTCTTGAAGCTGGCCGTGTCGGGGCCGATCTCGCGCTGGCTGATCGAGCACTTCGCGTTGCGGTGCAGGAACTCGATCGGATCCTCGATGGTGAGGATGTGCGCCGCGCGCGTCTGGTTGATGTGGTCGATCATCGCGGCCAGGGTGGAGCTCTTCCCGGACCCGGTGGCTCCGGTCACGAGGACGAGTCCGCGCTCCTCCTCCGCCAGACGCTTCACCTGCGCAGGAATGCGCAGCTCGTCGAGGCTCGGGATGCAGCCCGAGATGGCGCGCAGGATGCAGCAGAGGCTGCCCCGCTGGCGGTAGATGTTGACCCGAAAGCGCGCGATGCCGCCCAGGGAATACGAGGCGTCGTGTTCCTGGAGCTCGTCGAGCCGGTCCACCCTGGAGGGGTCGCCCAGCAGCAGCCGGGCGATCTCGTTGGTGTTCTCCACGCTGAGCGGAGGATGCTTGATGTTGCGCAGCACGCCATCGATCCGATAGGCGGGCGGAGTTCCCACCCGAAAGTGCAGGTCCGAAGCGCCGTTCTTGACGCCGTGGCCGAGCAGCTTGTCCAGGTGAGCCTTGTCCATGGTCGCGACTCTCTTCGGGCCCCCCGGCGTGAGACTTGAGAGCTCGGGACGGGGCACGGACGGCTCTGGGTTAGGCTCGCGGCATGGCGGAGCGGCTGGTCTTCCTGGTCCCGGGCTTCTTCGGCTTCGAAGCCCTCGGAGAGCTGCGGTACTTCCACCGTGTGGAGCAGGCCCTCGAGCAGTCCCTGCGCCGGCGTGGCTGCGAGGCCCGCATCGTGACCTGCCCGACGCAGCCCACCGGCTCGATTCCGCGCCGGGCGGATCGGCTGCGACGCCGGGTGCTGGAGTCCGGAGGTCTCGAGGCCGAGGAGCTCTACTTCGTGGGCCACTCCACCGGGGGGCTCGACGTGCGGCTGCTGCTGACGCCCGGCGTGCGCCTCGCGGAAGACGAGAGCGAGGAGCGGATCGCAAGCCTCACGCGTGCGGCGGTTACCGTGGCGACGCCCCACCACGGCACCCCCCTCGCGAGCTTCCTCACCACCGTGCAGGGCCGCAGCCTCCTCGTGCTGCTCGCCGCGCTTGCCACCTCGCGGGAGGGGCGCGGCACCCTCTACCTGGCCTCCCAGGCGCTCGGGCTCCTGGCGCGCCTCGGCGACGTGCTGGGCCGGCGGCGGGGCGCGCTGGACCAGCTCTCCCATCAGGTGCTGAGCCGCGTCCGCTTCCAGGAGGACGACCCGATCTGGGAGTACCTGCGGGAGATCGGCTCCGACCAGGGCGCCATCCTCCAGCTCACCCCCGAGGCCATGCATCTCTTCAATGCGGCGGTGAGCGATCGGCCCGGCGTCTCCTACACCTGCGTGGCCACGGCTGCCCCGCGCCCTCCCGCCGGCTACGGGCTGCGCGACCTGCCGCCCCAGCGCGCGGCGCTGCGTCTCGTCTTCGTGCTGCTCTACGGCCTTGCCGCCCGGCCGCACCGCCACTATCCCTACCCGGAGCCCGATCCCGAGCTGCACGCGCTCCTGGAGAGCGAGCTCCCCTTCCCGATCGGAGTGCGGAGCAACGACGGGATCGTGCCGACGCGCAGCCAGCTCCGCGGGGCGCTGCTGCGGGCGGTGCTGGCGGACCACCTGGACGTGGTCGGCCAGTACCATCGGCCAGGGGAGCCCCTCAGCGACTGGCTGCCCTCCGGGGCGCGCTTCGATCCGCGTCGGTTCGAGCGCGTGTGGGACGCCATCGGCGCCGAGATCGCCCGGGCGGGCGGCCCGAGGGCGGCCGACCGGAGCGCGCCGGCCGCGTCGCTCCGCTCCCGACCCCGGCGCTGAGCCCGAGGCCCGCGCCTCGCTGCTACGCTGCGCCCGGGGCCCTTAGCTCAGCGGTTAGAGCGCCCGGCTCATAACCGGATGGTCCCTGGTTCGAATCCAGGAGGGCCCACCCGCAAGTCCTTGCGGCGCTTCAATTTCGGTTCGGGAACCCTTGTCGCCAACTTGTCGCCAAGTCCGTCGTCGCGCCGGGACGTGGTTCGCAGGACCTCGATGAGGGCGTTGTCGGCCAGGCGGGCGTAGCGGCGCGTGGACTGGACCGAGGTGTGGCCGAGGAAGCGCTGGAGGGCGCGCTCGGGCACGCCGCGGCGGATCGCGTCCGTCGCCATGGTGTGCTTCGTGCCCTCGTAGAGCGAGATGTGCGGAAGCTCGGCCCGCTCCAGGGCCTGGGTCCAGGAGCGCCGGAGCGCCTTGTGCGGCCACATCCGTCCCGTGCGTGGGTTGGGGAAGAGGGGCGCCGCGGAGAAGCGGCCCGCCGGATCGACGTGCCGCTCGATCCAGTCGGTGAGCTCCTCGCTCACCGGGAGACGCTTCGTCTTGCCGGTCTTCGTCCCGCGGATCTCGGCGCTCGCCGACTTCGACTTGGCCGCCTTGTCCACGTGGAGCCAGCCGTCCCGGTAGTCGGCGACCTGCAGCGCCCGCGCCTCCCCAGGCCGCAGACCCAGGTGCGCCAGGGCCAGGAAGATCCCGCGCTCGGCCTCGGGGATGTGCGACAGGAGGAGGTCCTGGTCGACGACGGAGAGAATGCGCGGCTCGTGCTCGTCGACGCGCACCGACGGTACGCGGGGCGCCTTCGGGATCTCGCCTCGCAGCTCCAGCCAGCGCAGGAAGGACCGCAGATAGCCCAGGAAGTTCCGCCGCGACTTCGGGCTCTGCTTTCGGTCCGCGAGCCACAAGCTCCAGTCCTCGAGGAGGCCGTACGTCACGCCGTGGATCGACACCCGGTCGAAGAACGAGAAGTGCCCGCCGGGCGCGGCTAGCCGCTCCAGCTCGCGCACGAAGTTCGGCGACAGCGATCCCGCCTGCATCTCACGCCGTCTAAGATCAATCCACCGCTGGAGCCAGGTCGGCACCAGGTTGGTCGGCGCACTGGCCGGCTGGTACCGCGCCAGAACCTCCTCGAGCGACATGTCTTCCGCCACCTGGTCGCGGATCTTCTCGAGCAGCCGCTTCGCCGTGGCCTCGTCCGTCATCCGGACGCCGTGGTTCGTCCAAACGCGCCCGACCGGTCGGAAGTCCAGGTAGAACTCCCGCACGCCCGTCTTGCCGCGCCTGCGGCTCCGGATGCGCCCGAGCTTCGCCACGAGCTGCCATCGTACCGCAGGCGACACGCCGCCCGGGCGGGCCAGCAGCAGGGCGGCGGACGCCACCTCAGGGGCTCTCTCGTCGCTTGGTGGCGGTCGTTCCCACGCGTCCCCCGGTTCCGGGGGAGGTATCCGCGGAGAGAGCAAGACCCGTGCCGCGGCGCTGGCTCGAGCAGGCCCGCGCAAGTCCTCGTGCTGTCGAGGTTTCGGATCGGGCGTCGCGGCGCCGGACCGCTCGACTGGCGAGATGCCGCCAGCCAAGGGCGACCAGTGCACGTCCGGTGTGCCCCGCTCGTAGCGGTTGGCGTCCGCGAACTGACGGTGGAGTG
>JBFIML010000063.1:0-15919 GCA_041611735.1 Myxococcota bacterium | reverse complement strand
CGGTCGGCGCGGGCGATCCGGGCGCCGTCCAGACTCGCCACCAGGCCGCGCACCCGCACGCGACCCGCGCCGCGCGGCTCGGCCAGGGCCGCCAGGGGCACGTCGCAGTCTCCCTCCAGGCGCACCAGGAAGGCCCGCTCCGCCCGCACCGCCGCCTCGGTGGCGGGATCCGCCAGGGGAGCGAGCTCCCGGGCCAGGGGGGCGTCGGCGCGCGTCTCCAGGGCGAGCGCTCCCTGCCCCACCGCCGGCAGGAGGCGTCCGGGATCGATGCGCTCCTGGATGCGATCCGCCAGGCCGAGCCGGTCGAGACCGGCGCACGCCAGCACCAGGGCGTCGAAGCGGCCCTCGTCCAGGCGCGCCAGGCGCGTGGGCACGTTGCCGCGCAGGGGCTCCACCCGCAGGTCCGGCCGCCAGGCCCGCAGCTGGGCGGTGCGCCGCACGCTGCCCGTGCCCACCCGGCTGCCCGGCGGGAGCGTCGCCAGGGTCTGGCCGGGGCGGCGGGTCACCAGGGCGTCGCGCGGGTCGGCCCGCTCCGGAAAGGCGGCCAGCACGAGCCCGGCCGGAAGCCGTGCCGGCAGGTCCTTGGTGCTGTGCACCGCCAGATCGGCCCGCCCCTCCAGCAGCGCCTCCTCGATCTCCTTCACGAAGAGCCCCTTGCCGCCGACCGGCGCCAGCGGCCCCTGGGCCAGGCGGTCGCCGCTGGTCTTGATGGGCACGAGCTCGCTGGCGACGCCGAGCAGCGCCTCCAGGCGCCGGGCCACCCAGGCCGACTGCGCCAGGGCCAGCCGGCTGCCGCGGGTGGCGATGCGGACCCGACTCATTCGTCGCGCGGGGGCCGCCCGACCTCGCCGTCCGCCTGGGCTCCGGGTGCGTCCGGGTCGTCGAGCGCGAACAGGACGCGCGCCGCCTCCAGGTAGGCGAGCCCCTCCTCGCGCTCCGTCTCGCGGCGCAGCCGCGTGATGGGCGCGTGCAGCAGCTTGTTCACCATGGCGCGGGTCAGCGCCTCGAGGCCCTGGCGCTGCTCGTCGTCCAGGCCGAGCCGGCTCGCCCCGCGCGTGAGCTCCCCGCGGCGGATCGCCTCGGCGCGCGCGCGCAGGTGGCGGATGGTGGGGACCGCCTGCAGGGCCGAGAGCCAGCCGTCGAAGCGCTCCACCTCCGCCTGCACCAGCGCCTCGGCGCGCACGGTCTCCCGGCGCCGGTCCTCGGCGTTGGCGCGGGCCACGCCGGCCAGGTCGTCCAGGTCGTAGAGGTAGACCCCGTCGAGCCGGTCCACGTCCGGGTCCACGTTGCGCGGCAGACCAATGTCGATCACGAAGATGGGACGGCGGCGCCGAGCGTGCAGGGCGTGCTCGAAGAGCGTCGCGTCGAGCAGCGGCCGGTCGCCGCCGATCGAGGTGAGCACCACGTCGGAGCGCGCCAGCAGCTCCGAGAGCTCGTGCAGTCCGTGGGCGGTGGCGTCGAAGCGGGCCGCCAGCTCCGTCGCGTGGGCGGGGGTGCGGTTGGCCACCCGCACGGCGCCGAGCCCCTCCCCGCGCAGCGCCTCCAGGGCCATCTCGATCATCTCGCCGGCGCCGACCAGCAGCGCCGTCTTGCCACGCAGCGTCTCGAAGATCTGCCGCGAGAGGTCCACGGCCACCCGGGCCACGGAGACCGGCCGCTCGGCGATGCCCGTCTCGCTGCGCACGCGCTTGGCGGTGGCGAAGGCACGGTGGAACAGGCGGTTCAGGATCACGCCGCAAGCCTCGGCGTCCACCGCCGCCCGGTAGGCGTCCTTCAGCTGGCCCAGGATCTGCGGCTCGCCCACCACCATCGAGTCGATGGAGGAGGCCACCCGGAACACGTGACGGATCGCGTGGCTGTCCACGTACTCGTAGAGCGCCGCCTCCCAGGAGAGCCCGTCGGGCAGGGGCCGGCCGCCGGCCAGGTCGCGGGCGAAGAAGGCGCGCAGCCGGTGGCGAGCGGCCTCGAGGCGGCGCGTCGTGGCCACCACCTCCACCCGGTTGCAGGTGGAGAGCAGCACCGCTTCCTCGATCTCCTCGCCCGTCACCAGCTTCTCGAGCCGGGCGGCGGGGTCCGCCACCGCGAAGCGCTCGCGCACGGGCAGCGACGCGGTGCGGTGGTTCAAGCCGACCAGCAGGATCCTCACGCCACGAACTCCGCGCCGAGCAGCGCCACCAGCAGGAAGCCGAAGCCGACCAGCGCGCTGGCGGCCGCCTCGCGGCCGCGCCAGCCCGCCCCGAAGCGTGCGCCGGCCAGCCCGGCGTAGACGCCCCAGGCGGCCAGCAGCCCGATCACGTGGGCCCCGCCGGGCCACAGGCGCCCCGTCAGGGTGCGCGACCACAGCAGGCCCGCCACCACCGCCAGGGTGAGGAGCGGGAAGCCGACCGCGAGGGCCACCACGTTGATGCGATCCAGGACCTCGAGGGAGGGCAGGCGTCGGCCCCACGCGGCGGGCCGCTTGGACTTGAGGCGTCCCTCGGCGGCGAGGAACAGCAGCCCGGCCAGGCCGGCCACCCCCAGCAGGGCGAAGCCCGCGCTGGCCAGGATCACGTGCAGGTGTGCCCAGGCGCCGGCCGCCGGGGCGCTGGGCGGCAGGGCGCCCTGCAGCGCCAGGCGCTCGCCCGCGAACACCACCGCCACGAAGGCCAGCGGCGCCACCAGGGCCGCCAGGCCGAGCAGACGTCCGCGCAGCATGAGGAGCAGGCAGAAGACCACCGCCATCCAGGCCATCATGGAGGCCGCTGCCGGGAGGTTGGTGAGGGGCGGCGGGGGCGTCGCCGCGTGGAGGCTCGTGAAGGCCACCGCGTGCACGACTGCGCCGACCAGCAGCAGCACCGACGCCACGCGTCCCGCCGGCGGGGCCGGCAGGGCCAGGCCGAGCAGCGCCGCCACGGTGGCCGCCAGATAGACGGCGGCGGTCAGCAGGTGAAGCTCCACCAGCACGGAGCAAAAGTATAGGGACGCTCTGGACGCATTGCCTCATCGGGGCAGAGGTGCGTCGCCCCGGAAGAAGCAGTCGAGAAGTCAAGAACGTCCCAGGATGCGCTGGGCGTCCTGGACGGATTCGAAGACGCGGTAGGCGGGCTCGCCGAACAGGACGAAGCGGATCTCCTCCAGGGGCGTCTCGCCGGCCAGGTGGTGACGCGCCTCCTCCAGCAGGATCTCGGCGCAGCGCTGCAGGCCGAGACCCGCCGCGCCCGCGCCCAGGGCCGGGATCGCCATGCGCCGGCAGCTCCGCTCCGTGGCCAGGGCCAGGCAGCGCTGCATGGCCGAGCGCACGGCGCCGGCCGTCGTCTGCCCGCCCGGATCCATGGTGACGGCGTGGATCACCCAGCGCGCCGAGAGCCGACCCGCTCCGGTCACGACGGCCTCGCCCACCGGCACCGGCGCGAGCTCGCGGCACTCGGCGGCGATCTCCTCGCCGCCCTTTTCGCGGATGGCGCGCGCTACCCCCTCGGCGAGCTCGAGCCGGCTGTTGGCGGCGTTCACCAGCGCGTCGACCTCCTGCTCGGTCAGGTCGCCCTCGCGCAGCACGATGCGCCCCTTCATCGTCGCCTTCCCCCCAGTGCCTCGACCACCCCCGCGGCGAGCAGCGGCACCAGGATCTCGTGGTGACCGACCAGGGAGATGCCGCGACCGCCGAGCCGCGTCGGGCGCTCCACCACGTTCACCGCGGGGCGGTAGTGGCGGATGAAGTCCAGGTCCACGGTGGTGAGCCGGCGCACCCGGAAGCCCAGGTTGCGGGCCAGGGCGAGCGCCTTCAGGAAGACCTCCGGAAGGATCACCGCCGATCCCACGTTCAGGAACACGCCCCCCTCCAGGGTGGCGACCAGCCCGGTCAGGGTCTCGAAGTCGCGATAGCTCGTGGCGCCCAGGGCCGCCCCGTCCGCGTCCGGGTGCATGTGGTGGATGTCGGTTCCGATGGCGGCGTGCACGGTCACCGGTACGTCGAGTCGCGCCGCCGTGGCCAGGATGGAGCGCCGCTTGTGCGGATAACGCCCGTGCAGGATGGCCCGGCCCACCGCCGCCCCCATGCCCAGGCCCTGGCGCGCGCCGGCGGCGATGGCCCCGTTCAGGGCCTGCGCCGTCTCCCGCGCCATGCCGAAGCTGCCGTCGTCCAGGGCCGGCGCCACGTCCTCGCTGGTGCGACCCATCAGGGCGAGCTCGAGGTCGTGCACGCAGCCGGCCCCGTTCATGAGCACCCCGGAGACGCAGCCGCGCTCCAGCAGGTCCACCACCACCGGGGCAAGACCCACCTTGATGACGTGGGCACCGAGACCCCAGAGCACCGTGCGCCGACGACGCACGGCGCGCACGGTGGCCTCGATGGCCGCGTGCAGGTCTGCGGCACCGAGCAAGCGAGGCAGGTGGGTGAGGAACTCCGCGAACGAGGCGCCGCGCCGGTGCGGGACCGCCTCGTCGCGACGCCGCACCTTGCTGGGGCGCCGTCGTGCGGGGACCGTGCGGACCCGGCTGCGATCGATGCGCGGCGGGCGCGGGCTCACGCTGGTCGCGGCTCGGGGAAGAGGGCCTCGTCCACGAGCTCGCACAGCACGTGACCGATCGCGATGTGGGATTCCTGGATGCGCTGCGTGTCGTCGGACGGGACGATTAGGGCGAGCTCGACGCGGCCGGCGAGCTTGCCACCGCCCCGGCCGGTGAGCGCGATGGTGCGCAGGCCGCGGGCCCGCGCCTCGTCCACGGCGGCCAGCACGTTCGGGGAGTTGCCGGAGGTGGAGATGGCGATGGCCACGTCGCCGCTGCGGCCGTGCGCCTCCACCAGGCGCGCGAAGATGCGCTCGAAGCCGTAGTCGTTGCCGAGGCAGGTGAGCTCGGAGCTGTTGGCCGTCAGGGCCAGGGCCGGCAGGGCCTGGCGCTCCCGCGAGAGCCGCCCGGTCCACTCGGCCGCGATGTGCTGGCAGTCCGCGGCGGAGCCGCCGTTTCCGAACAGGAGCGCCTTGCCGCCCTGGCCCAGGCATTCGACCAGCAGCTCCGCGGCGCGGGCGATGGCGGGCGCCGTCTGGGCGGCCAGGGCCTGCTTGACCCGGGCGCTCTCCTCGAGCAGCCAGCGCGCGCGCGCGGCTCGCGATTCGGAGGCAGCGTGTGCCCCGGGCTTGGGCATCGTGGGCTCCAGGAATCCGAAAAGTCCAGCGAATCCGGGGAGATCAGCGACCGCGGCAGGATACCGGGGGGCTCCCGGCGCGTCAACGCGAGCGACGCCCCTGCTATGCTGACGCGCCATGCCGGCGCGCTGGAGCACGCTCGGAGCGCTTGCGCTCGCCGCCGCGGCCACGGGCTGCGACGCGGAGGCGTGGCTGCGCGCCCGCCAGGCGCGGGCCTTCCGGGAGGTGGGGGCCGCCGAGGCCCGGCGCCTCGTCACGGGCGAGGACGGCCTGCTGCTTCAGGACGCCGCCTCGGCGGGCAGCACGGGCTGGGTGACGCCGGCCCGGGTGCTGGCGGCGGAGGGTCCGCTGCCGGAGGAGCTGGTGGCGACGCAACGACCGCTGGTGGTGGTGGCCGGGGACGACGCCACGGCGCGCCGGCTCGCCGCTCGGCTGGTGCGGGCGGGCGCCGGGTCGGTGGCAGTGGTGCGGGGCGGCGTCGCCGCCTGGCAACGACACGCCGGCCGCCCGGATCCCGAGCCGGCGGCGGTGCTCTAGGCCGGCCGGGCCACCCCGGCGGGCCGAAGCAAGGAGAACGCGAAGCATGGCAGAGCTTCTCGAGGTGACCGACTCGAATTTCGAAGCGGAGATCCTGCAGTCGGACCTGCCGGCGGTGGTGGACTTCTGGGCGGAGTGGTGCGCGCCCTGCCGGGCCATCTCCCCGATCCTGAAGGATCTGGCCAACTCCTACGGGGCGCGCGTCAAGATCGTGAAGATGAACGTGGACGAGAACCCCAACACGCCGGCCCGCTACGGCGTGCGCGCCATCCCCACCATCCTGGCCTTCTCCGGCGGGCAGGTCGTGGAGCAGGTGACCGGAGCCCGCCCGCGCGCGGCCTTCGAGGAGATGGTCAAGAAGCTACTCGCCTGAGGAGACCGCCACTGCGGACGCGTCCCCGGCCCGGGGTTCGAGCCGCGCGCGCCCCGAGTCCGGCGGCGTGAAGAAGCGCACCGGCCAGCGCCGCTGCACCGCCTTCCAGTAGAGCAGCGGATCGGGATTCACCACCACGGGATGCCCCACCAGGTCCAGCAACGGCAGGTCCGTGATCGAGTCGGTGTAGAACCAGCTCTTGGCCAGGTCGATCCCCTTCTCGTCGATGAACTGCTGCAGCCAGTAGATCTTGCCCTCCTGGAAGCAGATCGGCTCGACGACCCGGCCCGTGAAGCGACCGTGCTCGACCTCGAGCCGGGTGTACAGGTAGTTCTTGATGCCGAGCTGCTCGGCCAGGGGCCGGACCACGAACTTGGTGGCTCCCGACACGATCATCACCACGTGGCCCTGCTCCTGATGGTGGCGCACCAGCTCGCGCGCCTCCGGATAGACCGTGTGGAGCACCATCTCGTCGAACCAGCGCCGCGCCTCCCGCGCCAGCGCCCGCTCGCTCTGCCCGCGGAACTGCAGCATCTGCTCCTGGGTCCAGGCCTGGATGTCCAGCATGCCGGCCTTGTAACGCAGATAGGCGCCGAGCCCCTTCGCCAGATCCCAGCCACTCACCTCGCCGCGCCGGTAGCGGTACAGGAAGTAGAGCGTCCCCGAGTTCTCGGAGATCAGGGTCTTGTCCATGTCGAAGAAGGCGCCGACCCGGGGGGCGGCGTGGCTGCGGCTTCGGGGGGACATGGGGCTCCTCGTGTCGCGGTCAGAACATGTAGCGCCGCATGGACACGTTGAGAAGCAGGCCCACCGCGATCAGGGAGGCGAGCATGGCCGAGCCGCCATAGGAGAAGAACGGCAGCGGCACGCCGATCACCGGCGCCAGGCCGAGCACCATGGCCACGTTGATGACGGCGGGCCAGAACAGCAGGCTCACCACCCCCAGGGCCAGCAACGAGCCGAAGGCGTCCTTGGAGTTGCGCGCCACGAAGAGCCCCCAGAGCAGCAGCGTGAGATAGACGCCCAGAACGACGCCGCTGCCCAGGAAGCCCCATTCCTCGGCCAGCACCGAGAAGGCGAAGTCCGTGTGCTGGGTGGGCAGGAAACGCAGCTGGGTCTGGGTGCCCTCCAGGTAGCCCCGACCCAGCAGGCCGCCCGAGCCCACCGCGATGCGGGACTGGTTGGCCTGATAGCCCGAGGCCAGGGGATCGCGACCCGGATCCACGAAGTCGAGGATGCGGCCGCGCTGGTAGGGCTCCAGCGCGAAGAACCACAGCGCCGCGAGCCCCGCCAGGGCGACCACCCCGAGACCCACCCACACCCGGCTGCGCACGCGCACGAAGGGCAGATAGGAGGCGCCGATCAGGAGCGTGAGCGCCGCCACCCCCATGTCGCGCTGCAGCACGATCAGCCCCACCGGAGCGGCCAGGATCAGACCCGGCCGCAGCAGGTCGCGCAGCCGGCGCGGATGGCCGGGCGGATGGCGATGGAAGTGTCGCGCCAGGGCCAGGATCAGGCCGAGCTTGGCGAACTCCGCCGGCTGCAGCCGCAGCGAGCCGAACACGAGCCAGCTCTGGCTGCCGCGGGTGACCGGCGCGAAGACCAGGGTGGAAGCCAGCAGCAGCAGGCTCGCCGCGAAGAGCGGCAGCGCCAGGCGCTCGAGATGACGGTAGTCGATGGACACCGTCACGATCAGCGCTCCGACGCCGAGGCCCAGGGCGGCCAACTGGCGGCTCACGATGTTCGCCAGCAGACCGTCCGCGTCCGCGTGGGTGGCGGAGATCAGGTTCACGATCCCCATGGCGGCCAGCACGCCCACGAGCCCGAGCAGGGTCCAGTCGAAGTTCTGCAGCAGCCGCCGGTCAACGCCCGGCATCGGCGCCCTCCGGCTCGGCCCGGGCCGCGCGGCGCGGCGCCGCGGGCGGTGGCTCGAAGGCGGGCTCGGGGGCGCCGCGTTGCTTTTCGAAGTAGCGGGCCAGGATGCGCTGGGCGATGGGAGCGGCGGCGCTGCCGCCGTGCCCGCCGTGCTCGACGAGCACCGCCACGGCGATCTCGGGCTCCTCCGCCGGGGCGAAGGCGGCGAACCAGGCGTGGTCGCGGTAGCGGCGCGGGATCTCCTTCTCGTCCATGCCCTCGGTGTGCTCGAGGCGCACCACCTGGGAGGTGCCGGTCTTGCCGGCCACCACCACCCCGGGGACGCGAGCCCGGCCGCCGGTGCCGCCGGCCTCCTGCACGACGCCCGTCAGGGCGCGCCCCAGGCGCGCCAGGTGGGTGGGATCCACGGGCACGCGCCCGACCACCTGCACCGGCTCGGCGACCACGGTTCCGTCCCGCGCCTCGAGCCGCGCCACCACGCGCGGTCGCAGCACGCGGCCGCCGTTGGCCAGGGCCGCGTGGGCCACCGCCAGCTGCAGCGGCGTCACCAGGTTGAAACCCTGCCCGATCGAGGCCGAGACCGTCTCGCCGAGCATCCAGGGCTCGCTGAAGCGGCGCTCCTTCCAGGTGCTGGTGGGCACGAGACCCGGCTGCTCGCCGGAGAGCGCGATGCCCGTCTCGCGCCCGAAGCCGAAGGCGCGCGCCATCTCCGCCAGCCGATCGATGCCGACCTTGAGCCCGGTCTGATAGAAGTAGACGTCGCAGGACCGCACCAGCGCCTGGTGCAGGGCGACCCAGCCGTGGCCCTCGCGCTTCCAGCAGCGGTACGTGCGGCGTCCCAGGGTGAAGTGGCCGGGGCAGAAGACGGGCACCGCGGGATTCACCACGCCCGCGGTCAGCGCCGCCGCCGCCACGAAGGTCTTCCAGGTGGAGCCCGGCGGGTACTGGCCCGCCAGCGCCCGGTTCTGCAGCGGCCGTTCCGGGTCGTCCGTGAGGGCGCTCCAGGCCTTGGGGTCGAGCCGGCCCGCGAAGGCGTTGGGGTCGAAGGAGGGCGTCGAGAACAGCACGAGCAGCTCGCCCGTGCGCGCGTCGAGGGCCACCGCCGCACCGCCCACCAGCTCGCCTTCCGGCGCCAGCGCCGCGAAGCCCTGCTGGGCGGCCCGTTGCAGGTCGAGGTCGAGGGTGAGGACGACCCGGCCGCCGGGCCGTGGCTCCAGCTCGTCGAGGAGCTCCACCTCGCGGCCCGCCACGTCCACCACCACGTTGCGGCCGCCGGCGCGACCGCGCAGGTGCGCTTCCAGGCGCGCTTCGACCCCGGACTGGCCCACCAGGTCGCCGGCCTGGTAGCCGGCGAAGCGGCGCAAGTCGAGCTGCGCGGCCTGGATCTCGCCCACGGTGCCCAGGAGGTGCGCCAGCAGCGTCCCGTCGGGGTAGTGCCGTTGCGGGCGGGGCTCGATCAGCACGCCCGGCAGGCCGTAGCGGTGCGTCTCCACGCGAGCGAGCTCGGGCCAGGAGAGGTCGCTCACCAGGGCGAGGGGCTGGAAGCGCGCGCGGCCGCGGGGCGCGCCGTAGGTCGTCTGCAACCCCTCGACGTCCCCCTCCACCAGCTGGGCCAGCACGGCGAAGGCGTGCGCCGGGCGGTGGAGCTCGCTCGGGATCACCTTCAGGTCGAAGGCGGCGCGGGTGGTCGCCAGCACGCGCCCCTCGCGATCGAAGATCTCGCCGCGTGGCGCCGCCAGGCGCACGCTGCGAATCGAGTTGCGCAGCGAGCGCTGCTGGAGATCGCCGCGCTGCAGCACCTGGAGCTGGAACAGACGCAGCATGAACACCGCGAAGACCAGCGCCACGAAGACGGCGACCACGCGCAGCCGCTGCTCGAAGAAGGGGTCGACGCCGCGACCCAGCGCGCTGCTCACGGCAGCGGGGATCCGGCCGAGAGCCGCAGCGCAGCCCGTGCGGGCCGGCGGTCCTCGAGGTGGGCCACGCCGCGCCCCACGAGCCACGCCACCAGCGGGGCCACCCCGGCGGTGGCGAGCGCGTGGGGCGCCAGGCGCCCGAGCAGCTCCGGCCCGAAGGCGGGCGGGAGGCCCGCGGCCCGGGCCAGGGTGGCCAGGGCGAAGGCATCCGCCGCCGTGAGGGCCAGCACGAAGATGACCAGCACCAGCGGCCGCCGCAGGTCGAGCTGGCGATCAGCCACGCGCGTGGCCGCCCAGGCCAACAGGCGCAGCAGCGCGAAATGGCCCAGGGGCGCCCCCGAGAGCAGGTCCGTCATGACGCCGAGGCTCCAGCCGGCCAGGCAGCCGGTCGTGGCCGGCAGGTGCAGGGCCGCCGCCACCACCACGAGCAGCCCGAGGTCCGGCCAAGCGCCCCGCGGCGCGGAACCCGCCAGGGCGCCCCCCGCGAAGAGCAGCAGCGCCCCGAGCGCGCACACGAACGCCAGCGACTTCACGAGGGGCCGTCCCCATCGCCCCGGTGCAGCAGATCGAGGGTCGGGCCGCGGCGCAGCATGACGAAGACCTGCTCCAGGCGACCGAAGTCCACGGCCGGCCGCAAGCTGGCCGTGTGCACCAGCCGATCCGGGTCGGCGGAGACGGTCACCACCTCGCCGATGCGCAGACCCTTCGGGTAGACGCCTCCCATGCCGGAGGTGATCACCACGTCGCCCACCTGCACGTCGTCGCCGCGCACGAGGAACACGAACTCGAGCTCGGCGCTGCCGCGCCCGTGCACGATGCCGCGCGCCCGGCTGCGCTGCATGATGCCATCCACGCTGCTCTGGCGGTCGAGCAGCAGGGTGGAGCGGGCCGCGTGGGGAGCGGTGGCGGTCACCAGCCCGACGAGCCCCTGGTCCGTCACCACGGGCATGCCCGAGCGGACCTGGTGGCGGCGTCCGCGGTCCAGCAGGACCGACCGGAACCAGGGCGAGACGTTCTCGCCCACCACCTCGGCGGGCTGCATGGGCACGTCGAAGTCGTCGCGCATCTCCGCGATGCGCTGCAGGCGGCCGCCCGCCACCAGCGCCTCGCTGAACTGCAGGTTCTGCTCCTGGACCTGCGCCAGCCGGGCCCGCAGGCGCGCATTCTCGGCGCGCAGCTCCACCAGGGCCACGTAGCGGGACCACAGGTCGCCCACCGCATCGGCGGGGAGCGAGAAGGTCTTCTGGATCGGGGCCGCGATCTCGAGCAGGACCCCGGACCACCAGCCCTCCTCGTGCTCGCCCCGCCGCATCAGGCGCGGGTCCGAGGCCAGCGCCACCAGCGACGCCACGATCAATAGAATGAAAAGGAGCGGCACGCGCAGCCGCTCCAGGAGCTCGCGCATCGATTCCGTCCCGCCGCCGCCGGGGGGCTACGAGCGGATGGTGACCTCTCGGAGCAGTTTCATCTCATCGAGGCAGCGGCCCGTCCCGAGCGCCACGGCGGTGAGGGGGTCCTCCGCCAGCATCACGGGCAGTCCGGTCGCCTCGCGAAGCAGGATGTCCAGGTTGGCGAGCAGCGCGCCGCCGCCCACCATCACGATGCCCTTGTCCACGATGTCCGCGGCCAGCTCGGGCTGGGTGCGCTCGAGGGCGATCTTGACGCTCTCGACCACCGCGTTCACGGGCTCGGCCAGGGCCTCGCACACCTCGTCCGACTTGAGCTCCAGGGTCTTGGGCACGCCCGCCACGAGGTCGCGCCCCTTCACCTCCATGCTCTTGAGCTCCTCGGTCGGATAGGCCGTGCCGATGTTGATCTTGACCAGCTCGGCGGTGTGCTCGCCGATCAGCAGGTTGTACTTGCGCTTCACGTAGTTGATGATCGCCTCGTCCATCTTGTCGCCGCCCACCCGCGTCGAATTGGAGTAGACGATCCCGGAGAGCGAGATCACGGCGACCTCGGTGGTGCCACCGCCAATGTCCACGATCATGTTCCCGGAAGGTTCGGTGACGGGAAGACCGGCGCCGATGGCCGCCGCCATGGGCTCCTCGATCAGGTAGACCTCGCGCGCGCCGGCGGACATGGCCGACTCGCGCACCGCCCGCTTCTCCACCTCGGTGATGCCCGAAGGCACCGCGATCACGATGCGCGGGCGCACCAGCGTCGAGCGGTTGTGCACGCGCTGGATGAAGTAGCGGAGCATCGCCTCGGTGATCTCGAAGTCGGCGATCACCCCCTCCTTCATGGGCCGGATCGCCACGATGTTGCCGGGCGTGCGCCCGAGCATGGCCTTGGCCTCGCGGCCGACCGCCCGCACCTTGTCGGCGCCCCGCCCGTCCTTGATGACGGCGACCACGCTCGGCTCGCAGACGACGATCCCCCGGCCCTTGGCGTAGACGAGGGTGTTGGCGGTGCCGAGATCGATGGCGAGGTCGTTGGAGAACCAGCCGAGGATGTGATTGAGCGGCACGTGGTTCCTCCCGCGGGGCGGCGCCCTTCGGGCCCGCCCCACGCCCCTCTAAGTGCCGGACGGGCTGCGCTCTTTTTGCTCGCGGAGGGCTCGAGAAGAGCGTACCAGCCGTCGCCCCCTGGGAGCAAGGCGCCCCCTCGGGTGGCTTGCCCCTCCCGGAGCCCGACCGTAGCCTCGGGGCCACGCCATCCGTCTCTCGTGTCGGTCCGAGGGCCCGGTTTCCTGAGACGGCGGCGCGCTTCGGGGGCTTCCGCATGCTTCGCATCCTGCGCCAGAGCCAGCGCTGGCTGATGGCCGCCGTCATCCTGCTGGTGGGCGGCGTCTTCGTGCTCTATCTGGGCCTGGGGGGGCCGCCGGGCGCTCCCGGCGGCGACTTCACGGTGGTGGCGGTGGCCGGGCGCCGCTACGGGCCCCGGGATCTCCAGCGGGTGCGCGAGAACCAGGAGCGCCAGTACCGGGAGGCCCTGGGCGACGCCTTCGACGCGAGCCGCCTGGCGGAGCAGCTCGACGCCGCGGCCGCCGGAACCCTGCTCCAGGTGGGGGTGTTGGCCCACGAGGCCGAGCGCCTGGGCCTGCGCGTCACCGACGCCGAGATCCGCCGCGAGCTGCGCAACACGCCGGGCGCCCTGGACGCGGACGGGCGGCTGCGGGCGGACGCCCTGCGCGCCTTCGCCCAGGCGGAGTACGGCAGCGAACGCCGCTTCGTGGACTGGGAGCGCGACCGGATGCTGGCCGGCAAGCTGCTCCAGACCATCGATGCGGGGGTCTCGGTGTCCGAGGCGGAGGTCCGCGACGCCGTGCGTCAGCGCCTGGAGGAGATCCGCCTGGCCTGGGTGGGGCTGGCAGCCGCGGAGGCGGCGGCGGACGCGGCCATCGACGAGCAGGCCGTCGACCGCCTGCTGGCGGAGCAGCCGGAGCGGGCGCGGGCCTGGTACGACGACCACCCGGACCTCTACCACAGCCCGGAGCGCGTGCGGGCCCGCCACATCCTGCTGCGGGTGGAGGAGGACGCACCCCCGGAGCGTCTGGCGGAGGTGCAGGGGCGCGCCACGGAAGTCCTCGAGCGCCTCAAGGCCGGCGAGGACTTCGACCAGGTGGCGCAGCAGGTGAGCGA
The DNA here is from genome assembly GCA_041611735.1 of Myxococcota bacterium. Taxonomy (GTDB): domain Bacteria; phylum Myxococcota_A; class UBA9160; order UBA9160; family PR03; genus JBFIML01. Next base: position 2,511 of record JBFIML010000063.1, on the reverse strand, counting down.
GGACCCGGGCACCCAGGAGCGGGGCGGCGACCTGGGCTTCTTCCGCCGCGGCCAGATGGCCCCCGCCTTCGAGGAGGCGGCCTTCGGGCTGCTGCCGGGCGAGCTGTCGAAGCCCGTGCGCACGCCCTTCGGGCTGCACCTGATCCGGGTCGAGGAGCGCAAGCCGGCCGAGGACCGCAGCTTCGACGAGGTGCGCCGCGAGATCGCCCGCGGCCTGCTGGCCGAGGAGGCGGCCCGGCAGCAGGTGCGCGCCACGGCGGAGCGCCTGGCCGAGAAGATCCGGGCCGGGAGCTCGCTGGTGGAGGCCGCCCGGGCCGAGGGCGTGTCCATCGAACGCACGGACTGGGTGCGGCGGCGGCCGGACGGCTTCCTGCCCGGCCTCGGCCCGGCGCCGGAGGTGCTGGCCTCGGCCTTCGCGCTACCCGACGAACGGCCCAGCTCGGCGCGGATCTTCGAGCTCGAGGGGCGTCTGGTGCTGGTGCAACGGCTCGAGCGGCGCGAGCCGGCGGCGGAGGCCTTCGCCGAGGAGATTGCCGTGGAGCGCGATCGGCTGCTGGAGCGCCGCCGGGGCAGCGCCCGCGACGAGTGGCTGCGGGTGGGCCGCGAGCGGCTCGCCGCCGAGGGCGACCTGCACGTGGACCTCTCGGCGTTCCAGGGCTCGTAGCCTGGAGGCGAGCCTGCGGCGCTAGAGGCGGGCCTCGGGCTCGCGCACGAAGGCGCGCAGCCGCCCGCCGTGGGAGGCGCGCAGCTTGGCCAGGGCGCGGGCCTCGAGCTGGCGCACCCGCTCGCGGGAGAGGCCGAGCTTGCTGCCGATCTCCTCGAGCGTGTGCTCGGGCTCGCCCGCCATGCCGAAGCGCCAGCGCAGGATGTTCTGCTCCCGGTCGGAGAGCACCGCGATCGACTCGCGGGTCGTGCGCTCCAGGCGGTCGTGGTCCAGGCCGGCCAGCGGCGAGGCCGCGGTCGGATCCCGCACGTAGTCCTTCACCTGCTTCGAGTCCGTGCCGCGCACGTCGGCCTCGAGGCTCACCGGCTCCCGGGTCATCTCCTGGAGCTGCTCCACCTGGCCCGAGGTCATGCGCAGGGACGGCGCCAGCTCTGCCGCGGTCGGCTCGCGGCCGAGCCGCGTCTCCAGCTCCGCGTAGGCGCGATGGTACTTGAGCAGCGTGTCGTGCACGTGGCTCGGAATGCGGATCGTGCGCGAGTGGTTCTGGATCGCCCGGATGAAGGCCTGCCGGATCCACCAGACCGCGTAGGTCGAGAACTTGTGGCCGCGGTGGTAGTCGAACTTCTCCACCGCCCGGATCAAACCGAGGTTCCCCTCCTGGATCAGGTCCGGAAAGGAGATGCCCATGTTGCGGAAGTCCTTGGCGATGGCCACCACGAGCTTCAGGTTGTGCTGGACGAAGACGTTCTTCACCTCGCTGAGCTGCGCCCAGGCATCCTCGATCTGGCGCAGCCGGGCGCAGAAGCGCTCCCCGTCCAGGCCGATCTCCGCCTCGAGCTCCGCCACGCGCCGCCGGGCGGCGCGCAGCTCGTCGGCGCGGCGGGTGCGGCCGGCTTCGCTGCGGGGCGTGCGGCGCGACGTGCCGAGCGCCTCCGTCTGCGCCCGGGCGCGCTCGAGGTGCCGGGATGCCTCCAGCATCCGGCGCCGGATGCGCCCGAGGATCTGCATGGAGAGATCCGCGTCCTTCAGGCCGCGGGCGATGCGCCGCTCGACCCGCTCGCGTGCCGCCGCGTCGGCGCGACGCCCGAGCTTCTCGCGCTCCCGGAGCAGCTTCTCCACCTTGGCGAGCGCGACGTCCACCACGGCGGTCAGGTCCGCGCCGTCGGGCGAGCCGCTGCCGAAGGACTCGGACATCTTGCCGGTGACGCGCTCGTCGCGCTTGAGGCCGTGCCAGATGCGCAGCACCTCGCGCGCCGTGAGCAGGATCGACAGCATCCCCTCGCGGAAGGCGATCGTGGAGGCCTCGATCTCCTTGGCGAGGATGACCTCGTGCTCCTTGGTGAGGGTCGGGATCGAGGCGATGTCGCGGAAGTAGGAGACCAGGGCGCTGCGGTCGCGCGGCGCCTCCTCGCTGCTGCGGGCGGCGGGGGTGGCGATCTTCTCCGGGCGGGAGAGCGCGGCTCCGTCGGTCTCGGCGCCGAGCTCGGAGCGTCGGGCAGCGGGGCGCGCCACGTCCCTGCGCCGCATGCTGCCACCGAGCCCTCGTCGCCCGTCGCGTTGCTGATTGGCCATGCCTCGTACTCCCTGTGCCCTGGGCCCTGGTTCCCGGCGCGCGGGCGCCGGCTCCGGGTGCCTGCCGCTTGCGTCCTCGTGCGCCGGGCCCAAGGGCCCTTCGCGACGCGTTGCGGCAAGCAAAGCGGATTGTCGTCCTGACGGGCCGTCCCTACGGGTGGGGCCGGCGGGACCCTCCCTCTCACCCCGGATCGGCGCGCACTCTATGCAGCTTGAGCCCGTTTGTCAAAGGGAAAGAGGCTCTCCAGGGGGACTCGGAGTCGGCCCTCTCGGGG
>JBFIML010000062.1:0-15980 GCA_041611735.1 Myxococcota bacterium | reverse complement strand
CTGGCACTCCGCACCCGCGGAGCCTGCGCCGGACTCGAGTCATTGCCTACCGGGCTTGCGATCTGGAGATTCCCGGTGAACTGCAAGGTGGCGCCATCGTCGGCAGCGAAGCTCGCCGCCAGCAGCTTCTGGAACGCGTCGAAGGACCCGAGCATCGTCTCGTTCACCTTGCATCCGTTGCCTGCGCGGATGTTCAGTGGACGTTCGTTGCCCACGGTCTTGACGCACACCACGTCTGCATGCGCGACAGGAGCGAGCAAGAGCAGGAAGGACACAACCGGGGCTAGCTTGCTGCCGGACACGGCCCGATCCTCCATTCTGCGGCAAGAGATGACTTTCACCAGCTGAATCAATCTTCTTCGAAGAGGCGGCCAGCTCTCCAGTCGAAGGCCCCCGTCGAGAGCACTCGGCTACCACCACTGACGGACGCAGATTCTCCTGTTGCCTGATTGAAGGAGCCTCCAGTGGTCGAGGTGCCACTGCCGCTGGCCATGTTCCCGACTCCCGCACTGACGCTGGCGGACCGGCCGCTTGCGATGTTGGCGAACCCGCCGCTGACCGAAGGGGCGCGTCCGGGCCCGGCGATGTTGCTGGCTCCCCCGCTGACCGAGGCGGTGGTACCGTTGGCCTGGTTGTGCTGTCCGCCGCTGATCGAAGGCGCAAAGTCCGAGCTGACTACTGGCAATGGCAGGAAACCGGGTCCCGCCACATTGCCCACCCCGCCGCTCACGGACGCAAACGTGCCGCTGGCGAGGTTCGCTTCGCCACCACTCACGCTGGCACGGAAGCCACTGGCCGTGTTGAACTGACCGCCGCAGATCGCGGCGCCAGGACCCGTGGCGTGGTTGTGGTTGCCACCGCTCACGGACGCTGCAGCGCCCTGGGCGATGTTGTCTTCCCCGCCACTGACGGACGCGTAGACATTGCTCGCAAGGTTTCGATGTCCCGCGCTCACCGAAGCGAAGTCATGCGTCACGCGATTGCTCTGCCCTCCGCTGACCGAGGCGGCGGTGGCACTCGCAGTGTTCGAGGCACCAGCGCTGATTGTCGCGTCGGGACCACTGAGGGTGCCGCCGCGACCTCCCGCGAGGCCGTTGAAACTGATGTAACTGTGCTGGTCACCCACGATCAGGTTGTGGGAGCCACCACGGTCCTGGCTGCCCGCGTTGTACCCGAGCAGGAGATTGCCGCGACCGTTGATCGGAGGATCAAGCCGCGCCCGGGTTCCGATCGCCACGTGTACGTTGAAACCCGTGAAGAAGACATCGGGTCCGACGACGGAGAGCAGGGCAAACTCCTGGCAGCCGGCGCCGGTCGAGCAGACGCCGTCGTTCTGGAGGCGGGTGTTGCACTGGAAGTTGGCGGTACAGGTGTGCCCCCCCTGGCCCCCGAGTACCGAATCCTCACCCGCCACGCAGATGCCCGTGCAGTCTGCGTTCGTGGCGCAGGCGAACTGCCCGCCGACCTCACCAGGGAAGCCTCCCCCCTGGCAGTAGCGCACGGTCTCCCCGAGCGGGGGTGCGGCCGGGCTGGCGCTGGCTTCGGCCCTTGCCTGCCCGAAGCCCGGATCGCCGGCCACCGGACTCGCGATTCGGACGTTTCCGGTGAGCTGCAACGTCGCACCATCGTCGGCAATGGAGCTCGCAGCGAGCAGCATCCGGAACGCCGCGAAGGATCCAAGCAGCCGCTCGTTCATCTTGCAGGCGCTGGCTGCGCGCACGGTGACCGGGCGTTCATTGCCGACGGTCTTGACACACACGACGTCTGCATGCGCTGTCGCGGCGACGAGGAGCAGGAAGGGCACACCCAGCAGACGTCCGGTCCCGGACATGGACCTACCTCCCTGGCGAAGGCATCCCACGCACGGTCCACTGGCTCGCCAGCGACACGCTTATGTCACGAAGGCGCCAGGAGGGGAAGCCCCCTGTTCGGGGGGGTGCCGTTCGACCCCACCGGCGGGCCTCCCCTTGGGGGCTCCAGCCCTCTCTCCGCACCTCGCCCCAGACGGAAACTTCGAGTAGAAGCTCCAGGATGGCCGGGAAGCCCCCGAGCGCGCGATCGATTGGGCCGGCCAGCCGCTTGGGGCGAGAAGAAGGGCGAGGAGACAGCGGTGGTACGATTGTGGGACCACGAGGAGGACTCCGCATGGCAAAGACGCTCGTCACAGGCGCAGCCGGCTTCATCGGCTCCCACGTAGTGCGGGAGCTCCTGGCCAGCAACCGCGAGGTCCGGGCCATGCTCCTGCCCGGCGAGGACGCACGCAACCTGGACGGCCTCGACGTGGAGCGGGTCGAGGCCGACCTCCTCGACGCACCCGCCCTCGCGCGCGCCATGCAAGGCGTCGATCGCGTCTTTCACCTGGCGGCGGTCTTCGCGGTCTGGCTGCCACGCCGCGAGAAGATGTACGAGGTCAACTGCTTCGGCTCGCTCAAGCTGCTCTGGGCCGCGCGCGCGGCGGGGGTGGAGAAGGTGGTCTTCACCTCCTCGGTGGCCGCCCTCGGCCTGCGCGAGGGCAGCGTGCCCTCCGACGAGACGGTGCCCTTCAACCAGATGGGACGCGCCAACGACTACGTCTACAGCAAGTGGCTCTCGGAGCACGAGGCGCGCACCTTCGTCGACAACGGTTTGCCCATCGTCTTCTGCAACCCGACTTTTCCCTTCGGCGCCCGCGACGTGGCGCCCACCCCGACCGGCCAGATCCTGCTCGACATCGTGAACGGCAAGAACAAGTTCTACTTCGACGGCGGGCTCAACGTCGTGGACGTGGAGGACGTCGCCCGCGGCCACGTGCTCGCGGAGGAGAAGGGCCGCACCGGCGAGTGCTACATCCTCGGCAACCGCAACATCAGCTTCAAGGAGTTCTTCGAGCTCGTGGCCGAGGTGACGGGCGTCCCGCTCAAGGCCCGCAAGATGCCGATCCGTCTCATGATTCCGATCGCTGACTGGATGGAGCGCCGCGCCGACAGCGTCACCCGCAAGCCGCCGCTCTTCACCGGCGGCGCCTTGCGCTACGCCGACCATCACCTCTACTTCGACATCGGGAAGGCGAGGAAGGAGCTCGACTACGACCCTCGCCCCATCCAGGAGTCCATCCGCCGCGCCGTGGACTGGTTCGTCGAGCGCGGTCATGTGACGAACCCGAAGTTCCTGGAGAAGTACCGGGCCTGAGGGCCGTCCGGGCGGGGAGTCCGGAAGACGCCCGGCAGCCGAGGATGCGGGGGGCTGGCCCCTGCACCGCGGCTCGGATGCTTCCTGAGGCTCGCCCCGGAGCCCCGCTACGGACTCACGCCCCTGGGCGGCTGTGGGGTGGCGCGCTGCGCCTCTCGCTGACGGCGCAGCGCGCAGTGGCGAGCCGCCAGCGGGCTGCAGAGGCAGCTCTCCCCGGTGCGCCCGCAGCTTCCGCGCAGGCGCCGGCCCTGGACCACCAGGCCGATCGCCAGGGCGAGCACCGCCCCCCCGAAGACGACGACGGCGGCGAGGTAGGTGGCCACGCGCCGATCCTAGGGCTCCGGCGGGACGCCGTCGCGCGGCGCCCCGGCCACCGGCTCGTAGAACGGCGGGAAGGCCGGCGTGGACCGCACCGAGAAGGAGCCCGCCGCGTCGCGCAGGAGGAAGAGGGCGCCGAGGCCCTCCGCCTCGGCGCGCGCGAAGCCCGCCTCGGGCCCCAGGACCGAGAGCGCCGTGGCCCAGGCGTCGGCGACTACCGCCTGGCGATGCACCACGGTCACCGAGGCCAGGCGGTTCGCCACCGGGCGTCCGCTGCGCGCGTCGATGAGGTGCGTGACTCGCTCCCCTCCCTCCTCGTACTCGCTGCGATAGTCGCCGGAGGTGGCCATGGAGAGGTCGGCGAGTGTGACCACGAGTTGCGCCCCGCGGCGATCCTCCGCGGGCCGCTCGATGCCCACGCGCCAGGCTCCGCCTTCGGGGCGCCGGCCCCGGGCACGGAGCTCGCCCCCCACCTCCACCAGGAAGTCGGCCCAGCCCAGCTCTTCCAGAGCGCGCGCCACCGCGTCCACGGCGTAGCCCTTGGCGATGGCGGAGAGGTCGCACTCGAGGTCGGCGTGCAGCTTGCGCGCGGTGCCCGCCACGGGATCGAGCTCGAGCCGCCGGAAACCGACGCGTTGGCGCAGCCGCTCCAGCTCGCTGGCATCCGGCCCCTGGCCCGGCGCCCGGGCGCCGGCGCCGAAGCCCCAGGCCGCCACCAGGGGCCGCACCGTCACGTCGAAGGCACCGCCGGTCTTCTCGCTCACCTCCCGCGCAACGCCGAGCACCTCGAGCGTCTCGGCCGAGATCGGAAAGGGCTCGCTGGAGGCGTGGCGATTGAAGCGGCTCAGCTCCGAATCCGGGTCCCAGGTGGACATCAGGCCGTTCACGCGCCCCAAGCGCTCCTCGATGGCCGCGCGAGCCTCCACGAGCTCGCCCCGCGCGCGACCGCGGGCGGCCAGCGTCACCGACCAGGTGGTTCCCATGCTGGGACCCGAGAGCACGACCCGTCCCGGCGCCAGGCACCAGAGCTGGCGCACCGCCAGCACGATCAGCACCAGCAGGAAGACCGGCAGCAGCAGCCGGCCGCGGCGGGTCAGGATCTCCGGGCGGCCGCTAGCCCCCGAAGTCATCGAACAGGATGTCCCCCGGATCGACGCCGAGCTCGTCCAGCATCCTCTTGCAGGCCTCGATCATGAGCGGCGGCCCACACAGGTAGTACTCCACGTCCTCAGGAGCCGGATGGTCCTTCAGGTAGTTGTCGTGCAGGACCTGGTGGATGAAGCCCTTGTGGCCCGCCCAGCGGTCCTCCGGGAGCGGCTCGGAGAGCGCCAGGTGCCACTCGAAGTTCTGGTTCTCGCGCGCGATCGCATCGAAGTCCTCCACGTAGAAGGCCTCCCGCAGCGACCGGGCTCCATACCAGAAGGTCACCTTTCGCGTCGTATGCAGGCGCCGGAACTGGTCGAGGATGTGCGAGCGCATGGGAGCCATGCCGGCGCCCCCTCCCACGAAGCACATCTCGCGGTCCGTCTCCCGGGCGAAGAACTCGCCGTAGGGGCCCGAGATCACCACCGGGTCGCCCGGCGCGAGCGCGAAGAGCCACGAGGACATCTGGCCCGGTGGGAGGTCCGGCCGCCCGGGCGGCGGCGACGCGATGCGGACGTTCAGCATGAGGATGCCCTTCTCGTCCGGGTAGTTCGCCATCGAGTAGGCGCGACTCACGGGCTCCTCCACCTTCGACTCGTAGCGCCACAGATCGAGGCGGTCCCAGTCCGCGCGGAACCCGGCGTCGATCTCGAAGTCGCGATAGCGGACCGCGTGCGGCGGGCACTCGACCTGCACGTAGCCGCCGGCCCGGAACGGCACCTGCTCGCCTTGCGGCAGCTCGAGGATCAGCTCCTTGATGAAGGTCGCCACGCTGCGGTTCGATCGCACCTTGCAGGTCCAGCGGCGCACCTCGAACACCTCGGGCGGAAGCAGGATCTCCAGGTCCTCCTTCACCTTGAGCTGGCAGGCCAGGCGCACGCCGGCGCGCGCCTCCCGGGGCGTGATGTGCGAGACCTCCGTGGGCAGCAGCGCCCCGCCGCCCGATTGCACCTGGCAACGGCACACGCCGCAGGTCCCCTTTCCGCCGCAGGCCGAGGACAGGAAGATCCCCCTGGCGCCCAGGGTGGCGAGGAGCGTCCCGCCGGAGTCCACCTCCAGCGTGTTCTTCGGATCGGCGTTGATGCCGATCCTCACCTTGCCGCCCGGCAAGAGCCTCCTCTTCACCAGGAGCAGCAGCGCCGTCAGCACCACGATGGTGACGGTAAATCCCACCACGCCGAAAAGGATGGTCGTCACGCGGCGGCCGCCCGCCGCCAGTCTCCGGGCGCTTCGCTCACAGCTGGATCCCCGAGAACGACATGAAGCCGATGGCCATCAAACCCACGGTGATGAAGGTGATGCCGAGGCCCCGCAGCGCCGGCGGCACGTCGCTGTAGCGCAGGCGCTCGCGCACCGCCGCGAGCGCCACCATGGCCAGGGCGAAGCCCAGCCCGGAGCCGAGCCCGAAGACCGTGGCCTCTGCCAGGGTGTAGTTGCGACGCACCATGAAGAGCGAGCCGCCCAGGATGGCGCAGTTCACCGCGATCAGCGGCAGGAAGACGCCGAGGGCGCCGTAGAGCGCCGGCACGAAGCGGTCGATGACCATCTCCACGCTCTGCACCGCAGCGGCGATGGTTCCGATCAGCACCAGATACGTGAGGAACGAGAGATCCACGTCCTCGCCGCCGGGAATCCAGGCGAGCGCACCCTTCTCGAGCAGATGGTGGTAGAGGAGCTGGTTGAGCGGCGTGGTCAGGCCCAGCACGAAGACCACCGCCACACCCAGCCCCAGCGCGGTCTCCACTCGACGCGAGACGGCCAGGAAGGAACACATGCCCAGGAAGAAGGCCAGGGCGACGTTCTCAACGAAGATCGCCTTCGTAGCCAGGCTCAGGTAGTGCTCCAACATGCAGCTCCTCCTCGACTTGCTCGGGGTTGAGGCTTCGAACCACCCAGATGAAGCATCCGATCAGGATGAAGGCCGCGGGCGCCAGGACCATGAGACCGTTGGGCTCGTACCACCCGCCCTCGGAGACCGTGGGCAGGACGGGAAAGCCGAGCAGCCGGCCGCTGCCGAAGAGCTCCCGGAAGGCAGCCACGAGGACCAGCACCAGGCTGTAGCCGGCCGCGTTGCCGACGCCGTCCAGGAAGCTCAACCAGGGGCGGTTCTGCATGGCGAAGGCCTCGCAGCGGCCCATGATGATGCAGTTGGTGATGATGAGACCCACGAAGACCGAGAGCTGAAGGCTGATCTCGTAGAGGTAGGCCTTCAGCACCTCATCCGTGATCATCACCATCGAGGCGATGATGGTGAGCTGCGTGATGATCCGGACGCTCGAGGGGATGAGCCCGCGCAGCAGGCTCACGACGACCGTCGAGCTGGTGAGCACGAAGAGGACCGCCACGCTCATCACCACCGCGGTCTCGAGCTTGGTGGTGACCGCCAGCGCCGAGCAGATGCCCAGCACCTGGAGCCCGATCGGATTGTTGTCGATCAGGGGGTCCAGCAGCACCTCGCGCGGCTTGTTCATGCCTGCCCCCCCCTCTGCCTGCGGTACTCCGCCAGGTATCTTCCGAAGCCGTTCTCTCCCAGCCAGAAGTGGAGCATGTGCGTCACTCCGTTCCCGGTGAGGGTCGCTCCGGAGAGGCCGTCCACGGCGTAGGGGCTCTCGTCCGGCGGACCCACGGCGCCCTTGGCCACGCGGATGCGTGGCCGACCGCCCTCGTCGAAGGCCAGCCGCCCCGGCCAGAGCGCCTTCCAGCGCGGGTTGTCCACCTCGCCGCCGAGGCCGGCGGTCTCGCCGTGCTCGTAGAAGGTGATGCCGCGCAGGGTTCGCGCGTCCGCCTCGAGCGCCACGTATCCATACAGCATCGACCACAGCCCGTAGCCCTCGATGGGCAGGATGAGGCCCTGGACCTCCCCCTGCTCCACGATCAGGAAGACCAGCGCATGCTCCGGGATGCGGCGAACCCGCGCACGATTCTCGGGTGCCGCATGGCTGCGCTTCGGGTCCGCGGCGGCCTCGCGCGGCTCGAAGCCCAGGGGATCGACGTCCAAAGCGTATCGGCCGCTGGAGAGCTCCACGATCCGGGGCTCGAGCTTCGCCTCGAAGCGCCGTTGGATCTCCTGGCGCGAGAGCCGCTCTCCGGGCCGGAGCATCCCCGCCACGCTCAGCACGTTCTTCATCCGGTCCAGGCGTCGATTCTCCTCCTGGCGCTCGCGAAGGCTCACGGACACCGCCGAGACCAGGAGCGAGAAGACCAGGCAGAGGAGCGTCGTGAAGATCACCGTGTGCCGCGCGCTAGGCTCCACTTCGTGCCAGCCTCCGCGCCACGTTGCGGCGGATCGCGAAATGGTCGATCAGCGGTGCGAACATGTTCATGAACAGGATCGCCAACATCATTCCCTCGGGATAGGCCGGGTTCACGCAGCGGATCAGGATACAGAGCGCCCCGATGCCGATCCCGTACAGCCAGCGCCCGCCCTCCGTGTAGCTCGAGCTGACCGGGTCGGTGGCCATGTAGACGGTGCCGAGCGCCCAGCCGCCGAGCACCACGTGCCACCAGACGGGCACCCCGAACATCGGGTTGGTCTCGGAGCCCACCTGGTTCAGCACGCCCGAGAGCAGCGCCGTCCCGATCACGACGCCGCCCATGATGCGCCACGACCCGACTCCGGTGGCGATGAGCACGACGGCGCCGATCAGACACGCCAGCGTCGAGGTCTCGCCCATGGAGCCCGGCACCAGCCCCAGGAAGGCGCGCCACCAGGAGGCGCCCTCGAGGGCTCCAGGCGTCGCTGCCGCCTGGGCCAGGAGCGTGGCGCCGGTGAAGCCGTCCACCCCCATGAAGTCGGCGGCGATCCAGGGTGCGTCGCCGCTGATGTAGGCCGGGTAGGCGAAGAAGAGCACCGCCCGGCACACCAGCGCCGGATTGAGGAAGTTCATGCCCGTGCCCCCGAAGACCTCCTTCGAGAAGACCAGGCCCACGACCGTCCCGAGCGCCACCTGCCAGAGCGGAATGGCGGGCGGCAGGATCAGCGGGATCAAGGCGCCCGTCACGAAGAAGCCCTCGCTCACCTCGTGCCTGCGGACGATGGCGAAGACTACCTCGATCGTGAGGCCCGAGACCATGGTCACGACGTAGACCGGCAGGAAGTAGAGCGCGCCGAGGGCCGAGCAGGAGAGCAGACTGGCGGGGTCGTAGCGGCCTCCCAGGGCCTGGTAGAGGCGGTTCTGCCAGTCCGCCAGGGGCGCCGCGCCCGCCTGCAGCGCGAGGCTGGCCTGATAGCCGGTGTTGAAGAGCGCCATGGCGAAGCAGGGAAGCAGCGCAATCACGACGAGGATCATCATGCGCTTGTAGTCGAGGCCGTCCCGCACGTGTGAGGCGGTGCGCGTGACGCTTCCGGGCGTGAAGACCAGCGTGTCGACGGCCTCCCAGAGCGGATGCAGCCGCTCGAAGCGGCCGCCCGGCTGGAAGTTCGACCCGAGCCGGTCCATCGCCTCTCGCAGCGACCTCAAGTCAACCTTCCTTCTCGATGCGCTCGAGGTTCATGCGCAGATAGGGGCCAAAGTCGGTCTTGCCCGGACACACGAAGGTGCAGAGCGCGAGATCCTCTTCGTCGAGCTCGAGCGCGCCGAGCTTCTCGGCCAGCTCGATGTCGCCGATGACGAGCGCACGCAGCAGATAGGTGGCAAGGATGTCCATCGGCATCACGCGCTCGTAGGTGCCGATCGGCATGAGGGGACGCCGGGAGCCGTGGACCTCGGTGGTGAAATCGAACGCCCTGCGGCGGAACAGGCGAGACACGAAGACCGGGAGCAGGGAGAAGCGGTCACCACCCGGCGCGAGCCAGCCGAGCAGCCGTCGCTCGCGACCCTCGGACAGTGCGCTCACCTGCGCGTGGTAGCGTCCCAGGAAGCCGTAGTCCGGGCCGGCTGCCCGCTTCCCGGAGAGCACGGAGCCGGAGATCAGGCGCACCGGCGCGGCGCCGTCGCGGAGCTCACCCCGGGCCAGCTCCTCGATGCAGGCTCCCAGCCGCGTGCGCAGCAGCCGCGGCCGCCGCACGACCGGGCCGGCCAGGGAGACGACGCGCTCCACCGGCAGCCGGCCCGTCGCGCAGAGCCGGCCCACGGCGATCACGTCCTGGTAGCCGAGGTGCCAGACGCTGCGTCGGCGCGAGACGGCGGCAAGCAGATGGATGTGCAGGCCGGGGTTGCCCGCCGGGTGGGGACCCCGGAACTCCTCGACCTGCACCGGGGCGTCCACGGCGGAGCCGATCTCGGAGCCCTGGGCGACGCAGAGATAGGTGGTGCCGTCGCAGAGCTTCGCCAGCAGCCGCAGGCCGCGCTGGAAGTCCTGCCGCGCCTCGCGCACGATCACCTGGGGATCCGGGGCGTGCGGGTTCGTATCGATGGCCGTCACGAACAACGCGTGGGGAGCGGAGTCGGGGGCGGGAACGCGGCTGTAGGGGCGGGTCCGCAGGGCGACCCAGAGCCCCGACTCCACCAGCAGGGCACGCAGGTCGTCGGCGCTCCAGCCTTCGGCGTCGCTCGAGCGCCAGGACTCGAATCGTACGCACTCGGACTCCTGGAGTCTTTCGCTCGAGCGCTCCCCGGACAGCTCGATCACCACCGAACGCAGCACGCGGCGGTGCCCGCGGAGGATCGCCGCCACATGCCCCGCGCCCGGAGCCGTGTAGCGCACGCCCGGGCAGGCCCGGTCCTCGAACAGGAGCTGGCCCCGGCGCACGCGGTCGCCCTGGGCCACGGCCAGCCGCGCGCGCAGGCCGGGGGTGTCGTCTCCCAGCACCGCCACCCGGGAGAGCGGCGCGGCGCCTTGGATCGTCTGCTCCGGCGCGCCCGAGATCGGGAGGTCGAGACCCTTCCGGATGCGGTGCACCGCCAACGCAGCGTCCCCTCCGCCCGAGGCGCGCGTGGCGCCGGGCAGCGCGATCGGCGGAGCGTAGAAGGCCCGCCGGGAGGCTGCTAGGTAGGCGCCCGACCCCCGACGGGCCGGGTCGGGCTCCGGGCGTGCACGGATTCCGGCCCGCAGCGTGGTAGCCTGGATTCCGGAGCGCTCCGGCGAGGAGTCTCGATGAAGCGTCCTCGGGTCCCCGTCGTCCGCGACATCATGACGCGCTCGGTGGTCACGCTGCGTCCCGACATGGCGGCCGTCGAGGCCGCACGGGTGCTGCTCCAGCACGCCATCTCGGGAGCACCGGTGGTGGACGAGGGAGGTCGTCTACTCGGGCTGCTCTCGGAGTTCGACTGCCTGCGCATCGTGGCCTCCGCCGAGTACGAGATGGACGCTCACGACGCGGCCGAGACGGTGGCCGATCTCATGACAACCCGCTGCCACTGCGTGCCACCGGACCTGGACCTCTTCGGGCTGGCTTACGAGTTCGTGCGGCTGCGCGTGCGACGCTTCCCGGTGCTCGAGGATGAACGGCTCCTCGGCCTCGTGAGCCGTCGCGACGCCCTGCGCGCGGTCGTACACCTTCGCGGCGAGCTGGCGAGGTCTCCTCGCCGCTACCCCGACTATCCGGAGGGGCGCGATCCGATCCCGGACTACCCGCGCCGCAAGTAGAGCAGCGCTCGCCCGAGGCGGGCTGGCGCGGCCCGGGCGACGCCGGACGGAGTTGCTAGCCTCCAGTCGGAGCCGGGCCGCGGGCGTGAGGTTCGGGGGAGCGCTGGTGCCCGGAGGAGACCGGTCGTGAAGAGAATCAAGGACCTCAGGACCCGGGGGGTCGGGACCTACGGGGTTCCCCGCAAGGCGACCGTCCTGGAGGCCGTTCGCGAGTTCGTGGAGCGGGACGTGAGCGCGCTCGTGGTCTACGAGGGAGAGAAGCTGGCGGGCATCTTCACGAAGAACGACCTGGTCCGGTGCTGCGCCCTGCACCCGGACGGCATTCGAGACCTGAAGGTCGAGGACTTCATGAAGAAGCAGGTCTTCACGGCGTCGGTCCACTCGAACCTCGAGCAGGTGATCGACGTCATGGTCAAGAAGGGCTTTCGCCACGTCCCGGTCCTGGATGGCGAGACCGTGGTCGGCATGGTCACGCCCATCGACATCCTGATCCACCAGAAAGGTCACCTGGCTGGCGAGCACGAAGAGCTGATCCGATACATCCGCGGGCTCTACTGAAGCGCTACCGAAGCAGGCGGCGATCCTTCCGCGGCTCGACGCCACGCCTCCTGGTCGAAGTCGATCGTTCTCCGGAGGAGGGCCGAAGGACTGGCTCTTCTTCGTGCGAGGTGCGGATGCGGGTCGGAGCCGAGATCCAGTCGATCTGCGGAAGATGTGGGCAGACCTGGCACGTGGTGATCGCGTTGGCGCAAGGACGGATCGCCCGGGTCGAGTGCCTGGAGTGCCGGGCGCGTCATCGCCATCGCGCGCCCGCGGGCGGCGACCCGGCAGCCGGAGAGCACCCGAGGGGCGTGCGACGGCTTCGCGCCCCCGCAAGGCCCGTCATCGCCGCCGATCCGTCGCGGCCGAGCCGGCCGTTTCGGACCAGGGACACGTATCGGGTGGGAGACCGCATCGTCCACGCGAGCTTCGGGGAAGGCGTGGTCCAGGCGCTGAACGGACCCCGGAAGGTCGAGGTGCTCTTCGACACCGGTGCGAAGACCCTGGTGCACGGCCGCAAGGAGCGCTGAGGCTCAAGCCCGGAGGACGCTCGGCCGAAATCGAAGACCAGGCGCTGGACCCGGCTTGCACCCGGCCCAATCGGATGCAATCCTCCGGTGGAGCTCGATCAGCTGCGGCGCGCCTCGAATCGCGCGCCGGCCTCTGACGCCCTGTCCCCTCAACGCCAACCCGGGGACTGCTCGACCGAAATTCAATCGACATGTCTCGAGGGCGGGATGTGTGAGGTGGCGGGAGCGCCACCCATCCCGGGCGTCTGCTGCGCCCACGGCCGACGAGGAGCCGTGTGCGCGCGCGCTCCAAAGGAACAATTCTTGAACGCAAGATCTCTCATGACCGCATCCGGCGCCGCTCGGGGGACGCCGGAAGCTTTCGAGGCCTTTGGCCTCGCGCCCGCTCTGGGCGAGGCGGTGGGCGCAGCCGGCTATCGCGAGCCGACGCCGATCCAGCGCGAGGCGATCCCGCAAGTGATGGCCGGCCGGGACCTGCTCGGCTGCGCCCAGACCGGCACGGGCAAGACGGCGGCCTTCGCCCTCCCTCTCCTCCACCGGCTCCTGGCCCAACGCCTTGCCCCGGGCCGCCGCCGGATCCGGGTGCTGGTGCTCGCCCCCACGCGCGAGCTCGCGGCGCAGATCGGCGCGAGCTTCGGAAACTACGGCCGGAAGACCGGAATCCGGCACCACGTGGTCTACGGCGGCATCGGGAAGGGTCCGCAGATCCAGGCGCTCCGGCGCGGCGTGGACGTGCTGGTGGCCACGCCCGGCCGGCTGCTCGACCTGATGGGCGACGGAGAAGTCGACTTCCGAGATGTGGCGACCTTCGTGCTCGACGAGGCCGACCGCATGCTCGACATGGGCTTCATCCACGATGTCCAGCGTATCGCGAAGGCGCTGCCAAGGGCACGCCAGACGCTGCTCTTCTCCGCAACGCTGCCCCGAGGGATCCGGAGCCTGGCGAGCCACCTGCTCGACGACCCGGTCCACGTGGCCGTCGACCCCGTCCGGTCGACGGAGGAACCGATCGCACAGGCGGTCTACTTCGTGGAGACGCCCCGGAAGGTGGATTTGCTGCTCGGGCTGCTGGGCAACGGAGAGATCGACCGGGCGCTCGTCTTCACGCGTACCAAGCACGGCGCCAACCGGCTGGCGCAGAAGCTCGCGCGCGCGCGCATCGAAGCGACCGCGATCCACGGCAACAAGTCCCAAGCGGCGCGCGAGCGGGCGCTGCGGGACTTCAAGCTTGGTACCACCCGCGTCGTGGTGGCGACGGACATCGCCGCCCGAGGCATCGACGTGAAGGACCTCTCCCACGTCATCAACTTCGATCTGCCGCACGAGCCCGAGACCTACGTGCACCGCGTGGGACGCACCGGACGGGCCGGCGCACGGGGAGTCGCCCTCTCACTCTGCTCGTCGCAGGAGCGCTCCTACCTGGCCTCCATCGAGCAGCTGACCCGGCGCCGCCTGGAGCGGGCCGAGGTTCCCGAGCCCCTGCGCAGCTCGGACGAGCGCGGACGGGGCGAGCGCAGCGTCCACGACCCGCGGCCCGCATCCCCGCGCCCGGGCGCGCGCCCGCGGAGCTCGCGGCCGCGAGGACGGCGCCGGCGCGGCCGCGGAAGCCGCCCCGCCGGGCCTCGCAGCCGCATGGAGCCGACCGGCTGACGGCTGCGTCACGGGGATCCGGGTCAGCTCCAGCCGGCGGTCCTGGGACGTACGGGAAGGTCGCGCTGCCACAAGACTGAGGCAGGACGCCCCAGCCCCCATGGCAGGGCCTCGTGGGTGGCGCGCTTCGCGTTGGCATGCGGCTTGCGCTATCTGCTTCCAGGACTCCGGCGCACGGGGATCCTGCAAAGCCGGGGGCGAGGAGGGCGCATGCGGCTTGCAAGAAGCTTGGCGGTCACTCTGGCAATCCTCGGCCTGTCGCTGGCGGCGATGTCCGAAGAGCCCGCGAAGCCGCCGCCCATCAAGGCTCTCATGGGCGAGAACTTCGGGGGCCTCCAGGTGATCCTGGTCTCCTTGATCACCTCGAGCTATGCGGCCGTCCCGGCCAAGGCCGACGTGATCCGGGATCACGCGAGCGAGCTGACTGGCATGGTGCCCGAGGACCTGCCCCAGACCGAACGGGATCGCTTCCTCTCCCTGGCCTTCGCCCTCCAGACCCGGGCGGAGAGCCTCAAGTCCATCTCCGAGGTGCTGATCCAGCACGACCAGGAGGGGAGGGCTAGCGGACGACTGGAGACCGACCATCTCCGCGAGGCCCTGGCGGCCCACTACGGCGGCATGGTGACGACCTGCGTGGCGTGCCACAACCGCTACCGGCAGCAGGCCGTCGCGCGGCCTTAGCTCCCCCGCGTCGGGAGCCCGCTCCGGGCTGGGATGAACGGCGCTGCGGGCGACGAGAGGACGACGGGTCGCCGTTGCGGTCCTGGCGAGCCTGCTCCCGGCGGCGCTCGCGACCGCCCAGCCCTCCTTCCGGGATCTCGGCTACCTGGGCTGGGTGCACCTGGACCTCGGGCCGTTCACGAACGTGTTCGACATCTCGGGCGACGGCTCCACCGTGGTCGGCTCGAGCTAGCCGGAAACATCCGCCACCAGAAGTTCTGCAGCTCCGGCTCCTGCTGGGAGGGGTGCATAGTCTCTGTTGGGACGAGGCCTTCCGCTGGACCCTCGACACGGGGATGCTGAGCCTCCACGAGCCGTCGAGCGGCGAGGGGGGCTATGACTGGGGAATCTTCTCCCGGGGCGCGTCGGCGGACGGGCGCATCGTCGTCGGCTACCGCGAGCACTCCGCCCAGGGCGGCGAGGCCACCTGGTACACGCCCGGCGTCGGCCTGTTCAGAACCGGCGGCCGGAAACGCCTCGATGTACCGGGAGACGTGGAGTGCATCCACGGGATGTGACCGGATCCGTCACGCGGACGTGTCAAAGCTGTGTTGGGTTGGACGTCCCCGGTCCCCGGAGCCCGGATGGCTGAGCCCGTCGCGCAGCGCATCTCGCGGCAGCAGAGCCGGAGGCAGACGAGCCCCTGGCGCAGCTGGCGGCGGCGGGAGCCCCGCTGCGGCGCGCCCTCGCGCGGCTCGCCACGAGACGGGCGCTCCCGAGGAGGCCTGCGAGACGCTCCGCATCCCCTGCGCGAGCGCGTCTCCGCCCGGTGGGGCGCGGCCCGCTACCTGGCCCGCCGGGTCGCGGGCCGGTGGCTCTCCACGGCGGCGCTCGCCGAGCCCGGGCCCGCCGATGGACCGGCCGTGCCGCTGGCCCCGGTCGCACCCGCGGCGCCCTCCCGCTTCGTCGCCGCCCTCACCGACGGCCTGGAAGCCGCCGGTGCCCGCATGCTCGACGCACGGCTGCGGCGCGCCGTGGCCCTCGAGCGCGGGCTGCTGGTGCGCATGGGGCCGCTGCTGCTCGAGCTCGCCTGCCGGGGCGCCTACCGCGAGCTCGGCTTCCGCAGCCTCGACGCCCATGCCCGCGAGCGGCTCGGGATGGCGCCGCGCAAGGCACGGGCGCTGCTGCGCTTGGAGCGCGCCTCCTGCGCCTCACCGACCCTGGCGGCGGCCTGGCGCGCGGGCTCGCTCTCCGGATCGCACGCGCAGGCGCTCGTGGCGCTGGTGCTGGCCGAGGGCTCGTGCCGCTGGGTTCCGGCCTGGATCGCCCGCGCGTCTCGCTGCGCCGCCTCGAGGACGACGTCGATCATGCGCTCGCCACCGGGAACCTCGATCCGGCGGCGCCTCCGGCACTGCCCGGCCCGCCGCCCCTGGAGGTCCCGGT
>JBFIML010000061.1:0-16201 GCA_041611735.1 Myxococcota bacterium | reverse complement strand
TCCAGGATCTCCGCGACGACGCCGGCGCCCACGGTGCGGCCGCCTTCGCGGATCGCGAAGCGAAGCTCCTTGTCCATGGCGATCGGCGTGATCAGCGACACCACCATCTCCACGTTGTCCCCGGGCATCACCATCTCCGTCCCCTCCGGAAGCTCCACCGACCCCGTCACGTCCGTGGTCCGGAAGTAGAACTGCGGCCGATACCCCTTGAAGAAGGGCGTGTGCCGGCCCCCCTCCTCCTTCTTCAGGATGTACACCTGCGCCTTGAACTGGGTGTGCGGCGTGATCGAACCGGGCTTCGCCAACACCTGCCCCCGCTCCACGTCCTCCTTGCCCACCCCGCGCAGCAGACACCCCACGTTGTCCCCGGCCTGACCCTGGTCCAACAGCTTCCGGAACATCTCCACCCCGGTCACCACCGTCTTGGACGTGTCCCGGATCCCCACCACCGCCACCTCGTCCCCCACCTTCACCACGCCCTGCTCGATCCGGCCCGTCACCACCGTCCCGCGACCCGTGATCGAAAACACGTCCTCGATTGGCATCAGGAACGGCTTGTCCAGCGCCCGCTGCGGCTCCGGAATCGTCGCATCCAGCGCCTCCAGCAGCTCGTCGATGCACTGGTTCGACTCGTCCTGGCCGCCGCTGTCCAGCGCCTTGAGCGCACTCCCCTTGATGATCGGAATGTCGTCCCCGGGAAACTCGTACTTGCTCAACAGCTCCCGCACCTCGAGCTCCACCAGCTCGAGCAGCTCCGGATCGTCCACCTGGTCCACCTTGTTCAAGAACACCACGATGTGCGGCACGTTCACCTGCCGCGCCAGCAGCACGTGCTCCCGCGTCTGCGGCATCGGACCGTCCGCCGCACTCACCACCAGGATCGCCCCGTCCATCTGGGCCGCCCCCGTGATCATGTTCTTCACGTAGTCCGCGTGACCCGGACAATCCACGTGCGCGTAATGCCGCTTCTCCGTCTGGTACTCCACGTGCGCCGTCGCAATCGTGATGCCCCGCTCCCGCTCCTCCGGCGCCTTGTCGATCTGGTCGAACGGCGTGAAGTCCGCCAGCTTCTTCGTCGCCTGCCGCTGCGTGATCGCCGCCGTCAACGTCGTCTTCCCGTGGTCCACGTGACCAATCGTCCCCACGTTCACGTGCGGCTTCGTACGCTCGAACTTCGCCTTCGCCATGATGCTTTGAACCTCCCGGGGCTCTCCCTGCGAGCTCGCCCCTCAGCGGTTGACGATGCCCTCCGCGACCTGCGCGGGAACGCGGGCATAGTGGGAGAACTGCATGGTGTACGTGGCACGCCCCTGGGTCATGGAGCGCAGGTTGTTGACGTATCCGAACATGGTCGCAAGCGGCGCCACGGCCCCGATCACCTGGGAGGTGCCGCGTACCTCGAGGCCGGTGAGCTTGCCCCGGCGGCTGCTCAGGTCCCCCTGCACGGCCCCCACGAAGTCCTCCGGAGTCACCACTTCGACCCGCATCATGGGCTCGAGCAGCACGGGCTCGGCCTTCTGGAGCGCCTCCTTGATGGCCAGCGAGCCCGCGATCTTGAACGAGCGCTCCGAGGAGTCCACCTCGTGGTACTGCCCGTCCACGAGCCGCACCTTGACGTCCACCACGGGATAGCCGGCCAGGGCCCCGCTCTGGAGCGCCTCCTCGCAGCCCTGGCGCACCGGGGGGATGAACTCGCGCGGGACGACGCCGCCCTTGATGGCGTTCTCGAACACGAAGCCTGCTCCCGCTTCGCCCGGCTCCACCGCGATCACCACGACGCCGAAGTCGCCGGCGCCGCCCGTCTGCTTGACGTAGCGGCCCTCCACCCGGACCGGCCGGGTCACGGTCTCCTTGTAGGCCACTTGCGGCGGACCCACGTTGGCATCGACGCGGAATTCGCGCAGCAGGCGGTCGATGATGATCTCGAGGTGAAGCTCGCCCATCCCGGAGATGATGGTCTGGCCGGTCTCGGGGTCCGTCCCCACCCGAAAGGAGGGGTCCTCCTGGGCGAGCCGCTCCAGGGACGCTCCGAGCCGGTCCATGTCGGCCTTCGTCTTGGGCTCGATGGCGATCGAGAGCACGGGATCCGGGAAGGCCATCGCCTCCAGGGCCACCGGCTGCTGGGGATCGCACAGCGTCTCTCCCGTGGCGACGCTCTTCAGCCCGACCACCGCCACGATGTCCCCGGCGAAGGCCTCCTCGATCTCCTGGCGCTTGTTGGCATGCATGCGCAGCAGGCGCCCCACGCGGCCCTTGCGGCCCCGGTTCGCGTTGAGGACCTGGTCACCGGTCTCCACGTGGCCGGAGTAGACCCGCATGTAGGTCAGGTGCCCGACGTGCTTGTCGCTGATCAGCTTGAAGACCAGCGCGGCGAAGGGCTCGCGGTCATCTGCCTTGCGCGGGACCACCGCACCCGTGTGGGGATGGACGCCCTCGATGGCAGGGACGTCCAGCGGGGAAGGCAGGTAGGCGACGATGGCGTCGAGAAGCGGCTGCACGCCCTTGTTCTTGAAGGCCGAGCCGCACAGCACCGGCACGGCACGCAGGCGCAGGGTGGCTTCCCGCAGTGCCTTGCGCAGCAGGTCCGGAGCGATGGCTTCGCCGTCCAGGTAGCGAGCCATCAGCGCGTCGTCGCAGTCGGCGGCCGCCTCGATCAGCTTCTCGCGGGCCGCCTCCATGGCATCCACCCGCTCCGCCGGGACTGCTTCCACTCGGAAGGCGGCTCCCAGGGACTCCTCGTCCCAGTAGACGGCCTTCTGCTCGATCAGGTCCACGATGCCGCAGAACCCTTCCAGGTTTCCGATCGGAAGCTGCACCGGCACCGGATTCGTCCCCAACCGCTCCCGCATCATCCGGACCACCCGGTCGAAGTCGGACCCGACGCGGTCCATCTTGTTGACGAAGGCGATGCGCGGGACCCGGTAGCGGTCGGCCTGGCGCCAAACCGTCTCCGACTGGGGCTCCACCCCGCCTACGCCACAGAACACGGCGATGGCGCCGTCCAGCACCCGCAGGGAACGTTCCACCTCGATCGTGAAGTCCACGTGCCCCGGAGTGTCGATGAGGTTGATGCGGTGGTCCTTCCAGACACAGGTGGTGGCCGCGGAGGTGATGGTGATGCCCCGCTCCTGCTCCTGCTCCATCCAGTCCATGGTGGCGGAGCCTTCGTGCACTTCACCCATCTTGTAGGTGACGCCGGTGTAGTACAGGATCCGCTCGGTGGTCGTGGTCTTGCCGGCATCGATGTGGGCCATGATGCCGATGTTGCGAATCCTCTCCAGCGGCGCCGTGCGGGGCATGGTGGTGATCGGCCTCTGCGAACCCCGGAGCGGGCTCGCGGCTACCACCGGTAGTGGGCGAAGGCCTTGTTCGCCTCTGCCATCCGGTGGGTATCCTCCCGCTTCTTGACGGCCTCGCCGCGTTCGTTGGCAGCGTCGATCAGCTCGTTGGCCAGCTTCTCGCGCATGCTCTTGCCGTCGCGAGCCCGCGAGTAGTCCGCGATCCAGCGCATGGCCAGGGAGGTGGCGCGCTCCGGGCGCACCTCGATGGGAACCTGATAGGTGGCGCCCCCCACCCTTCGGGACTTCACCTCGATGCGGGGTCGCACGTTGTCGAGGGCACGACGGAACATGGCCAGCGGATCGTTGCGCGTCTTGCTCTCGATCATCTCGAAGGCGCCGTACACGATGCCCTCCGCGATGCTCTTCTTCCCCTGCCGCATCAGGATGTTCATGAAGCGGCTGACCATCCGATCGTTGTACTTCGGATCGGCCACGGGAAGGCGCCGTCGAACTTCGCGTCGTCGAGGCATGCAGATTGGGCTCCGTGGGCCCGGGACGGTCCCGGGCCAAACGATCCTCGCGTTACTTGGGCCTCTTGGCACCGTACTTCGAGCGTCCCTTCTGCCGATCCGCGACGCCCGTCGTGTCCAGGGTGCCGCGCACGATGTGGTAGCGGACGCCAGGCAGGTCCTTCACGCGCCCCCCGCGCACCAGGACCACCGAGTGCTCCTGCAGATTGTGGCCCACGCCCGGGATGTAGGCCCACACCTCGCGACTGTTGGTGAGTCGCACGCGCGCCACCTTGCGCAAGGCGGAGTTCGGCTTCTTCGGCGTCTGGGTGCACACGCGCACGCACACGCCGCGTCGCTGCGGAGAGTGATCCAGGTCGGGCGACTTGGAGCGGCTGCGCTGGAGTCCGCGCCCGCGGCGCACCAGCTGCTGGATGGTCGGCATCGCGTGACCTCGCGCCGGCTCGCCGTTCGAGGAAGGCCCGGGCGCAAGCAGAATGCAGCCCCCCTGACCCCCCCGCGGGCGACGAAGAGACCGGAGGACACATCCTCGGGTCACTGCTCTCCGTCGCGCCGGGACGGGCCGCAGCAGGGCGTGCCAGACTCGAAAACCGCTGGATTTTAGCGACCTTCGGACCCCTGTCAACGGGCCGCTGAGGGGCCACCGCGAGGCCGCGGGGTCGACAGGCCGCTAGGTGCCGGCTCCCTCCGGGGAAGAGGCCTCCTCCAGGGGCAGGCCGGAATCCGGCGGCGGCACCCCGTCGCCCGCCAGGGCTTCCTGCGGCGGCTCGAGCAGCTCCTCGGGCGCATCCACCTGGATCCCGATGTTCTGGTAGCGGGCCATTCCCGTCCCCGCCGGGACGAGGCGGCCCATGATCACGTTCTCCTTCAGGCCGTGCAGGTGGTCGGTCTTGCCCCAGATCGCCGCCTCGGTCAGCACCTTGGTGGTCTCCTGGAAGGAGGCCGCCGAGATGAACGACTCCGTCGAGAGCGACGCCTTCGTGATGCCGAGCAGCAGGGGCTCGGCGACCGCGGGCGGCTTGCCCTGCTCCAGCATGCGCGCGTTCGCCCGCTCGAAGCCGACCTTGTCCGCCTGCTCCCCCACCAGGAAATCGGTCTCGCCCGCCTCCTTGATGCGCACCCGCCGCAGCATCTGGCGCACGATCACCTCGATGTGCTTGTCGTTGATCTTGACGCCCTGGAGGCGGTAGACCTCCTGCACCTCGTCGACCAGGTACTTGGCGAGATCCTTCACGCCCTTGATGCGCAGGATGTCGTGCGGGTTCGAGGACCCGTCCATGAGGGGCTCCCCGGCCCGCACCCGATCGCCCTCTCGAAGCGCCACGTGCTTGCCCTTGGGGATCAGGTACTCCTTCGGCTCCTCCCCTTCCGCGTCCGGTCGCACGATGACCCGCCGCCGCCCGCGCACGTCGGACCCGAACTCGACGGTGCCATCGACTTCGCTGACGATCGCGTATTCCTTCGGCTTGCGGGCCTCGAACAGCTCGGCAACCCGCGGCAGGCCGCCCGTGATGTCCTTGGTGCGGGTGATCTCCCGCGGGATCTTGGCGACCACGTCCCCCGCCGCCACCTGCTCGTTCTCGTTGACCGCCAGGTAGGCTCCCACGGGCAGCAGGGCCTGGTGGCCCGCCTGTGCTTCGGAGCCTTCCACCACGATGCGCGGCCGCAGTTCCGGGTCCTTCGACTCCATGATCACCCTCGAGGACATGCCCGTGAACTCGTCCACCTGCTCGCGCATGGTGGCGCCTTCCTGGATGTCCTCGTAGCGCGCCGTGCCGGAGACCTCGGCCAGGATCGGATTCGCGAAGGGGTCCCACTCCAGGAGAACCGCGCCGGGCTTCACGCTCTCCCCGTGCCCGGCTCGAACCCAGGCTCCGTACACCACCGGATGCCGCTCCCGTTCGTGCCCGCTCGCGTCATAGACGGCGACCTCGCCGTGGCGGTTCATGGCGATCTGGCGTCCCTGCCGGTCCGCCACCGTGCGCAGCTCCAGGAAGCGCACCTCCCCCTCGCTGCGGGCCTCGGCGCTCGATTGCTCCGCTCTTCGCGTCGCCGTCCCGCCGATGTGGAAGGTCCGCATCGTGAGCTGCGTGCCGGGCTCGCCGATCGACTGCGCCGCGATCACGCCGACCGCCTCGCCCAGGTTCACCATCTCTCCCCGGGCCAGATCCCGGCCGTAGCACCGGATGCACACGCCCCGCTCGCACTCGCAAGTGAGCACGGAGCGGATCAGCACCCGCTCGATGCCCGAATCCTCGATCTGGCGCACCTTTTCTTCGTCGATCTCCTCGCCGGCAACCACCAGCAAGGACGCATCCCGCGGGTCCTTGATGTCGCGCAGGGCGACCCGCCCGAGGATGCGCTCGCCGATCGGCTCGATGACCTCACCGCCTTCCACGAGCGGCTGCATCTCGAGCCCGTCGGTGGTCCCGCAATCCTCGTCGCGCACGATGACGTCCTGGGCCACATCCACCAGTCGCCGGGTCAGGTAGCCCGAGTTCGCCGTCTTCAGCGCCGTGTCCGCCAGGCCCTTCCGCGCACCGTGCGTGGAGATGAAGTACTGCAGCACCGAGAGCCCTTCGCGGAAGTTCGAAGTAATGGGCGTCTCGATGATCTCGCCGGACGGCTTGGCCATCAGACCGCGCATCCCGGCCAGCTGGCGCATCTGCTGGGCGGATCCGCGAGCGCCCGAATCGGCCATCATGTAGATGGAGTTGAAGCTCGGTACCCGGGTCGGGTTGCCTTCGCGGTCGGTGATGACGTCGACGCCGATGCTCTCCATCATCTGGCCCGCCACCCGCTCCGTAGCCTCGGCCCAGATGTCGATCACCTTATTGTACCGCTCGCCGTCGGTGATCAGGCCTTCCTGGTATTGCTGCTCGATCTCCCGCACGAGGGCATTCGCATTGTTGATGATCCTCTCCTTGTCGCGGGGGATCTCCATGTCGTCCACACAGAAGGAGATGCCTGCCTTGGTGGCGTACTGGTAGCCGAGCGTACGCAGCCGATCGGCCAGGATCACGGTGGCCTTGTTGCCCAGGCGGCGATACGCCTGGTCGATCAGCTCGCCCAGCGCCTTCTTGTCGAGCACCTTGTTCATGAGCTCGAAGGGGATCTGCTCGGGCAGGATCTCCTGCAGCAGCACCCGGCCGGGCGTGGTCTCCACCACCGACCCGTTGAGCCGCACGTGGATGTTGGCGTGGAGGTCCACTTCCTCGGCGTCGAAGGCGCAGCGAACTTCCTCCGCCCCGGAGAAGCGCATGCCCTCGCCTCGCGCGCCGGGACGCTCCCGGGTCATGTAGTACGCGCCCAGCACGATGTCCTGGGTCGGCCCGATGACCGGTCGCCCGGTGGCGGGGCTCAGGATGTTGTTGGTCGACATCATGAGCACCCGGGCCTCGATCTGCGCCTCGACGCTGAGCGGCACGTGCACCGCCATCTGGTCGCCGTCGAAGTCCGCGTTGTACGCCGCGCACACCAGCGGGTGCAGCTGGATCGCCTTTCCATCGATGAGCTGGGGCTCGAAGGCCTGGATGCCGAGCCGGTGCAGCGTGGGGGCCCGGTTGAGGAGCACCGGGTGCTCCTGCACCACCTCGGCCAGGATGTCCCACACCTCGGGGCGCTCCTTCTCCACCATCTTCTTGGCGGCCTTGATGGTGGTCACGTAGCCCCGTTGCTCGAGCTTCGAGTAGATGAAGGGCTTGAACAGCTCCAGCGCCATCCGCGTGGGCAGACCGCACTGATGCAGGCGCAGCTCCGGCCCGACGACGATCACCGAGCGTCCCGAGTAGTCCACGCGCTTGCCGAGCAGGTTCTGCCGGAAGCGCCCGGACTTGCCCTTGAGCATGTCCGAGAGCGACTTGAGCGGCCGCTTGCTCGGCCCCGTGATCACGCGCCCCCGCCGCCCGTTGTCGAACAGCGCATCCACGGCCTCCTGGAGCATCCGCTTCTCGTTGCGGATGATCACCTCGGGCGCATTGAGCTCCTGCAGGCGCTTCAGGCGGTTGTTGCGATTGATCACGCGCCGATACAGGTCGTTTAGGTCGCTGGTCGCGAAGCGCCCGCCGTCCAGGGGCACCAGGGGCCGGAGATCCGGCGGGAGCACCGGCACCACCTCGAGGATCATGTGCTCCGGACGGTTGGCGGACTCGCGGAAGGCATCGAGCACCTTGAGGCGCTTCGCGATCTTCTTGCGCTTCGCCTCGCTCTTGGCCTCGCGCATGTCGCCGCGAAGCTCCTTGCATTCCTTGTCCACTTCGATGCTCGCCAGCATCCTGCGCACCGCTTCGGCGCCGATCCCGTAGTCGAAGGCATCCCGACCCCAGCGCTCCAGCGCCTCCGCCAGGCGCTCGTCGTTCAGGAGCTCCGCCCGGCGCAGATCGGTGTCCTTGGGGTCGATGACCACGTAGGACTCGAAGTAGAGCACGCGCTCCAGGTCTCGTAGCGCGATCTCGAGGATGTTGCCGATGCGCGACGGGAGCGACTTGAGGAACCAGATGTGCGCGACGGGCGTCGCCAGCGTGATGTGGCCCATCCGTTCACGTCGGACCTTGGACTGGATCACCTCGACGCCGCACTTCTCGCACACCACCCCGCGGTGCTTCATGCGCTTGTACTTGCCGCAGTTGCACTCGTAGTCCTTGACGGGTCCGAAGATCTTGGCGCAGAAGAGCCCGTCCCGCTCCGGCTTGAACGTGCGGTAGTTGATCGTCTCCGGCTTCTTGACCTCGCCGTGCGACCATTCCCGGATCTTGTCTGGCGACGCAATCGAGATGCGGATCGCGTTGAACGCGAGCGGGTCCTTGGGTCGGTCGAAGAGGTTGTACAGATCTCGCAAGGCGGTACGCCTCCCTCAGTCCTTTTCTTCGAGCAGCTCGGTATCGAGTCCGAGCGCCATCAATTCCTTCACCAGCACGTTGAAGCTCTCGGGCAGGCCGGGCTCCAGCGTATTCTCACCCTTTACGATCGATTCGTACATCCGGGTTCGGCCGCTCACGTCGTCGGACTTGACGGTCAGGAACTCCTGGAGGCCGAACGCCGCGCCGTAGGCTTCCAGGGCCCAGACCTCCATCTCGCCCAGGCGCTGCCCGCCGAACTGGGCCTTGCCGCCCAGCGGCTGCTGGGTCACCAGGCTGTAGGGTCCGATGCTGCGCGCGTGGATCTTGTCGTCGGCGAGGTGGTGCAGCTTCAGCATGTACAGCAGTCCCACCGTCACGTCCGTGTCGAAGGGCTCCCCGGTGCGTCCGTCGAACAGCACCGTCTGGCCGGAACGCGGCAGCCCCGCCCGCTCCAGCTCGCTCTTGATCTCGTCCTCGCGGGCGCCGTCGAAGACGGCGGTGGCCACGTGCTGGCCGTGCCGAACGTTGGACGCGATGGAGCGGATCGCGTCGTCCGAGGCCTGGTCGAGCAGGCCGCGGATGCGCGGATCGTCGTAGATCTCCTTGAGCCGGGCTCGCAGGGCGGCGGGGCCGGCGTGCTGCTCCAGCAGCGCCTCCAGCTGCTGGCCCAGCACCCGCGCCGCCCAGCCCAGGTGCGTCTCGAGGATCTGCCCGACGTTCATGCGCGAAGGCACGCCCAGCGGATTCAGCACGATGTCCACCGGCGTCCCGTCGGCCAGGTAGGGCATGTCCTCCTCCGGGAGGATGCGCGAGATCACGCCCTTGTTGCCATGGCGCCCGGCCATCTTGTCGCCCACCGACAGCTTGCGCTTGATCGCCACGTACACCTTCACCATCTTGAAGACGCCCGGCGGAAGCTCATCGCCCTTCTTGAGCCGCGCGATCTTCTCGTCGAAGACGGTCTTGATGACGTTGGCCTGCTCCTCCACGCGTTGGAAGATCCGCTCCACCCGGTCCTGGACCTGCGCGTCCTCGACCTGGACGTCCTTCCACTTGCGCTGGGGCAGCGCCGCCAGCACCTCGGCGGTGACCGGCGCGCCCGCCTCGAGCACCGTCTCCTTGCGCCGGGGATCCAGGACCCGGTTGGCCGCCCGCGCCCCGAGCAGCAGCTCCCGCACCCGCTCCATGGCGTTCTGGCGGATGATCCGGATCTCGTCCTCCTGATCCTTGCGGAGCCGCTCGATTTCCTTCTCCTCGATCGCCCGGGCGCGCTCGTCCTTGTCGACCCCGCGGCGCGAGAAGACCTGGGCGCCGATCACGATCCCCGCGACGCCGGGCGGAACGCGCAGCGAGGTGTCCCGCACGTCCCCGGCCTTCTCCCCGAAGATCGCCCGTAGCAGCCGTTCTTCCGGGGAGAGCTGCGTCTCGCCCTTGGGCGTGATCTTGCCCACCAGGATGTCGTCTGCCTTGACCTCGGCTCCGATGCGCACGATTCCCGACTCGTCCAGGTCCGCGAGTGCCTCCTCGCCGACGTTCGGGATGTCGCGCGTGATCTCCTCCTTGCCGAGCTTCGTGTCCCGGGCGACGCACTCGAACTCCTCGATGTGCACCGAAGTGAAGGAGTCGTCCTTCACGACCCGCTCCGAGATCAGGATGGAGTCCTCGAAGTTGTATCCACCCCACGGCATGAAGGCGACGACCACGTTGCGCCCGAGAGCGAGCTCGCCCCGCTCGGTGGCCGGACCGTCGGCGATCACCTGGCCGCGCCGGACCCGGTCTGCGGGCTTCACGATCGGCTTCTGGTTGATGCAGCTGTTCTGGTTGGAACGCTGGTACTTGACCAGGCTGATGATGTCGACGTTCGACCCGGTTCCGTCGTCCTCGTCGGGCTTGATCACGATGCGGCTGGCATCGACCGAAACGACCGCGCCGTCTCGCTTGGCCACGACCGTGACGCCCGAATCGCGGGCCACCACAGCCTCCATCCCGGTTCCCACCAGCGGCGCCTCGGTGCGCAGCAGCGGCACCGCCTGGCGCTGCATGTTCGACCCCATCAGCGCGCGGTTCGCGTCGTCGTGCTCGAGGAAGGGGATCAGCGAGGCCGACACGGACACCAGCTGGTTCGGCGAGACGTCCATCATCTGGATCTCGCCAGGGGGCAGCATCACGAACTCGCCGCCCTTGCGCGCCTGGACCAGCTCGGCGACGAAGCGCCCGCCCTCGTCCACCACGGCGTTGGCCTGGGCGATGGCGAGCTGCTCCTCCTCGAGCGCCGAGAGGTACTTGACCTCGTTGGTGACCACCCCGTTCCGCACCACCCGGTACGGGGTTTCGATGAAGCCGTAGTCGTTGACGCGGGCAAAGGCCGATAGCGAAGCGATCAGGCCGATGTTGGGCCCTTCCGGCGTCTCGATCGGGCAGATCCGCCCGTAGTGCGTCGGGTGCACGTCGCGCACCTCGAAGCCCGCCCGCTCCCGCGTGAGGCCGCCCGGACCGAGGGCCGACAGGCGGCGCTTGTGGGTGACCGCCGACAGCGGGTTGGTCTGGTCCATGAACTGCGAGAGCTGGCTCGAGCCGAAGAACTCCTTGATCACGGCCGAAACCGGCTTCGAGTTGATCAGGTCGTGCGGCATGAGCGTCTCGATCTCCTGGAGCGACATGCGCTCCTTGATCGCACGCTCCATGCGCACCAGGCCGATCCGGTACTGGTTCTCCAGCAGCTCTCCCACCACGCGGACGCGCCGGTTTCCCAGATGGTCGATGTCGTCGACCCGCTTGTTCGGATCGGAGCCGTTCTTCAGGTCGACCAGATACTTGACCGCGGCCAGGATGTCGTCGGGGCGCAGGGTGGGCAGCTCCCGCAGCGGGATCTCCTCGCGCGGCCCCGAGGGCCCCAGCGGCTGCCAGGACACCCGGGTCTCCGGGCCGAAGCTGAGCTTGTGGTTGAGCTTGAGGCGCCCGACCCGCGAGAGGTCGTAGCGCTCGGGGTTGAAGAACAGATTGTTGAACAGGTTCGTTGCGGTCTCGATGGTGGGCGGGTCGCCGGGCCGGAGGCGCCGGTAGATCTCGATGATGCCCTCCTCCCGGGTCACGTTCTTGTCTGCCAGCAACGTGTCGCGCACCGAAGTCCCGGTCAGGATCGGGTCCAGGTACAGCAGTGGAAACTCCATGATGCCGCGCTTGCGCAGCTCCTCCAGGTGGGCCTGCGTCAGCTCTTCGTTGCACTCGACGATCACCTCCCCGGTCGTCTCGTCCACCAGGTCGATGGGCGCCACCCGCTTGACCGGGTCCTCCCGGATCAGATCCTCGAGCCCCACCTGGACCCACTCCACGCCGGCCTCGACGATCTTGCGCACTGCGGCCCGCGTGAACTTCTTGTCCTTGCGCACGAGAACGTTCCCGGCTTCGTCCTTGACGTCCCGGCTGCAGCGCTGGCCCTCCAGCAGCTCCGCATCCACCTTCTTCAGGATTCTCTTGCCGTCCAGACGGACCTGTTCCGGCTTGTAGAAGAAGCTGAGCAGGTCCTCGGTGGTGTAACCCAGCGCCTTGAGCAGCACGGTGGCGTGGATCTTGCGCCGCCGGTCGATGCGTGCGTAGAGCAGGTCCTTGTGGTCGAACTCGAGGTCCAGCCACGAGCCCCGGTAGGGAATCACGCGGCAGGAGTAGATCTTCTTCCCGGCGGCCGAGACGGTGGACGAGGTGCTGGTGTCGAAGAAGATGCCGGGGGAGCGGTGCAGCTGCGAGACGATCACCCGCTCGGTCCCGTTGATGATGAAGGTGCCGTTGGCGGTCATGATCGGGATCTCCCCGAAGTAGACCTCCTGCTCCTTCACGTCGCGAATGGTCTGGGTGCCCTCGGCGTCGTCCCAGGCGACCAGGCGGATGGTGACCTTGAAGGGGGCGGCGTAGGTCATGCCGCGCTGCAGGCACTCCTGCACGTCGTACTTCGGCTCCTCGAGCACGTAGCTCACGAACTCGAGCGAGGCGGTCTCGTTGAAGTCCTTGATGGGGAAGACCGAGTTGAAGACCCCTTGCAGCCCGACCGCTTCGCGCTTCTCCGGCTCGACCTGGGTCTGGAGGAAGCGCTCGAAGGACTGTTTCTGGATCTCGATCAGGTTGGGGATCTCGAGGATCGAGGGGATCTTCGAGAAATCCTTGCGCAAACGCGGAGCGTTCTCGGAAAAATGGAGTTCCGGCACGGGTTGGCTTAGCCCTCCGACTCGAAGACGTGGCACGAAAGCGCGGGAGCGTGTCCCGCGCGCTCGCACGCGCGTCGTTTACTTGATCTCGACCTTGCCGCCGGCCGCCTCGATCTGCTCCTTGATCTTGGCCGCCTCGTCCTTCGACACACCCTCCTTCACGGGCTTGGGCGTGCCCTCCACCAGGTCCTTGGCCTCCTTCAGGCCGAGGCCCGTGAGCGCGCGGACCTCCTTGATGACCTGGATCTTCTTGTCGCCGGCGGAGACCAGGACGGCGTCGAACTCGGTCTTCTCCTCCACGGCGCCGGCGGCCTCGCCGCCCGGGACGGCCCCCACGGCCGCGACGGCCACGGGCGCCGCCGCCGAGACGCCCCACTTCTCCTCGAGCAGCTTGGCAAGCTGCGCCGCTTCCATCACCGTGAGGCTCGAGAGCTGATCGACGATTCCATTCAGATCGGTCATTTCCCCGCGATCCTTCCACTGATGCGGTCCGGCGTCCGCCGCTGGCGGCGAGGGGCTGCTCGCCCCGGCCGGACCTGGGTTCCCCTCGTCTCAAGAAGCGGAGCCCGCCTCCTCGAGCTGTTTGCGCCGCGCCTCGACCACACGCGCCAGCTGGGAGCCCGGCGCGACGAGCACCTGGGCCACCTTGGTGGCCGGCGCCAGGAGCAGGCCCGCAAGCCGGGCCCGGAGCTGCTCCAGGTTGGGCAGCGTCGCGAGCGTCGCGATCTCGTCGCGCTCGATGGTCCGCCCTTCCACGAAGCCAGCGCGCAGCTGGAACGCTTCGTGCTGCTTCGCGTAGTCCACCAGCACCTTGGCGAGCCGCACCGGGTCTCCATAGGAGAACGCCAGCGCCGTCGGCCCCTCCAGGTGTGGCGCGAGCCCGGCCAGCTCCGAATCGCCGGTGGCACGCCGCACCAGCGTGTTCTTGGCCACCCGGTACTCGAACTGGCCCTCGCCCTGCGTCCGCAGCCGGCTGCGCAGCTCCTCGACGGCCGCCACGTCCAGGCCACAGTAGTCGGCCAGCAGGACGCAGGTGGCCCGGCCGAGCTTGTCCCGCAGCTCGCCGACCAGATTCTCCTTTTCGGCCCGCGAAAGCACCAAGAACCTCCTAGGCCGCCTTGGCCACCACCGACGCAGGATCGATGCGGATCCCGGGACCCATCGTCGTGGAGATGCAAACCTTCTTCAGATACGTCCCCTTGGCGGCGGAAGGCCTGGCTCGCATCACGGCATCCAGGAGGGCCTGGGCGTTCTCCACCAGCCTTTCCGCCTCGAAGGAGCGCTTGCCGATCGGGACGTGCAGGATGCCGGCCTTGTCCACCCGGTACTCCACCTTGCCCGCCTTCTGCTCGCGCACGGCGCGCCCCACGTCCGGCGTGACGGTGCCGAGCTTCGGGTTCGGCATGAGGCCGCGCGGGCCGAGCACCCGACCGAGCCGGCCCACCACGCTCATCATGTCCGGCGTCGCGATGACACGATCGAACTCCAACCAGCCTTCCTGGATCTTCTTGGCCAGGTCGTCCCCGCCCACGTGGTCGGCGCCCGCTTCGCGCGCCTCCGTCTCCCGCTCACCTTTGGCGAACACGAGCACCCGCACGGAACGACCCGTGCCGTGGGGCAGCACGATCGCCCCGCGCACCATCTGGTCGGCATGCTTCGGGTCCACGCCCAGGTTCACGGCGAGGTCCACGTTCTCGTCGAAGCGGGCCTCGGGTGCGCCCTTGAGCAGCGCCACGGCGTCCGGCAGCGAGTAGGCCCGTTCGCGATCCACGCCTTCCGTCGCCTTCCGATAGCGCTTCCCCTGCGCCACGCTCAGCCCTCCACCACGTCGAGGCCCATGGAGCGGGCGGTCCCGGCGATGATCTTCATGGCCGCATCGACGTCGTTTGCCGTGAGGTCCGGCATCTTCATCTCGGCGATCTCGCGCACCTGTGCCCGCGTCACCGTGCCCACCTTGGTTCGGTTCGGCTCTCCCGAGCCCTTTTCGATCCGGGCAGCCCGCCGCAGCAGCACCGCCGCGGGAGGGGTCTTGAGCTCGAAGGTGAAGGTGCGGTCCGCGTAGATGGTGATCACCGCCGGGATGATCAGGCCCTGCTTGTCCTGGGTGCGGGCATTGAACGTCTTGCAGAATTCCATGATGTTCACACCGTGCTGGCCCAGCGCGGGCCCGACCGGGGGCGACGGGTTCGCCTGTCCGGCGGGACACTGAAGCTTCACCAACGCCACGATCTTCTTGGCCACGCTGCTTCCTTCAAGCCTTCTCGAGCTGGGTGTAGTCGAGCTCGACCGGCGTCGCGCGACCGAACACCTGCACCATCACCCGGACCTTCTCCTTGTCCGGCCTCACCGCATCCACGAAGCCCTGGAAGTTCGCGAACGGGCCGCTCGTCACCCGCACGCTCTCGCCCTCCTCGAAGCGGATCTTCGGCTTCGGCTTGACCGCGCCTTCCTTGATCTGCTGGGTCATCCGCGCGACCTCCTCGTCGGAGATCGGCGTCGGCTTGTTCCCGCCGCCCACGAAACCGGTGATGCGAGGCGTCTCGCGCACGATGTGCCAGGTCTCGTCGTTGAGCTCCATACGCACCAGGATGTAGCCGGGGAAGAACTTCCGCTTCGAAGTGCGCTTCTCGCCCTTCACGACCTCGACGACGCTCTCCTCCGGGATCAAAACCTCGTCGAACAGCTCCTCCTTGCCCATCAGCTTGGCGCGCTCGAGGAGCCCCTGCTTGGCCTTCGCCTCGTGGCCGGAGTAGGTGTGGACGATGTACCACTTCTTCGCCATCGCGAGCCTCACCTGCTCCGCCTCAGGGAAGAACGAACCGCACGAGGTTCGCCAGCACCGCGTCCACCACGCCGAGCACCACCGTGATCACTGCGACCACCGCCAGCACTCCGATCGTCCCGCCCACCGTCTCCTTGCGCGTCGGCCACGTGACCTTGCGGAACTCGCCGCGGACCGCCGTGAGATATTCCCGCGCGCCTCGCACCCGGGCCGTCAGTCCCTTCGCCTCCTCTTCGCGCGCCATGTTCTAAACCTGGCAGGCGCGGAGGGACTCGAACCCCCAACCCCCGGATTTGGAGTCCGGTGCACTACCAATTGTGCTACGCGCCTTGGGGACGTCCTTGACCAATTGCCTTCTCACGAGCCGGGGAGGCGTGCCCCTGCCGTCGTCGCGCAAGAAGGCAATCAGGCAAGAACGTCCCCACGTCATTCCAGGATCTCCGCGACGACGCCGGCGCCCACGGTGCGGCCGCCTTCGCGGATCGCGAAGCGAAGCTCCTTGTCCATGGCGATCGGCGTGATCAGCGACACCACCATCTCCACGTTGTCCCCGGGCATCACCATCTCCGTC
>JBFIML010000060.1:0-16561 GCA_041611735.1 Myxococcota bacterium | reverse complement strand
GGTCTGCCGGCTTCCAGCCGAGCGGAACCGAAGTCGAGCACTACGAGGTCGTCTATTCCGAGGACCGGGCCAGGATCATGCAGCGCGACCGGTCCCTGGCCATCACCCTGGAGATCGTGGTTTCCCCCGATGACGACGCCGAGCTTCGCCAGCTGACGGTGACCAACGTCGGGAACCGGGACCGCGAGATCGACTTCACGTCCTATGCCGAGGTAGTGCTGGCTCCCCAGGGCGCGGACGAGGCCCACCCCGCCTTCTCGAACCTCTTCGTGGAGACGGAGTTCGTCCCCGAGCTCGGCAGCCTGCTCGCGACCCGACGCCCGCGGTCGGCGGACGAGCCCCAGGTCTGGCTCGCTCACCTGGCCGTCGTCGAGGGGGGGTCGGTCCTGCCGTTGCAGCACGAGAGCGACCGGGCGCGCTTCCTGGGGCGGGGCCGCGGAATCCGCTCTCCGCTGTGCGTGTACGACGGGGGCCCCCTTTCGGACACGGCTGGGTCCACCCTGGATCCCATCGTGAGCCTGCGGCAGCGGCTCGCGATTCCGCAAGGAGCGACGGTCCGCCTCGTGTTCACCACGCTCGTGGCGCCGTCCCGGCAGGAGGCGCTCGAGATCGCGGAGAAGTACCGCCAGCCGGCCACCTTCGAGCGAGAGAGCTCGCTGGCCTGGACGCAGGCGCAGGTCCAGCTGCACCACCTCCGGATCACCCAGGACGAGGCGCATCTCTTCCAGCGTCTGGCCAACCGCCTTCTCTACCTCGATCCCACGCTGCGCGCAGCTCCTCAGGTACTGGCTACCAACCGCAGCGGCGCGCCCGGGCTCTGGCCCTACGGCATCTCCGGCGACCTTCCCATCGCCCTGGTCCGCATCGAGCGGGGCGAGGAGCGGGACGTCGTGCGACAGCTCCTGCGAGCGCGGGAGTACTGGCGCATGAAGGGGATTTCCGCCGACCTGGTGATCCTCAACGCCAGCGGGGCCTCCTACGCACAGGCACTCCAGGAATCCATCGAGGGGATGGTACGGGCGAGCCAGGCGGCGGGGGAAGAGCAGCGAAGGGAACTCGGGGGCGTGTACCTGCTCCGCGCCGACCTCGTGCCTGCGCGGGACCAGATCCTCCTGCGCGCGGCGGCGCGAATCGAGGTCTCCGCGCACCGGGGTACGCTGTCCGAACAGACCGTTCGGTTGGAGCGGCCCCGGCGCGGGCCGGTCCCCTCGCGTCTCCGCCCGGCGCGCGAGCTGCCCGACACCGTTCCTGCTCCGGCGCTGGATCTCGAGTTCTTCAACGGCCTCGGCGGATTCTCACCGGGCGGTCGTGAGTACGTCACGGTTCTCGGCAAGGGGCAGTGGACCCCGGCTCCCTGGATCAACGTGGTGGCGAACCCGGAGTTCGGCTTCCAGGTCTCCGAGTCGGGCTCGGGTTGCACCTGGTCCGTAAACAGCCGCGAGAACAAGCTGACGCCCTGGACGAACGATCCCGTCAGCGACACACCCGGTGAGACGTTCTACGTGCGAGACGAAGACAGCGGTTTGACCTGGGGTCCTACCTTGCTGCCCATCCGGGAAGAGCCCTGGCCCTATGTCATCCGGCACGGCCAGGGATACAGCCGCTTCGAGCACGAATCCCACGGCATCGCGCTGGAGCTCCTGCAGCTCGTCCCCGTCCGGGACCCGATCAAGATCTCGCGCCTGGCCCTGGAGAACCGGTCGGACCGGAAGCGGCGCCTCTCGATTACGGCCTATGCAGAGTGGGTGCTGGGGGTTTCGCGGAGCGGCTCCACGCCGCACGTGGTCACCGAGATCGATTCCGCGACGGGAGCACTACTCGCGCGAAACGCCTGGAACGGAGAGTTCTCGGACCAGATCGGATTCGCCGATCTGGGCGGGCGCCAGACATCCTGGACCGGCGATCGCCTCGAGTTCCTGGGCCGGAACGCGAGCCTCGACCATCCCGTGTCGCTGGAGCGGAGGGAGGCGCTATCCGGGAGGACCGGAGCGGGCTTGGACCCTTGCGCCGCGCTTCGGACGCACGTGGAGCTCGAGCCGGGAGAACGCACCGAGGTGCTGTTTCTGCTGGGGCAGGGGAAGGATTCGAAGGAGGTTAGGACCCTGGTCGAGCGCTACCGTGAGCTTGGTTGCGAGGCGCCGCTCCGCGAGGTCGAGGAGTACTGGGATCAGGTGCTGGGCACGGTCCAGATCGAGACACCCGATCCCTCGATGAACCTCCTCCTCAACCGCTGGCTTCTCTATCAAACTCTGTCCTGCCGCATCTGGGCCCGGTCCGCGTTCTACCAGGCCGGAGGGGCCTACGGGTTCCGCGATCAGCTCCAGGACGTCCTGGCGATGGCAATAGCGAGGCCGGAGCTCGTGCGCGAACACCTTCTCCGAGCCGCTGCCCGCCAGTTCCGGGAAGGGGATGTTCAGCACTGGTGGCACACCCCGACGGGCCGTGGAGTTCGGACCCGCATCTCCGACGACCGCCTCTGGCTGCCGTATGCGGTGGTCCACTATCTGCGGACGACCGAGGACCAGGCGGTTCTCGACGAAGAGATTCCGTGGCTCGAGGGGCCGAACCTGGAGGAGTGCCAGCAAGAAGCCTACTTCGAGCCTGCGGAGTCGGAAGACCGAGCGACGCTCTACGAACACTGTGCGCGGGCCCTGGACTGCAGCCTCGACGTGGGCAGCCACGGTCTCCCCCTGATCGGAGCCGGGGACTGGAATGACGGCATGAACCGCGTCGGCCACGAGGGCCGGGGCGAAAGCGTCTGGCTGGGCTGGTTCCTCCTCAAGAACCTGCGGGATTTCGCCCCGATCGCCGACCTGCGCGGGGAAGGGGAGCGCGCGGCAGACTGGCGGAGCAAGGCCGATTCCCTCGAGGCCTCACTGGACACGGACGCATGGGACGGGGAGTGGTATCGGCGCGCATTCTTCGACGACGGGACACCGCTCGGATCGGCGCAGAACGACGAATGTCGGATCGACTCCATCCCCCAGTCGTGGGCGGTCCTCTCCGGCACGGGCGACGAGCATCGGGCACGCCAGGCCATGGAGTCCGTCGAGCAACGGCTCGTTCGGCGGGACGACCGCCTGATGCTGCTCTTCTCTCCCCCATTCGACCGCACACCGCTGGACCCCGGATACATCAAGGGATACGTCCCCGGCATTCGAGAGAACGGCGGACAGTACACCCACGCCGCGGCCTGGTCGGTCGCGGCTCTCGCGATGCTTGGCGAGGGCGACAAGGCGGTCGAGCTCTTCGACCTGCTGAGTCCCATCCACCATACGAGCCGTCGCGCGAACCTTCACCGCTACAAGGGGGAGCCCTACGCCGTGGCCGCCGATGTCTATGCGCGAGCGCCCCACTTGGGACGGGCAGGGTGGACCTGGTACACCGGCGCTGCGGGCTGGCTCTACCGCGCGGGCCTGGAGTGGATACTCGGATTCCGCAAGCAAGGCTCGGCCCTCCGCATCGACCCCTGCATTGCAAGGAAGTGGGAGCGCTTCCAGATCATCTACCGGCACGGTCGCACGATCTACCGGATCGCCGTCGAGAACCCAAAGGGCGTCTGCCGGGGTGTCGCCCAGCTACGTCTCGATGGGAGCCTGCTCGCGGAAGACGCGCTGATACCCCTCTCCGATGACGGCTGCGAGCACCGGGTCCAGGTGGTTCTCGGATGAGCGCGCCGGAAACCCGACCCCGAATCCGAGGTCAGAAGGAGAAGACCAAGAGATGTTGCGAAAGCGTTGCGCCAACGACAATCACGGACGCACCATGGTGACGATTCGCTTCTGCCCGAATTGCGGCGTGGCGGTGAACAGGAACATGCGCGCGACAGGGTGTCCCGAGGAGAAGCATGCAAGATCACGCCGCGACCGGAATACCTTCTGCGTAGACTGTGGCAAAGAGCTTCTCCAGGGGGGATCGGGCCGATGAGCGCGGACTCGGAACCGCGAGGGCCCCTCTCTCCTTCGATTCGCGGCGCGTCGGCGGTTCGAAACCGCGGCGATCATCAGCGGACGGGTAGAGGAGCGATGAAGCGGCAGTGGCTGGTTCGACTGGACACCGGCGATGAGCACGTCGAAGCCGACGAGGTGGAGATCACGGGTTCTGGGGCGCTCGTGTTCTACAGGCTGGCAGCACGGACCGAGAGCGAGCGGACGCTGCTGACGGCTTTCGCGCCGGGTCTGTGGCGGCGATGCCAGCTCGAGAGCACCGGCTGAATCGGCAGCTCCCGACGATCGGCGGCTCTCCTTCGCCTCGAGTCGCGGGTTCCAGGCCCACCCGCCCGTTTGACGGCTTGAGCACACTTGAGCAGGGGTTCTGCGCGACAAACACCAATCATTCCGAGGGCTTGTGGTCGGAAACCCGTCCAGAAGACGCCCACTACCGCTTGGTCGTCGAGCTTCGCGTAGCGCTCCGTGGACCTGGGGTCCGCGTGTGCCAGCGCGCGCTGCACGCGCTCGAGCGTGGTTCCAGATCGCAGCGCCGACGAGGCGGAGCTGTGCTTCGTTCCTTCGTACATGCGGACGCGCACCCCGACCGCCTTGCAGGCGCGGTTCCATTCCTCGCGCAGGGCGTTCGCGATCCAGCCCTTCTCCCGATTGCGGACGGAGAGGTTCAGGAACAGGGGGACGCGGCCCTGGATCCGCTTCTTGGGTGCGACCTGATCGGCTGCGCCAGCGCAGCCACTCGAGTAGCGGCGCGTGGGCGTACCGGCCGGACCGTGCGCGACCTACGCGCAGCGCGTGGCGGGCCATCCGCTTCCAAATGGGTTACACGCCGGCGGGCGCGCAGGTCGTCCAGCGTCTCGGCTTCGCAGTGAACGGCCTGGCCTTCGAGCTGGACGCGGAGGCCAGGCTGCTGGAGCTCCAGGCGGAGCTGCGCGAGCATCGTTAGCGGCCCGGCCGTTCCATCTGGCGGAAGGAGTTTTCCCGG
Source organism: Myxococcota bacterium (assembly GCA_041611735.1). Classification (GTDB taxonomy): domain Bacteria; phylum Myxococcota_A; class UBA9160; order UBA9160; family PR03; genus JBFIML01. Next base: position 11,632 of record JBFIML010000060.1, on the reverse strand, counting down.
GTCTCGTCAAACGACCAGAGGCTGGGCGCGTTGGGTATGGGACGGGGCCCTTTTTGGTCTCGCAGCTCGAGAAGCCGCTCCTTCCCGGATTGCCGACCCGCACGCTCGGGGTCACTGCTCGCAGAGCCGGGCTTTGGAAGAACGCGGATTGCGCCGCGCCTCGGCAACCTCGACTGCACGCGCGGTGCCGTGCCGACGCCGAAGGGGCTCCTTTCGGTGGACGTCGGCCGAGCAGGTCGAGGTCGAGAGCCCGGTGCCGCTCGATCTCGACCTCGGGAACGGGCGCCGCAGCGAGCATTCGCGGGGGCCGCGCGCGCTCCTGCGGCGCTGAGTGCCGGCGCCAGCCGGGCCAACGCTGTGCGGTTGCGCCTGCCACCTCTGGTCACCTCGCTGCGCTTCGTGCGGCTGCGCCGAGCGCGCCAGGCCCGGAGGCGTCCGCGCAACACTGCTAGACTGCTCGGTGCGCGCCATCACGAGCACGAGGAGCCGCCATGTCCGAGTTTCGCTTCCAGGAGCTGTTCGAGCTCGGCCCCGACGCCACCGAGTACCGCAAGCTCACCAACGCGCACGTCCGGGTCGTGCGGCTCGACGGCCGCGAGATCCTCAAGGTCGATCCGGAGGCGCTGCGCCTGCTCGCCGCGCAGGCGGTGCGCGACGTCTCGCACCTGTTCCGGCCGAGCCACCTCCAGCAGCTCCGGGATGTCCTGGACGACCCGGAGGCCTCGGAGAACGACCGCTTCGTGGCGCTCGAGATGCTGAAGAACGCGAACGTCGCGGCCGGCATGGTGCTGCCCTCCTGCCAGGACACCGGCACGGCGATCGTGATGGGCAAGAAGGGCGAGAACGTCTTCACCGGCGCGAACGACGAGGAGGTGCTTTCGCGCGGCATCTTCGACACCTACACCCAGACGAGCCTGCGCTACTCGCAGATGGCGCCCGTCTCGATGTACGAGGAGAAGAACACCCGGACCAACCTGCCGGCGCAGATCGAGCTCTACGCCACGCCCGGCGACCGCTACGAGTTCCTGTTCGTGACCAAGGGGGGCGGCTCGGCGAACAAGTCGCTGCTCTTCCAGGAGACGCGGGCGCTCTTGAAGCCCGCCTCGCTGCTCGCGTTCGTGGAGCAGAAGCTCCGCGGCCTCGGCACGGCGGCCTGTCCCCCCTACCACCTGGCCGTCGTGGTCGGCGGGACGTCCGCGGAGGCTACCCTGAAGACCGTCAAGCTCGCGAGCTGCCGCTACCTGGACACGCTTCCCACCACGGGCAACGAGCTCGGCCGCGCCTTCCGGGATCCCGAGCTCGAGCAGCGCATCCTCGAGCTCGCCCGCAGGACCGGGATCGGCGCCCAGTTCGGCGGCAAGTACTTCTGCCACGACGTGCGCGTGATCCGGCTGCCGCGCCACGGCGCCTCCTGCCCGGTGGGGATCGGCGTCTCCTGCTCGGCGGACCGCCAGGCGAAGGCCAAGATCACCCGCGAGGGCGTCTTCCTCGAGCAACTCGAGACCGAGCCGGCGCGCTACCTGCCCGAGGTGACCGAGCAGGCGCTCCCCGGCCAGGTGGTCGAGATCGACCTCCGCCGCCCGATGGCCGAGATCCGGGCCACGCTCTCCCGGCACCCGATCAAGACCCGCGTTTCGCTCAGCGGGCCGCTCGTTGTCGCCCGCGACATCGCCCACGCCCGGCTGAAGGAGCGTCTCGACGCCGGCGAGGACCTCCCCGAATACTTCAAGGAGCACATGGTCTACTACGCGGGGCCGGCGAAGACGCCCGAGGGCTACGCCTCGGGCTCCTTCGGGCCGACCACGGCGGGCCGCATGGACACCTACGTGGGCCTGTTCCAGGCGAAAGGCGGCAGCCTCGTCACGCTCGCCAAGGGCAACCGCTCGCGGCAGGTGACCGAGGCCTGCAAGAAGCACGGCGGCTTCTACCTCGGCTCGATCGGTGGGCCCGCGGCGATCCTGGCTCAGGACTGCATCAAGAAGGTCGAGGTCCTCGAGTACCCGGAGCTCGGTATGGAGGCGATCTGGAAGATCGAGGTCGAGCGCTTCCCCGCCTTCATCGTGGTCGATGACAAGGGCAACGACTTCTACGCGAGCTTCGCCTAGCGGCGGCGGCTCGAGCCCGGGCCGGCGCCGTGCGCCCGAGCCGCCCGGTCCCGGGCGCGCAGTGGGTCACCTCCTCGCCCGCGGGCGGTAGAATCGGCCGCATGTCGATCCGTGCCCGGTGGCGCTGGCGCGCGGACGCCAGCGTGGCTTCCGGAAATGCCACCAGATTCTTGATCATCATCATGACCGGGGGGGCCGCGGTCCTCCTTCCACGACGCGAGCTCGGCGAACTGCGTGTAGCGGCCCGGCGCGTGCAGGTCGTTCCCGCGGATGCGCTCGGGATCTCGTCCACAGCCAATGCATACTCCGTATACCCGGCCTCGAAGAGCCTCTGAAGCGTGTTGCAGTTCGATGGTAGAAGGTTGGCGGAGGGATCCGTCGATCAGCCGTGCTCCAGCGGCCGATGCTCGGGACGCAGGCGCTCGCCGTTCTCGAGCCTCTCTTTCACCCAGTCGTGGACGCGACGGTCGTGTGCGCGCCGTTGGTCCGTGCGTCGAGCCAGCGAACGAAGCGGCATGGCGACCCTTGGGTTGTCTCGAAGCGCCGCCTCATTGCGGTGGAAGAAGGCCCAGTAGAGCGACGTGATCGGGCAATCGTGCTTCGGCGAGAAGGAGCATCCGCCGCAGTAGTCGGACATCTTGTTGATGTAGGCCGCACCCGAGACGTAGGGCTTGGTCGTGAACAGGTCTCCCAGTCCGAACGTTCCCATGCCCAGGACATTTGGCTCGACGACCCAGTCATAGGCGTCCGTGTAGGCCACCCAGAACCAGTCCGCGAGGTCGCGCGGTGAGATTGCGAGGAGTGTGGCCAGGTTCGAGAGCACCATCAGGCGCGTTATGTGGTGACCGTAGCCCGTCGCCCAGACGTCCGAGACGACACCGTCGAGGCACCTCCGGACGGAGTGCCCCAGAAAGCGGGCGGGAGCGGCTCTCGGGCGCCCAGTGCGGACGGGCATGCACCGCCGTCGATCCGCGCAGGAGAGCGTCGCGAGCGCCAGGGTCTTCCGGACCAGCGTGAAAAGCCTGCGGTGCCCGCTGAGGTTGGGCGCTGCGGCCGGGTTCCGTCCGGCAAAACGCGAAAGCCGTCTGTCTCGTCGTGGACGTGATGCATGAATTCGCGCCAGCCCAGCACCTGCCGGATGAAACCTTCCTGGCTGGCGATTGGCAGGTCCATCGCGACAACGTCCGCGACGACCCGCCTCGGCAGCAGCCGGTGGAGGTTCATGAGCGCCGAGATCTGGGTGTGGAAGAGCGTCCTCGAGCGGCGCGACATCGCGTCTTCGTACGGGCCGAAGTGCTCGAGGCAGTGGCTCTGTGCCCAGCGCCAAGCGCGCTCGGCGTCCTTCGCGGTGGCGGCCAGCGCGCGCGGTTCGAGGCGACCGGGGTGCTCGGCGAAGTCGGATTCGACGAGCGCGATCACCTCTTGTTTGATGGGGTCGATGGGACACCGGGGTGGCTTCGGTGCGGGCGGTTCGCCGCGCCAGGGCCTGCGGTTCTCGGTATCGAAGCTGAGCTTTCCGCCCAAGGGTTCGCCGTCCGACATCAGGATGCCGGTCTCGCGTCGGACGTGGCGGTAGAAGGCGTCCATCCGCCAGCGCTTGCCGCCTGCGAAGGCCGATGCGAACTGCTCGCGGCTCGTCAGCCAACGCTCGTGCGGGACGATCTCGATCCGCTTCTTCTTGACCAGCGGTTCGAGATCGCGACGAAGCTCGCGCTCGGCAGGACGCATCACCCGAAGCGGTCCCAGCTCGTCCACCACCGGGTCGAGGAGGCGGGAGTACGGCGTACTGCCGACCACGTGGTGAACGGCAACGCCGCGGGCCGCCTGCTCCAACGCGAAGTGGCGCAGGTTGGCAAGCACGAGCGCGAGCTTCTGTTGATGGTAGGGACGCCGGCGCGCCTTCCAGCGGCTCTCGACGACCACAATGCCCAGCTCGGCCGGGTCCTCGCGGGAGAGGGGGCCCGCGCTGTCGGTGAGTTGGTCGTACGGGACGTAGAGCCAGCGCCGCCCGGCCGGATCGGTCTGGCGCGCGTCCAGCTCGCGCCGGAAATGCTTCACGTCGAGGCTCCGGCCCACGCACGAAAGACCATCCACAGCACCAGCGGGCCGCGCAACGACCACGCAGACGTGCGGATCCAGTTCCTGGTGACGAGGCGTCGATGTGCGGAGGTGTCGAATCCCAGCGATGGCGCGCGGTGCCGCGAAACCTGGAGCAGCGAGGTCGAGAGGCAGATGACGGCCAGGAGCCCGACGCCCAACCAGGGCAGGGCGTGCTGGACGTTCGAAGTCGACAGCGCGACCAGCCCCGGCGCCGTGGGAGCCTCGACCAGCACGGGCGGGCCGACGACCGGGTTGGTGCGCGACACGTGTGCGCGTTCATAGGCTGGTAACTCCTGCGAGCCCACGCCGGCGAACAGCGGATAGTGGACCCGCTGCACGAAACACACTAGGCCCATTATGTAGAACGTGGCTGCGAGGTGAAGCACCAGAACCGGAAGGGAAAGCGCTTCGGCCGTCATGACGTCTCGATGGGACCGCCAAAGGCGGTCATGAACCCGGCCTTCCGTGAGGCGCCGCGGAACCGGGCTCGCGCACGTCGATCAGAGTCTCGTTGGGGCGAAGGCCCGTGGCGTCGTGCTTTGGGCGCCCTGCCGTAGGATCGGGCGCGGGCCGATGGATCGAGGCGTGCCGAGGCTAGGGAAGCGGCACGAAGTCCTCCACGATGTCGACCCAGAACGGCCTCGGAACCAGGAAGTCGTCCGTCCACTCGTTGAGGGGCACGCCGTCCGCATCCTGGCCGTAGAACAAGGGCGACTGGAGTGCCGTATGGGACGAGTCACCGCTGACGATGAACCGCTTGTAGCGGTTCGGGTGGGCGGCGTTGAGGGCACCGTGTTCCGCCAGGATGAGAGCGCGGTACTCACTCTGCGACAGCCCGTCCGGGAAGGGAATGATCGGGGGCAGCGGGTCGAAGAAGCCGGGCAGGTTGACGCTGGCAAAGCGGATATTGGTCGAATCCCCGTCCGTCTCGTAGAACGCCTCTCGGATGGTCGAATCGTTGTCCAGCCTCCACTTGATGATGGCGGTCTGCTGACCGGAGGCGCTGCACTCGGTGCAACTCGCAGGGTAGAACTGCGGGAACTGCCAGTCGGCCGCCCGGGCAGCGACCGCGTCCACGGCGTCCAGGTTGATCACGATCGGGCCCGCGTCGTTGAACACGGTGAGCTTCGCGGTGTTCCCGTAGAGGAAGCGGACCAGGAACGGGGAGAAGGCGGTGGCGCCGACGCCTCCCGCGCTGGAGCCCGCGACCGTGATGCGGCGGGCGTGCGGGAACGTCGCCTTCGCGAGGTCCATGCCGGCGCTCAGGTTGCGCAGCCCGCGGTGGCGGCGAACTGGCCCGAGCGGGAAGTTCCCGTCGACCACGTCGTTGTCCCCCCCGAAGACGGACCCGTCGCAGTACGGCATGTACACGATCGAGTAGTCCGCAAACGGGTTGTCTTTCGAGTCGAAGTCCCAGATTCCGACCCGCGCGACGGGCGGCTCCTGGGCTTCCGCGAAGAGGTTGCACTGGTAGAGGTCCTGCCAGCAGGCTCCCCCACCTTGCAGCATGATGAGGAGCTTGGCTGGATTCCCCGCCCGGGTGAACGCCGAGTACGGCGTGCCCGCGATGCAGATGGGACCGTCGCCTCCGTCGGGATCGTAGGTGTGCTTGACCCAGCCATCACCGACGCCTTGCGACAAGACCGGTTCGAATTCGCCGAGGTACTTGTTCACCCCCGTTTGAGCGAGCTCGAGGAATGCCTGGACGCTGAGCCCGGGGGGGCCGCCAGCGCCGAGAAGCATGCCGCCGGCCAGCGCCAGCCCGATGATCAGAAACCTACGCATTGCTCTCCTCCGCCTGGGGTGGCGTTCTGGTGGGATTCCCGCGCGGGGCGCACCCGAACACCGAGCGCTCAGAAACGCATCGTCTTACGACAATGCAAGTTCGAGACCAAGAGATCGGCCCGCCCATCGTTCCGCAAGCCACCGATATCAGGAGCCTTTCGCGTTCTCGCCGCCAGCCGACACGCCGCTCTGCGGAACGCGCGTTCCCCAGCGGGGGAAGCGACTTTCCCAACGGACGGCTCCGATGGGGGCACGCGGCTTCCGCTCCCCGACGCCGCGCTCTTCTGCTTGCAGGGCATGAAGCAGGGGGAGTCTGCGTTGCTGAAGCGCACATCTGGGTGCAGGTCGCGCGGGGCAGAAGAAGCCGATCAGCGCGTGGGCGTACGCGGTCAAGCTCGCCATGCCCGCAGTGAGCGCATTTTGATGCGATGCGCCCGCGCCTCGCGGGAGGTCGGGCCTCAGGCAGGTGCGCCAGCTCCCGGCGTGCGGTTCCTGTGCGCGCCGGTGTTCGTGATGGCTTCGTCTTCGCGGGCAGGTCCCTGGAGAAACATATGATCAAGATGTGTGTTACGCATGCGCGAGCCCCTGCGCCACGGATGCAGGCGGGCACGGGGGAACGTGCCGTCGGCATCCACGGTTTTCCGGCGGAGAACGCAGCGTGAGCCCCGAACTTGTCCCGCGGAGAACGAGCCGCGCCGCGGGCGGCCAGGCCGAGAGGGAGCCGTTCGGACTGTGGGGCCGGGCCTTCCGGCCTTTCTTCCTGGGCCTGGCGATCTACGCAGCGCTCGCGGTGCCGTGGTGGGTCCTGGTGTGGCTCGGGACGCTCCCGGCACCTGGCTGGCTGATTCCGATGTGGTGGCACGGCCACGAGATGATGTTCGGCTTCGTGGCCGCAGCCATCGCGGGCTTCCTCCTCACGGCATCGCCGGTGTGGACCGGGGGGCCGGCGCTCACGGGGGCTCCGCTGGCCGCCCTGGTGGCGCTCTGGGCGGCCGGGCGGCTCGCGCTCGCGGGGGGCGGATGGCTACCGGCAGGGTGGGTCGCGGCCATCGACCTGGCCTTCCTCCCAGCGGTGGCGCTCGCCGTGCTGCGCACACTCTGGGGGTCGGGCCAGATCCACAACTACGGCGTGCTGGGAATCTTGGTGGCGCTCGCGGCGGCCAATGGCGCCATGCACGCTGAGGTGCTCGGCCTCGCCTCCGGTAGCGCCCGTCCCGGGTTGCGTTTCGCAGTCGATGGCGTGGTCGTCCTGATCCTCGTGATCGCGGGTCGGATCATACCCGCATTCACGCAGAACGCACTCCGACGGCGAGGTCTCGAGCGCGCCGTCCGCTCCTGGGCGTGGCTGAACGCGCTGACGATCGGAGCGACCGGGGCTCTGGCCGTCGCCACCCTGGTGGTGGGTCGGACGCCTGCGACCGGCTATCTCGCGGCGACCGCTGGACTGGCGGCCGCTGCTCGGCTGGCCGGCTGGCAGACCTGGCGCATTCGCTCCGATCCGCTGCTGTGGTCGCTCCACGCGGGCTCCGCCTGGGCCGTCGTCGGTCTCCTCCTCGTCGCGGCGAGCGATCTCGGCGCAGCGATTCCCCCCGCGGCAGGCCTGCATGCGCTCACCGCGGGAGCGATGGGAGCCACGATCCTCGCCGTGATGACGCGGGTCGGGCTCGGCCACACCGGGCGCCCGCTGGAGCTCCCGCCCGGTGTGATCGGGTGCTACGTCCTCGTGCACGGAGCGGCCGCAAGCCGTGTGGCGGCTCCCTTCGTCCCCGCCGAAGTCCAGCCCGCGCTGCTGCTCGCCAGCGGCCTGGCCTGGGCGGGCGCCTTCGGGCTCTTCGCGGTCCGCTACGGGCCGATCCTCACGTCGCCGCGTCTTGACGGGAGGCCCGGGTAGGCCATGAAGCGTCATCGCTTCCGACGGTCGTTGTCGGACGATCACCACCGCGCGCTCGCTCTGGCCCGCCGTCTGCGACGGCTTTCGACGCAGATGGATCCAGCCGACCTCGACGCGGTCTCGTGTAGCTTGACGCAGGAGTTCGAAGCGCAGATCGAGCCGCACTCTCGCGACGAGCAGAGCCAGCGGTGAAGCCAGAAGATCGCGGTGGGCGGTGGCCCTGCGGTACGCTCACGGGTGGTCGTCCGCAGCCAAGCGGGCCCAGGGCTTCGCTCGCCTGGCCCCGCACGAGTGAAAGAAGAGAAGCCAAAGCATGAAGCAGAAGATTGCGAAACTTCACTCCAAAGCCGTCGCTCTCGGTCGTCTGTTCACGACAAGCGAGGCTGAGTTCAAGGCTTTCATGGGCACCTACGGTGCACTATTCGCCGACTCACCGGAGAACACCAAAGACGACTACGAGAAGGGTATTCCGCTGCGAGGCTACAAACAGGGGAGCAGCTCGGAACTCGAGCAGTACTACAAGATCATCCATTTGCTGTGCACGCTCGGATCCGTCGAGAAGATGTACATGCCTCCAGCGATCGATGTAGAGAAATCGGTCTTGGAGAACCAGGATCTGCTCGAACGACAACTGGCAGACGACATTGGGGTCGGCGAGGGCGCGACCGTCTTGGATTTGGGATGCGGTTGCGGTGCCATCGCTGCGCACATCACGGCGCTGACGGGATGCATCGTATACGGCATCAACATCGACAGATCGCAGATCGAAAAGGCATGGAAGAACTTGGACCGGTTGCGGTTACGGTTCTCCGTCGCTGATTTCAACGGACCTCTCGAGTTTGGCGACGCAACGTTCGACGCGGTCTACAACGTGCAAGCGTTGACGTACGCAACCGATCTCGGATCCACAGCCAAGGAGGTGTTCCGCGTCTTGAAGCCGGGCGGGAGGTTGTTCTCGAACGACGTTGCCGCACTCGACAACTACGCTCGCGAGAGCGACTGCCAGCGGTTGTTGATCCAGCATGCCCGGGAGTTGACCGCGTTTGGAGGCTTCTGGCACTACCGCTATTGGGAGGACGCGTTCGAGAACGCCGGCTTCGAGCGGATTGCTTCCGAAGGAAAGAGTGCGGTGGAGATGATTCGGAAGGAGAATGCGCTGTACGACAGGTTCGAAAGGATCTTCTCCTCTCTGTCGAAGATCCGCGTCATCCCTCGAAAGATCGAAGCGATGATTCGCCGCATGAACGCCAATTGCCAATCGTACATCCGAGCGGAGGAAGAGCAGCTGCTGACCCTGAACTGGAAGTATGTGGGGCAGAAACCGGAATGATCGAACCGCAAGGGACCAGTCGCTTCGGCCGGACCCTTCGCGAAGGCCAAGGCGGCGCTCCAAGAGATCATGCACGCGGAGAGATCTGCGCAGCGCGCCATCATTTCGACATTGACTACGGGGCCAAGTCTCCGAAGGCCGTGGCCTCGCTGCGGCGGGACGAGACCGATCTGCCCAGCCTCTTCGACTTCCCAACCGAGCACTGGGTTCACCTGCGGACGGCGAACGTGATCGAAGCGGCCTTCGCCACGCGGCTGCTGCGCCAGCGCGTGACCAAGGGGGCGGGGTCAGGCGAGAAGGGCCTCCTCATGGCGTTCAAGCTGTTCCTGATGGCCCAAGAGCGATGGCGCCGGATCAACGGGGCGCTGGGACGGCTTTGAGCGACGGGGAGCAGGCCGAGAGACAAAGTGCCGCCTGAGGGGCCGGTCCTCGGGGGTTGATCTCTGGACCCCGTGGGGGCAGGCTGCCAGGGGCAATGGGCGAGGGGCCCGGTGTGAGCTTTATCGAGATCGTCCAGCGGGCCGGAGAGCTGCTCCGCCAACGAGGCCGCATCTCGCTCCGGGCCCTCCAGCGCGAGTTCGAGCTCGATGACGCCACCCTCGAAGACCTCGTTGAAGAGCTGGTGGACGCACAGCGGATCGCTGCTCGAGAGGGCAAGATCCTTTCGTGGATCACCTGCACGGGTACCGCTGCCCCGGAAGAAGCATCGCCAGAGTCAGCCGGAGTCCGGCAGGCTGCCGAGGCCGAGCGCCGCCAGCTCACGGTGCTTTTCTGCGACCTGGTGGACTCGACGCGCCTCGCCGCAGGACTCGACCCCGAGGACTGGCGTGAAGTCGTGCGAGGCTACCAGCAGAGCGCCGCCGAGGTCATCGAGCGCTTCGACGGTCACGTCGCGCAGTACCTGGGCGACGGCCTTCTCGTCTACTTCGGCTGGCCACGCGCCCACGAGGACGACGCCGAGCGCGCGGTGCGGGCGTCGCTCGGGATCGTAGACGCCATCGGCGAGCGCCACGAGGCGCTCCAGGCGAAGCACGGAATCGAGCTCGCGGTGCGGGTCGGCATCCACACCGGCCCTGTCGTGGTGGGCGAGATGGGGAGCAGGGCGAAGAGCGAAACCCTCGCGCTCGGCGATACCACGAACATCGCCGCCCGTCTCGAATCTGTGGCTGACTCCGGCTCGGTGGTGATCAGCGGCGCCACGCTGAGGCTGGTCCCGGGGATGTTCGTGACGAAGGATCTCGGGGCGCCGCCCTTGAAGGGAATCGCCGAGCCGTTCCGCGCCTACGCCGTGCTCCAGGCCACCGGTGTGCGCAGCCGCCTCGACGTGGACCCGGGCCGGCTCACCCCGCTCGTGGGACGCGACCAGGAGGTGGGGCTCCTGCTCGACCGCTGGGAGGGGGTGCGGGAGGGCGAGGGCCAGACGGTGCTGGTCCTGGGCGAGGCGGGGATGGGCAAGTCGCGGCTGGCCCGGGCGCTTCGCGAGCGGCTGCTCGACGAGGCCCACACCTGGCTCGAGTGCCGGTGTTCGCCGTACACGCAGAACAGCCCCCTCCATCCCACGATCGAGCTCATCCGCCAGGGGCTCGCCATTCAGGAGGGCGAGGCGCCCGACTCGAAGCTCCAGAAACTCGAAGCGGGGCTCGGCTCGGCCCTTGCCCTCGAGGAGGCGGTTCCGCTCTTCGGAGCGCTGATCGGAGTCCCGTTGCCGGACCGGTACCCGCAGCTCCAGTTGAGCCCGGAGTTCCAGCGTCGGAAGACCCTCGAGGCGTTGGTGGCCTGGACGCTGGCGCTCGGTGAGCTGCAGCCGGTGCTTCTCCTCATCGAGGATCTCCACTGGGCCGATCCCTCGTCGCTCGAACTGCTCGGCATGCTGATCGAGCAGAGCCCGACGACGAAGGTGCTGGTGGTGCTCACGGCGCGGCCCGAGTTCGAGCCCCCCTGGCCGGCGCGCTCGAGTTTGACCTCCCTTGCCCTCAACCGCCTCACGCGCCGCCAGGCTCGGCAGATGGCTGCCTCGCTCGCGCCCGGGCGCACCCTGCCCGAGGCGGCGCTCGAGACGGTCGTTGCCCGGGCGGACGGCATTCCCCTCTACGTGGAAGAGCTCACGAAGGGAGTGCTCGAGTCGGGGCTCTTGACGGAGCATGAGGGCCGGTACCAGCTAGAGGGCGACGTAGCCGAGCTCGCGATTCCGGCCACCCTCCAGGACTCGTTGATGGCGCGCCTCGATCGGCTCTCGGTGGCGAAGCCGATGGCGCAGGTGGCCTCAACCCTGGGCCGGGAGTTCCCCTACTGGCTGCTCGCGGCGGTGGCGGAGGTGGACGAGCCGACGCTGCGCCAAGGGCTCGCGCGTCTGGTGGAGGCGGAGCTGCTGTTTCAGCGAGGAGTCGCGCCGAGCGCGACCTACACCTTCAAGCACGCGCT
>JBFIML010000059.1:0-16765 GCA_041611735.1 Myxococcota bacterium | reverse complement strand
GGCGATCCGTCGCGCCCTGATGCGCATCGCTCACGAGATCGTCGAGCGCAACGACGCGCTCGAGCAGCTCTATCTGGTGGCGATCCCGAACGGCGGCGTTCCTCTGGCCCGGCACCTCGCCCAGAACCTGCGCGAGATCGCGGACCTGGAGGTGCCGGTCGGGGTCCTCGACACGACCCTCTACCGTGACGACCTGATGGGCAGCGGCGAGCGCCCGCCCCTGCGGCGCACCGAGATGCCCTCCGCCGTGGACGACCACGTCGTGGTGCTGGTGGACGACGTGGTGAGCACCGGCCGCACCGTGCGCTCCGCCATGGACGCCTTGATGGACTTCGGTCGCCCCCGGGGCGTGCAGGTGGTCGGCCTCGTGGACCGGGGACATCGCGAGTTGCCGATCAAGATCGACTACGTGGGCAAGAACATCCCCACGCGACGCCGCGAGCGGGTCATGCTGCGGGGCCTGGAAGGAGGTCTGGCGGGTCCCCTCGAGGTGGTCGTGGTCGACGGGGAAGGGGAGCAGGTGCCGTGATCGGCAGGGACCTGATCGGCATCGAGGACCTGGAGCCCGCGGACGTCGAACGCATCCTCGAGACCGCGGTGCACATGCAGGAAGTCGGACGGCGGGACGTGAAGAAGGTACCGACCCTGCGCGGGCGCACCCTGGTGAACCTCTTCTTCGAGGCGTCCACGCGCACCCGCACGAGCTTCGAGATCGCCGGCAAGCGGCTGTCCGCAGACGTGGTGAACTTCTCCGTGTCCGGGTCGAGCCTCAAGAAGGCCGAGACGCTGCTGGACACGGCCAAGACCCTCGACGCCATGGACCCGGACGCCGTGATCGTGCGCCACCGGGTGGCTGGGGTTCCGCGCCGCCTGGCCGACGCCCTGGAGGCCCCGGTCATCAACGCGGGCGACGGCGCCCACGAGCATCCCACCCAGGCCCTGCTCGACCTCTTCACGGTGTGGGAGGAGAAGGGCCGCCTGGACGGCCTGACCGTCACGATCGTAGGGGACATCCTCCACTCCCGGGTGGCGCGTTCCAACGTCTTCGCCTTCACCAAGATGGGGGCCGAGGTCCGCCTGGCGGCGCCTCCCACCATGCTTCCGGCGGCCGTGGAGACGCTCGGCGTGAAGGCCTTCACCTGCCTGCGCGAGGCCCTGGACGGCGCGGACGTGGTGATGGTGCTGCGCATCCAACAGGAGCGGCTGCGGGGCGCCTTCGTCCCGAGCATCCGGGAGTACGCAGCCACCTTTGGTCTCGATCGGGAAAAGCTGCGCTTTGCCAAGGACGACGTGATCGTGATGCACCCTGGCCCGGTGAACCGGGGCGTCGAGCTGGCCCACGATCTGGCCGACGAGCGGCCGAGCGTGATCCTGAATCAGGTCCGCAACGGCGTCGCCGTTCGCATGGCGGTCCTCTACCTGTTCGCGGGCCGACGCCCCGTGGACCGCGAGGGCTAGGGGGGGTCCATGGCCCGGCTCTGGATCCGCGGGGGTCGCGTGCTCGACCCGAGCAGTGGGCGCGACGCCGCGGCCGACGTCCTGCTCGAGGAGGGCCGGGTGGTCGCCGTCGAGTCCTCCCTGGAGCGCGTCGACGCCGAGATCCTGGATGCGGCCGGCTGCTGGGTGGCGCCCGGGCTGGTGGACCTTCATGCGCACCTGCGCGAGCCCGGAGCCGAGTACAAGGAGAGCATCGCCTCCGGGGGGCGCGCGGCGGCTGCCGGGGGCTTCACGGCCGTGGCCTGCATGGCGAACACCGATCCGGTGAACGACGACGCCTCCGTCACCGACTACATCCTGGATCGCGCCCGTCAGGAGGCGCCCGTGCGGGTGCATCCGGTGGCGGCCGCCACCCGCGGGCTCTCGGGCAAGGTGATGACGGAGATGGTGTCGCTCGTCGAGGCGGGAGCCGTCGCCCTGAGCGACGACGGGCGCACGATCATGGACAGTAGCGTCATGCGTCGGGTGCTCGAGTACTCGCGCCTCGTGAACGTCCCGATCATCACCCACGCCGAGGACCGCACGCTGGTGGGCGATGGAGTCGTGAACGAGGGGCCGGTCTCGACCCGGCTCGGCCTGCCCGGGAACCCGGCGGCCGCCGAGGCGATCCACGTGGCCCGCGATCTGATCCTGGCCGAGCTGACCGGGGCGCATCTGCACGTGGCCCACGTCTCCACGGCCGGGGCCATCGACCTGATCCGCCGCGCCCGGGAGCGGGGCGTTCACGTCACCGCCGAGGTGACGCCCCATCACCTGACCCTCACCGACGAGGCCACGGCCGGCTACGACACCAACACGAAGGTGGCGCCTCCGCTGCGCTCGGCCGCGGACGTGCGCGCCTGCCGGTCCGGTCTCGCCGACGGAACCCTCGACGCGATCGCCACGGACCATGCGCCCCACGCGATGCACGAGAAGGACGTGGAGTTCACCCAGGCTCCCCCCGGCCTGATCGGTCTCGAGACGGCGGTGGCGGTGACCCTGGAGCTGGTGCGCAGTGGTGAGCTTGCGCCCCTCGAATGGGTGCGTCGGCTCTCCAGCAATCCCGCGCGCATCCTCGGCCTGCCGGGCGGGTCCCTGCAGGTGGGCGCCCCCGCGGACCTCGTCGTGATCGATCCGGAGCGGCGTTGGACCTACCACCCCTCCAAGGGCTTCTCGAAGAGCCGCAATTCGCCCTGGGCCGGCTGCGAGCTGACCGGGCGGACGCTGGCCACCTTCGTCGCGGGACGCCTCGTCTACCACGTGGATCGCGGGGTGCTGGCTCCATGAGCCAGGTCTTCGCGCCCGCCCGGCCCGCGCTGCTGGTGCTGGCGGACGGGAGCGTCTACCGGGGCTCCGGCTTCGGAGCCGTAGCGGTGGCGGCGGCCGAGGTGTGCTTCAACACCAGCCTGACCGGCTACCAGGAGATCCTGAGCGACCCCTCCTACGCCGGGCAGTTCGTGGTCATGACGTGCCCGCAGATCGGGAACGTGGGGACCAACCCGCAGGACGAGGAGTCGGCGCGCCCGTTCCTTTCGGGCTTCGTGGTGAAGGAAGCCTTCCACGCCCACAGCAACTGGCGCGCCACCGGGTCCCTGGACGACTACCTGGCGCGCTCCGGCGTGCCAGGGCTGGCGGGCATCGATACCCGCTCCCTGGTGCGGCGCATCCGCGACGGCGGCTTCCAGGTGGCCGTGCTGTCCACGGACCCGGCCCGCCAGGAAGCCGGCGAGCTATTGGAGCTGGCGCGCAGCGCCCCGCCCCTGGATGGCCGCGACCTCGTGGCCGGGGTGACCTGCCCGCGGACCTACGCCTGGCGGGAAGGGGCCTGGGAGGGCGTGGCGGGCCAGGTCCCCGCGCCGCCGCGCCCGGAGCCGCTCCTGCGCCTCGTGGCCTACGACTTCGGCGTGAAGCGCAACATCCTGCGGCTCCTGGTCGAACAGGGCTTCGAGGTGACGGTGGTGCCGGCCACCACCCCGGCCCGGGAGGCCCTGGAGCTGCGCCCCGATGCGGTCTTCCTCTCCAACGGGCCCGGCGATCCGGCGGCGGTGCAGGGCGTGCGGCCGATCGTCCGGGAGCTGGCGGAGCGCCTGCCGCTGTTCGGCATTTGCCTGGGCCACCAGATCCTGGGTCTCGCCCTGGGCGGGCGGACCCGGAAGCTCAAGTTCGGACACCACGGCGGCAACCAGCCCGGCCAGGACGTGGCCACCCGCAAGGTGGCCATCTGCGCCGAGAACCACGGCTATGCCGTGGACGCGGACTCGCTGCGCGCCGCCGGCGAGCCGGTGGAGATCACCCACGTGAACCTGAACGACGGGACCGTGGAGGGGCTCGCCCACGCCACCCGGCCCCTCTTCTCGGTCCAGTACCACCCGGAGGCCTCCCCGGGTCCCCACGACGCCCGCTACTTCTTCGCCCGCTTCCGGGAGATGGTGCTGCGGCACAAGCGCGGGGAGCGGGTGACCGGGCTCGCCATCGCGGCAGGGCACTAGCCCGTGCCGCGCCGGGACGACATCCACAGCATCCTCGTCATCGGGTCCGGACCGATCGTGATCGGCCAGGCCTGCGAGTTCGACTACTCCGGCACCCAGGCCTGCAAGGCCCTGCGCGAAGAGGGCTACCGGGTGGTGCTGGTGAACTCGAATCCGGCCACGATCATGACCGACCCGGAGATGGCCGACCGCACCTACATCGAGCCCATGACGGTGGAGACGATCGAGAAGATCATCGAGCGCGAGCGCCCGGACGTGCTGCTGCCCACGATCGGCGGGCAGACCGCCCTGAACCTGGCCGTGGCCCTGGCCGAGGAGGGCGTGCTCGAACGCCACGGCGTGGAGCTGATCGGCGCGCGCCTGGAGGCGATCCTGAAGGCCGAGGACCGCGATCGCTTCCGCGAGGCCATGCGGCGCATCGGACTGCGCATCCCGGCCTCGGGCTACGTCCGCTCCCTGGAAGAGGGCCGCAAGCTGCTGCCCCGGCTGGGGCTGCCCGCCATCGTGCGGCCGAGCTTCACGCTGGGCGGAACCGGCGCGGGCGTGGCCAGCACCGCGGCGGACTTCGAGCGCGTGCTGGCCTGGGGCCTCGGCCAGTCGCCGCGCCACGAGGTGCTGGTCGAGCAGAGCGTGCTCGGCTGGAAGGAGTTCGAGCTCGAGGTGATGCGCGACCGGGCCGACAACGTCGTGATCATCTGCTCGATCGAGAACTTCGACCCCATGGGCGTCCATACCGGCGACTCCATCACGGTGGCCCCGGCGCAGACCCTGACCGACAAGGAGTATCAGGCGATGCGCGATGCGGCGATCGCCATCATCCGGGAGATCGGGGTCGACACCGGCGGGTCGAACATCCAGTTCGGCGTGCACCCGGAGACCGGCGAGCAGGTCGTGATCGAGATGAATCCACGCGTCTCGCGCTCCTCGGCCCTGGCCTCCAAGGCGACGGGCTTCCCGATCGCCAAGATCGCCGCGAAGCTCGCCGTCGGGTACACGCTGGACGAGATTCCCAACGACATCACGCGCGAGACGCCGGCCAGCTTCGAACCGACCATCGACTACGTGGTCACGAAGATCCCGCGCTTTACGTTCGAGAAGTTCCCCAACACGGACTCCACCCTCACCACCCAGATGAAGTCGGTGGGCGAGGTGATGGGGATCGGCCGCACCTTCAAGGAGAGCCTGCACAAGGCGATCCGCTCCCTGGAGGTGGGTCACTTCGGTCTGGAGCGCCCCACCCTGCCCGAAGCAGACGCCGGCCTCGCGGCCCTGTGGGCCCAGATCGAGACGCCGCGGCCCGGGCGGCCGTGGGCGCTGGCGGAGGCGCTGCGCCGCGGGGTGGACGTGGAGGAGCTGCACCGACGCTCCCGTATCGACCGCTGGTTCCTGCGCAACGTGGCGGAGCTGGTCGAGGCGGAGCAGGCCCTGGCCGGGGCGTCGGAGGCCGAGCGACGCGCGTGGCTGCGGCCGGCCAAGCAGCTCGGGTTCTCGGATCGCCGGCTCGCGAAGCTCTGGAGCGTGGACGAAGCGCACGTGCGTGCCTTGCGCCACGACCTCGGCGTGCGGCCGGTCTACAAACGGGTGGACACCTGCGGCGCCGAGTTCGAGGCCCACACGCCCTACCTCTACTCCACCTACGAGGACGAGTGCGAGGCGCGGCCCTCGGAGCGGCGCAAGGTCGTGATCCTGGGCGGCGGCCCCAACCGCATCGGGCAGGGCATCGAGTTCGACTACTGCTGCGTGCACGCGGTGTTCGCCCTGCGCGAGGCGGGCTTCGAGACGATCATGGTGAACTGCAATCCGGAGACGGTCTCCACGGACTACGACACCAGCGACCGGCTCTACTTCGAGCCGCTCACGCTGGAGGACGTGCTCGAGATCGTGCAGCGGGAGCAGCCCGAAGGCGTGATCGTGCAGCTGGGCGGGCAGACCCCGCTGCGGCTGGCCGTGCCGCTCGAACGGGCCGGAGTGCCCATCCTGGGCACCCCGCCCGAGGCCATCGACCGGGCCGAGGACCGGGAGCGCTTCGACGCGCTGCTGGAGAAGCTCGCCCTGCGCCGGTCTCCCGGCGGGATGGCCCGCAGCCTGGCCGAGGCCGAAGCGGTGGCGGCGCGCATCGGGTACCCGGTGCTGGTGCGTCCTTCCTACGTGCTGGGCGGCCGCGCCATGGAGATCGTGCAGGACCCGGCCGCCTTGCGCGACTACATGCGTTTCGCCGTGCGAGCGTCGCCCGAGCATCCGGTGCTGGTGGACCGCTTCCTGGCGGATGCCACCGAGGTGGACGTGGACTGCATCTCCGACGGCCAGCGCGTGGTGATCGGTGGGGTGATGGAGCACATCGAGGAAGCCGGCGTCCATTCGGGTGACAGCGCCTGCTCGATCCCTCCCTGGTCGCTGACGTCCGGGGTGGTGGACGAGATCCTGGACGCCACGCGCCGTCTGGCGCTCGAGCTGGGCGTCCGCGGTCTCATGAACGTGCAATATGCCGTGAAGGACGGCACCCCCTACGTGCTGGAGGTGAATCCGCGCGCGTCCCGGACGATTCCCTTCGTGTCGAAGGCGATCGGGGTGCCCCTCGCCAAGCTCGGCGCCCTGGTCATGGTGGGCCGAACGCTGGAGGAGCTCGGACTCACGCGCGAGATCTGGCCGCGTCACTTCTCGGTGAAGGAGGCCGTGTTCCCCTTCGTCAAGTTCCCGGGCGTGGACACCTTGCTCGGGCCGGAGATGAAGAGCACCGGGGAGGTGATGGGCATCGACTCGGACTTCGGCCGGGCCTACGCCAAGGCGCAGATCGAGGTGGGTGCCAGCCTGCCTCGCACGGGCACGCTGCTCGTTTCCGTGCGCCGGGCGGACCGCCCGCGGATCGGCCCGGCGGTGCGCGAGCTGGCGGAGCACGGCTTCCGGGTGCTGGCGACCCCGGGCACGGCCCGGGATCTGGCGGGCTTCGGGGTGCGGGCGGAGGTCGTGGCCAAGGTGGGGGAGGGCTCCTCCCACGTGGTGGACCGCATCGAGAAGGGTGAGGTGGACCTGGTGGTCAACACGGTCGAGCCCGACCCGAAGGCGGTGCGCGATTCCGCCTCGATCCGGCGCGCGGCGCTGGTCCGGGGCCTCCCGTACTTCACCACCGTGGCCGGCGCCCTGGCCGCGGCGGGTGCGATCCGGGCGCTGCGCCTGGGATCGATCGGCGTGCGCTCGCTCCAGGAGATCCACGCCCGCCTCCGGGCAGAAGAGGGCGGCTGAGACCAGGAGTCGCGGTGGACGCGTCCCCCTTCGCGCAAGCGCTCGCGGCGGTGCAGGCGCCGCTCGGCTTCGCCGCCCGGGACGGGTTCGCTCACGCGGAGCGGGTGCGGGACCTGGAGCGCACGGTGCGCGACGCGGCACGCCGGGCGGCGGGGCTGGCGGTACCACCCGACGCGCGCCGCCTGCTCGGCGCGGTGGCGGCCGCCTTCGAGAAGCCGCTCACCGGCGAGGCGCGGGTCGCCGCCGTGCAGGCTGCGCTGCGGCGGCTCGCGCCGCTGGCCGAGCCGGGCTGGTCCGAGTCTGCCCTCGAACGCGCGCCGACGGCCATCCCGGGCATCGGTCCGCGCCGCGCCGAGGCCCTGGCCCGTCGGGGGCTGCGCACGGTGGCGGACCTGCTCTTCCAACTGCCGTCCCGCTACGACGACCGTCGCGCGCTCTCGAAGATCGGCGAGCTCGAGGTGGGCCGGCGGGCCACGTTCCTGGGGCGGGTCCAGGTGTTCGACTTCGTGTCGACCCGCGGCCGGGGAGGGCGCTTCCGCCGCATCCTCCAGGTGGCGGTGGGCGACGAGACCGGCAGCGTCAACCTCAAGTGGTTCCACGGCGGCGAGAGCATCGCCGAGCGGCTGCGCAAGGGCGCCACGCTCCTCGTCACCGGCGACGTGCGCCGCTACCGCTTCGCCAAGGAGCTGATGCACCCGGAGATCGAGCGGCTCGACGACGAGACCGAGCCCGAGGAGCTCGACCTGGATGCCCTGCGGCAGGTCGTGCCGGACTACCCCGGCATGGAGGGGATCCCGCCGCGCGCCCTGCGCCGCTACGTGCAGCGGGCGGTGGAGACCTACGCGGATCTCGTGGCCGGCCAGCTTCCCGCGGCCCTGGTCCGCGAGCGGGAGCTGCCGGAGCCCGCCGAGGCGCTGCGGCGCCTGCACCTCCCGGACCGCGACAGCGACCTCGACGCCCTGGCCCGCCGGGCCACGCCGGCCCACCAGCGGCTCGTCCTGGAGGAGCTCTTCCTGCTCGAGGTGGGCCTGGCCCTGCGGCGCGCCGCGCGGGTGGCCGAGCCGGGCATCGCCGTCCCGGCGGACGGTCCGCGAACCCGGGCGGCCTCCGAGGCGCTTCCCTTCCGCCTGACCGGCGCGCAACGGCGGGTCTTCCGGGAGATCCGCGCCGACCTGGCGCGGCCGCATCCCATGAACCGGCTGCTACAGGGTGACGTGGGAAGCGGGAAGACGGCGGTGGCCTTCCTGGCCGCGCTGGCCGTGGCGGAGAGCGGCCACCAGAGCGCCCTCATGGCTCCCACGGAGCTGCTGGCCGAGCAGCACGAGCGCACCCTGCGCCGTCTGGCGGGTTCCGGCGGAAGCGCGACGGCGCTGCGCATCGCGCTTCTCACGGCCTCGCTGCCGCGGCCAGAGGCGGACGCGGTGCGCCGGGGGGCCCGGACGGGGGAGCTCGGCCTGCTGGTGGGGACGCACGCCCTCATCCAGGACGAGGTCGGCTTCGCGAGCCTCGCCCTGGCCGTGATCGACGAGCAGCACCGCTTCGGGGTGCTCCAGCGCGCGGCGCTGGCGGCCAAGACCCTCGGCGGCCGCTCGCCCCACGTGCTGGTGATGACCGCGACGCCGATTCCGCGCACCCTGGCCCTGACCGTGTACGGAGAGCTCGACCTCTCGGTGATCGACGAGCTGCCGCCCGGACGCCGGGCGGTCACCACAGACGTGCTGCGCTCCGGGGAGGGCGAGCGGGTGATGGCGGAGATCCGCCGGGCCCTGGGACGCGGCGAGCAGGTCTACGTGGTCTATCCCCTGGTCGAGGAGTCGGAGAAGACCGACCTGCGGGCCGCCACCGAGTCTGCGGGCCGCATCCGTCGCGCCTTTCCGGAGGCCCGGGTCGATCTCGTCCACGGTCGCCTGGACGCCTCCGCCCGCGCGGAGGCCATGGCGCGCTTCGAGGCCGGCGAAATCCAGATCCTGGTCTCCACCACCGTGATCGAGGTGGGGGTCGACGTGCCGAACGCCACCCTCATGGTGGTGGAGCATGCGGAGCGCTTCGGTCTGGCGCAGCTCCATCAGCTGCGCGGACGGGTGGGGCGGGGGGAGCGGCCGGGGACGTGTCTCCTGGTGGCCCGCGGTTCCACCGAGGACAGCGAGGCGCGGCTGCGCGCGCTGCTCGAGACCACCGACGGCTTCGCCATTGCCGATGCGGACCTGCGCATCCGCGGCCCGGGCGAGTTCCTGGGCACCCGACAGAGCGGTCGGCTGCCGGACCTGCGCCTGGCGGACCTGGTGCGCGACAGCCGCCTGGTGGCGGTGGCCCGGGAGGCGGCCCTCGACGCGGTACGCCGCGACCCGGGCTTCCGGCACGCCCCGGAGCTGGCCCGGGCGGTGCACGCCCGCTGGGGCGCGCGGCTGGCCCTGGCGGACGTCGGCTAGGACTTTTCCTGGTCAGGCTCCGGGTTGCGCAGCCCGGCTCGTCAGCCCGCGATCAGCATGCCTCCGTCCACGGGCAGCACCTGGCCGGTCACGAGATCCGCGGCCAGCAGGCCGAGGATGGCCGCCGCAACGTCCTCGGGCGTGCACACCTTCTGCAGCGGATTGCGCTGCTCGATGGCGCGCTTCAGGGGCTCGTAGGCGGGCCCCAGGCCCTCGCGCAGCCACTCGCCTTCGATGAAGCCGGGAGCCACGGCGTTCACCCGCACTTTCGGGCCGAGCACGCGGGCCAGGATCACCGTGAGCACGTTCAGCCCCGCCTTGGAGGCGCAGTACGGGATCGAGCTGCCGAGGCCTGCGATCCCCGCGACGCTGGAGACGTTCACGATGGCGCCGTCCCCGGAGGCCTCCAGGGGCGCCCGCGCCGCCCGGGCGCACTGGAAGGGGCCGCGCAGGTTCACGGCCAGCAGGCGCTCCCAGTCCGCCTCGCTCACGCGCTCGAGCTCCGGGGGCGGGATGAACACGGTCGTGCCCGCGTTGTTCACGAGCACGTCCAGGCGCCCGAACCGGCGCACGGCGGCATCCACCAGGGCGCGGCAGGCAGCATCCTCGGCCACGTCGGCCGGGAAGGCGAGGCTTTGCACGCCCAGGGCCGCGGCCTCCGCGGCGGTGCGCTCTGCCGCGTCCCGGGAGCGGCTGTAGTTGACCAGCACCGAGCAGCCGGCGCGCGCCAGTGCCAGACAGGTGGCGCGCCCCACGCCGGTGCCGCCGCCGGTCACGATGGCCGCCTTGCCGCGCAGCTCCACGGACGGCTCGGTTGGCCCGGTCGCCACGCGGCTACGAGGCTCTAGAGCCCGCTGCCGCGGCGGCCGTCGAGGCTCCAGGGCCCCGCGCCGCGGGCGGCGATGAGCAGGAAGACCCAGGCGTAGAGGGCGGCGAGCTCGCCCCCGTTCTGGATCGGCAGGAGCCCCCGGCTCTGGTGCACCATGAAGTAGGCGACCGCCATCTGGCCGCTGCACAGGAAGGCCGCCCAGCTGGCATACCAGCCCAGGGCCACCAGCGCGCCGCCCACCAGCTCGATCACGCCCGCCACCCAGATCAGGCTGCCGAACTCGGCCGCGGCCCCGGTGCCCTGCACGCCGCCCAGCACGCCCAGGATCTTCTGGGCGCCGTGACACGCGAACAGGAAACCCGCCACAATGCGGAGCGCGGCATAGATGCGGTCCGCGAAGCCGCCGAGGAAACGCTCCATGCTCGTCCTCCCAGAGGGTTCCGGACGCCGCGGCGCCCGGGACCCGCGCAGCATACCCGAAGCGAGGCCGCCCGGTCCCGGCTACCGTGCCCCTGCATGCGACGCCGCTGCGCGTTGGCGCTGGTGCTCGTGACGCCCCTCGGCTTCGCCACCAAGCTCTACGCGGGGCCCGGCTCGGTGTGGGTGAACCACTTCGCCGGCGGCGTCCTCTACGTCCTCTTCTGGGTGCTCGGGGTGCTGGCGGTCGCACCCCGTCTTTCCCCGGGCCGGGTGGCGGCGGCGGTGCTCGCCGCCACCTGTGGGCTCGAGCTGCTCCAGCTCTGGCATCCGCCGCCGCTCGAGGCGGTGCGGGCCACCTTCTTGGGCCGGACCCTGATCGGGGCCAGCTTCTCGCTCTGGGACTTCCCCCACTACCTGCTGGGGGCTGCCCTCGGCGCCTGGTTGACGGGCCGCTGGGCCTTGGATACCCAGTCGGGACCATGACGGTGCCGTGCGACCGGTTGGGCCTGCTGCCTGCCCTGCTCCTTCCGGGGGCGGGGGGGAAGGCCCGCGGCCGCTAGCCGTCCAGACCAGGCCCCTCTCCCGCCGCGCCGGCCGGAGAGGGATTCGCGCTCTCGACCCCAGCCTTCCACGCGCTTCCTCCTCCGGCCCCGCGGCGGGATCGGGCCCGAGGAGAGCTGCGAGATGGAATCCCCGACCGAGAAGGTGATCGTGTTCGACACGACCCTGCGGGACGGCGAGCAGGCCGCCGGCGTCTGCTTCTCGGCCCGCGACAAGCTGGAGATCGCCACCCAGCTCGCCGCCCTCGGCGTCGACGTGGTGGAGGCGGGCTTCCCGGGCGCCACCGCAGCCGAGGCTGCTGCGGTGGCCGCCGTGGCCCGGACGCTGCGCGACGTGGTGGTGTGCGGCCTCGCCCGCGCCGTGTCCGCCGACGTGGACGCCGCCGCGCGGGCCCTGGCCGGCGCCGCGCGCCCCCGCATCCACGTCTTCCTGAACGCGAGCGACGTCCAGCTCGCCCACCAGCTGCACCGCTCGCGGCAGCAGGTGCTGGGCCTGGCCGATGCCATGCTGCGGCGCGCCCGCCGCCACGTGGACGACGTGGAGTTCAGCCCCATGGACGCCACCCGGGCGGACCCGGCCTTCGTGGCCGAGCTGGTGCGCGTCGCCCTGGCCGCCGGGGCAGGCACCGTGAACATCCCCGACACGGTGGGCTGCGTCCTGCCCCATCGCCTGGAGGCGTTGCTGCGCGAGCTGCGCGCGGCGGTCCCGGAGCTGGCGGGGGCGGTGCTCTCCTTCCACGGCCAGGACGACCTGGGCCTCGCCACAGCCAACACCCTGGCCGCCGTGCGCGCCGGAGCGCGCCAGGTGGAGCTGGCCGTGAACGGGATCGGCGAGCGCGCGGGCAACACCGCCCTCGAGGAGGTGGTGATGGCGCTCCGCGTGCACGGCCGCCAGCTCGGCGTGCACACGGACGTGGACCCGCGCGGCATCGCTGCGCTCTCGCGCCTGGTGGAGGAGCGCAGCGGAATCCCGGTCCCGCCCAACAAGGCGATCGTGGGCCGCAACGCCTTCCGCCACGCGTCGGGCATCCACCAGGACGGGGTCCTCAAGCGCCGTGACACCTACGAGGTGCTCGACCCGGCGGAGATCGGCCGCAGCGAGGGCAGCCAGATCGTACTGGGCAAGCTCTCGGGGCGGGCCGGCTTCGCCGCCCGGGCCCGGGGGCTCGGCTTCGCGCTCTCGGGAGCGGCGCTGGAGCGCGCCTTCGCTCGCTTCCAGGCGCTGGCCGACGTGCGACGCGAGGTGGGCGACACGGAGCTGCGGGAGCTGTGCAGGGCCTGCGAGGATTCGATGGCCACACCCGTTCCGGGGGCGTCGGACGCGGTATGATGCGTCGGCCATGAAGCTCGGCCTCATGCTCGGC
The DNA here is from genome assembly GCA_041611735.1 of Myxococcota bacterium. Taxonomy (GTDB): domain Bacteria; phylum Myxococcota_A; class UBA9160; order UBA9160; family PR03; genus JBFIML01. The sequence goes on along the minus strand of JBFIML010000059.1, from coordinate 3,958 downwards.
TACTGGACGACGGGCCCCGAGGATCCGATCCACCTGGTGCTGGAGGCCGAGCGCCTGGGCTACGACTCGGTCTGGAGCGCCGAGGCCTACGGCTCCGACGCCTTCTCGCCCCTGTGCTGGATCGGAGCGCGTACCTCGCGCATCAAGCTGGGCACCGGCATCGCCCAGATCTCGGCGCGCACGCCCGCCTCGCTGGCCATGACCGCCTACACCATCGACCACCTCTCGCAGGGGCGCCTGATCCTGGGGCTCGGCGTCTCGGGGCCCCAGGTGGTGGAGGGCTGGTACGGGCAGCCGTTCCCGAAGCCCCTGGCCCGCACCCGCGAGGTCGTGGCCATCCTGCGCGCGATCCTGCGCCGGGAGGAGCCGGTGACCTTCCGGGGAGAGCACTACACGCTCCCGTACCCCGGCGGCACGGGGCTCGGAAAGCCCCTCAAGCTGATCGGCAAGCCCCGGCGCCCGGACCTCCCCATCTACCTGGGGGCCGAGGGTCCGAAGAACGTACGGCTTGCCACCGAGATCGCCGACGGCTGGATCCCGATCTTCTTCTCGCCCCATCGCGCCGGCATCTACGCCGAGTCCTTGAAGGACTGCCGGCCGGACTTCGAGATCGCGTGCCCGGTGACCGTGGTGGTGCACGAGGACGTGGCGGCGGCGCTCCGCTTCGTGAAGACCGCACTCGCCTTCTACATCGGCGGCATGGGCGCCCCCAGCCAGAACTTCCACCTGAACCTGATCGGGCGCCTGGGCTTCGCCGCCGAGGCGAAGCGGGTGCAGGAGCGGTTCGTGGCCGGACGGCGCGCCGAGGCGATCGAGGCGGTGCCGGACCTCCTGGCCGACGAGATCTCGCTGGTGGGGCCGCCGGAGCGCATCCGGGAGCGGCTGGCTGCCTGGCGGGAGAGCCCGGTCACGACGCTCCTGGTGGGCTCCCGGGATCCGGCGGCCTTGCGCCTGCTGGCCGAGCTCGCCAGCTAGCGGAGCCGGAAGAGGAGGGCAGCCTGGCCCGCTCCGAAGGCCGATCGCTCCAGGCCGGGGCGCGACGCACCCGACGCCAGGAGCTCGCGGCGCGCCTGCGCGAGCAGGCCTGGGGCTTCGACGAGCTGCGCCGGGAGTTCGAGATCCCGGTGCGGGTGCTGGAGGACGATCTCCGCCACGTGGAGCGGAGCGCGCGCGGCGCCGACCGGCGCCTGCGGGTGGAGCCGGCCCGCTGCGCCGCGTGCGGCTTCGTGTTCCGCGATCGCGTCCCGCGGCACTTCCATGCGCCGAGCCGCTGCCCGCGCTGCCGCAGCGAGCGCATCGAGGACCCTCGCTTCCGCATCGAGGAGCGAAGCCCGCGGTGACGCTCCGCTTGCCCGGTGCGTGGGGTGGAGCGGTGCTCGCCGCCGCCGCCCTCGGGGGGTGCCTCGCGCTGCTCGAGCTGGGCTACCAGGTGCTGGACCCCTTTCCGACCGCGGACCCCGCCGAGATCAACCACACGGAGTACGGCAACCTCTCCCGCTGGGATCCGGCCCTCGGCTGGAGCGGCGTGCCCGGCGGGCGCGCGACCCTCGTCACCTGGAACGGAAGCGTGCACGTGGCGCACAACGCCGCGGGCTTCCGGGACGAGGAGCACGGGCCCGGAGCGGCGGGTCGGCCCGCCCTCGTCTTCCTGGGCGATTCCTTCACCTGGGGCTACGAGGTGGAGGTGGACGCCCTGTTCGTGAACCGGCTGCGCGCGCGTCTTCCCGACTTCGAGGTCTTCAACCTGGCCCACCGCGGCTGGGGCACCGACCAGCAGCTGCTCGCGTTCCGGCGCTGGCGCAGCCCGGGACCCCTCCACCGCGTGCTCCTGGTCTTCAGCGAGAACGACGTGGCGGAGAACAACGCGGACACCGCCTACGGAAAGCCGAAGCCGCGCTTCGAGATCGTGGACGGGGAGCTGGTCCTGCGCGGCGTGCCGGTCCCGCGGCTCCCGGCCTGGGACGTCCCGCCCGCTCCGCCTCGGCTTCCTCGGGCCGGCCTCTGGCGCATGGCGCGCCGCTCCCACCTGCTGGCGGACGTGCTCATGCGCCTGGAGGGGAGCCGGGGGGCCCTCGACGCCGGGCCGGAGCCCTTCCTGCCCGGGGAGCTCGAGGTGACGGAGCGGCTGCTGACCGCCCTCGACCGGGAGGTGGCGGAGCGGGGAGGGCGCCTCCTGGTGGTCTTCGTGCCCTCGAAGCGGGAGATCGAGGCCGGGCGCGGTGGGCGGGGACCCGCCTACCAGGCGGCGCTGGGGCAGCTCTGCCAGGAGCTCGGCATCGAGCACGTGGACCTGGCGCCCGCCTTCCGGCGGGCCTGGCGGCGCACCTACCACCGCGTGGGGATGCACTGGAACGCCCGTGGCCACGCGCTGGCGGCCCAGGCGATCCACGCGGCACTGCACGCACGCGGCGGGCGCCGCGGATACCCTGTCGCCCGGGAGGCCACTCGAGACCCGTGAACCCGAACACCGCTCCGGGCCTTCCCGGGGCGCGGCTGGCCAATGGGCTGGCGCTGGCTCGGAGAGCCGGTTCCAACTAGGCATGGCACAGCAGCGCCGGAAGCAGAGACGACGGCCGCGGGCCAGTGCGCCGGTTGCGGGGCACTACGAGGCGGGCGTGCGGGCCGGCGCCCTGTTGCGCTTGCTCGGGATCCTGGCGCTAGCCCTGCTCGCGCTGCACACGGCCCTGGCGATCGTGCACTACCGCGTCCAGGAGCTCCCCTGGCTGCTGCTCCAGCTCTTCGATCTGGACGAGGAGAACAACCTTCCCACCTGGTTCTCCTCGTTCCTGCTGCTCCTGACGGCCGCATTCCTGTGGCTCTGCGCAGCCCAGGAGCGAGCCGAAGCCAGTGGCGGGTCCGGCCACTGGACCGCGCTCGCCGTGGGGTTCCTCCTGCTCTCGATCGACGAGGTGGCCGGCGTGCACGAGACCATCAACAGCGTGATCCAGGTGACCTGGGCGATTCCGGGCGGGATCCTGGCGCTCGGGATCGGCTTCGCCTTCGTTCCGTTCCTGCTGCGGCTGCCGCGCCGCACGGCTCTGCTCTTCGTGCTGGCCGGAGCGCTCTACCTGGCGGGAGGCGCGGGCATGGAGGTGTATGGCAACGAGCTCGTCCGCCAGCGCCTTCGCGACACCCTCCAGTACAAGCTGGCGAGCCTCGTGGAGGAGGGTCTCGAGATCGGCGGCGTGCTGCTCTTCCTGCACGCACTCCTGGGCTACCTGGGCGGCTCGGGGGAAGGCAGCGTCCGGGGGCACTGGACTCTCCGCTGAGGGGTGGGGCGGAGCCCCGGGGTTTCCCTCCGGGGAGGGAAGCGGTCTTCCGCGATCGCGGAAGGTCCTTTCCGTGGTGTTCCGGCGAAAACCGGAGTCTCGGCAGCATCGAGCCGCAAGCCCTTGGGTTCGAACGAGTATTTTTCTGTCAACCGGGCGGCCGTCTTGGCACCTCGCTTGCAAAACCCCCAGGCAGGTCGGCGGTGGTCGGGCGAGGCGAACTTCGCCGGCCGGGCTGTGCACGCTGAAAGCCGGGCGCCCTGGGGGCTAGGGGGACGCGACGTGACTGAGATCGATCGGAGACGCTTCTGGCGCCTGGGGCCGGCTGGCCTGCTGCTCGGCGGGTGCTTACTCGCGGCGGTGGCGTCCCACGCCACCACGATCCACGGCAATTTCGTCGGGACGAACTACGACTACCTGGGCGTGCAGGAGACCTCGAGCTTCGGCGACCCGGAGCCGCTCTTCGGCGCGCCGATCATCGTGGGCGACAGCCTGGTCTTCACGCCGACGACCTTCAGCGCGTCGGCGGCCGGCGCCTTCGGCTTCGACCAGACCGGCGCGCAGCTGCAGGCGACGATCATGTCCACCGGCGCCCTCCCGATCAACGTCATCACGATCGATGAGTTCGGCGAGGTGGACCTCTCGGGGGTCGGCAGCCCGGCGACCGGCGCCTTCATCAGCATGTCCGG
>JBFIML010000058.1:0-18049 GCA_041611735.1 Myxococcota bacterium | reverse complement strand
GTCGGCTTCGTGGGCTCGTGCATCGACATCACCGAGCTGCGCGAGGGCGAGCGGGAGGTGCGGGCGTCGCGCCAGCTGTTCCAGGCAACCCTCGACGCGCTCGGAGCAAACGTGGCGGTGCTGGACGCCAGCGGCCGGATCGTGTTCGTGAACGAGGCGTGGCGCCGCTTCGCGGATCGGGAGGGCCTGCGGCTGCCCGACTGGGGCCTGGGAGCCAGCTACCTGGACGCCTGCCGGGCGGCCGATGGGCACGATGCCGAGCAGGCGCGGCACCTCACGTCGGCGCTGCGCGAGGTGCTGGCGGGACACCGGCCGAGCTTCGAGCTCGAGTACCCCTGTCACGGGCCCGACCAGGAGCGCTGGTTCCTGATGCGCGCCACCCCCGTGGCCGGCGCCGCGCCGGCGGCGGCGGTCGTCACGCACGTGGATGTGACGGGGCTGCGGAAGGCGCAGGAGGAGCGCGTGCTCCTGGAGGCGCGCGTCCAGGAGGTGCAGCGCTTCGAGAGCCTCGGCGTGCTGGCGGGCGGGATCGCCCACGATTTCAACAACGTCCTGACCGTGATCCTCGGCAACGCCCGGCTGGCCCTGGCGGACCAGCCTTCCGAGTCCGGTCTGGGCAAGCGACTGGCCCGCATCCGGGCGGCTGCGGAATATGCCCGGGGGCTCACCGAGCAGATGCTCACCTACTCCGGCAAGGCCTCGGCGGCGCTGCGGCCGCTGGAGCTGAACGCGCTGGTCGCGGGCATGCGGGGGCTGCTGCGCTCGTTCGCTACCGAACGGGGCGCGCTCGAGCTGTCCCTGGCCCCGGAGCTCCCGGCCGTGATGGGCGACCCGGCCCTGCTCCAGCAGGTGGTGCTCAACCTGGTGACCAACGCCGCCGAGGCGCTCGGCGAGCGCGGCGGGACGGTGCGCGTAGGGACGCGTGTCCTCGACGCGACTCCGGCCGACCTGGCCCATGGGCTCGGGCTCCCCGATCCGGCTCCCGGCCCCTACGTCGTCCTCGAGGTCTCCGACACGGGCCCCGGCATCGACCCGGCCCTGCGCTCGCGCATCTTCGAGCCCTTCTTCACCACCAAGTTCAGCGGCCGCGGGCTCGGGCTCGCGGCGGTGCTCGGCATCGTGCGCGGTCACGGAGGCCTGGTGCTCGTGAGCCCGCGGCCCGGAGGAGGAACGTGTTTCCAGGTGCTGCTGCCGCGCACCGAGCACGTGGTGGAGCCGGCGCCGGAGCCGGAGCCTCCGGCGCCAGAGGCCGTGAGCGAAGCCGCCGGCGCCACGGTCCTGCTGGTGGACGACGAGGAGGGCGTCCTCGAGCTGGCCGAGGAATTCCTGCGCCGGGCGGGCTTCCAGGTGCTCGCCGCCTCGGGCGGCCGCGAGGCCTTGGAGCTGATGCTCCAGCGCGGCCCGGAGGTGGACGCGGTGGTCCTCGACCTCCTGATGCCCGAGATGGGCGGCGAGGAGGTCTACCTCGCCCTGCGTCGCCTGCGGCCGGACCTGCCCGTGGTGCTGGCCAGCGGCTACAGCGAGGAGCTGGCCGCGGAGCGCTTCGGCGCCCCGGGGATCGCGGGCTTCCTGCGCAAGCCCTACGAGCCCGAGGATCTGGTGGCGGCGGTGCGCGCGGCCCTGGCTCGCTAGCCCCGCCCGCTGCCCAAGGCGCGGGCACTGGGTGCCCAAGAGGCGGGCACACGCGGGCGGTTCGTGTGCGGCAACGGGCACAAGAGCGCGTCCCACGCGTGTCGGATTTGGCACATGGCTTGCTCTTGGCCTCCCGGGGTCATCACTGCGGGCGCCCGTCTGCCCGGCAAGGAGGGATCCCTCGTGGGCCACCGGCTGCGCCGTCGCCTCGCCATCGCCACCTGGGCCGCGTTCTTGCTGGGGGCGGGCAACGCCTTCGCCCAGGAGGCGGCGCCTGCTGCCGCGCCCGTCGCGATCGACAGCGGGGACGTCGCCTGGGTCCTCACCAGCTCGGCCATCGTGCTGATGATGACGATCCCGGGCCTCGGGCTCTTCTACGGGGGCCTGGTCCGCACCAAGAACGTGCTCTCGGTCCTCATGCAGTGCCTGGCCACGGCGGCGGTGGTGAGCGTGACCTGGGTGCTGTGGGGCTACTCGATCGCCTTCGGCCCGGACCACGGAGGCGTGGTGGGCGATCTCAGCCTGTTCGCGCTGCAGGGGGTGAGCTGGGAGCGCGGCACGGTATCCGAATCCATCCCCGATCAGGCGTTCATGGTGTTCCAGCTCATGTTCGCCATCATCACGCCGGCGCTCATCGTCGGCTCCTTCGCCGAGCGCATGAAGTTCTCGGCGTTCCTGCTGCTGGTGATCTTCTGGTCCACCTTCGTCTACTCCCCGCTCGCTCACTGGGTGTGGGGCGGGGGCTGGCTCGGCGCCCGCGGGGCCCTGGACTTCGCCGGCGGCACGGTAGTGCACATCTCGTCGGGCACCTCGGCGCTGGTGGCCGCGGCCATGATCGGCCGGCGCCGGGGCCACGGCCGCGAACCCATGCCGCCCCACAACGTGCCCTTCGTGGTGGCCGGGGCCGCGCTGCTGTGGGTGGGATGGTTCGGCTTCAATGCCGGCAGCGCGCTGGCGGCCAACGGCATCGCCACGGTCGCCTTCGTGAACACGAACACCGCCGCGGGCTCGGCGGTGATCGGCTGGCTCTTCAGCGAGTGGGTGGGGAAGGGCAAGCCCACGGCGGTGGGGGCCGCCACCGGCGCCGTGGCAGGGCTCGTGGCCATCACGCCGGCAGCAGGCTTCGTGGAGCCGTGGGCGGCCATCCTGATCGGCCTCGTAGCGGGCTGGCTGTGCTACAAGGCGTGCAACTGGAAGAACCGGGTCGGCTACGACGACGCCCTGGACGTGGTGGGCGTGCACGGGGTGGGCGGCACCTGGGGCGCCATCGCCACCGGCCTGTTTGCCTCGCCGGCCCTCTCCGATGGCGGCTTCTTCACCGGCAATCCCCAGCAGCTGCTGACCCAGCTGGAGGGGATCGGCGCGACCATCGGCCTGTGCCTGGTCGGCACCTTCCTGATCCTCGGCCTGGTGAACTCCGTGGTGGGGCTGCGCGTGGAGGACGAGGACGAGGAGGCGGGCCTGGACCTGACCCTGCACGCGGAGAGCGCCTATGCCACGGCGGGCTCCGGGTCGCCGGTGGGCCAGCGGGCGCCGCGGCAGACGCGCTCTTCGGCGGCGGCAGCCCTGGCCCGCATCGCGGAAGGACCGGCCAGCGAGCCGGCGTCCCTGTCGCCGGCCTGGCGCCCGGTGCGGCGGGAGCCGCCGCGCCCGGCCAGCGGCGAGGCCGGGGCCCTGGCGGGCGGCGACGGCTCGAAGCCCTTCCAGATCGTGGTGGAGGGCGTGGAGCCCCGCACCCTCACCCGCTGGTGGCGCGACCTCTGCGCCCAGGACTTCACCAAGGCGCCGCCCGCCTTCCGGGACATCCATCCCCAGGTGCGCTCCTTCGAGGGCACGACCTTCCGCTTCCGGGGCGGCGACCCGGCCGCAACCCGCGAGCGTCTCGCCTACCTGCTCGAGGTGTACGGCGCGCAGCCGAGCGACCTGCGCGTGGAGGAGGGGCGCTAGCTCCCCGTCGGCACCACGCCGCGGCGCTCCCGCGGCTCCGGAGGAACCCACATGCCCGCCTGGATCTGGATCCTGATCGGCCTCGGCGTCGCCGTGGTCTTCGCGCTGGCCGTGATCGGCCTGTTCCGGGGCCTCTACGTGAAGGTGCCGGCCAACATGGCCTACATCCGCACCGGGCTGGGCGGCCGTCGCGTGGTCACCGACGCGGGCGCCTTCATCCTGCCCATCGTGCACAACATCCAGTGGCTGTCTCTCGAGACCTTCAAGGTGGAGATCCTGCGCCGCAACCGGGACGCCTTCATCACCAAGGACCGCTATCGGGTGGATCTCGGCGCCGAGTTCTACGTCAAGATCCTTCCCGACGATGCGATGATCGAGGCCGCCAGCCGCTCGCTCGGCGACAAGAGCTTCTCCGCCGAGGGCGTCAAGGCCCTGGTGGAGGAGAAGCTCGTTTCCGCCATGCGCAGCGCGGCGGCACAGATGGAGCTGGTGGAGCTGCACGAGAACCGGCGCGGCTACGCCCTGAAGGTCAAGGACATGGTCACCGAACCCGTGGCCCAGAACGGGCTCGGCATCGAGGACGTGGCGCTCTTCACGCTCGATCAGACCGACAAGAGCCAGCTCGACCCCAACAACATCTTCGACGCCGAGGGCCTGCGCCAGATCACCGCCCAGACCAGCGCCCGCATGCGGGAGCGCAACGAGATCGAGCGGGACACCGAGGTCGCCATCAAGCGCAAGGACGTGGAGTCGGTGCGCCTCAAGCTCGAGCTGGAGCGCGAGCAGGAGTTCGCCCAGGCCGAGCAGCTCCGCCAGGTCGAGAGCCACCGGGTGGAGCAGCAGGCGGAAGGGGAGCGCTTCCGCTTCGCCCAGGATCTCCAGACCCGCGAGGCGGAGATCGCCAAGGAGCGGCAGGTCCGCGAGGCGGAGCTGGCCCGCGAGCTGTACCTGCAGGAGAAGGAGCGCGACCGCTCCCTGGCCGAGATCGCGCGCGAGCGTGCCATCGAGGAGGCCCAGCGCCAGAAGGCCGTGGCGGTGCTCCAGGCGGAGCGCAAGCGCATCGCCGAGGAGCAGGCGCGGCTCAAGGCGGAGGCGGAGCGCGAGGAGGCGGAGCAGGCCGTGGCCACGGTCTCCCAGAAGGCCGAGGCGGAGCGCGCCAAGGAAGTGGCCCTGATCCAGGCGCTGCACGAGCTCGAGGTGGCCGAGCGCAAGGCACGCGCCACCGAGCGCCTGGCCCAGTCGAAGCTGAAGGACGGCGAGTCGGAGGCTCAGGTGACCCAGCTCCTGCGCAAGGCCGAGAACGCCATGGACCTGAAGTTCGTGTACCGGGACGTGGCCCTGCGGCTGATCGAACGGCTGCCGGAGATCGCCCGGGAAGCCATGGAGCCGGCCCGTCACATCGACTCGATCCGCGTGCTCGACGTGAAGGGGCTGACCGGCGACGGCCGCGGCGACGGCACGGCCCCCGGCGACCCGGTGGCGCGGGTCTACTCGGCGCTGCTGGGAACCGGGGCGGCGCTCCCGCTGCTGCGCGAGCTGCTGGCCTTCGGCTCTTCGAGCGGGATGCTCGAGAAGCTCGGCGAGACGTTCCCGGAGCTCAAGAACGTGGTGGATCTGCGCAAGCGGCCCGAGGCCTCCTAGGCCGTCCGCGCCCGCCTGGGCTAGCCGTCGCTTCGCGCCAGCAGCAGGAGACCGGGGCGAGCGGGCTGCGCCAGGGGCGAAGCGCCAACCTGGTCGATGGGCCGGTAGTGGCGAGTGATCCAGCGCGCCACGGAAAGCCCGTAGTGCCGCCCGAAGTAGCGAGGGCCGTACTCGGTTGCGTCCCGGTGTGTCACCACCACGAAATCCGGCCGGGTGACCATCAGCTCGAACAGGATCGTCTGCTCCCCGAAGACCGTGAACTCCCAGGGCAGGAAGGTGTGGAGCCGGAGCGGGCTGCGCCGGCGGGCGAGGTAGTTCAGCATGATGCCTTCGGGAAGCACCACCAGCGTCTGGTCCTCGCCCACCTGGCGCTGGACGGCCTCCAGCATCTCCTGCAGCCGCCGGCCGTGCTCGTCGGCCAGGAAGCGATCGCGTCCCGATCCGACTCGATGGGTCTTTTGGGAGTAGACATCCAGCGTCACGAGCTGGGTGGTTCCCACCAGGCAAGCCAGCCACGCGGCGGCTGCGACCTGGAAGATGCGCCCGCATCCTCCGCTGCGGGTGAGGTAGGCCGGGATCCACTCGATCAACGCGACCACGGTGAGCAGGGCGGCGGGCATCGCCAGCACGAACCCGTAGTGGTAGAAGCGCGTGTTCAGGAGAATCTTGCCGAGCAAGGCAAGAGCAAATACGAACAGGCTGAAGCGCAGGGCCTCGCGAGCATCGAACCCTCCGCGGCTGCGCACCCGCACCAGGTTGCGCAACGAGACCACGCCGAAGCCGAGCATCAAGACGGGCAGGGGACGTGCCAGCGCGAGCCACGCATCGGAATCGATGGGCACTGCCACGGCCAGGACCCCCAGGGCCGTCGACGCACAGGCCAGTCCCCGCCACCGGGGAGTCCTCCATAGGTAGGCGAGCGCGGCCACGGGCAGCAGGCCCAGCGCGATTCGCCCCAGGGCGAGGCCGAGGGCCGCGAGGCTCGCCCGCGGGTCGTCGATGCCCATGCCGACCCGGAAGAAGGCAGCTCCGCTCAGGGCCGGGTCGAGCGTCAGGCGGCTGTTGGTCAGCACCCCGTCCACGGCCTGGCGCCAGGGCATGGCCAGGGCCAGCAGGCCGGTGGCCACCGCAACGGGGAGCGCGGCGCAGAGGAGCACGACGGCGGCTTCGCGCAGCGCCTTGCCCGGAGGGAGGCGGCGACTCCACCCGGAGAGCAGCACCCCGAGGCCCACGGCCAGCGTCGCGGCCAGCCAGGGCTCGATCTTCGTCAGGAACGCGAGCCCCAGGAAGAGGCCCGAGGCCCCCAGCCAGGTCCATCGGGGTCGTACGAAGAAGCGTCCCAGGGACCCGAGGGCGAGCAGGGCCAGCAGGGTCCCGTGCACGAGCTCGTGGGAGTAGGGGGTCACGTAGTTGTAGTTGCCGGTCTCGAGGTATTGCGAGAAGGCGAACAGGAGGACGAAGACGAGGAGCGCAGCCGTCGCGGAGAGGGGCGATCCGACGGCTCGAAGCAGGGCCCGAAGCACGAGCAGCAGGACGAACAGCAGCGCGAGGTTGCACCAGACCAGGGTGAAGAGGCCGACGCCGAAGAGCTCGAACCACGACGCATTCAGATAGGGCGACAAGGGCCCGAACGAGCTCACCACGTCCCGGTACAGGACGTCGCCCTGGCTGAGGCGCCAGGGGAGATACAGCTCGCGCCCGAAGTCCACCTGCCCGTCCGGCCAGCGGCCCCAGCTCACGGCGAGCATCCACGCGGCCGCGCCCCCGATCGCGAGCCCCGCCGCCGCCGGGATGGCGCGCGCGCGCCCCGATAGCCCCGTCACCCGTCCACCGCCGCATCGGGCGCCACCAGCACGAGACCCGACGTCGCATTCGGCTTCTCGGTATCCGCATACCCGAATGGCATGGCGCCCGAGCGTAGCGTGCTCCCGGGGGGAGCAGCTCGATCATTGAGGATCCTGACGATCCACCTGTTCCGGCTCCGGTGTTCGTGATAGAGTGGGCGCTGTCGAGAGGTTGTCCTTTTTCCGCTCCGGACGCTGGCTGGCCAAGAACGACTGGGCAAGAACGGATCGCTGTCGCGGCCGCGTACGTCCCTGATGTCGTGCCTCTCGTCCCGCAACGTCTGCACGCGGCAGCAGCCCACGGGCCGTTGCCGCACGGAAGGTCACCCCCCATGACCGAGTCCCGCCGTCCGCTTCCGGCGTCTGCCAGCCTGGCGCGCAAGCTGGCCCTGCTGGCCGCGCGCACCGACAGCGCCATCGTGGTGGGCGATGCGAACGGCGCAGTGGAGTGGGTGAACGCGGCCTGGAGCCGGATGACCGGGCAGCCGGCGGGGCAGGCGATCGGCAAGCCCATGCTCGCGCTCCTGGCCGACTCCGAGATCGACGGGGCCGCGGTCCGTTTCGTGCGCGCGCGCCTGGAGCGCGGCGAGCCGGCGCGCCTGGAGCTCGGCCTCTCCAGCCGCTCGGGCGAGCGGCGCTGGGTGGATCTCGAGGTGCTGCCGGCCCCCTCCGAGGATGGGGCTCGCCTCGAGTTCGTGGCCATCGCCACGGACATCACCGAGCGCAGGCAGGCGCAGACGGCACTGGCCGAGAGCGAGGCCCGCTACCGGACCCTGGTGGAGCAGTGCCCGAATCCCGTGGCCGTTCACCGCGGCGGCCAGGTGGTGTACGTGAACCCGGCTGCCGTCCGCCTGTGGGGCGGCGAGGACGCGAGCGAGCTGGTAGGCCGCCCGGTGTTCGATTTCGTCCATCCCGATTCCCGCCCGCTGGCCGAAGAGCGCATCCGGTCCGTGCTGGAGGAGGGCATCACGCCCGCGGTCGTCGAGGCCCAGATGCTTCGCAAGGACGGCACGCCGGCACGGGTCCTGGTGCACACGGCCCCCCTGCTCCTCGAGGGGAAGCCGGCGGTGCAGGCGCTGCTGGTGGACTTGAGCGGACGGGACGCGCCGGCCCCGTCCGTGCCCCCGAGCGGCAAGCTTGGGCCCAACCGCGAGGCGGAGAAGCTGGCGCACGGCCTCGCCGGGGAGCTGGACGGCCTGGCCACGTCGCTGCTCGAAGCCTCGGACCTCTTGTGGATGGATCTGCGCCGTGGGGCTGAGCCCGGGGAGCTGCGCCGCATCCGCCGCGCCGGGCTGCGCCTGGCGGAGCTGACCGGCGAGCTGCGCGCCTGCGCCGGCGAGGCCACGGCCCGCACGCGCCCCGTGGACATCTCGTCGCTCCTGCTCGAGCTCTCCCCCGTGCTGGAGAGCGAGCTCGGCGAGCGCACGCGGGTCAGCTACGACCTGGCCGCACATCTGCCGGCGGCCCTGGCGGACCCCGGGCTGCTCCGCCAGGTCATCCAACGCCTGGTGCGCCGGGTGACGGAGGCGGGCGACGACGCCCGGGACACCATCCGCATCCGCACCGGCCTGCTGGAGGCGGACGCCACCTTCCTGGCCGATGTGCAGCCGCGCGCCGGCCTGCGCGCGGGGCCGTACGTGACGCTCCAGCTGCAGGACGGCAGCCTCGGCCTCGGCCCCCGCCAACGCGAGCGCGTCTTCGAGCCCTTCTTCGGCCCGCGCGCCCCGCGTGGCGGCCTCGGGCTCGCGCCCGTGCTGGGACTCCTCCAGGCCCAGCGGGGAGCCATCAAGGTGGAGAGCACGCGCCGGCGCGGCACCATCTTCACCGTGCTGCTGCGGCCCGCCACGGGCTGACCCCGGAAGGCGCCCCAAGTCGCCGCAGCGGGCGGTCGATCCGGGAGGCATGGACGCGGGGCGACGGCGCGAGCGGGTCCTCGAGGCCCTGGAGAAGCAAAGCGAGGCCGTCCTTGCGATCGCGCGCTGGGCGTCGGCAAACCCTGAGCTCTCACTGGAAGAACACGAGACAAGTCGCCGCTACTGCGAATTTCTTCGCACCCGCGGCTTCGTCGTCGAGCAGCCCGTGGCCGGACTCCCCAGCGCCTTTCGGGCGGCGCGGGGCGAGGCCGGGGCGCCCTTCGCCGCGGCGCTCCTGGCCGAGATGGACGCCCTCCCGGAGATCGGCCACGCCTGCGGCCACAACCTCTCGGGGCCGGCGAGCCTGCTGGCGGCGGCGGCCCTGGCCCAGGCGTTCGCGGCGCCCGAGCTGCGCCTGCTGGTGATCGGCTGCCCGGCGGAGGAGATCGGCGTGGGCAAGCGTCGGCTCGTGGCGGCGGGTGTCTTCGCCGATGCGGACGTGGCCATGATGGCCCACGCCGCCGGCATGCGACGCGCCCATCGGCTCTTCCTGGGCAATCGCAAGCTCGAGCTCCTCTATCACGGCCGCGCCTCCCACGCGGCCGCCCACCCGGAACGGGGCGTGAACGCCCTCGACGGGGTGATCCAGCTCTTCGTCGGCATCGGCCTGCTGCGCCAGCAGCTCCCGACCACGGTCCGTGTGCACGGGATCGTGACCGAAGGCGGACGCGCGCCCAACGTGATTCCGGAGCGCGCGGCGGCGCGGGTCTGGGTGCGAGCCCCGGACGACGACACGCTGGCCCGGGCCGGCGAGCGGGTGCTCGCCTGCGCGCGAGGGGCCGCCGAGGCCACGGGGACGCGGCTCGAGGTGCGCGAGGAGGAGGGCACCTCGCCGCCGCTCCTGCCCAACCTGGCGTTGGCGGAGGCGTACCGGCATCAGCTCGAGCGCCTCGGGCTCCCGGAGACGGGCCACGCCCCGGACGAGGCGATCGGCTCGAGCGACATCACCCACGTCTCCCGGGTCGTCCCCACCATCCATCCGAACTTCCCGATCGGAACGGGCCTCGAGCTGCACACCCGGGAGTTCGCCCGGGCGGCGGCGAGCCCCGCGGGCGAGGAGGGGCTCCTCGAGGCGGCCCGGGCCCTGGCCCTGACCGTCGTCGACCTGGCCGCGGACCCCGAGCGCCGGGAGGCGGTGCGACGGGAGTTCGAGGCGCGTCGCGCCGCGGCGGAGCGGCCCTAGGCACCAGCGAGCCTCCCGTTGCCGGGAGGGCCGACGCCCCCTACGCTCCGCCCCGGGGGGTGAGAGGATGACCCGGTGCACGGCCGGGGAGTACGCGCTGGCGCGTCGGCGCATGGTGGAGAGGCTCGCCCGGGCGGGCATCCGCGACGCGCGGGTGCTCGACGCGCTCCAGGCCGTTCCCCGCCATCGCATGGTCCCCGAGGCGTTGCGCGGTCAGGCCTACCGCGACTGTGCGGTCCCCATCGGCGGCGGCCAGACCATCTCCGCGCCCGGCACCGTGGCCGCCATGACCGCGGCCCTGGAGCTGGGGGGCAGGGAGCACGTCCTCGAGGTGGGGGCCGGCTCGGGCTACCAGGCGGCGGTCCTGGCGCGCCTGGCCGAGCGGGTGGTCTCCATCGAGCGGGTGCCGCGCCTTGCCTCGGCGGCACGCCGGACCCTGGACGCCCTCGGCCTCACCAACGTGATCGTGCACCTGGGCGACGGCTCCATGGGCCGGCCCGTCGACGCGCCCTTCGACGCAATCCTGCTGACGGCGGGCTCGCCGAAGCTGCCCCCGCCGCTCCTGGAGCAGCTCGCGCCCGGGGGCCGCCTGGTGGCGCCCGTGGGCGGGCGCGACGCCCAGCAGCTCGTGCGCGTGCGCCGCCGAGCCGATGGAGGACTGGTCCAGGAGGTACTCGGTCGGTGCCGCTTCGTGGACCTGCTCGGCGCGCATGGATGGGCGGTCTGAAGCGGCGGCGATGCGGGCCGCCCCTGGCCCGGGCGCTCCTGGCGGCGTGGGTGTTGGGCTGTGCGTCGGATCCGCCGCCGCGCCCCCCGCCGGCCCCCGAGCCGCCGCCCGGCGCCTACCACGTGGTGCGCCCCGGAGAGACCGTCTGGCGCCTTTCCCGGCGCTACGGTGTCCCCGTGGAGGCGATCGTGCGCGCGAACGGCATCCGCGACGTGCGGGCGGTCCCCACCGGGGCTCGGCTCTGGATCCCCGGCGCGGCCGGCGGCCCCGATTCGCCGCCGCGCCTGGCGCGCGTTCCGCCCCCGGCCTCCGCCTGCGACGCCCACCACGAGGCGGGCCTCGTGTTCGCCTGGCCGGTACAGGGCAAGCTCACCTCCCGCTATGGCCGCCGCGGACGGCGCCGTCACCACGACGGCATCGACATCGCCGCCCACCCGCGCACGCTGGTGCGTGCCGCCGAGGCCGGCCGGGTGATCCACAGCGGCCGGGGCCTGGGCGCCTACGGTAACGTGGTGATCGTGCGGCACCCGGGTCGCTGGGCGACCGTCTACGCCCACAACCATCGCAACCTGGTGCGCAAGGGAGCCTCCGTGCAAAAGGGGCAGGTGATCGCGGAGGTCGGACGCACCGGTAACGCCACCGGTCCGCACCTCCACTTCGAGGTCCGCCGCGGCGACGAGCCCCGCGACCCGCTGCTATGCCTGCCGCGGACGGCGAGGGGATAGCGTGCGCGACGCCCTCGACCTGCGCGCCTTCATCCGGGACATCCCGGACTTTCCCCGGCCCGGCATCCTGTTCCGGGACCTGACGCCACTCCTGGCCGACCCGCGCGCCCTGCGCCAGGCGGTGGATGCCCTGGCCGCTCCCTTCCGCGGCGAGCGCGTCGACCGGGTGATCGGGATCGAGTCGCGCGGCTTCCTGCTGGGCGCGCCGGTGGCCATCGCGCTCGGTGCCGGCCTGGCCATCGCACGCAAGGCGGGCAAGCTGCCCCACCACACGCTGAGCGAGACCTATGACCTGGAGTACGGCACGGACACGGTGGAGATGCACGTGGACGCGGTCCGGCCCGAGCATCGCATCCTCGTGGTGGACGACCTGATCGCCACCGGAGGGACCGCCGCCGCCACCGTGCGCCTCGCCCGCTCCGCCGGCGCGGAGGTGGTGGGGTGCGCCTTCCTGATGGAGCTCACGGCCCTGGCCGGCCGCAAGCGCCTGGACCTGAACCGCATCCACACGGTGATCGAGTTCTGAGCGCCTGCGGCCGCACGGCCGCTTCCGCACCGGACGTGGTAGCCTGGGGCATGGCCCGACGCCGGTTTCGGCGGGCCACCGCGCGCGGGCTCCCCGTACCATGATCGGCGCAGTCCTCGACAGCTCGGCGCCCGAAGCTACGCCCGCGGAGGCGGCCCTCCCGCCCGAGGCCCTGGCCGACGCCCTGGACGCGGCCGTGGCCCGGGCGGTTCCCCTGACGGCGGTGTTCCTGGGAGCCGTGTACGGGGTCTTGACGCTCTCCCATCCCTTCGTGGTGCCGGCCCATGCGGCGCCCTGGCTCACGGGCCTCGCCGCCAGCTCCGGCGTGGGGCTCCTCGGCCTCTGGCTCGCCCTGCGCCGACGCCCGGTCCCCTTCGGGTGGGGACACCGGCTGATGGCCGCCATCGGCCTGGTCGTGCTCGTGAACAGCACCACCCACCTGGCCCTGGTGCCCGAGCCGCGCCAGACCACGAACTTCCTGATCCTGCTGGCGGCGTGCGGCTTCCTGCTGCTCTCGCGCCCCTGGCTCGCGGTGGGCCTCGTGGCGACGGCAGGCAGCTGGGTGGTGCTCGCCCTCGCCGCACCGCCGGACCCGGCCTGGATCCACTTCGCCTACGCCATCGGCTTCGTGACGGTGCTCTCGACGGTGGTGCACGAGGTGCGCGTGCGCAACACGAGCCGCCTGATCGCCCTGGTGCGCCTGGCAGAGGGACGCGCCCACGAGCTGGTGGTGCGCCGCCGGGTCGAGAGCGAGCTGCGCGCGCGCGAGGTGCGTCTGGCCCGCTTCAACGTGGTCCTGCTCCAGCTCGCCAAGAGCCGGGCCATCGTGGAGGGCAACCTCGAGAGCGCCTTCACGCAGATCACCGAGACGGCGGCCGCCAGCCTCGACGTGGCCCGGGTGGGCATCTTCCTGTTCGACACCGAGCGCACGAAGATCGTGAGCGCCGACGTCCTGGATCGCCGGACCGGCGACCACTCCCGCGGTCTCGAGCTCGAGTCGATCCAGTACCCACGCTACTTCTCGGCCCTCGAACAGGAGCGCGCCCTGGCCGTGGCCGACGCGCTGCACGATCCCCGCACCAGCGAGTTCGTCGAGGGCTACCTGGCGCCCCTCGGCATCACGTCCATGCTGGACGCGCCGGTCCGCTTCCGCGGCGAGACGGCGGGCGTGGTGTGCCACGAGCACGTGGGCTCCACGCGCCGCTGGGCGCCCGAGGAGGAGGTCTTCGCGGCGTCCATCGCGGACTTCGTGGCCCTGGCCCTGGAGGCGCGCGACCGGCACGCACTCGAGGGTCGCATGCAGGAGGTGCAGCGCCTGGAGAGCCTGGGGATCCTGGCCGGCGGAATCGCCCACGACTTCAACAACCTGCTGGCCGCGATCCTCGGCCATGCGGACCTCGCCCTGATGGACCTCGCCCCCGAGGCGCCCGTGCGCGGCCGGGTGGAGCGGATCCGCAAGGCCGGGCGACGGGCCGCCGAGCTGACTCACCAGATGCTCGTCTACTCGGGGCGTGCGCCGGTGGACGTGCGGACGGTGGACCTCTCGGAGCTGGTGGAGGAGATGGCCGGCCTCCTGGAGAGCTCGATCCGCAAGAGCGCCCGGCTGCGCTGCGAGCTGGCCCGCGACCTGCCCGCCGTCCAGGCCGACGTGGCCCAGCTTCGCCAGATCGTGATGAACCTGATCACGAACGCCTCGGACGCGCTCGGGGACAGCGACGGCGAGATCCTCGTCCGCACCGGCACGGCCCGCGTGGACCAGGCCTACCTGGCGGGCTGCGAGCTGCGCGAGGGGATCGAGGAGGGGAGCTACGTCTTCCTCGAGGTCTTCGACTCCGGCTGCGGCATGGACGCCCCCACCCGCACCCGCATCTTCGATCCCTTCTTCACCACCAAGACCACGGGTCGAGGCCTGGGCCTGGCGGCGGCGCTGGGGATCGTGGCGGCCCACGGCGGGACGATCCGGCTGCGGACGGCGCCCGGGCAAGGCACCACCTTCCGGGTGCTGCTGCCCCGGGCCGGCGGCCGGCCCGTTGCCCGGCTCCGGCGGGCACCCGTGGCGCAGCCCACCTCGGTCCCCCAGCCGCTCGGCACGCTGCTCGTGGTCGACGACGAGGAGGACGTGCGGCGCGTGGCGGTGGATCTGCTGGAGCGGGCCGGCTTCCGGGCCCTGGAGGCGGCCAACGGAAACGAGGCCGTGGCGGTGTTCCGCCGCCACGCGGTGGACATCGCCCTGGCGCTCGTGGATCTCACCATGCCCGAGGGCGACGGCGTCCAGGTGGCTCACGCCCTGGGCGGGATCCGGCCCGACGTCCCGGTGGTCCTCGCCAGCGGCTACGACAAGACGGACGCCCTGAGCCGGGTCGGAAGCGCGCGCATCGCCGGCTTCGTGCACAAGCCCTTCGAAGCGGACGAGCTGGTCGCCGTGGTCCGCTCGGCCCTTCGGGACGCGTCTCAGTTGGCGCGCACGTCTCCCGCCGGGTAGTCGGAGACCACCACCGCGCCGGGGTGGTCGCGCAGGATCTCGGCTCGGCGCCGCCAGCTCTGCTCCGCCGCACGGATGCTCGCGGCCAGCGCCCCGGCATCCGCCAGCTCCTCCTCCTCCCGGTAGGGGCGCACCCCCAGCGAGCTCAGCAGCCGCCCGTAGGCACCCTGGAGGTCCGCGTAGGCGAGCTGGTGACGCAGCCCGGCCAGCAACTCGTCGGTCTCGCTGCGCACCAGATCGAGGCGCGAGCTGCGCCCGGCATCGAGGCGTGCCCGGGAGACGTCCAGCTGGCGCGCCTCGACCCGGCGCGCCTCCTCGGCCACGCGCAGGGCGTCGAGCGCCCGTTCGTACTGCCGGTGCGCCACGTGCACCTGGGCGATCACCGCCATGCTGAGGGCGAGCCGGCGCACGTTCGCCACGTCCACTCCCGCGCGCGCTACCCGGATGTCGCTCGGAGCCGTCACGAGCTGGATCAGGTTGTGGCTGAGAACGGCGCTCCAGCTCCACCAGTCCTCGTTGGTGAGGTACCTGTTGCTGTCCTGGTGACGCCCCACCGAGAGCTCGAGACCGGGCAGCACGCGGAGCATGGCGCGCCGTACCTCCAGGCGACTGATGCGGAGCTGGTAGTCCTGCTCCCGAAGCTCCGAGCGTGCCAGGAGCGCGTCGCTCTCCATGGTCTCGAGGGGGAGCAGAAGCGCCGGAACGACCCAGTCCTCCGGATCCGGCGTCACGAGCTCCAGGTGGCTTCCCGGGCGCGCATTCAGGAGCGCCGCCAGCTCCACTTCCGCCAGCTCGAGCTCTCGCCGCAGGGCGCCGAGCTCCTCGAGCCGCGTGAGCAGGGCGCGCCGGTAGGCCAGGGCTTCCGAGGGATCCTGCAACCGCTCCGCCTCGAGCTCTCGCGAGCGGGCCAGGGCGAAGCGCACCGCCTCCGTGACCCGCTCCACTTCCGGAAGCGCACGCTGGGCCGCCGCAACGCGCCAGAAGGAGCGGCGCACCTCCGCCACCACCTGCTGCACCGCCTTCATGCGCCGCTCCCGGGCGATCAGGCTCTGGTTGGCCTCCTGGGACGCGCGCACCCAGGAGAGACCGAAGTCGAGCACGTTCCAGGCCAGGGTGAGGTCCCTGCGGTGGACGGTCCGCTCCTGGGAGGTGGAGGCCTCCAGGGACTGGTTGCCCGTGAGCAGGGACTCGCTCACGGAGCCGAGATCGTTGCTGCGCCCGTAGTAGCCGTCGGTGGCCACGAGGCGCGGGAGGAGGTCGAGTCGCGCGTCCGCCAGGCGGCGGTCGGCCAGGGCCTGCTCCATGCGCGCCAGCCGGTGGTCCAGGTTGAAGCGCACCGCCCGGCCCATGGCGGCGTAGAGATCGACGGGGCCGTCCAGCGGCTCCTCGGGAGCGAACAGGAGAGCGAGGTCCGCCTCGGCCCGCGCCATGCGCTCCTCGGGCGGGAGGGGCTCCGGCGTCACGGCGCAGGCCAGCAGCGCGGCGACACCGAGTACGAGCCCGAGCTGCGTGCGAGCCTGCACGACGCGCGTCCCCTCCCTGGGCGAGCTTGCGAACATGCGCGCGTCCCGACCCGGGACGGCATGTTCCGCCGTTCTTCTCGGCTGGACGACCGCCGTCCCGAAGTGGAAACCTGCGGGGTATCTGGGGATTCCGGGTTTCGGGGGTTCCCGGGATGCGCGCGCGCCGCTCGCTCGCCTGGCGCCCCGGGCCGCTCACGCGGCAGAACTCCCCACCCCGGCGTGCGTTAGGCTCCCCGGGGCCCGCCCCCGTAGCTCAGGGGACAGAGCAGCGGTTTCCTAAACCGCGTGTCGCAGGTTCGAGTCCTGCCGGGGGCGCCAGCGATTCCGGGGAGTTAGCTACTTCTTCCGGGAAATCACTTGAGGCTCGGATCGGGCCTGGTGCCGTATACTGCCGTCTCGCGAAGTCGGCGAAGGCCAGGTCCCGGGGCTCGGTCGATCTCCCGGGCCCGCCGGCCGAGCCCGACGGCCGGGAGGCTCGCCCGGCGCGTGGCGGCGGCCGTGGTGGCGCTGGTGGCCGCGTGGCGGTCGTTCCCGTCGCTCCGCATGAAGCGCAAGACCTGGGCCCGCAGGATCACGCCCAGGCGAGCCGCGTCCTCGAGGACGGCCCGCTCCTGGGCCGAGACCTCGGACGGGCCGCCGAGGTCTTGCACCCAGGCCGCCAGCTCGTCCTCGGCCAGGCGGACGAGCGGTCGCATCGACGCCGGGATGACGCCCATATGCCGATACCGGCGAACGTCCTCGAGCGTGATGGTGTGCTCCGCCCGCTGCCGGGCTCGAGCCCGCCGGGCGCTCCGCGGACGGCCGCCGACGGCACCAACGTTTTCGGCCATGCTTCAACCTTCAACCCCTCGTTTTCAACCCTGTTTTCGGCCCTGACCTACGGTTCCCGGGACCGCCTGACTCCAAGATCAAGCCTCCGGGCCTGGAGTCGAAGACGCCGGCCGGCTGCGAGGATCGGCGCCCCAAGTCGGTCGCCGCTCGGGGGGGTCTTTGCCAAGCCCCCCCGAGCACGAGGGAAGCCCCCCGCTAGCCCCGCAGCCCCGCAGCCCCGAAAGCAGGGAAACCCAAGGTCGCCCGAAGGTTGCTGGCGCGGCTTGCGCATTCGCTCGGTCTACCCATTCCAGCGTTCGGCCCCGAAAGTTCGCCTATTTATCTTGCAGTTTGCGAATGCGTCCCGTCTACTACCAAGGCTGCGCAGTGGGCACGCGTCGTGCCCACTGTGATGCAACTGAACCTCGGGAGGTGCGATATGAGAACCAGAAATCTCTTAACCACTCTGGCAGTGACGGCCGGCCTGCTGCTCAGCGTCTCGACGGCCCATGCCGCTCAGCCGCTGGACGTTGACTGCGATCTTCTCGCCGCCACCAACGACGCTGTGGATGATTTTCTCGAGTTGCGTCAGTTCAACAACCTGGGCTTTCTCGTGTCCTCGGCGATCCTGAATGATGATACCTTCGATGACCTGAATGCTCTGATGGTGCTGTTCTCGGAGGGCCAGATCACTTTCGACTCTGCCTCTCAGTTCGTCATTACCAATGCACGGTGCGGCCTGATCCCGCAGCTGCTCGACAACATTAGGGACTGATTCTCAGTTTTCTGGGGGTGGCCCTGCCTCCCTCTGGAATCAGAACTTGACGCGCCCCGGCTTCGGCCGGGGCGTGGTTGTTTGGCGTCTGGTCAGAACCCAATCCACAAGATTTGACAATATCTCTGCCAATGTCGAAAGGCTTCATAGACAATTGAAGGCACTACAGGGGAAGAGTCCCTAGGGTGAACTATGTCCGAAAGGTGTTGACACTTCGGACCCGACGCAAAGGAGGGTCAACGGACCTGATCTCCTAAGTTCTTGTCGCCAAACACGAACAAGGGAGACGGCCCGATGACCCTCGAGGACAGGGTACAGGCT
>JBFIML010000057.1:0-18326 GCA_041611735.1 Myxococcota bacterium | reverse complement strand
TTGGCCGGGCTGTCGAGGTGCAGGAAGTTCAGGAACAGCACGCCGGGGCGCACCGCGTCGCTCACGATCGCCACCGCCGGCCTCCTGGAGGCGCGTGAAGTGCTCCTCGTCGCCGCTCTCCACGCCGCGGGGGCGCGCGCCCTCCGGATGCAGCTCGACGAAGGTATCCGGCCAGCGCTGGTTGATGTACGGCTTGCGCACGTCGTCGAAGGCGGACTGCCAGACCTCGTTGATGCGGCCGTTGGTGACCCAGAGCTCATTCTTGCGCGGGTGCGGTTGCGGTCGTCGGTGCGCGGGCGATTGCGGTCGTGCTCGTAGCGCAGCCGAATGTCGCCGAAGGGATGGATGCGCTCGGCCAGGCACGGGCGCCCCGGGGCGGCCGCGACGCCCGCCGCTGCGGCCGCTCCAACCGGTGAGCATCCCGCCTCGGCCTCGGCGCGGAGCGCGTCGATGACGCCGCCGAGCGCCTCGCGGAACGCCGGCGAGAGGCTCTCCTCGGCCTGCGCTGCCGAGGCAAGCGTCTCGAGAGCCGTCTCGAGGTCCGCGGCCGCGAGCGCCGAGCAGCGCGAGCAACGCGCACGCATGCGCGAGGCCGCGCATCTTCCAGGATCGCTGCCGATGGTTCACCAGTGCACCCTCCCCTGCAGGGACGGGCCAGTTGCAACTTTCGCTCCGGCGCTCGCAAGGGTGCGAGCACGAGGGAGTGCAAACGTGCCTCAGTCGATCAACGCGCTGTGACAGGCCGGCACAGTGGGCCGACGTCTCCAGGCACGGCATACTGCGGTCCGCAATGCCCCTCCACGACGGCTTGCGCCGGCCGCTCCGGAACCTGCGCATCTCGGTCACCGACCGCTGCAACCTGCGCTGCGGCTACTGCATGCCGGAGCGCGACTACGTCTGGCTGCCGCGCGAGGATCTGCTGCACTTCGAGGAGATCCACGCCCTGGTCCGGGTGTTCGCAGACCTCGGCCTCGAGCGCATCCGCTTGACGGGCGGCGAGCCCCTGCTGCGCCGCGCCTTGCCGGTGCTGGTGCGGATGCTGGCCGCGGAGCCGCGCATCCGCGACCTGGCGCTGACGACCAATGGCGTTCTACTGGCTCACGCCGCCGACGGACTCGCGGAGGCCGGGCTGCACCGCGTCACGGTGAGCCTCGACACGCTCAGGCCGGAGCGCTTCCGGGCGCTCACCCGGCGCACCGATCTCCACCGGGTGCGGACCGGCATCGAGAGCGCCGGGCGCGCGGGCTTCCGCGCCCTCAAGCTCAACTGCGTGGTGGTGCGGGGGCTGAACGACGACGAGCTCGATGACCTGCTCGACTACGGCAGCGTGGTCGGCGCGGAAGTGCGCTTCATCGAGTACATGGACGTGGGCGGAGCCACGGGCTGGTCGTCGGAGCAGGTGGTCTCGGGCGACGAGATCCTGAACCGCCTCGCGACCCGCCACGGCCGGATCGAGCCCGCCGAGACCGACGCGTCGGCGCCCGCGGCACGCTACCGCCTGCCGGATGGCCGCCGCTTCGGGATCGTGCCCTCCACCACGTCGCCCTTCTGCGGCACCTGCGACCGCGCGCGGCTGACCGCCGACGGCCAGCTGCTGCTGTGCCTGTACGCACGGGTCGGGACGGACCTCCGCGCGCTGCTGCGCGGAGGCGCTTCCCGGGACGAACTCCGGGAGCACATCGCGCGCTGCTGGCGGGGCCGGCGCGACCGCGGCGCCGAGCAGCGCCTCGCCCTGGCAGGACGGGCTCCATTGGTGGACGCGGACGCCCTGCGCGCCGAGCCGCACCTGGAGATGCACACGCGCGGCGGCTAGCGACGCCGGCGAGGCACCGCCTGGCCTAGCGCGTGCACCGCTTCTCTGACGCTCCGCGCATACGCCGCGAGCTCGCCCGGCGTGTTGGCCTGCCAGGTCGCCGGCAGATCCGCGGGTGGCGCCAGTGCCGCGCTCGGGCCCCGCTCGAGGAGCTCGTGCAGGGCGCGGCGCCCTGCGCCGAGCTGCGCTTCCACCGCCTCCAGCAGCACCGTGTGGTAGAGGGCGAGCAGCGGCTGCCAGCGTGCGTCGCGGAATGCCACCGCGGCGACCTCGTTGGTCGCGCGCGCGAGCAGCCGCTCGATCCACGGCAGCCGAATCTCGAGCAGGTCGCAGGATGCGAGCAGCAGCCAGCCCGGCCCGTCGCGCTCGAGGCGGTCGTGGAGCGCGGCGTGCAGCCCGCCGAGCGGACCGGACTCCGCGACACGGTCCGCCAGCGTGACGCAGCCCAGATCCCGGTAGCGGTCTGCCCGGTCCGCCACCACGGCGATCCGCTGCGCTACCGGCTCGAGGGCGTGCGCCACGCGCACCAGCAAGGGCTCGCCGGCGAGGAGCGCGCGCGCCTTGTCCGAGCCGAAGCGTCGGCTGCGCCCTCCGGCCAGGATGTAGACCGGAACCCGCCTCACACCTCGCGCTCTCCCGCCCGCGCCGGACCGCCGGCCGATCGCTCATGCTGCGTCCGGCGCGGCGCGGCCAGAGCCAGGGCTACGACGCTCCCCGTGACGAAGCCCGCCAACGTGTTCACGGCCACGATCGTGACCGCCGTCAGCGCCACGAGCGCGACGTCTTGGCGACCGCGCACGTCGCGCGCCGCGGACGCCAGCCGCGCGCCCGCGAACACCAGCAGCACCGCCAGGATCGATACCGGGTACGCCGAGAGCAGCCCCACCAGCGCCCCTCCGAACAACAGCCCCGCCACGAGCTTCAGCGCGCCGAGCAGGATCATGCTCCCCCCGGTGCGCGCCCCGAACTGGTATTGAGCCGCCAGTCCACCAGCCCCGTGGCAGAGCGGCACGCCACCCACGGGCACGAAGAGCAGGTTCAGCAGGCCGATGCTGGTCGCCATGCGCCGCGCTGGGATGCCGCGGCCGGGAAAGTAGTCGGCGCTCAAGGCGCAGACGGCGATCACGGAGTTGAGCAGGGTCAGCGGGAGCTGGGGCAGAGCTGCGCGCCCCAGGCCCGTGAGCCACTGCGCGCCGTCCGGGAGGCTCCACGCGAACCGCGGCGGGCTCAGCGCGAGGCCCGCGAAGGCGGCCGGTTCGCCGAGGTAGAGCAGGCCGAAGCCGGCCAGGAACACCAGCAGCAGCACCGGTGCCGGCCGCAGCGCGGGCGCGAGCAGCACGGCCGCCACGAGCCCCGCCACCAGCAGGCTGTCCCAGCCTAGAAACGGGAGCCCCCCGGACCCGCCGGGGACGCTCCCCGTGCCGGCCAGCCACTGGGCGCCGCGCAGCGCCAGCTTCAGGCCGACGCCGAGCTGGATGCCCCGCACGATGGCGCGCGGAACGCGCCGACCGGCCCAGCCGACGGCGCCCGTCGCGCCGAGCAGCAGCATCGCCGCGCCCATCAGCATCCCGGCGGCCGCGATCTCGCCCGCCAGCAGCCGCTCCGAGATGGCGACCGCCGCGATGGCCTTCATCGGCTGCACCGGGATCGGCTGACGCGACCACACGCCCGTCGCGATGCTCGCGACCCCCGCCCAGACCAGCACCACGCCGAAGTCGAGGCCGCACACGATCGACATCGCGAGCACGAGCGGCAGGAAGGTACCGAGGTCGCCGAGCCCGCCGGAGAGCTCGGTCAGCGTGAAGCGAAACGACGCCGGGTGCCGCGCCCGCGTCAAGCGTGCTTCTCGCCCCGTAGCATCGCGACTGCGTGCGGAAGCACGTCGACGAGCGCGTCCAGGAACTCGAGCGCGCCGCGCTCGGAGCCGGGCAGGTTGACGACCAGGGTGCGTCCAATGCTCCCTGCCTCGCCGCGCGACAGGAACGCCTTCGGCGTCTTCTCGGCGCAGCGCAGTCGCGCCAGCTCGAGCAGGCCCGCATGACGCCGCTCGAGCACCGAGAGCGTCGCCTCGGGCGTCACGTCGCGCGGACCCAGTCCCGTCCCACCGGTGGTGAGGATCAGCTCGGGACGCGGCGCCTCGAGCGCCCAGCCACGCAGCGTCGAGGCGATGCGCTCCACGTCGTCGGGCACGCACGAGCGCGCCACGATCTCGGCGTCGAGCGCGCCCCGCGCCCGCTCCGCCAGCGCCGGACCCGACGTGTCCTCCGCCTGTCCGAGCGAGCAGCGGTCGCTCACCGTGAGCACCGCGAGGCGGAGCGTCATGCGCCCGTTCCTCCGCTCGGCGTGCGGTAGTCGCCGCTCCGGCCGCCCGTCTTCTCGACCAGGCGCACCGACTCGATCATCATGTCGCGCGCCATGGCCTTGCCCATGTCGATCACGGTGAGCGCAGCCACCGATGCGGCGGTGAGCGCCTCCATCTCGACGCCGGTCGGCCCCCGTGTCTTCGCCTCCGCGCGCAGGTGCACGCGATCGCCCTCCACCCACGCCTCGACGTCCACGTGGTCGAGGGCGAGCGGATGGCAGAGCGGGATCAGCTCCCAGGTGCGTTTGGCGGCCTGGATGCCCGCCAGGCGCGCCACGGCGAGCAGGTCGCCCTTGGCCAGACTGTTCTCACGAATGCGCTCCGCCAGCTCGGCGCCCACCCGCACGCGCGCCTCCGCCACGGCGCGGCGCGCGGTCACGGGTTTCTCGCCCACGTCCACCATGCGCGCCCGCCCCTTCTCGTCCACGTGGGAGAGCTTCGCGGGCTTGGGCTCGCTCATCGCCAGGTCCAGAAGGGCCACGGACCTGCGCCCGCGTCGCCGGGCGGGATCTCGACGAAGCCGTCGCTGCGTGCGGCCGCCACCAGGTCGCCCGAGCCCTGGTTCGGCACCAGGCGCGCGCGGCCGTCCTGCACGCGCTCGACGATCCGGTACCACCACAGCCCGAGCGTGCGCGCATCGCGATCGACGAGCTCCAGCACCGGCCGAGGCCGCTCGGCCCGCGCGACTCCCGCACGCCGCGCGAGCGCCGGCACGCCGAAGCGGCGTCCCGTCACCATCACCGAGACCGGGTTGCCCGGGAGTCCCAGGATCACCTGCCCGCGCGGACCGAGCGCCGCGAGCAGCGGCTTTCCCGGGCGGATCGGGAGCTTGTGGAACACGACCTCGGCGCCCGCCTTGCGCACGGCGTCGGGCACGTGATCGTGGTCGCCCATCGAGACCCCGCCCGTCAGCACCAGCGCGTCGCAGCGCTCGAGCAGCGCACCCACCGCGTCCGTGGTGGCGCGCAGGTCGTCGGCCACCCGCTCGACGGCCTCGAGGGCGAGCCAGGGACGCGACGCCAGCAGCGCGCGCAGCGCCGGGCCGTTCGAGTCGCGCAGCTCCCAGGGCGCGACGTCCGCACCCACTTCACGCAGCTCGTCCCCGGTCACCAGGACGCCCACTCTCACCCGCCGGTGCACGCGCGCGCGCGCCACTCCGAAGCTCACCAGCGCGGTCATTGCGGCCGGGTCGAGCAGTGCGCCCGGCGCGACCACGCGGGTGCCCGCGCGCACGTTCTCCCCGCGGCGCCGGATGTTCGCGCCCTCCGCCAGGCGCAGGTCGGGCGCCACGCGGATCCGGTCGGGGTGCTCCTCGGTGTCCTCGCGACGCACCACCGCGTCGGCGTCCGAGGGCACCGGCCCCCCGGTGAAGATGCGCAGCGCCCGGCCCGCGGGAAGCGGCGGGGGAGGCCGGCCGATCGCGGCCTCGCCGACCACCGGAAGCACGCCCTGCGCGAGGTCGGCGGCGCGCACGGCGTAGCCGTCCATCGCGCTCACGTCGCAGGACGGGCTGTCGCGGTCCGCCACGACCGCCTCGGCGAGGACACGCCCGCTCGCCTCGCTCCAAGCCACGGTCTCGCTCCCGAGCGGCTCGATGCTCGCCAGGAGTGCGTCGAGGGCATCGCGCGGCGCCGGGAACGCGAAGCCAGCCCCCTGGCCTCTCACGTGCGCAACGCTCCCTTGCCGTCGAAGGCCACGGCCTGCTTCCAGATCGGCACGTCCTGCTTGAGGCGGTCGATGAAGCGCTCCAGCGCGGCCAGTGCCTCCTTGCGGTGGAGCGCCGCCACGCGCAGCCGGAACGAGCGCTCGCCCACCGCCACGCGCCCGCGGCTGTGCTCGACCAGCACCCCGAGCAGGCCGAACTCGTGCAGCACCTCCCGGGCCAGGCGCTCGAGCTCACGGCTGGCCATGGGCTCGTAGGCCTCGTAGTCGAGCGTGGCGATCGGCTCGCCGTGCTCGGTGGGGCGCGCCACCCCCTCGAAGCATACTACGGCGCCCGCGCCCGGCGGCGCCCAGACGGGCGCCGTCTCCGCCAGCGGTCCGTCCACGATCCGCACCGCGAGCTTCATCCGCCGCTCACCATGCCGATCAGCGCCACTTCGTCGTCCGGTCCCACGCTCGCCTCGTCCCTGGCGAAGACGTGGTTCACGGCGAAGCGGCAATGCGCGAGGGTCGGGCCCAGGCTCGGCTCGGCCTCCGCGAGCAGGCGGGCCAGGTCGGCGCAGGTCAGCGCCCGATCCGGCACGCGCACGCAAACCTCGCGACGGCCCGCGAGCTCAGCCTCGCGTCCGAAGAGCTTCACCGTCAAGACGCTCACGCGCCCTCCCGCTCGGCCGTGTCGCGCGCGAACTGCTGGTGCGCCCAGCTCCAGGCTGCCACCGTGCGCGGGAAGCCGGTGGTGTTCATGCCCAGCATGATGGCCTGCTCGATCTCCTCCACGCTGGCGCCCGCCTGCACGGCCCGGCGCACGTGGCTGCGCAGTGCCGACTCGAGCCCGGCGCCCAGCGAGATGCCGATCTTCACCAGCTCGCAGGTCTTTCGGTCCAGCGGTCCCATGCGCTCCACGGCCTGGGCCACGTCCTCGTGGGTCTTCGCCAGGGCGGGAAAGCGCTCCACGAAGCGCTTGAAGGTGCCGGGCAGCTTGCCGCCGCCGGGCTTGCTCGTCTTTGCCAAGCGACCGTCCTCCCGTCGCCATGGTACCCGGTCGAACGGCCTCGCGACCAGAGACCTACACGGCTTCGACGCGGGCCGCGGTGCCCCTCCCCTTCGAAGCCAGCGCGGCGGATCGAATCCGGCGAGCGCTGGGCGGCGATCTGCGCCAGCGCCCAGAGCACCGCACCTTATCCCAGGCGATAGGGGAGCTTGTCGCCGATGGCGCGGTACAGCAGGCAGGGCGCCATGGCGAAGAAGGCGGGGTTTTGCCCGATCAGCTCGAAGAACGTGGTCCGGAAGCGCTCGCGTCCCTGCTCCCAGGCCTCGCGCAGGCTCTCCACCGCGGGCTCCGGCAACACGCCCAGCGCCTCGAGGGAGTTCCGCCTCGGAGAACAGGCCCTCGGGCGGCTCCAGCAGCGGACGCCGCAGGTGGAAGTAGTTGTTCGGGAACTCGAAGTTGAAGAAGGTGGCCTCGGCCTTCTCGAACTGCGTCGCCACGGGGAGCACGTAGTCGGCGAGCCGCGCCGTCTCGCTCATCGCCACATCGATCACCACCAGCAGGTCCAGAGCCTCGATCGCCTCGCGCATGCGCGGGCCGTCCGCCAGGGAGTGGGCCGGATTGGCGCTCTCGCAGAGCATGGCGCGGAAGCGCTTGGGATGGTCGGTCAGGATCTCGTCGGGGATCACGTTGCACGGGACCAGGCCCGAGATGATGCGGGAGCGCGTGACGGGGCTCCTGCGCTCGATGCTCGAGGCGGAGGCCAGGGGCTGGAGGCTCGCCGGCGAGTACGCGGCGCCCTGCTTGCCGAAGTTCCCGGTGCCGAAGCAGAGCAGGCGATGCAGGTAGCTCACCAGGGTGGAGTGCCGGTTCATCTGGACGCCCAGGTCCTCGAAGAACGCCGTGCTGGAGGCGGTGGCGATGCGCCGTGTCACGGCGCGCACCTGCGCTTCGGGAACCCCCGCCTTCTGGCAGTAGCTCGACACGGAGAGCGACTCGAAGTGCGGCAGCACCTCCTCGAGCCCCTCGCTGTGCTCCGCCAGCCAGTCCCGCGCCAGCAGTTCCTCCTGGACCAGAACCCCCACCATCGCCGCCAGCAGCCAGGCATCGCCGCCGGGGCGAACCTGGAGGTGGTAGTCCGCGAGGTCCGCGGTCTCCGAGCGCCGCGGATCGATCACGATCAGGGAGCGCGCCGGGTCCTTTGCGATCTCTCGTAGCGTGACGCGGGCGCGCGGGATGCTGTGGGAGAACCAGGGGTTCTTGCCGATGAAGACGCCGACCTCGCAGTGCTCGAAGTCCGCGCGCGTGAAGGCCCCCATCATCCTGGCGCTCACCCAGAACTCGCCGGTCTTCTCCTGGGCGAGCGCGTTCGAGCGGTACGCGGAGCCGAGCGCGGCCCGCGTCGCGCGCGAGTAGGCGGCAGGAAGGTGGGAGGCCGGGTGCGCCTTGTCCCCGCGAATCCTCACGAAGCGGCGGCCATCCGCCCCGCCGAGCTGCACCTCGATCCCGCAGTTACACTCGCACAGGATGCAGGCCGTGGAGGTCCAGTCGCTCGGGCGCGGGGGGTTGGCGCTCATGGGGGGATCCTCTCGCTCGGTCGAACCCGCAAGCATGCTCGAACCGGGCGACCGCCGCACCCGCCCGTCGGCGAGTTCGTCGAGGCGGCCCTTGGGCGTAGTCGACCTCGAGCGCCTACCTCCCCACGGCTACACGTCGAACCGGTCGAGGTTCATCACCTTGGTCCAGGCGGCGACGAAGTCCTGCACGAACTTCCCGCGTCCGTCTTCCGCTGCATAGACCTCGGCGATCGTGCGCAGCTCGGAGTGCGAGCCGAAGATGAGGTCGACGGGGGTGGCCGTCCACTTCAGCTCGCCCGTCGCGCGATCCCGACCTTCGTAGACGCCCTCCATCTCCGACGACTTCTCCCACTTCGTGGACATGTCGAGCAGGTTCACGAAGAAGTCGGCCGAGAGGGTGCCCGGGCGGGCGGTGAACACGCCGTGTTCCGCACCGCCGGTATTGGCGCCGAGGGCGCGCATGCCGCCGACGAGCACGGTCATCTCCGGCACCGTCAGCGTGAGCAGGTCGGCCCGGTCGACGAGGCTCTCCGTCGGCGACAGGCGGCTGCCTTCCCCGTAGTAGTTGCGGAAGCCGTCCGCCCTCGGCTCGAGCACGGCGAAGGATTCGACGTCGGTCTGCTCCTGGGTGGCATCGGTGCGGCCCGGTCTGAAGGGGACCTTTACCTTGGAGCCGGCGTCCGCGGCCGCCTTCTCGATGGCCGCGGCGCCGCCGAGGACGATCAGGTCGGCAAGCGAGACCTGCTTCCCGCGGAGGACGCCGCCCGCGAAGTCACGCTGGATCTTCTCGAGGGTCCCGAGCACCTTGGCGACCTCCTCGGGATCGTTGACCGGCCAGTCCTTCTGCGGCGTCAGGCGGAGCCGTGCGCCGTTCGCACCACCGCGCAGGTCGGTGCCGCGGAAGCTCGCGGCCGCCGCCCAGGCGGTGCGGACGAGCTCGGGAACGGTCAGACCGGAATCGAGGATCTTGGTCTTCAGCTTCTCGATGTCGCGATCGCCGATCAGCGGATGGTCGACTTCGGGAACCGGATCCTGCCAGAGCAGCGCCTCGGCGGGCACCGCGTTACCGACGTAGCGGGCACGCGGACCCATGTCGCGGTGCGTGAGCTTGAACCAAGCCTTGGCGAAGGCGAGCTCGAACTCCTCCGGGTTCTCCAGGAAGCGCTGCGAGATCTCGCGGTAGGCCGGGTCGGCCTTCAGCGACAGGTCCGTGGTCAGCATGATCGGCGCGTGCCGCTTGCCCTCGACGTGGGCGTCGGGAACGGTGTTCGCAGCTTTTCCGTTCTTCGGGATCCACTGGATGGCGCCGGCGGGGCTGCGGGTCTGCTCCCACTCGAAGGCGAACAGGTTCGTCAGGTACATCATGGTGAACTTCGTGGGCGCCGCGGTCCAGGCGCCTTCCAGGCCGCTGGTGACGGTGTCCTCCGCCTTGCCCTTGCCGCACTTGTTGTTCCAGCCGAGGCCCTGCGCCTCGAGAGCGGCGGCCGTCGGCTCCGGACCCACGCAATCGGACGGCTTGTGCGCGCCGTGAACCTTGCCAAAGGTGTGTCCGCCGGCGATCAGGGCGACGGTCTCTTCGTCGTTCATGGCCATGCGGCCGAAGCTCTCGCGGATCTGCTTCGCGGCCGCGAGCGGGTCGGGGTTCCCGCCGGGGCCTTCCGGGTTCACGTAGATGAGGCCCATCTGCGTCGCGGCGAGAGGATTGGCCAGTCTGCCCTGCGCGTCGAAGCGTTCCCGGCCCAGCATTTCGGCTTCCGGGCCCCAGTAGACGAGATCCGGCTCCCAGTCGTCTTCCCGACCCCCGGCGAAGCCGAAGGTCTTGAAGCCCATGTCCTCCATGGCGACGGTGCCGGCGAGGACCATCAGGTCGGCCCAGGAGAGCTTGCGGCCATACTTCTGCTTGATCGGCCAGAGCAGGCGACGGGCCTTGTCGAGGTTGGCGTTGTCGGGCCAGCTGTTCAGCGGCTCGAAGCGCTGCTGGCCGCCGCCGGCGCCGCCTCGGCCGTCGGCCACGCGGTAGGTACCGGCGGCGTGCCAGGACATGCGGATGAACAGGGGGCCGTAGTGGCCGAAGTCGGCCGGCCACCAGTCCTGGGAGGTGGTCATCACCTTCTTGAGGTCCTGCTTGACGGCCTCGAGGTCCAGGCTGGCGAAGGCCCGGGCGTAGTTGAAGTCCTTGCCATACGGGTTGGAGGATGGGTCGTGGTCGCGCAGGGGCGACAGGTCCAGCCGTTCCGGCCACCAGAACTGGTTGGACTTCGGCTTGTCCTGAGCGAAGGCGGAACTCGAGGGCACCACCGCTGAGATTGCGACCGCGAAGGCGGCCATCAGGGGAAGGAAACGGTGTCGCATTGGATTCTCCTTCGGGATCATGATCAGGGCCGTCGAGGAGATGGGTCCCCAGCGTAGGCGGTGGGGGGTGACGGATCTCCAACGCCCAAGAAACAAATGACACTTACTGTTATCTCGTCAATGGAGCCTCGTCAATGGGGCGAGGGCAATCGGCCCTGTCGCCGGACTGGGGCGATCCGCCTCAGATTTCGTCCCGGCAGCGAAGGCATACGCCGCGAATCGTGACGTCGATCTTCTCCACTTGGAAGCCTTCGGGCAGCTTCGCACGCCCACGGATCTGGGCGTCCGCATCCGCTGGAACGTCGTACAGCCGCTCGCAAACGCGACACGTCGCGTGATAGTGGGGTTCCGGCGTCGCTTCGTATCGGTACGGGCCACCCACCGCCGTCACGCGAGAAGCCAGGCCCGCCTGGACCAGGGCATCCAGGATCTCGTAGACAGTCTTCTGGCTCAAGTTCTCGTGCTCGGGAAGCAGCCGCGCGTGGAGCTCCGCCGAAGTCGGGTGGCTCTTCAGGCGGCGGAGGAGGCGGAGCGCCGCAATGCGCTGGCGCGTGGCACGAAGACCGTGCCGCGAGAGCTCCTCGGCGACCTTTTCGTCGGCGCTGCGATGAGGCATGGCGAACCCTGTTGGTGCTGCCCAAGCAGCGTAGCAGGGGGATCGGAAGGCGATGAGAGTACCCGCATTCCGAGCACCTATCGCTGCCGGCGGCAACCGGTTCCGCGAGACGAACGCGGGTCAAGGGTTTCAGAGTCCTTGGTTGGATCTGAGCTGAGATTGAAAGCCGCCATGGATTCAGAGAGTTGCACGGGTGGGCCCTCCTGGATTCGAACCGGACGGGAAGGGGAAGAAAGACAAGGATTCCAAGTAGTTGCGCGAGCGGATCGGGCCTGGCGACAAGTTGGCGACAAGCTGCGAGCGCGTCGCGTGACCCACTTCTGCGGACGCCGCCCCTTCCTTCGATCCCCTCGACTCGTCACGATCGGAGGTCTGCGGATCTCGAGGGCTCGAGATCCCGCTCGGATTCTCGATCCGTAGCAGTCGCGCTCAACGTTTGAGGTCGCCTTCCCGGATGATCTCGAGGATCTCGCTGCGGCTCGCAGCGAGGCGCAGCCGCTCGGGAATGAACTCGCTCTCGAAGAGGTGGGCCACACGGGCCGCGAGTCGCACGTGCTCGCGAGGACGGGTGGCCGGCGTCAGCAGAATGAAGAGGAAGTGGGCACGCCCGCCCGTCGAGGCGACCGGAACGCCGGCGAGAGAGCGCGCGAAGACGAGCAGCGAACGCGAGACGCCCGGCAGTCGCGCGTGCGGCAGCGCCACCCCGCTCCCGAGATAGGTGCCCATCGCATCCTCCCGCTCCTGCGCCAGCCGGATGATCTCCTCCGGAGGCGCGGGCAGGGCGAGAGGGTCGAGCGCGTGGATCGCCGCCGCGATCGCGTCGCGGATCGACGGCGCGTCGAGGTCCAGCAGGATGCGATCTTCGCGCAACGCGTCACCCAGGAAGCAGGACGGCTCGCGCTCGAACTCGTCCTCGATCGTACCGACGATCTCCTCGAGCACGTCCTCCAGCGTGATCCAGCCGATCCAGCGGCCGCGCGCGTCGACCACCGCGGCCCCATGGGAGCGGCTGCGCTGCAGCTCGCGCAGCAGCTGCTCGAGGGGCATCTCCGGGTCGACGCTCGAGCAGGGTCGCGCCACGGCCGAGAGGTCCGTCCGCATCTCGAGTCCGTGTCCCAGCGCCTCGTACAGGAGATCCTTCACGTGCAGGACCCCCATGACCCGTTCGGACGCGTCGAGCACCGGGTAGCGCGAGTAGCGGGTGTCGCGCACGATCTGCTCGATCTCCGACCAGGCCATCCCGATGCGCAGCGATCTGACCCGGTCGCGCGGGAGCATCTCGTCCCTCACCTTGATGCCGGCCAGATCGAACACGTTCTCGAGCAGGAGCACGCGCTGAAACGAGATGCGGCCCTCGGATTGCAGGCCCGACAGCGTGATCTTGAGCTCGCGCTCCGACGGGCCCCGCTCGATCGGCCGAGCGGGATAGCCCAGGCATCGCAGCAGGAAGTTCGCCGAGCCGTTCAGCAGCACGAGCGGCAGCAGGAAGATGCGGTGGAAGATGCGGAGCGGGCGCGCCACGAACAGGCCGGCTCGCTCGGCGCCGCGGATGGCGATCGACTTCGGCACGAGCTCGCCCAGGACGATGTGCAGGAAGGAGATCACCACGTACGCGATCCCGATGGCCAGCGAGTGCGCTACCGTCGCGGATGCCGCGCCTGACCATGCGACGAGGGGCTCGATCAGACGAGCGAACGCCGGCTCTCCCACGAACCCGAGACCGATGCTCGCCAGCGTGATGCCGACCTGACACACCGAAAGGTACTCGTCGAGATGTTCCTGGACGTGGCGGAGCAACAGCGCGCGCGCATCCCCGGCGCGAGCGAGCTCTTCGACGCGCGTCGGCCGCATCTTCACGGCGGCGAATTCCGCAAGGACGAAGAATGCGTTGAGCAGCAGCAGGAGCAGTGCGACGAGCAGGAGAACCGCCACCATACCACTTCCCCCCAGCGCCTGGCCCGCGCGGCAGGCGAACCCGCGCAAGACGTGGCAGAAGCGTAGCCGAGTGGCGAGTCCCGCGTGCTGGCCTACCGCAGGAGGTGATTATCACCCGCCATGGAATTCGCCACGCTCGGTCTCTTCGCAGGTGGCCTCGCGCTCCTCGTTGCCGGTGGAGAGGGGCTCGTGCGCGGCGCGTCCGGCATCGCGCGCCGCCTCGGCGTGGCGCCGCTCGTGATCGGCCTCACTGTGGTGGCCTTCGGCACCAGCGCTCCCGAGCTGGTGGTCGGCGTCGCGGCCACGGCGGACGGCAAGCCCGACATCGCCGTGGGCAACGTGGTGGGAAGCAACATCTTCAATGTCCTGGCCATCCTCGGCGTGTGCGCCGTGCTGAGGCCGCTCGCGGTTGCGCAGCAGCTCGTGTTCCGCGACGTGCCCGTGATGATCGCCGTCTCCTTCGTGGTGCTGCTCTTCGGCTTCGACGGGCGCATCGTTCTTGTCGAAGGGGGCCTCCTCGCGGCGGGCCTCGCGTGGTTCTGCTGGGATTCGGTGCGCGTGAGCCGGCGCGAGAGCGCGGCAATCCGCGACGAGTACGAGGCCGGCGTGCCGGCCGGGCCGTCGGTCGGCCGCGGAATGGTGCTCGACGCCGGGGTGGTGGTGGCATCGCTCGCGGTGCTGGTCGTCGGCGCACGCCTCCTGGTCTCCGGGGCGGTAGAGACGGCACGCGCGCTCAGCGTGGACGAGGCCGTGATCGCGCTGACGATCGTCGCGGCGGGCACCAGTCTTCCAGAGGTCGCGACCTCGCTGATGGCGACGCTCCGCGGCGAGCGCGACATCGCCGTCGGCAACGTGATCGGCAGCAACATCTTCAATCTGCTCGGCATCCTCGGTGTCTGCGCGATGGCGTCACCCGGAGGCCTGATCGTGTCACCCGCGATCGAGAGCTTCGACCTGCCCGTGATGACAGCAGTCGCCGCCGCCTGTCTACCGTTGATGGCGCGCAAGCACCAGATCCCGCGCTGGCAGGGAGTGCTGTTTGTCGCGTACTACGTCGCGTACACGCTCTACCTCGTGTTTGCCTCGCAGCAGCACGCTGCCCTCTCGCGCTTCAGCGCCGTGATGCTCGAGTTCGTGATCCCGTTCACGGTTGTGACGATCTTCGCCGTCTACGTGACCGGTCGCCGCCGCTCGGAATAGCGGCGGGGCTGGCCGCGCTCCGCACCGACGCTCGAGCGAACGCAAGACGCTACGGGTGGGCCCTCCTGGATTCGAACGAGGAGGGATCCGAAGAAAGACAAGTAGATCAGGCACTTACAGGGTCGGTTCTTCGCGAGCGACAAACGAGCGAAAAGCTTCTGCGTCGCGATCTCGGCTAGGACAGATTCTCGAGCAGCGCCTTCGCTTCCCTCACGTCGCGCGTGTCGAAGCCTTCGGTGAACCAGTCGTAGACGGGCTGGAGAAGGTCGTTGGCCTCGGTGGACTTTCCCTGGCGCTGCCATAGGTGGGCGAGGGACGTGGCGGCGCGGAGCTCGTAGGTCTTCTGCTCCTGCCGTCGTGCAAGCTCGAGGGCCCGGCGCAGGGGCGCCTCCGGCTCGTCCGCATGCCGTCCAAGGTCGAGCAGGGTCTCCGCGTGAAGCCGGTGGAGGTCGGGAGCATTGAGGAGCTGGCTCTGGGCCTGCGCCTGCGCGAGACCGGATTCGATGACGTCCAGGGCCCGGCCCGGCTGTCCGAGCTTCTGGAGGCCCTCGGCGAGCAGCACGTGGCGGCAGGGCGCTACGATCCCGCTGCCCGCCCGGGCCAGCTCGTCGACCGAGCGCCGCATCTCCTCGACACCCGCCTCGACCTCGCCCGCTTCGACCCGTGCCCTCCCTCGAAGCACGTGTCCGGAGTTCAGGTAGAAGGGAAGCCCGATCCGCTCGGAGTGATCGATGAGCGCTTCGGCGCGCTCCCGCATCCGGTCGAACTCGCGGCGTTCGAAGTGGACGAGTAAGGCGTGGAAGAGCGCGTCCGCCCGATTGACGGGGTGCCCCGAGTGCTGCGCCAGCTCGACCGCCCGATCGACCACGGCCAGCGCCCGGTCGGGGTGGCCGAGGTGCACGTGAGCGAGGCCCGCGAAATCGCGGGCTGCGAGGCCGCGGTTGATGTCCATCGCGTTGGCACGAGCGCCGTGCGCGGCGGGATCGTAGAGCGCGAGGGTCTGCTCGAAGTGCCGCAGGCCCGGAGCGACCCGGCCGTGGCAGAGCAATGCCATGCCGATCTGGTAGTGGGCCGAGAGCTGGTCGAAGACGTCTCCGGTGCGCTCGGCAGCTGCCAGCGCCTGCCGCCCGATCTCGGCGGCGGCAGTGACCTCACCCTGGACGAACGGCGCTTGCGCCATCCCCACGAGCACCCGCGCCAGCTCGGGCGCGTCGCCGATCCGGGAAGCCAGCTCGCGCGCGCGGGCGAAAGTCTGCTCGTACTCCGGATGCGACCACGCCCGGACTCCGGCAAGCGGAGTCCCGAGCGCGATCTGCAAGGCCAGCTCCTGCCGGTGGCGCTCACGAGTCTCCGGCAGGGTCGCGAGCAGCTGGAGCGCACGCCGCAGGTGACCGATGGCCTCCTCGTGGGCCGAGCGCTGCATGGCCCCCTCGCCCGCGCGTCGGTAGTGGGCGATGGCCGGCCCGGCCAGCCCGGCCTCGTCGTAGTGCCTTGCTATGACCTCGGGCTCCGCCTCGGCCCGCTCCGGGAACTGCTCCTCCAGCACCTTCGCGATGCGCGCGTGGAGCGGCTGGCGCACACTGCGCAGGAGCGACTGGTATGCGGTCTCCTGGATCAGCGCGTGCTTGAAGGTGAACTCCGCCCGAGGCACGGAGCCCCGCTGGTAGAGGAGCTCGGCGTCCACGAGCTGGGCCAGGCCGGCGCGCAGGCGCGACTCCTCGTCGAGCGAGACTCTGCGCAGCAGCTCGTAGAAGAACTCGCGCCCGAGGGCGGCGCCGAGCTGCGCGACTCCCTTGCCCTCGTCGAGCTGGTCGAGGCGGGCCATCAGCGAGTCCTGCAGCGTGGCTGGAATGGCCAACTCCGCGATCGGGCCGGTAAGCTCGTAGTGGCCCTCGCGCTTCTCGACGA
This sequence comes from Myxococcota bacterium, assembly GCA_041611735.1. Classification (GTDB taxonomy): domain Bacteria; phylum Myxococcota_A; class UBA9160; order UBA9160; family PR03; genus JBFIML01. The sequence continues at coordinate 1,913 of JBFIML010000057.1, read as the reverse complement.
GATCCGACTCAAGCACCGTCTTGGTGAGTTCCTCCAGGAAGAGCGGTACTCCGTCAGCCCGCTCGACGACGCGCTCCACCACCGCACCTGGGAGCGGCGCGTCGTGCGTCATCCCTCCGATCAGATCCGTGGCCTGACGGCGGGAGAGGCGCTTGACCGCCAGGGGTGTGACGTGGGAGCGGGCCGGCCAGGGCGGCTCGAAGTCGGGCCGGAAACTCAAGAGCGTGAGCACCTTCGCGGTGGGGTTCTGCTCCACCAGCCAGCCGATCGCCTCCAACGTCGAGGCATCGCACCAGTGGAGGTCCTCCACCAGCAGCACCGCGGGCTGCGACTCGCCGAGCCCGAACGTCCAGGCGACCAGCGCCTCGATCGTCTTCTTGCGCTGGAGCTCGGGACTGAACTGGAGTGGCGGGTAGCGATCCGGGAGCGGAAGCGAGAGGAGCGGTGCGAGGAGGGGAGCCACCTCCGGGATCAGGAAACCGGCGGCCGCGAGGCCCGCTTCCAGGCGCGCGAGCTTCGTCTCCGGATCGTCTCCCGCCTGAATGCCCAGGCCCTGCTCCATCAGCTCGATCAGAGGATGGAACGCACTGCCCTGGGTGTAGGGCGAGCAACGGCACTCGAGCCAGCCGTGTGGCGTCTCGGCCAGTTGCTCGCGGAACGCCTGGAGCAGCCGCGACTTCCCGAGACCCGCCTCGCCCGAGACGAGCACTGTCTGGCCCTCGCCCTCCCCGACTTGCTCCCAGCGCTCGACGAGTAGCCCGAGCTCCTGGTCGCGTCCCACGAGCGGAGTGAGCTTGCTCGGGTCCACGTCGAGGCGGCTGCGCACGCCGGTCGCCTGGAGCACGGCGTAGGCATGGACCGGTTCGGCGATCCCCTTCAGAGCCGGGGTGCCGAGGTCCTTCGTTGCGAAGAGGCCAGGGACGAGTCGCAGCGTCGCCCTGCTGATCACGACCGAGTCGGGATGGGCGATGGCTTCAAGCCGTGCCGCGATGTTCGTGGTGTCGCCGAGGGCGAGGGTCTCGCTCTTCGCCCCGCCTCCCATCTCGCCCACCACGACGGGGCCGGTGTGGATGCCCACCCGCGCAGCGAGGCGGATGCCGTGCTCGGGCTCGAGCCGGTCGTTCAAGGTGCCCAGGGTTGCCAGGATCTCGCGCCCGGCCCGCACGGCACGCTCTGCGTCGTCTTCGTGTGCCTGCGGATAGCCGAAGTAGACGAGGAGGCCGTCGCCCAGGTACTGGGCGACGTGGCCCTCGTAACGCTCGATGACTGCGGAGACCGACTCCTGGTAGGCGCGCACGACATCGCGCAGGTCCTCGGCATCGAGACGCTGGGAGAGATTCGTCGAGCCCACCAGGTCGCAGAACATGACCGTGAGTTGACGGCGCTCGGCCTGGGCTGCGGGCTCGGCTCCCGCTGAAGGCCTCGCGACCGCCTCAGCCCGGTCGTGCGCTGCACCGCCGATCCACGCGACGGCCTTCCCCTCCCGCGCCGCGACCTGTTGGATGTCGACCAGCTCTTCGATCAGCTCCTCGAGGGCCTCGTCGTCGAGCCTGAACTCGCGCTTCAGCCCGCGGAGGCTGATGCGTCCTTCCTCCCGGAGGAGCTCCCGGGCTCGGCGCACGGTGTCGATGAAGCTCATCTGGAGAGCCCCTTCGTGGCCGCTCCAGTGTAGTACGGGCCGGCGACAGTCTCTGGGAGAGCCGAGTCGTCTCTGCGACCGAGGCCTTTGGATCTCGCCCCTTCGGCTGCGAGCTGTCACCGCTAGAGCGACAAGCGAGCGACAAGAAACCGCCGAAGAACCTCCGCGATGTCGGGTGGTTCGGTGGGTACCTCCTGGATTCTTCCAGGCGCAGCTGAAAAGTCGAGACGATTCAGAGGGTTAGGCGGGTGGGCCCTCCTGGATTCGAACCAGG
>JBFIML010000056.1:0-19572 GCA_041611735.1 Myxococcota bacterium | reverse complement strand
GTAGGGAACCAGGTGCCAGCGGTCGTGGGAGAGCAGCGGCTCGAGGACGTCCCGCGTGGCGGGCGATGGGAAGATCACCTGGTCGGCCTGATCCAGGACCCGGCGCAGGACCGCGCGGCGGCGGATCCAGCGCACGGGCTCGGCCAGCCCGTCGCCGCGCAGCGCGGAGGCGATCGCGAAACCCATCCACCCGACGCCCGCCCCGGCACCGGGAACGGCGGCCAGCGGTCGCAGGACGGCTCGCGAATGATCCGCCAGGGTGCAGCGTACGCACTCGGTCCAGCCGGGCGCTCCCCCGCAGACCTCGAGGCCCCGACGGAGCAGGGTGCCGCGCGGGCAGTTCCACCAGAAATCCATGGTCGTCACCACCGTGGCAATTCCGAGCTTCCGGCAGGCGTCCAGGATTCCGACGCCCAGCTGCGCCGGGTTCGCCACGTGCACCAGGTCCGGCCGCTCGCTCGCGAGCCAGCGGCGTGCGCGTCCGCCCGCGGCACCTCGCACCGCCATCCAACCCCGGCTGGGATGGGCCAAGACCGGCGACCCGGCTTCGAGGCCCCGGTGGACTCCGAAGGGCGCGTGGCGCGCCGCGCCGCGCGGATCGCCCACCAGCAGGCGGATCTCGTGCCCCCGCTGCTGCAACGCGGTGGCCAGGCTCTCCACGTAGTGCTCCGTACCGAGTCGGTACGCGTCACCGAGTTGCGTCGTAACGAGAACGATCTTCATGAGAGCGCGGTCCAAACAGGAAACCCAGGATAACGAGCCCTCGGCCCGTGGACATGCGACGGGGATCACGACTCTGGTGCGATCAGGCGACCCCGGCTCGCGGCCGGGTCAAAGCGCCGCCCGCGGGCCCCTTCCGCGGCCACCCGTCCGTAGACCGAGAGCGTCTCCCGAGCCACGTCCTCCCAGCTCCGGGCGCGCGCGCGTTGCGCCCCCCGGGCCGTCAGCCGGGCCCGGAGCTCGGGGCGCTCGGCCAGGCTGACGATCGCGCGTGCCAGGGAATCCGCCGACGCATCCTCGACCATCAGGCTGCAGTCGCCGTAGAACTCGGCGAGAGCGGAATTGCGCGGAAGCACGACCGGGACCCCACACGCCATGGCCTCCACCGGCGGAAGGCCGAAGCCTTCGTGGACCGAGGGATACACCAGGGCCTGGGCCGAGCTGTACAGGGCCGGCAGATCCTCCTCCGAAACCCGTCCCGTGAAGATCACGTCGGACCCCACGATCAAGCCGAGCTCCTTGCACCGCGCGCGGACCCGGCCGCGGTAGCCCGGCGAGCCGTCCCCTGCGATCACGAGGGTCCAGCGCAGCTGCGCCCGACGCAGCCTCGCCGTGGCCTCGATCAGGCGCGTCACCTGCTTGCGGGGTTCGACGGCGCCCACATAGAGCACGAAGGCGTCGGGGAGCTCGTGGCGTCGACGCAACTCCGCGCGAACCTGCGGATCCAGGACCGGCCGGAAGCGCGGTGCCGCGGCCAGGGGGATCACCTCGATGCGATCCGGTTCCAGACCGTGGAACCGGACCAGATCGCGCCGCGTGTGCTCGGAGACGGCGATCAGGCGGCAGGCCCTTCGCCACAGGCCGGGAAGCAGCCGGTGCCAGAGGCGACGGCGCAGGGGATGGGTCTCGGGCAGCAGTCGGACGCTCAGGTCGAACACCGTCACGACGCTGGGAATGCGGGCGCGGAACGGGGCCACGTAGTTCGTGCCATGCACCAGGTCCGCGCCGTCTCGAAACGCGACGAAGCCGGCCCGGGCCCGCAGGCGTCCTCGGGAGCGCCGCTCGTGGAACCGGGCGCCGAAGCCTGCCGCGTCGGACCCTGGGTGCAGGCCCAGCAGCAGGTACTCGTTCTCGGCGTCGACCCGGGCCAGCGCCGCCAGCAGGCTCTGCGTATAGCGATGGATCCCGCTGGCGGGCCGGTCCAGCGGTCCGGCATCGATCGCGATCTTCATGGCCGCCTGGCCCGAAGCGGCGTCACTCGAGGCCTCGCCGGGTCAGCGTGCGCCACAACGTCAGGACGAGGACGCGCACGTCCAATCCGAGCGACCAGTTCTCCACGTAGTAGAGGTCGTGTTCCAGACGCTCGTGGAGGGAGGTGTCGCCCCGCCAGCCGTGGACCTGGGCCCATCCCGTCATCCCGGCCTTCACCTGATGCCGCCGCATGTAGCCGGGGATCTCGCGGCGGAACTGCTCGATGAAGACCGGTCGCTCGGGGCGCGGCCCGACCAGGCTCATGTCTCCGCGCAGCACGTTCCACAGCTGGGGAAGCTCGTCGAGCCCGTAACGGCGCAGCCAGCGACCCAGGCGCGTGCTGCGGCGGTCGCCGCGCCGCGCCCAGACCGGGCCCGTCTCGAGCTCCGCGTCGGGCACCATGGTGCGGAACTTCACCATGCGGAACACGCGGCCGTCGAGGCCCATGCGCTCCTGGGTATAGAAAACCGGGCGTCCGGCGCTCCCCGCGATGGCCAGGGAGATCAGGGCCAGGACGGGAGCCATCCCGAGCAGCAACCCCGAGGCAATCGCCGCGTCGAACGCCCGCTTGCCCACGGCGGCCCAGCCCACCAACGGACTCTGCCGCAGACTGATGACCGGCAGCCCGTCCAGGTCTTCGACGCTGCTCCGTACCGTGAGCACGTGCAACAGATCCGGCACCAGCCGCACGGTTGCGACCTCGTCGTCGAGCTCCGTGAGGAGCTTCTCCAGGCGATCCACTTCGTGAAGCGGCAGGGCGAGCAGCACCTGGTCGACCTCGTGCTCCCGCAGCACCGCCTTGAGGCGGGCGTAGGGCCCGAGCACCCGCACGCCCCGTACCCGGCGCGGCGAACCTTCGTCGGTGAGGACGCCGATCACGCGCACCCCGGTCCCGGGTCGGGCGTGCAGGCGGTCGATCAATTCGCCGGCGACCCGACCGCCTCCCACCACGAGGACGTGGCGCAGGTTGTAGCCGCGGCGACGCGCCGCCCGCAGCAGGCTGCGGATCGTGAGCCGGCAGCCGGCGACCGACGCGAAGGAGAGCGCCCAGAACAGCAGGAGGACGCCCCGGGAGTACGGGTAGGGGCGTACGAAGAACGTGGCGGCGCCCAGCAGCAGCACGCCGAGGCTGGTGGCGCGCAGGACCGTCAGCGCCTCGCCCGCCAGGGAACCGACGCGCCGCGGCTCGTAGAGCCCGTGGGCTCGGAACAGTGCGAACCAGAGCGGGACGATCCCGGCCAGCAGCAGGAAATAGGGGCCCGGGGCGGGCACGCCCAGCGGAGTCGGCAGTCCCGTCTGGAAGCGGAGCACCCAGGCCGCCAGCCACGAGACGGCCACCAGCCCGAGGTCCGTCGCCAGCAGCGTGGTACGGAAGACTTCGCTGTGCCGCTTCAGCACGACAGAACGTCCGCCGGATCCAAGCTACGCCGAGGGCGGGGTGCGCAGCGGCGCCAACAACCGCTCCACGGCCACCACTTCCCCGACGAGCCGATCCAGGGCGTCGAAGTCGATCTGACTCGGGCCGTCGCAGGGCGCGCGATCCGGGTCCGGGTGCACCTCCACGAAGAGGGCGTCGATCCCCACGGCGGCCGCGGCGCGGGCCAGCGGGGCCACGAAGGTGCGATCCCCGGCGGACGCGTCCCCGGCCCCACCCGGATGCTGGACGGCGTGGGTCGCGTCGAAGCAGACCGGCGCGAAGGCCCGCATCTGGGCAAGGCCGCGCATGTCGGCCACCAGGTTGTTGTAGCCGAAGGTGGTGCCGCGCTCGGTCACGAACACGCCGCTCGCCCCCAGGGCGCGCGCCTTCTCCACAGCGTTTCGCATGTCGAGGGGTGCCATGAACTGCCCCTTCTTCAGGTTGACGGGCTTGCCGGTGGCTGCGCAGGCGGCGATGAGATCGGTCTGCCGGCACAGGAAGGCCGGCACCTGCAGGCAGTCCGCCACCTCGGCCGCCGGCTTGGCCTGGCCGGGCTCGTGGACGTCGGTGAGGACGGCCAGCCCGGTCTCCCGCTTGACGCGCGCCAGCACGCGCAGACCCGCGTCGAGGCCGGGGCCACGGAAGGAGCGCAGGCTCGAGCGATTGGCCTTGTCGAAGGAGGCCTTGAAGACCGCGGGCAGACCATGGCGGACTGCGATGTCGCGCACGCGCCGGGCCGCCTCGCAGGTCGCTGCCTCGGTCTCGATCACGTTCAAGCCCGAGATCAGCACGAGGGGCGCCCCGTCTCCCAGCAGAATCCGTCCGATCCTCATCGCCGACCTCTCCCGGTCCCAAGAGGTAGCGGCCTGAGCCCCGCGCCTCTAGGCAGCGTTGTCCGCGTCCACGGCGGCGCCCAGCTCCATCAGGAAGTCGGGCAGGGCCGAGGTGACGCGGCTCCAGTTGGGGATCTGGGGGGCTCCCAGGGGATCTCGGACGAAGGTGAGCCCGGCCGCCCGCAGGGCGCCGGAGAAGGTCTCCACTGCCACCTCCTCCTCGTGGCGATCGAAGACCAGCCCGTTCAGGGCCGCGTCGTCGCTGTAGCGGGCGATGGCATCCTGGGCGGTGCGCAGGTAGGCGGAGATCAGGGTGTTCAGGAAGCCCGCGTCGAACGTGACCCCGTAGCTGGCCAGATTGCGGATCAGCGATGCGGCGATGTCGAGCACCATGCGGTGCAGCCCCCGGGACGGATCCTGCTCCGAGAGATCGCGGTGCTTGTGGTCGTAGTTCTCCACCAGCTCCACCTGGCAGATCCGCTTCAAGGAGCTGTTGCGGTAGACCTCCGCCAGCATCCCCACCTCGAGACCCCAATCGCTGGGGATGCGGTTGATGCGCACCAGGTCCGTGGTCATGGAGGCCTCACCCGCGAGCGGGTAGCGGAACGAGTCCAGGTAGTCGAGTAGCGGGAGAGGTCCGAGAACCGACTTCATGGCGCGTAGCAGCGGCGTCATGAACAGACGCGTCACCCGGCCATGCAGCCGGTCCGTCACGCGCCCGTAGTAGCCCTTGGCGAACTCGTAGTTCAGGTTGGGGTTCATGGTGGGAAAGCAGAGCCGCGCCAGCAGCTCCCGCGAATAGTCGCGGATGTCGCAGTCGTGGACGGCGACCACCCGCGCCTTGTTCTTCGCGAGCACGTAGCCGTAGGCCAGCCACGTGCCGCGCCCCTTGCCCTCGGCGCCGGGGTCGAGACCCTCGGAGGTCAGGCGCTGGTACAGGGGCCGGATGCGGGGACCGTCGTTCCAGACCAGCACGGCGCCCCGGCCGTCGCGGGTCGTCACGCCCTCGAAGGCGCCGCGCATCTCGTCGAAGTCCGCGCGCCCCGGCGCCCCGGAGAGGCTCACCACCAGCTGGTGCAGATACGGCACCCGACGCAGGGCCTCCACGATGCCCTTGAGCGCCGTGTCCCGGAGCTCCGCGTGCAGGCTCGGCAGGACCAGGGCCACCGGCCGGACGCCGGCGAAGCGGACCAGCTCGGCCTCCAGGCGATCCAGGTCGAAGGGGCCGAAGCGGTGCAGGGTCGTGATGACCCCGGTCTGGTGGAAGTCCGGCACGGACGCGAGGCTCGCACCCGTGGCGGGAGGGTGTCAAGACGAATTACCCCGCGGGGACCAACCGCCGCGGCCCCCTAGGAGTCGTCCTCCGCCTCCCGGAGCGCGCGCAGGGTCAGGGGGTCGATTTCCACGAACTCGAGGCCCACCTCGGTGGTGATCGGGTCGGTGTCCGTGGCCCACACCACCTTGCCGACGGCGGTGAGGGTCTGCTCACCCACGTTGAAGGTGACCCGGAGCACGTCGCCCAGGGAGATCTCGCAGCCCACGGCCTCGAAGCGGATGCCGCCCGCCGAGAGGTCCTTGCTCACGGCGAGGCGCTCCGGAGCTTCGGTAGGCGCCACCGAGATCATGTGATCGGTGGAGATGCGTGCGTACTTGCGGCGATCGTCCCGCCCCGGATCGGCCATGGGCACCCCTCCTGCCGTCCCCACCGGGGTGGGGTCGGCCCCCTCCTGCTTCGGCCGGGGATGGGAGGGGCTTGAGGGAGCCGTTGCGTCAGGAGCGCTCGGCGAAGAGATCGAGCTGGCGGTCGTCGCGAGGCCGCCGGGCGAGACTCGAGACGGCCAGGCCCAGGAGCCGCACGGGTCGGGTGCCCGCCTGGGTGCGACCCAGGAGCTCGACACCCACCGCCTCCAGCTCGACCGCCGTCGCGACGGGTCGGGCCAGACTGCGCGTGCGGCTGGCGGACTCCTGGTCCGCGTAGCGGACCTTGAGAGTCAGGCGCCGGGCCGCGAGCCCCTCCCGGCCGAGAGCACGAGCCAGTCCCTCGGCCAGCGTGTGGAGGCGGCCGACCAGCATGGCCCGATCGAGCTCGTCGGCCTCGAGGGTCGTCTCCTGGGAGAGGCTCTGGGGATGGCGGGGACCCCGCACGCGCGCGTCGCCCTGTCCGAGGGCCGCCGCGAAGACCGCGAGGCCGTGCTTGCCGAGCTCGCGCTCCGCCGCCTCGCTGCCGAGCGCCACCACGTCGCCCGCGGTGCAGGCGCCGAGGCGCCGCAGGCGGGCGGCGGTGTGGGGGCCCACGCCGGGCAGCCGCTGAACCGGAAACGGCCTCAGGAAGTCGGCCACCTGCGTGGCCGTCACGATGCGGACCCCGGAGGTGGCGGCCTCCTCCGCCGCCAGCTTGGCCAGGAACTTCACCGGCGCGGCGCCCACCCGCAGCGGCAGGCCCAGCTCGTCGCGCACCAGGCCCTGCAGCTTCTCGGCCAGGGCAGCGGGCGACTCCGCCACCTCGGAGGCTTCCAGATAGGCGGCTCCGGGTCCCGCGGGCTCCACACGGTCCACCCCCCGGCGCAGGCAGGCACGCAGCCGGGCCGCCACCTCCCGGTAGCGCCGCATGTCCGTGATCACGGCTCGCGCGCGTGGACAGCGCTGCAGGGCCTCGAGCACCGGCATGCCTTCGGTCACCCCCGCCGCCCGGGCGTCGGCAGTGGCCGCCTGCACCAGGCCCCGCTTGCGCGGATCTCCCCCCACCACGACGGGACGGCGCGCCAGGGCCGGGTCGGCGGCGCGCTCCACCTCCGCGTAGAAGCCCGGCACCTCCACGTAGAGCAGCCGCGGGGTCACGAGGCGGGTTCCAGACGCAGCCGTTCCCGGGCCGTCTCTTCGATCAGCACCGGGTGCGTAGCCAGCAGGCCCGGGCGTCCCTCGAGCCAGGAGTCCAGGCCCGCGTCGCGCGCCGCGTGACCCGGGTGCTCGCTCGCTCCGGGAGCCAGGGAGGTCAGGGCGATCTCCAGATTGGCCGTGTCCACCACGAAGCGGAACACCGACGCCACGCGCACCGCGAAGGGTCGCACGGGATCGTACTCCCCGACCGCCACCGTCACCCCGTCGCCGCCGTAGGGGCGGGACGCGAGGCGCTCGCCGGTGCTGGCCTCGGGCCAACCGAGGGGCCGGAAGCGCAGCGGATGCAGGCGGCCCCAGGTCCACCGCTCCCGGTTCGGACCGAGCTCCACCAGCAGCGCGAGGCCGGTCTCGCGGAGCGCCGTTCGCACTGCTCCGCGCACGCGCTCCGGCTCCGCGAGGCCCGCGTCGCCGGGCTCCCCGTCCCGAGCCGCCACCAGCAGGCTTCCCATCAGGGTCTCCGGACTGGCCGTGCGCAGGCGCAGATAGCGTTCCAGGCGCTCGGGCCCCAGCGGTTCCGCCAGGACCTCCCGGACGAGGCGCATCAGGAAGGCGTGGTACGCGGCGGCAGCCACGCTGCCCGCGTCAGCGCGGCCGTCCCAGGCGTGCAGCAGCCCCACCACCTCGCGCGCCTCGCGAGGCAGGGTGTCCTCGGAACCCGCCAGGGCGAGGGCAAGCCGAGCCCTTTCCGGGCCCACCGCGCTGCGTACGTCCTGCTGCATGTCCACCAGATCCAGCGCATCGAGAGGCCCGGCGGAAGCCGCCTCGTCGAGCAGCGCTTCGATGCGGTGCGTGCGCTCGCCGGAGCGCCAGAGCCACTCGATGGCGGGCCCGTCTGCGGCGGGCTCGGGCAACCCGCCGTCGGCGGCGACCAACCACGCGCCGTCCGCCTCCAACGTGGCCCGGGGCAGCCGTTCGAACGGCAGGGGTTCGCGCCATTCCGTCCAGCTCGAGCGCCCGGGCATCGGGACGAGACCCGAGGGCACGGGGCGCTGCGGGACGAAGCCCGCCACCTGGAGACCGCCGCGGCCCGCGGCATCGGCGAACAGGAAGGCGAGCACGGGCTCGTGGTGGGCGGCCAGGGCGCGCCGGAACTCCTCGGCGGTCGTGCTGCGGGCCGCCCGCAGGAGCGCCGCGATGCCGTTGCCGGGCTGGGCTCCGGGCCAGGCCACGGCGATGGGCTCGCCTTGCTTGCCGTCGCCGGCCAGCAGCCCGTCGAGGAGCGGACCGTGGCGGGTGGCTCGCACCCGCAGCGCGACCGGCTCGCCACCCCGGACCGCGATGGTCTCCTCGCGGGTGGCCAGCGACCGCCAGCTCCGGCCGTCGTGATAACGGTCCGGATCGCGCGGGTGCAGGCTCTCGGCGTACAGATCGATCACCATGGCCCGGGCATGCACCCCCGCCCAGGCCACCCGGCCGTTGTGTCCGACCCAGAAGACCGGAACGCCGGGGATGCTGGCGCCCGCCCGCTCGAAGCCGGGGGCGCTGAGGTGCGCCTGGTGCAGGAGGGCCGGCACGGTCGGCTCGAGATGCAGGTCGGCGGCCAGCAGCGGGCGGCCGCTGGCACTGCGGGCGGGAGGAACCAGCCAGGCGCTACTTCCCACCGAGCGGCCGACGAGCCCGGTGGCCTGGCGCAGGGCGGCGAGAGAGCGGGAATCGGGCCGGGCGCGCACCGAGCGCTCCGGCCCCTGGGGCAACAGCCTGCCGGCTGCATCGGGGGGGAAGAAGGGCAGCGCCCCGAAGCCACCCAGGTGCTCGATCAGCTCCCAGAGTACGAGGCTCTCCTCGACGGCCCCGTCCAGGCTCCAGGCCGCGAGCTTCACGACGGCCACGCTGTCGGCGGGCTTCCAGTCCTCCGGCGTCACCCGCCGGCGCATCAGGGCGAGGGGCGGCCGGGTTGCGCCATCCCGGATGCGCGCCAGCCGCGCGTTCACGCCGGCCGCGTAGGCCTCGAGCGTCCGAAGCGTGGCCGGTTGCAGGCGCTCCGCCTCCGCGTCGGCCAGGGAGCCCAGACCCAGGGTACGGGCGAGGCGGTCCGTGGCGAGCCCGTCGCGTCCGATTGCCTCGGCGGTGCGTCCGCGCGCCGCACGTCGCAGCCACTCCATCTGAGCGAGCCGGTCCTGGGCGTGGACGAAGCCCAGGGCGAACCAGGCGTCCCGCTCCGTGCGCGCCCGCAGGTGGGGAACGCCACGCCGGTCACGCACCACCTTCACGGGCGCGCCGAGTCCCGCCAGGGTGAGAGTGCCCTGGTAGGTGGGCCAGGCGCGGCGCAGGGCGCGACGCTCCTCGATGCGGCGCGCGGTGACCAGGACCGCGAGCAGGAGGAGGCCGGCCAGCAGGGCCGCCAGGGCGCGGCGGGAACGGGCCGATGCTCCAGCCGGGTTCATGTGCCCGGATCCTCCAGGAGGACCAGGGCCAGGGCCAGGCGCGGACCGCCGCTCGCGTCCAGGTGAGCCCGGCTCGCCCCGCGCCGGGCCATCCAGACGGCGGCGGCGCCGTGCAGGACCAGCTCGAGCCGGCCCCCCGGGCGATCCTCCACCGTCTCGATGTCGATCCAGCGCACGCCCCGCGCCCAGCCGGTTCCCACCGCCTTCATCAAGGCTTCCTTGGCGGCAAAGCGCCGCGCGTACTGGAGGGCCGGAGCACGTTGGCTCCGGCAGGCGCGGATCTCCCGCTCGTGGAACACGCGGCGCTCGAAGCGCTCCCCGAAGCGGGCGAGGGCGCGCTCGATGCGCCCGACCTCGATCACATCGATGCCGCTGCCCACGATCACGGCTCCCCCCAGGCGGCGCGCCGCAAGGGTAGCGGGCACCCCGGCCCCACCGGCAGCCTTCGTGTTCGCCGCGGACCGGCCCCGAGGCCGCGGAGCGCGGATCCGCGGCCACCCAGGTTGGCGCGCCTCGGAATCGACGGGTACCTTGCGCAACGCCATGCGTCGGCGCGCCGAGCCGCCGATGCCCCGTCGCCCATTCCGCGAACCAGGAGGATCCGTCATGCCCGTGCGCATCGGCATCAATGGGTTCGGTCGCATCGGACGCCTCGTGCTGCGTGCGGCCCGGGAGAAGGACCTGGAGATCGTCGCGGTGAACGACCTGGCGGACGCCGCCACCCTGGCCCACCTGCTCAAGTGGGACTCCGTCCATGGCCCGTATCCCGGCAAGGTCGAAGGGACCGGCGACGGCCTGCTGGTGGACGGCCGCAAGATCCCCGTGCTCTCCGAGCGCGACCCGGGGAAGCTGCCCTGGAAGAGCCTGGGAGCCCAGGTGGCGATCGAGTCCACGGGCAAGTTCACCGACCGGGACGGGGCCACGAAGCACCTGGCCGCTGGGGCCGAGCGGGTGCTGGTCACCGCGCCCGCCAAGAACCCGGACTTGACCGTCGTACTCGGGGTGAACGACGACCGCTACGACCCGAAGCAGCACCGCATCGTCTCGAACGCCTCCTGCACCACCAACTGCCTGGCGCCGGTGGCCAAGGTGCTCCACGACCGCTTCGGGATCGAACAGGGCTGGATGACGACCATCCATGCCTACACGAACGACCAGGTGACGCTCGACTTCCCCCACAAGGACCTGCGCCGCGCCCGCGCGGCGGCGGTCTCCATGATCCCGACCAGCACCGGTGCGGCTCGCGCCATCGGTCTCGTGATGCCGGAACTCGAGGGCCGGCTGGACGGCTTCGCCATGCGGGTTCCCACCTTCGACGTCTCGGTGGTGGACCTGTCGGTGCTGCTCGGCAAGGACGCCGAGGCCAAAGCCATCAACGCCGCCATGCGGGAAGCCGCCGCGGGACCCATGCGCGGGATCCTCGAGGTGACGGACGAGCCGCTCGTCTCCATCGACTTCCGGGGCAATGCCCACTCCTCGATCCTGGACGGGCTCAGCACCAAGGTGATGGGCAAGCGCTTCGCCAAGGTCCTGTCCTGGTACGACAACGAGTGGGGCTACTCGTGCCGGGTGGCGGACCTGGCCCTGCGCATGGGGCGCTAGGGGCACCGTGGGCATCCCGACCCTGGACGAGCTCCTCGCGGGCCCGGGCGGAGTGCGCGGGCAGCGCGTCTTCGTGCGGGCGGACCTGAACGTGCCCCTGGACGGCGGGCGGGTGGCGGACGACACCCGCATCCGGGCCTCCCTGCCCACCCTGCGGCGCCTGACCGCCGGCGGCGCGCGGGTGGTGCTGGCCTCCCATCTGGGCCGCCCCAAGGGCGAGCCGCGCCCCGAGCTCTCCCTGCGGCCGGTGGCCGCGCGCCTGGCGGAGCTGTTCGGCCGGCCGGTGGCCTTCGCCGCGGAATGCGTGGGCGAGGCGGCGGAGCGGGCCGGGGCCGCCCTCGGCGACGGGCAGGTGGTCCTGCTCGAGAACCTGCGCTTCCACGCGGGCGAGACCGCCAATGACCCGGCCTTCGCGCGCGCCCTGGCGCGGCTCGCGGACTGCTACGTGAACGACGCCTTCGGCGCCGCGCACCGGGCCCACGCCTCCACCGTGGGCATGGTGGCGCTCGTCGCGCGGGTGGCCGCCGGCGAGCTGCTGCGGCGCGAGCTGGCGAACCTCGGGCGCCTGCTGGACCCGGAACGCCCCTTCCTCTGCCTGCTGGGGGGCGCCAAGGTCTCGGACAAGCTGGGTGTGCTGGAGGCCCTGGCGACCCGGGCCGACGTGCTCGCGGTGGGCGGAGCCATGGCCTACACCTTCCTGCGGGCCCAGGGGGTGGGCGTCGGCGCCTCGCGCGTGGAGCCGGAGCTGCTGGAAGACGCACGCCGCGTGCTGGATGCAGCGGCCCGGGCCGCTCACGCGCTGCTCCTGCCCACGGACCACGTGGTGGCACGCGAGGTCTCCGCCGATGCGCCGAGCCGGGTGGTCAAGGAGATCCCGGACGGCTGGCTCGGGGTCGACATCGGACCGGCGACGGCGGCCGCCTATGCCGCCGAGGCGGGCCGGGCGCGCACCATCTTCTGGAACGGGCCCATGGGCGTGTTCGAGATCCCGGCCTTCGCGGCGGGCACCGAGACCGTGGCCCGGGCCGTGGCCGAATCCCCGGGCACCTCGGTGGTGGGCGGTGGGGACTCCCTGGCCGCCGTGAACCGCCTCGGGCTCGCTACGCGCGTCGACCACTGCTCCACCGGTGGCGGGGCGTCGCTCGAGTTCGTGGAGGGGCGCACGCTGCCGGGCGTGGCTGCCCTGGAGCGCGCGGCATGAGGCGGCCGATCGTCGCGGCCAACTGGAAGATGCACAAGACCGTGGCCGAGGCGGTCGCCTTCGTGGAGGCCTTCCTGCCCGGAGCCGGCGAGCTGGACGGAGTCGACATCGTGCTCGCTCCTCCCTTCGTGGCCCTCGACCGCGTGGCCCAGGCCCTGGCCGGCTCGCGGGTACAGCTCGCGGCCCAGAACGTCCACCCGGAGCCGAAGGGCGCCTTCACCGGCGAGGTGGCGCCGGCCATGCTGGCCGACCTCGGCTGTGCCTACACGATCGTGGGCCACAGCGAGCGACGGCGCCTGTTCGGGGAGATCGATGAGTTCGTGGCCCGCAAGGCCGAGGCCCTGCTGCGTCATCAGATCCGCCCCATCGTGTGCGTGGGCGAGAGCCTGGAGGAGCGCGAAGCCGGTCGCACCCTGGACGTGCTGGAAACGCAGCTCCACGGGAGCCTGGCGCGCGTGCCGCCGGACCGCGCCGCGGACGTGGTGATCGCCTACGAGCCGGTCTGGGCCATCGGAACCGGGCGCACGGCGACTCCCGAGCAGGCGCAGGAGGCGCACGCCTTCGTGCGAGAGCGACTGGCCAAACAGATGGGCGAGGCCGGGCGCGGCATCCGCATCCAGTACGGCGGCTCGGTGACGCCGGACAACGTCTACGAGCTGATGGCGCAGCCCGACGTGGACGGCGCCCTGGTGGGGGGTGCGAGCCTCGACCCGGAGCGCTTCCTGCGCATCGTGCGTTTCGATCGGCCGGAGGAGTCTCGATGACGCTGTTCCTGACCGTCCTGCACGTGATGGTCTGTGTGATGATGGTCGTCCTCGTCCTGATCCAGCGGGGCAAGGGCGCGGAGATCGGTGCCGTTTTCGGCGGCGGGGCCAGCAGCACCGTCTTCGGCAGCCGGGGGGCGGGCAACTTCCTGACCAAGCTGACGACCGGGGGCGCGATCATCTACATGGTGACCAGCCTCTCCCTGTCCTACCTGGCGAACACGCGTGCGACGAGCAGCATCTTCCAGGAGGATGCGCCGCCCGCTGCGGAGCGCGGCGCGGCGACGAGCGAGTCGTCGCCCTTCACCGAGGTGCCGGCAACGGCTTCGGAAGGCGCCGCACCGCCCGAAGCGCAAGACCCGGCAGCTGCGACTCCGCCGGCACCCTAGGCGCGTCCCGGACGGTTCGGTATCCTCGCCACGCCTTGCGGGCGGCAGTGGCGGAACTGGTAGACGCACCAGCTTGAGGGGCTGGCGGGGGCAACCCCGTGGAGGTTCGAATCCTCTCTGCCGCACCACGCCCTCACTTCCGGACGCGTGCCGCCGGGGCCAGGGCGCGATAGGCGCCGTCGAAGTAGAGCAGCGGCTCCCGGTTGCCCGTGACCACCGCTTCCACGCGCCCCACGTAGATCATGTGATCGCCCGCATCGTGGGCGTCCACGACCCGGCAATCCAGACTGGCCAGCGACCCGGGCAGCAGCGGCGAGCCGGTGGGCCCGGAGCGCCATGCGAGGCCCTCGAAGCGCTGCGCCTCGTTCCCGGAGCGGGCGAAGCGGCGCGAGAGCGCCTTCTGGCTTGCCGCGAGGATGTTGGCGGCGAAGACCCCGGTTTCGGCGATCACCGCATGGGTGTCCGAGCCCTTGTCGGCGCAGACCAGCACCAGGGGGGGCTGCAACGATACGGCGGCGAAGGCCGAAACCGTCATGCCGTGGATTCGCTCGCCCGCCCGGGAGGTGACGATGGTGACGCCGCTCGCCCACCGGCGCAGCGCCCGCAAGAACTCCTCGGGTCGGATCGACATCCCCTCCTCGCGCCGCGCGCAGTCTATCGTCCCGCAGGCACCCGTCCAGCGTCGGCTCGCCGGCGCTTGTGGGCCGGCGGCTTCCCGTACTATGGTTCGCCACCTCAAGGAGGATTCGCCATGAGCCTGGGTTACGACCGCCCTCTCTACATTCTGCCCTTCGACCACCGCGGCTCTTTCCAGAAGAAGATGTTCGGCTGGCCCGGTGAGCTCACGCCGGAGCAGACCGCCGAGATGGCACGCACCAAGGAGGTCATCTACGACGGCTTCAAGGCGGCCCTGGCCGCCGGCGTCGCCAAGGAGAAGGCCGGCATCCTGATCGACGAGCAGTTCGGCAGCAAGATCATCCGGGACGCCGTGGCGCAGGGATACACCGTGGCCCTCACCATCGAGAAGAGCGGCCAGGACGAGTTCGACTTCGAATACGGAGCGGACTTCGGCAAGCACATCAAGGCCCTGAATCCCACCTTCGGGAAGGTGCTCGTGCGCTACAACCCGGAGGGCGACCGCGACCTGAACGCGCGGCAAAACGAGCGGCTCAAGCGGCTCTCGGAGTGGCTCCACAAGGAGGACTACAAGTACGTGTTCGAGCTGTTGGTGCCGGCCACCGACACGCAGCTCGAGTCCGTGAAGGGCGACAAGAAGGCCTACGAACAGAAGGTGCGGCCGCGGCTCATGGTCCAGGCCGTCCACCAGATCCAGGAGGCCGGCATCGAGCCGGACGTGTGGAAGATCGAGGGCCTCGATCGGCGGGAGGACTGCGCGAAGGTCGCCCAGGCGGTCCGGCGCGGGGGACGCGACCGGGTCGGCTGCATCGTGCTGGGCCGCGGCGAGGATGACAAGAAGGTGCGCGAGTGGCTGGCGGCGGCTGCGGGAGTCCCGGGCTACATCGGCTTCGCCGTGGGCCGCACCACCTTCTGGGATCCCATCAAGGACTGGCACCAGGACCGCATCAAGCGCGAGGAAGCGGTCCGCCGCATTGCGGCCAACTACCGCGAGTGGGTGGACATCTTCGAGAAGGCGGCCAGCTAGAGCCGCTCGGATCATCCACGTCGGGGGTGGGGCCGGGAGCCCCACCCCCGACGCGGGCATCAATCGAACGAGCCGTCGTCGAGATCCTGGTCGATGTTGGGGGCATCGATGGTGCGCGCGAAGCGCTGCTTCGGATCGGCCTCGTCGTTCTTCCAGTAGACGTTGACCGCCGCGCCTTCGGGAAGCTCCTCGAGCTTGGCGCCCTTGCCATTGATCTTGACCACGGTCTTGGTGAGGACGGTTCCCTCGGGCTTCACCTTGTAGACCTGCTCCTTCCCCTTCTCCTTGATCGTCACCGTGCTCGTCGCAACGTCGTAGGACACGAACTTGCCCTGGGAACGCTTGCTCTTCGGCGCGGCCTCGGCGGGGGTCGCCCCACCCACGGCCAGCGCGAAGATGAAGGTGATCGCCGCGAAGCCCGCGAACGCGCGCCTGGCTCGGATCTCTCTCACCGTCGCTCTCCTCCCTCGCGCGCCTGCCGCGCGCCTCGAATGGTCGGCCCCGGCGCTGCCCGGCCGCGGGCTCTCCCAAGAAGCTACACGGCCTTCGACGCGGGCGGAAAGGGATCATTCAGGGGCGACCAGCAGGAGCACGAGGTCCATCACGTTGGTTCCCGTGGGCCCCGTACGCAGCAGGCCGCCTTCGGCGGCGAAGAAGGCATGGGAGTCGTTGCGGGCCAGGGCGGAGCGGGCGTCCACGCCCCGGGCCCGTCCGCGGGCCACGCTGGCCCCGTCGGCAAAGGCCCCGGCGGCGTCGGTGGGCCCATCGGACCCGTCGGTCCCGGCGGCCAGGAGCGCCACCCCGGGGGACTGCGCCAGCTCGATCGCTGCCGCCAGAGCCAGCTCCTGGCTGCGCCCTCCCCGACCGGCACCGCGCAGCCGGACCGTGGTCTCGCCCCCCGCCAGCAGCAGGACCGGCCGCCGCTCCCGCAGGCTGCGGCCGAGCGCCGCCAGCCGCCGACCTGCCACCCGGGCCTCGCCGGCCAGGTCGCCGGTCACCAGGCAGGCGCGCCACCCGCGCCCCAGCGCGTGGCGTCGCGCCGCTTCGAGGGCCGTCCGGTTGGAAGCCAGGATCGTGGCGGTGACGCGTCCGAAGGCGGGATGGCCAGGCTTCGGGCTCTCGGCCCGCTCGCCGCGCAGGCCCGCCTCCAGGTGGCTGCGGACCGCGGGCGGGAGCTGCCCGGCGACCCCCCGCCCCTCGACCACCGCCCACGCTTCCGCGAAGGTGGTGGGATCGGGCATGCAGGGCCCGGAGCCAGCCACGTCCAGCCGATCGCCGGGGACGTCCGAGAGCACCAGCAACTCGATGCGGGCGCCACGGGCCTGCTGCGCCAGACGGCCGCCCACCACGTCGCCCAGGTGCTTGCGCACCGTGTTGAGCTCGTGGATGGCGGCCCCGGCGCCCAGCAGGAGCGACGTGGTCACCCGCAGGTCCGCCAGGCGGAGTCCGTCCAGCGGGCACGCGAGCAGCGCCGAGGCCCCCCCCGAGAGCAGCACCACCAGCACCTCGTCGGGCCCCGCGCGCTCCGCCAGGCCGAGCGCCTCCCGCCCAGCCTGCTCGCTGCGCGCGTCGGGCACCGGGTGCCCGGTCTCGCGCAGGCGACAGCGCTCCAGGGGAAGCCCGTGGCCATCCTTGGTCACCACGAGCCCCTCCACCAGCCGCGGGCCCGCGATCTGCTCGAAGGCACGGGCCATGGGGGCCGCGGCCTTGCCCGCTGCCAGCAGGCGCAGGCGCGCCCCGGGTGGCTGCAGCCGGTCGCCGATGCGCAGCTCCCCGTCCGAGCACCGGACCACGCGTCGCACGCAGGCACCGCCCTCCACCGCCGCCAGGGCGGCGCGGAACACCGCCTCGAGCTCGGCCCGGGCGGAGCCGGCGCGGCTCACGGAGCTCGGTCGGCGGCCTTCGCGGAGGGAGCGGCGGCGGACGGAGGCGGCGGGATCAGGCGGATCTCGATGCGCCGGTTGCGGGCTCGGCTCGCCGCATCCGTGTTGGGGGTCACCGGATGATGCTCGCCGAGCGAAATGGCGGCGAGTCGGGCGGGGGCGATGCCCTGCTCCTCGAACAGACGCACCACCCGGGCTGCCCGCGCCCCGGCCAGCTCCCAGTTGGTCGCGTAGCGCTGGGCGAGGGAGCCGCGGATCGGGACGTCGTCGGTGTGGCCCTGGACCTCCACCCGGTGGGCGACCTCCTGGAGCTGGCGCGCCACGCGGCGCAGCACGTCGCGGCCCTGGCCGGAAAGCTCCGCGGACCCGGACGGGAACAGGATCTCGTCGGACACGTTGAGGCGCAGCCCCTCGCGAAGCTGCTCGATCTGGATCTGTCCCGAGGACACCTCCGCTTCCAGGTCGGAGACCAGGGCCTCGTAGGTCCCCTTCAGGCGGGAGAGCTCGGCCAGCGTCTGTTCGCGCTGCTTCAGGCTGTCCTCCAGCACCGACCGCTCGCGCCGCAGGGCCTGCACGCTCGTCTCGAGCTCCTGCTGCTCCTGGCGCAGGTCTTCGAGCTCGTCGATCAGTCGGATCCGCTCGGCGGAGAGGCTCGTGTTCGAGGCCTCCAGCAGACGCACGCGCTCCGTGAGAGCGTGGCGCTCCTTGGCGAGGCGGTCGCGCTCGTCCACCACCTCGCCATGGGTCCCGCGGGTCACGCAGCCCGCAGCCAGCAGCAGCAGCAGACTCGCGATCCCGGTGCGACGCACGCTCACGCCTCGCGCTCCGCGGCGAGGGTGGCCTCCAGCGCCTCGCCGATGGTCCCCACGTAGTCCAGCTCGAGCCCCTTCAGCAGGTCGGGCGCGATCTCGTCCACGTCCCGCCGGTTGCGCTCGGGCAGGACCACGCGGCGGATGCCCGCGCGTCGCGCCGCCAGCACCTTCTCCTTGATGCCGCCCACCGGCAGGATCTTCCCGCGCAGGGTGATCTCCCCGGTCATCGCCACGTCGGGGCGGGCGGGGCGGGCCGTCAAGAGCGAGGCCAGCGACGTGACCATCGCGACACCGGCCGAGGGGCCATCCTTGGGCACGGCGCCGGCGGGCACGTGCAGGTGCAGATCGGAGTGATCGAAGACCTCGCGGTCCACGTTCACGGAGGCAGCGTGGGTGCGAAGCCACGAACGCGCGGCCTCGGCGGACTCGCGCATCACGTCGCCGAGCGAGCCGGTGAGCTTCAGGCCTCCCTCGCCGGGCATGCGCGTGGACTCGACGAAGAGGATGTCGCCTCCGGCCTGCGTCCAGGCGAGCCCCACCGCGACGCCGGGACGCCCGGCCCGTTCCGCCAGCTCCGGCTCGAAGCGGACCGGGCCGAGCAGGTCCGGCAGCTCCTCGGGCTGTACGCGCACCGGCCCCTGCAAACCTTCCTCGGCGACGCGGCGGGCGACCTTGCGGCACACCGATCCGATCTCTCGCTCCAGGTTGCGGACGCCCGCTTCGCGCGTATAGCTGCGGATCAAGCTGCGCAGGGTCGCGTCCGGCAGCTCGAGGGCAAGTGCCTCCAGGCCGTTGGCCTTGCGCTGGCGTGGCACCAGGTAGCGACGCGCGATCTCGAGCTTGTCCTCCTCGGTGTAACCGGGGAGCTCGATCACCTCCATGCGGTCGCGCAGCGCGGCGGGCACCGGGTCGATCCAGTTGGCCGTGGCGATGAAGAGCACGTGCGAGAGGTCGAAGGGCACTTCCAGGTAGTGGTCGCTGAAGTTCGCGTTCTGCTCGGGATCGAGCACCTCGAGCAGCGCCGAGGAGGGGTCGCCCCGGAAGTCGGTGCCGACCTTGTCGATCTCGTCGAGCAGGAAGACGGGATTGCGGGTTCCAGCGCGACGCAGGCCCTGGACGATGCGTCCCGGCAGGGCGCCCACGTAGGTGCGACGGTGGCCCCGGATCTCCGCTTCGTCGCGCACGCCACCCAGGGAGACGCGCACGTACTGCCGGCCCAGGGCGCGCGCGATGGATCGGGCCAGGGAGGTCTTGCCGGTGCCGGGAGGGCCGGCGAAGCACAGGATCGGCCCCTTCAGGTCGCGCTTCAGGGCCAGCACCGCGATGTACTCGAGGATGCGGTCCTTCACCTTCTCGAGGTCCCAGTGGTCCTCCTCCAGGATGCGGTGCGCCTGGTTCACCTCGAGGCTGTCCTCGGAGAGCTTCGACCAGGGCAGATCCGCCATCCATTCGAGGTAGGTCCGGATCACGCCGTACTCGGCGGAGGCCGCCGGCGTCTGGGACAGGCGTTCGAGCTCGCGAGCGGCCTGCTTGGCGGCCTCCTCGGGCATGCCGGCCGCCTGGATGCGCTCGCGCAGGCGCTCCACCTCGGCCCCCTCGTCCTCCGCCTCGCCTAGCTCGCGCCGGATCGCCTCCAGCTGCTGACGCAGCAGGTAGTCCCGCTGCGTCTTGCCCATCTCGCTCTGGACCTTCTCCTTGATCTCGGTTTCGATCCGGAGCGCCTGACGGGCCCGCTCCAGCTCACCCAGGACGAGT
>JBFIML010000055.1:0-21746 GCA_041611735.1 Myxococcota bacterium | reverse complement strand
AGGCCGACCTGGAAGCGATCCAGGACGTCGGTCAGCGCCATCTGGTCTGCGTGGAGCTGAAGCAGCTGGAAGTGGATGCGCACCGCGCGCTGGAGGTGGGGCATGAGCCACTGGCCCAGCTCCTGATGAGCGGCGGGGTCGGCGCGCGAACCTCGGCGCCTGTGCACCAGAATGGCGCAGGGACCGTGCTCCCAGTCGCGGTCGATGAGCCCGAGGAAGCTGGGACCGGGCAGCAGGGCCTGGGGCTCCATCCACTCGCGGTAGAACGGCGTCGCCTCGAGCTGGGCGTCGTCCACGAGGCTGCGGCTGCACTCGAACAGGCCGGCTGGCATCCGCTCGAGGTAGGGGAGCAGCGGGTCGGCAGAAACGTATTGGCTCTGATAAGTCTTGAGGAATCCGGGGTCGAGCGAAGCAGCGACCAACTGGCCCGGGTGGTCGTGCTCGGGTAACGGGAGGGCGAGGATGACAGCGGAGCCGGGCAGCACCGCTTCGAAGCGTTCGACGAAGGCGATCCAGCCTTTGCGGCTGCCCACCGCCTCCCACGCGCAGTCGATCAGATCCTGCAGGCGCCGCTCAGCTACCACGAGCCGCTCGCGCTGCCCGTCCCCTCCTCCCCTCGAACCGACGATCATAGCTCCAGCCCGAGCTTGAATGGGAACTCGGATGCCGGTGGCCACCTTTTCTTGGCAAGTTCTCCTGGCGCCCCCCCTTAGGATCGAGCCGCGCTTGGCCCCGAGGGGGTCTCCCAGTCGGCACGGAGCACGGCGCCGTGTCTCACCCCGCGGGTGGAGAATCGCTCCGGATTCCACGCTGCGAGGCCGGCAAGGCCCATCCGTGCCAGAAGCAACGACGAGAGCTCCGGGACGGCGCGGGTGGAGTGGCCGTGGGATCGGCAGGCCCGGTTTGCAGGGTTCGTTCGCCGACCTGAGCGCCCGCCTCAGCCCTCCACAGTGAGCACCCGGATCATGTTGGTGCTGCCGGACTCGCGCGAGATGCCGGCCGTCACCACCACCACGTCGCCCGCCGCCAGGTAGCCCATCTCGCGGCCCCGGCGCAGGCCGACCTGGATCAGCTCTTCGTTCGAGCTGCGGCTCTCGCACTGCACGGGGGTGACACCCCAGTTGAGCGTGAGCTGCCGCACCACCTGGGTCCGTGAGGTCACGGCCAGGATCGGACAGCGCGGTCGGAACTTCGAGATGGCGCGCGAGGTGCGGCCCGTCTCGGTGAGCGTGAGGATGGCGGCGGCCCGCAGGTGATGAGCCATGGTGATGGCCGCCTGTCCCACCGCCTCGGTGACGACCGCCGCCGCCTCGGGCTCCACGTGCTGGAGGTAGCCGTACTCGTCGAGCGAGCTCTCGGCCTTGCGCGCCAGGCTCGCCATCGTGCGCACCGCCTCCACGGGGTACGCCCCCACCGCCGTCTCGCCGGAGAGCATGACGGCAGAGGTGCCGTCGAAGATTGCATTGGCGACATCGCTCGCCTCCGCGCGGGTCGGCGTCGGGTTGCGCTGCATCGAGTCGAGCATCTGGGTGGCAGTGATGACCGGCCGGCCGTTCATCACCGTGGTCCGGATGATGCGCTTCTGGAGCAGCGGCAGCTCCTCGAGCGGCACCTCCACGCCGAGGTCTCCGCGCGCGACCATGGTGCCGTCGGCGACCGCGACGATCGCGTCAAGATGCGCCACCGCCGAGGCGTTCTCGATCTTGGCGATGATCGGGATCCGGGCGCCGTGGTCGGCCAGGAGCTGGCGCAGCTCGAGCACGTCCTCCCGGTTGCGGACGAACGAGGCCGCGATGTAGTCGACGTCGTACTGCGCCGCGAAGGCGAGGTCCTCGGCCGACTCCTCGCCGAGCGACTTGCCAAGCAGGTCGACGCCCGGCAGGTTGACGCCCTTGTTGTCCCGCAGCGTCCCGCCGCGCACGACCTCGCAGTGGATCTGTCCGCTCCGCACCTCGACCACCCGCAGCTCGATCTCGCCGTCGTCGACGAGCACCTGCGAGCCGGGCCGGAGCTCCTCGGCGAGCGCATCGTCGGAGACGGAGACGCCCGAGGCGTCGCCCACCCGGGAGTCCGCGTAGAGCGCGAAGGGCTCGCCGGCGGCGAGCGTCACCGCGCCGGCTTCGACGAGACCGGTGCGGATCTTGACACCGCGCGTGTCGAGCATCACCGCTACCGGCACGCCCACCGTCTCGGAGGCAGCACGCACGGCTTCGAGGTACTTGAGATGCTGCTCCCGCGTGCCGTGAGAGAAGTTGAGACGCGCCACGTTCATGCCGGCGCGAATCAGCGCGGCCAGCGTTTCCGGGTCGTTGCAGGCGGGCCCGATGGTGGCGACGATCTTGGTCTTGCGGGGTCGCAGACCCGGGGAAGGCATGGGCACCGGGCTCCTGGTAGGGAGCAGGGAGGATGGGCGCTCCGGCGCGGCGGCGCCAGCGCCCCCGCCCGAAGCGCTGACCCGGCACGGTAGCCTTGACCCCGCCTCCCGTCGGTCGGAAGATCGGCCCGGGGCGACCGACCACAGGGGGAAGCGCGGTGCATCGGATCCTCGGCAGCTCGATCGCGGTCCTGGCGGGGCTCGTGCTCGCCGAGGGCGCGCTGGCGGCGGAATCGATCCGCTTCTGCTTCGAGATCAATGCGGAGTACCGGGATGCGGGGCTCGCCTACTCGTTGCCCGGGGGCGGGTCGAGCGGGGTGACCGAGGACTACTGGACCTACCGGCTGGCGACGAACCCCTACCCCGCCCCCCCGAGCCCGGACCCCGGATCCCCGGACGCCGGCCGCTTCGAGCCCTTCCGCGGCGGCTACGTCGAGGTGTACCGGGGGAACAGCGTGAAGGGGGAGCCCGTCTTCGAAGGCTTCCTGGACGACGGCTCGGGGAACGCCGTCGGCTGCATGCCGCGGCGCCCGGTCAGCACGGCCAACGGGACCTACTACTTCCGAGTCTGGGCGCGGCACCGGGTGCGCGGCTGGGAGATCCGCGGCGTCGACGAGGACTACGAGACCAAGTACCAGGAGTTCCAGCGCGAGGTGAGCGGCGCCACGGGCAGCAACACCCTCCGCATGCTCTTCTTCGTGGGCGCCTACCCCACCGACTCGGATACGGCACGCGTGCGCAGGCGCTACGTGGCCCAGGCGGCGAACGCGGTGGCCTTCGCCGTGGCTCGGGAGCGCCTCGGGGTGGAGTCCGGCAACGTGCTGGTGCGGATCGTCCCGGGGACCGGTGTCGCCCGGTCGAGCTGCGGCGACAAGCCCCTCCCCTCCCGCTACGCCGGCTGGGACTGCATCCGCCTCTCCCAGGAGGACGTGGGCGACAGCAAGACCTACATCACCCACGAGTTCGGGCACGTCCTGTGGCGCAAGAAGTCACCGGACGGCTACCAGGACTACGGGGCCGGCTCCGCGTCGGCCAACTGCCAGGGCGGCAGCGGTCACAAGCTCTACTCCGTCGAGCACGTGGGCGCTGCGGTCTACGAGGGCTTCGCCCACGCGTACTCGGTGCGCGTGTGGAACCGGATGAACGACGCGAGCGATGCCACGCTCTCCTACTCCTCCATGCGGGTCGACTTCGATGCGCCCTCGGGCCGCTTCCACGGCACGAAGACCTTCGAGGCCTCGATTCCCTTCATGGAGCTCCAGTGCGCCGACTTCACCGACCGGGGCTTCAACGGGCTCGGCAACGAGATGGACTGGGGTCGGACCTTCTGGCAGACGGCCAGCTGCCTGGCCGCCACCTCCTCGCACAAAGAGGCCAGCGCCTACGACGCCATGACGGACGTGGTGGCGGGCACCAGCGGCTGGAACCGGAGCAACGTGTGGGAGCGGCTGGATGCGGCCTTCGACGCCTCTGCGGATCCGACCATGCGCCGCTGCTGGAACGACGCGAGCCTGCGCAACGGGGTGAACCACTGAGCCCCGCGATCGGTCGCCGTGCTCGTACCGGGAATGGAGCTGACACGGCGCCCGCGGGCTCCGGCCTGAGCTACGCTTCGTCTTGAACCCGCGCGCCCGGGAGGGTCCATGTCCATCACCCAGCGCTTCTTTGCCTACGCAGCGGCCTTCGAGAAGGCCTATGCCAGCGACGACTGGTCGATGGTGGAGCCGTTCTTCACCGAGGACGCGGTGTACGAGATCCCGCTGGACCCGCCGCTGGGTGGTCGCTTCGAGGGCCGGGCGGCCATCCTGGCCTACTTCAAGGACGTGGTGAACCAATTCGACCGCCGCTTCGAGAGCCGCGAGCCGTCGCTCCTGGAGGGGCCGCGCGAGCGGGAAGACTCGGTCTGGATCCGGGGACGCGCCGTATACCGGGCGCCGGGGGCTCCGGAGTTCGTGCTCGAGCTCGAGGAGACGGCTTTCTTCGAGGGCGACCGGATCCGCCTGCTGGAGGATCACTACGAACCGGCCATGAAGAAGGAGATGGCCGCCTACCTGGCGGCGCACGGGAAGAAGCTCGGCATCCCGACGGACCGGTAGCCTCGGTCCACCCACGATGGACTGGAGCGACGGCGCTACGCGCCCGGCATGGGGCTCGGGCGCTTCTCCGGGCGCAGCCCCACCAGGGCAGCCACGCCGAGAGCCAGGGCCAGGCCGAGGGCCAGGCGTCGGGTGCGCGACGGCCCCGCGTCGGCGGGGGCCTCGAGCTGGCTCTGGAAGCGCAGCCCGGGCGTCGTGAAGAGATCCGCCACGTCTCGAAGCACCGCTTGGGCAAGCTCGGGTTCCTCGGCGCGATAGCCGACCGCGAGCAGCCAGGTCTCGGCACCGGTCTGCGGGTCGGCTCCGAGCTGGGGCTCCAGCTCGAGGTCGGCGCGCAGGCGGGCCGCGGCCTTCGCCGGGGCCTCGTCGCGCAGGGCCGGGTAGAGCTCGTAGCGCTGCACGATCTCGGACAGGCGCCCGGGAGCCAGCACCTCCGCCACCGCTGTCTCGAGCTGCTCGAAGGGAAGCAGGGCCGGCCCGGCCGTCTGCGCCCGGGGCAGCCAGACGGTGGCTCTGGCCCGCTCCTGCGGCGCGAAGACGCTGAAGAGGAGCACCGCCCAGAACAGCATCACCAGGAAGGCGAACCCCATGCGGAGCGCCCGGGCCCGCAGGCGATCGAGCAGGCGTTGCAGCCACTCCGGAAGAGCCCTGGCTGCGGCAGGCGCGGGCTCCGGGCTCAGGACCTCGACGAGCTGGAGCTCCGCGCGCTCCGTCGCCTCCGGCTCGGACTCCGGCTCCGGACGGGAGGGCTGCGGGAGAGCCACCAAGGCCCGCGCCGCAGCCCCTGACCGGGCGGGCAGCTCGAGATCCAGGCGGGCCCGGCGCAGCGCGTCGGCGACCTCGCCCACCTCAGGAATCCATCTCGTCGGGCTCCGGCCGTTCCTCGCCCCGCGCGGCGTCGAGCTCCTTGGCCTTCCTCTCCACCAGCACGCGGGGGATGGGACGCGCATGTTCGACGAAGCCTGCCAGCAAGACCCGATCGGCCAGCAGATTGACGAGGCGGGGAGTGCCGCCGGAGAAGGTGAAGAAGGCGTCCTCGACACCAGGAACGAAGGTGTCCTCGTAACGCCCCCCCGCCGCCCGGATGCGATGGGAGAGATAGGACTCGATCTCGTGGGAGCGCAGCGGCTCCACGTGGTGCTCGATCGCGATGCGCTGCCGCAGCGAGCGCAAGCTGTGCGCGGCCAGCTTGCGGCGCAGCTCCGGCTGGCCGGCCAGCACGATGGGAAGCACGGTCTCCGTGTCGGTGGTCAGATTCGAGAGGAGCCGCAGCTCTTCCAGCGCCGGCATCCCGAGATTCTGCGCCTCGTCGACGACGAGGACGGCGTGCCGGTCGCTGCGCAGTCGATCCACCAGGTGTCGGGTGATGGCGATCACGTAGTCCACCTTCGCATCCGAGACCACCGACAGCCCGAACTGCTCGGCGAGGAGCGCGAGCAGCGTGACGGGCGTCGCGTCGGCGGTGTTCAGGATGACGGCCGCCTCCAGCTCCGCCGGGAGCCGCGCCAGGGCGCTGCGCAGGAGCGTCGTCTTGCCGCTGCCCGCCTCGCCCGTGAGCAGCACGAAGGGCTTGCGACGCAGCAGGCCGTAGTGGATCACGGCCAGACCCTCGTGGTGGGTCTCGGAGAGCCACAGGAAACGAGGATCCGGAGCCATGGAGAAGGGCTCCCGGGCGAGACCGAAGAAGGATTCGTACACGGCGTTCTCCGCGGCTACAGCAGCAGGTCGCGCGCCGGCGGGACGTCAGTCCGACCGCGGGGCTTCCTGCAAGCGATTTGCGAGCTCCGTAAGCAGGCTGGACAAGGTCGCGCCGTCGGTCTTGGAAGAGCGCAGCTCCAGCAATCCCTCCGAGATCATCCGCGTGGCCTCCTGGTGGCGCTTTTCCAGAGCTGCCGCCAGCAGGTTGGTCTGGGACAGGATCTGGTCGCGAAGATCCCGGTGGGCCTGCTCTCCCTGCGCGTCGGCGCGCCGCATGCGCTCTTCCAGCTCGCTGCGAAGCTGCGAGAGCTTGCCGAGCGCCTCTTCGCCGCCCGCCTCACGCTGCTGCCGCTCGCTCCGCAGCTGCTCGGTGAGAACGTTCGCCTCGTTCTGGAGCTGGCGCTCCAGGAGCCCGACCTGGCGCTGCAGGTCCGCGCGCAGGTCGGCGACCTTCGCCTCCGTCTGCTGATGCAACTGGGCGAGCTTGCG
The DNA here is from genome assembly GCA_041611735.1 of Myxococcota bacterium. GTDB lineage: Bacteria > Myxococcota_A > UBA9160 > UBA9160 > PR03 > JBFIML01. Next base: position 15,089 of record JBFIML010000055.1, on the reverse strand, counting down.
TTCGAACTCGAGCGTGTAGGTGCCGAGCAGGATGTCGCGGACCTTGGCCAGCTCTTCCTGCGCTCCGTTGCCGCCCGGGTCCGGCGACGGGTGTGCGGGAAGGCCGACGGACTCGGCCCGCTCGAGAATCTCCGGCTTCCTCACGGCAGGGGCCTCCCTTGGGCGGCCCCCCTTCCACCCCGCGGCATTGTAGATGCATGTAAATGGGGCGATCAAGACCCGGATTGCCCCTCGGGGGTGATTCGCGGGCATTCTGCGGAGCGGGCGAGCCCGCGCCCCCTGCAAGCTAGAAGCGCCGCTCCCAGGCCCAGGGCGGCCAGAGGCTGAGCCAGCGCACCTGGAACAGACGGCCCCCGCTGAAGTAGGCGCAGACCTGACCCCAGGCGCCCTGTTCCGGGGCGTACCAGCAGGGCCGCGGGCTGCCGGCGCCGCGCGTGGGCTCGCCCAGGACGGCCACCACGGCGTCGGAGGTCATGCCCTTCTGGAGCGCCAGCACCCGGGTCTCGAAGAAGTCGCGCTGGGCGGGGGACATCCTCTCGACGACGGCGTCGCCCCGGGTGCAGGCCAGGGCGCCGGCTACGACCAACGAGAGAAAGCGTGCTCGCCACATGGAAGGGCCTCGTCAACCTGGAATCCACGCTGCGGCGCCTGCTGGCCCGCCGCGCGAGGGTGATCCCGGGCGGCGTGCAGCCGCAGCCCGCCCGGCTGCTGGAGCGCGCGGGCTGGTGCGCAGCGAAGAGGGGATGCTCGTCCTGTGCGAGCAGTTCGAGGACGCCATCGCTCTCGCACGCCTCCTGCTCCCGCCCCGGCGTCCGGCCCGGGAGCAGACCGCGGAGCAGGCGGGCCCAGCGCCAGGACGAGGGCGCAGGCCAGGAACGGCAGCAGCCAGATCACGCGCGCCTGATAGCGATCCTCCACGTTGGCAAGCGCCCCGGCGATCACCGCGTTGCCGACCACCCCGGAGAGGACCAGGACGGCCAGGGCCCCCAGCGGATGCGTCCATCGGCGCCGGAGCAGGAAGGCCAGCAGTGCGATCGCCAGCAGCGATCCCTTCACCGTCACGTCCTGGATCCCCGTGAAGAGCCCCTCGTGGAGCTGCCGCCGAGCCTGTCGGGTGCTCGCGTAGCGACGCTCGGCCCCGGGCAGCGCCGTGCCGATGGTGGCGCCGATGTAGGGATTCGGGTCGTAGAGCCACACGCCGAACTTGCCCAGCTGGGCCCAGGCGTTGCGCAGCGAGGCCCGGAGCTGCTCAGCAGGGTAGGCGCCCACGGCCCCCCAGACGACCGGCCACTCCTCCTGGAGCAGACGGCGCCGCAGGGCGGGGCTGGCCGGACGCCAGATGCCGTCCGGTGCCCAGAGGACGCCGCGGACGTCGTCGGGCAGCCGATCGGCGTACGCGCAGATCGCCCAGGACAGGCGGTCGCAGTGGCGTTGCAGGTACCATCGGCCCGGCCCGTCGGCGATCACCCGGGCGAGCAGGAAGGGGGGTCGCTGCCCGGTCAGCGACGGCTGGCCGAGCAGATGAGCATTGAGGGCGATCTGGCCCGCGGTGGCCAGAGCCAGGATCATCGCCAGGCGGCCGACCGCGCCCCACACTCGCCGGCGCGCGAGCAGCGCGAGCGAGGCAACCCCGAGCGTCAAGCCGCAGGCCAACAGCAGGTGGGAGAGGTGGGCGGCGACCGCCAGCAATGCGATCCCGGCCACCAGCCAGCGCTGGCCCGTCTCGAGGGCATGCCACTCGATACCCAGCAGGAAGACACACAGGATGGTGAGCGGTGCGAGGATGTCCGGCATGACGGCGCCCACGAACCAGCCGACACCCGTGGCGACCGCCAGGACCAGGGCCACCGCCAGGACGGCGACGTCGGCCACCCTCGCCACGCGCTGCAGGGTCAACCGGAGCACGTAGACCGTGAGCACCGCGTGGAAGCCCACGATCGGCCAGGGTGTTCCCGCGACGTGCAGCGGCAGGATCGTCAGGCCGTAGAGGAGCGACCGGTTCCCGTACCCGCCGCCGTACTCGCCCAGCAGCAACGCCCGCATGACGGAAGGCCCGCTGGTCAGATAGCCCGTGGAATCCGGGTAGAGCAGCGGATAGCCGTTGAAGAAGGCGGGCCAGCACAGCACCAGGCCGGCGACCCCGAGGAGCGCCCGATCGCGCCAGGAGGTGCGGCCCGTGGCAGTGCCCGTCAGTCCGCTGGCGCTTGCAGGGGCGCGCGCAGCAGGTAGAGGGCCATGGCCACGGCGGCCAGCAGGTTGGCCAGTGCCACGCGTCCGGCGCCCAGGTCGCCCACCAGGCCGGGCTGCATCAGGAAGGCGAAGCCCAGGAAGAAGAGCTCGAAGAAGGCAAAGAAGGCGACGGCCAGACCGGCTGCGGTGGCGGCGCCCCGGCGGCGGGTGGAGCCCATCAGGGCGAAGGCCGCCGTCAAGCCCACCGCCAGGAAGACGCCGCCGTGGATGGCGGTGTAGCCGAGCACCAGGATGGGCTCGGCGGGCGCGCCGGCCGCGAGGGGCTGGCCGCGGAACAGACCCGAGCCGAGGGCGGCGGGGGTGGCGAGGGGCGCCCCCTCGCGCAGGTCCACCACGAAGAAGAAGAGGGCGACGAGGGCCGCACCCAGCACGCCGGCGACGCTACCGTAGAAGACCCACGGAGCGGCGTCGGCCGTGAGCTCGCCCCCGGGCTGCGGGGCCGCTTCACCTCGGGCGAGCGGCCGGGATTCGTCGGGCGTCGGCATGGCCTCGTCCTCCACGACCCGACGTGGATGGGCCGTCGTCCCCTCGCATCTTGCACGGATGCCCGGGCCCAGGCAAGGGCCGGCTTCGACGCCGTCCCGCTCAGCCGTCGGCCACGCGGTCGAAGGCCGCGCGCACGTCCAGGGGCACCTGGAGCTCGGCCAGGTGGTCGTACAGGGTGGCCAGATAGACGCCCAGGGCCAGGAAGTTCGGGTGCAGGGAGGCGCCGGTGTCGCGGCAGCGGACGAAGATGTCGTGGAAGGAGCGCTGGAAGGTGCGGCGGTCGAAGCGCACAGCGCGCTGGTCTCCTTCGCCGAAGTGGCGGATGAAGAGGTCCCCGGCGGCCTGGAGCTCGAGATCCGCCAGTGCCTCCTGGAAGCTGCCCTCGTCGTCGCGGTAGAAGCCGCGGTAGAGCCGGCGCACGGCGTCCACGAAGCCGGGGTCCCAGTCCACGTAGTACGGTCCCGGATGCCAGGCGAGACCGCCCTCCCCGAGCGCCGCGAAACGGTCCGGACGCAGGTCGAGGATCGCCACGTCCCCGGCCAGCAGCTGCGCGAAGTAGAGCTCGAGCACGCGCTGGCCGCGAGCCCTCCGCTCGGGCTCGGCGAGCTCGCCGAGACCGGGCGGCGGGGAGCCCGCTCCGGGCGGCCCGAGCCGGACCGGAACGCCGAGCTCGTCGAGGCCCTGTTGCATGCGACGCCTCACCGTGGCGAAGCGCTTGCGGTCGCGGGCGTTGCCCACCAGCTCCCGGCCCTGGCCGAGCAGCGCCCGCGCGGGCATGACCTCGAAGAAGGCGGGTGTCACGAAGTCGAGCAGCGGCTTCCACTCCGCGTCCTTCAGGGTGCGGAGCAGCAGTCCCGGGGTCCCCTTGAGCCAGCCGAGCATCGATCCCCCAGCCGTGTCCCGACAGCATAGGCCCATCCCCTACCCTTGCCCCATGCCCACGGACCGGCGCGGCTTCCTGCGTCTGGCCGCCGGCGCGCTGGCGCTGCTCTCCACGGGGTCGTCGGCCCGCCCGGCGGCCCCCGGTGCAGTGGCGGTGCACCGGGCCACGCGCAACACGCGGCTCGGCGCGGCGCGCGAGCGGCTGTCCCGCGTGCTGGGCGCGTCGCCGGAGGGCGTGCAGCACGCGGCGGGGCCGACGCTGGCGCTGCCCGAGCCCGCGGGCGACACGGGGCTTCGTCTCGTCGAGGCGGTGCGCGGCTACACCGCGACGCCCGGCTTCTCGGGCGCGCCGCTCCCGCTCGCCGAGCTGGCGCGCCTCCTCTTCCTCACCAACGGCCCGACGGGGCGCAGCGCCCGGGCGAAACGCGCCCACGACCACCGGGCCGCCCCCTCGGCGGGCGCCCTCTACGCGGGGGAGGTCTACCTGGTGGCGGAGCGGGTGCGCGGGCTCCCGCCGGGCGTGTATCGCTACCACGCGCCAAAGCACGCCCTGGTGCGGCTGCGCGCCGCGCCCCAGCTGGACGCGGTGACCAACGCCCTGGAGCAGCCCGCCGCCGTACGCGGCGCCGCGGCGGCGATCCTGCTCACCAACGTCTTCGGTCGCTACGCCGGCCGCTACGGCGACCGGGCCTACCGCTACGCGCTGCTGGACACCGGGCACATCGGCGAGAACCTGCGCCTGGCGGCGGTGGCGATGGGCCTGGGCGAGACGGCGTCGCTGCGCTTCGAGGACGCGCGACTGAACGCCCTTCTCGGCGTGGACGGCCGCGCCGAGGCCGTGTGCGCGGTGCACGCCGTGGGGCGGCGCGGCGCCTCGGACCCGGAGCTCCCGCGGCGGCGCTGGGTGGAGCGGGGACGCGCCGGCGACCCGGACGCGCCGGTCCCGGAGCGCTACCACGCGGCGACGGCGCTCGGACCCGGCACGTCCGGAGCGGCAGCGGAGGTGCGCGAGAGTGCGTCGGGCCCGGCGCCCGCAGCAGACGCGACGGGCGTCGCCCTCCCGGCGCTCGACCCGCCCCCGACCCGCAGCGTGCAGACCACGATCGAGCGGCGCTGCTCCGCGGCGCGTTTCGGACCGCGGGCGCTCTCGGCAGGCGAGCTCGGCTTCGTGCTCGAGATGGCGGCGGGACACCAGGCCCTGGCGCGCGCGCCCGGCGTGGAGCTCCTGCTGGCCGTGCACCGGGTGCAGGGTCTCGAGGCGGGCCTGCATCGCTACCAGGCCCAGGGGAACCGGCTCGTTGCGGTGCGGCGCGGCGACCTGCGCGAGGCCCTGGTGGACGCCTGCCTGGGACAGGACAAGGCCGGGAGCGCGGCGCTGGCCTGCTTCGGGGTGGGACGCCTCGCCGAAACCGCGGCGCGGGCGGGCGAGCGCAGCTACCGGGATCTCCTGGTGGAAGCGGGGGCGGTGGGCGAGCGCATCTACCTGGCGGCAAACGCGGCGCGGCTGCGCGCCCGCAACCTGGCCGCCTTCTGGGACGACGACCTGAACGCGCTGCTCGGCCTCGACGGCCGCCGGGAGGCGGTCGTGCATCTCACCCTCGTGGGAGCCTGACCGGCGCTCAGGCGCGGAAGCGCTCGTCGTCCGCCAGGCGTCGCGGCGCGCCGATCAGGGCGTTGAAGGCCTCGAAGTCGAGCATGCGTGCGCGGAGCGCGTCGGTGGCGCCGGCGCGGCGGATCTCCCGGTAGGTCTCCTGCAAGGCGTGCACCGCGGCGTAGAGGCCGGACAGGACGAAGCCCACGCTGAAGAAGCCGAGCTCCGCCAGCTCCTCCAGCGGCAGCAGCGGCGTCGTTCCGCCCTCGATCAGGTTCACGGCCAGGGGCTTCGGGAGCTCGCGCCCCACGCGCTCGAGCTCCGCCCGGGAGCGCGGCCCCTCCACGAAGAGCACGTCGGCGCCGGCCTGCTTGTAGAGCCGGGCGCGGCGCAGGGCCTCCTCCAGGCCGTGGGTGGCGAGGGAGTCGGTGCGGGCGGTGATCACGAAGGGGTGCTCGCCGCGCGCCTCCACGGCGGCGCGGATCTTCGCGGCGTGCTCCTCGGCCTCGATCACCTCCTTGCCCGCCATGTGGCCACAGCGCTTGGGCCAGCGCTGGTCCTCGAGGATCACGCCGCGCGCACCGAGGGCAACCAGCTCGCGCACCAGGCGCTGCACGTTGAGCGGCCCGCCGTGGCCGGTGTCGCCGTCCACCACCAGGGCGGCGCGGGTCGCGGCCACCACGCGCCGGGCCACGTCCAGGAGCTCGCTCTGGGTGAGCAGGCCCAGGTCCGGCTCGCCCAGATGGCTGGCGGAGACGCCGTAGCCGGTGAGCACCAGGGCCGGGAAGCCGGCCTGCTCGGCGACCCGGGCCGAGAGGGCGTCCCAGACGCCCGGGATCACCACCAGGCGGCCGGCGGCGACCAGGGGATGGACGGCAGGTGAGGTCATGGCAGCTCCCGCGGCCCGGAAGGGGCCGTCGCGCATAGGGATACCAGCTTCCGGGCCCCGGCCCGTCGGGGGCGCTCCGTCGGTCTCCCCGTGGCGGGCCCGGAACGCGTAGAATGGCGCGTCGAAGCCGAAGCCGATGCGGAGCCCGTGCAACCTGGCCCTGATGCTCGTCCTGCTCTCGGCGACGCTCTACGCCCTGAGCTTTCCCCCGGTTGCCGCCTGGCCACTGGCATGGGTGGCGCTTGCTCCGCTCTACGCCGCGACGGCGCGCGTCGGCCCAGCGCGCGCCTTCGGGCTCGGCGTCGTCTGGACCGGGGCGACCGCCATCGGCGTGGCCGGCTTCGTGCCGGGAACCCTCGCCGCCTTCTTCGACGTGCCGACCGTCCTCGGCTGGGTGGCCTTCGCCGGCGTGCTCGCGCCCATCGCGCCGCTCTACGGTTCGTACTGCGCCTGGCTCGCACGCCTCGCCCAACGCCGCGAGGCGACGCCGCTCCACGCCGCCGCCGGCTGGGGCGCCTGTGAGCTCCTGCGCACGAGCTTCGGACCGCCCGGCGGGTGGGCGCTGCTCGCCACCTCCCAGCTCCCGGGCGGACGCCTGATCCAGAGCGCGGACCTCGGCGGCGTCTACCTGCCGGGCATGCTGCTGGCCGCCGTGGGCTTTGCCGTCGCCTGCGGGCTCGAGCCGCGCCTGCGCGGTGCGGGACGGCGCACCGCTTGGGCCGTGGCCGCCGCGCTGGCGGCCGCGCTCGCCTACGGGGAGCTACGCCTCGCCCAGAGCTTCGGGAGCGGTGAGTCATTCAGGGTGGCGCTCGTTCAGGGGGCCGAGGGCGACGCGCGCGGCCGCGCCGAGCACCGCGACGCGAACCTCGCCCGCTATCTGGCGCTCACCCGGGCGGCGGCCGCCCGGCAGCCGGACCTCGTCGTGTGGCCCGAGTACGCCGTGGACTTCTACCTGCGCGAGGCGTCGCCGCATCGGGAGCGGCTCCTGACCGCGCTGCGGGAGAGCCGGACCGATCTCCTGCTGGGAGGGCCCCACTACCGGCCGCGCCCCTCGCCGCCCCGCTACTACAACTCGGTCTTCCTGATCCGTGAGGGACGCTTCGGCGGACGCTACGACAAGCTTCGCCCGCTACCCTTCGCCGAGAGCAACCCGCTCCAGGCGTGGCTGCCCCGCGAGGTGCACTACTCCGCCGGCGAACGGGCGCAGCCGCTGCCGGCCCGCGCGGCGCCGGTGGGCGCCTTCCTGTGCTCGGAGGCCATGGACCCGGCGCTGGTGCGGCGGCTCGCGCGCAACGGAGCCCGGGTGCTGGCGAACCCCTCCAACGACGACTGGCTCGGCGGGCCCGGCCCGGCGCGCCTGGAGCTGCACACGGCGGCCGTGCGGGCGGTGGAGAACCGGCGTCCGCTCCTGCGCACCACCCCCAGTGGCTGGTCGGCCATCGTGGACCCGCAGGGCCGCGTCACCCAGCTCGGGGACTTCGGACGGGCGGAGGTGCTGGTGGGCTCCGTCCGGCCCTCGGACACGGTCACGCTCTATCAGCGCGCGGGCGACGTGCCGTGCGCGCTCTTGGCGGCCACGACCCTGGCCGCGACGTTCGTACCGCCCGCCTGGCGAGGGCGGCTGCAAAGGAGGAGAACGAGATGCGTGGAAGCGAGCTGAGGGGACTGGCGCTGATGCTGGGGATGCTGGTGGCAGGGGCGGCGTGGGCCGGAGCGCCCGGTTCCGACAACCGCCAGGCGGCGCTCCCGAACGTGTGCGCGGGGGGGCCGCTGTCGGGCCAGGACTGCGACCCGACCGAGCTGGATCCCTGCGGCGCACGACCCACGGGCGTGCCCTTCGCGTGCGTGGTGGACTTCCCGGTCAACCCGACCCTGCGCGGCACCCTCACGGTGGTGGCCGACGAGGAGGTGGGCGACAACAACGCGGCGGGCGGCAACCCGACCCTGACCCTGCTGCTGGAGGTGCGGGACGGGAGCCGCACCTTCTTCTTCGCGGAGACCTTCCAGAGCGCCAACTTCGGCGACTTCCCGGAAGTGGGCAACTGGTTCCCGCCCCTCAGCGAGGACGAGATCGACCAGCTGGCGACGTCGTTCGTGTTCCAGACCCCCGTGGAGGCTCTGGGGCCCTTCGGCGCGGCGCTCCAGGAGGCGGCGGCGCAGATCTTCGGGCGCCGTTTGCCCACCTCGGGCACCCTCCCGGTGATCTTCGATCTGCGTCCGGAGCCGGGGGTCGGGCAGGCGATCGACCAGTACAACAGCGCGAACCTCGGCCAGGTGGCCCGCTTCCGGATCGAGATCAAGTTCCTGACGCCCTGAGACCCGGGCGGTCGAGACGGGCGGAGGAGGCGCTTGACGCGGCCCCAGCGCCTGGATCTGGCGCTCCTCGCCGTCTTCGTGCCGCTCTGGGCACTCTGCTTCGGGCTCCACCTGCGCGAGCTGGCGCGCGGAACGCTGGCCTGGGTGCCGGTCACGGTGGCGGCGCCGCCGACGCCCGAGGGCCATCCGACCGTCTCGGGCTTCTGGCCCGACGCCGGGGCGGCCGTCGAGGAGCTGCGGGTCGGCGACCGGCTGCTGCGGGTGGGCGAGCGGGTTCTGGCCGGCCGGGGCCCCTTCGGCTTCGTGGCGGAGGTCTACCCGGCGGCGGACGAGACGCTGCGCGTGCCCGTGCGGCTGGAGCGCGAGGGCGTGCGGCGCGAGGCCGCCTTCGCCCTGCGCCCGGTGGGCATGAGCTGGCGGCTCCCGCTGCTCTCCCTGGGCTTCGCCGTGCCCGGCTTCCTGGTGCTCTGGCGGCGCTCCGGATCTCGCGCCGGGCGGGCCTTCTTTGCGGCGACGCTCTGCTACGCCCTGCACTGGACCTTCTTCTTCGGGGGCCCGCCCGGGCAGACGTGGCTGTGGTTCGCGTTCTTCGCGAGCACCGCCTTCCTGATCTTCCCGCTGGCGCTCCGGGCGGTGCTCGCCTTTCCGGAGGGCGGTCCGCCCGCCGGGCGGGGAACGCGGGCCTGGACCTGGCTCTTCGCCGCCTACGGCCTGGGCGCCCTCGGCTGGGTGTTCGGCGTGCCCGTCTCTGCCGAGGCGGGCGTTCGGGTGGCGGGCGCCCTGAACGCCCTGGCACCCCTCGTCATGATCGTGCTCCTCACCCAGCGCTTCGTGCACGCGGAGCCGCTCGGGCGCCGCCAGCTCAAGTGGATCGTCTACGGCTTCTGGGTGGGGGTGCTGCCGGTGGCGGTGGGGAGCCTGGTGCCCGCGGTCACCCCGGGCCGCTGGTGGATCCACGAGATCCTGATGAGCGCCGTGGTGGCGCTCCCGATCTGCTTCCTGATCGCCATCGCCCGCTACAACCTGTTCGACGTGGACCGCCTGATCAGCGCCACCGCCTCCTACAACGTGCTCGGTGTGCTGCTGGTGGGGGGCGGGCTGGTGGCGGTGCCGCGCGCGGCGGAGGCCGCCTCGGAGATGCTCGGCGTGGACCGCACCACCGGGCAGGTCGCACTCTCCCTGGCCCTGGCGGCGGTGGCCGTCCCGGCCCACCGGCGCCTGCGGCCGCGTCTGGAGCGCGTCTTCTTCGCCGAGCGCCACGCTCTCGAGCAGCGCATCGGCGAGCTCCTGCGCGAGGTCTCCAGCTCACCGAGCCCCCAGGCCCTGCTGGCGCGGGTGGCGGAGCGCCTCGACGCCCTGCTGCGCCCGGAGGGCTGCGCCCTCTACGTGCGCGAGGCGGAGACCCTGCGGCCGGTCTTCGCCCGGGGCCGCGCCCTGCCCCCGGCGCTGCCCGCGCGCAGCTCCCTGGCCGCGTTGCTGGCGGAGCGCCGCGGCCCGCTGGCCAGCGAGGACTGGCCGCGCGGGCGCCGCGCGCAGGCGCTCAGCGACTTCGACCGCGCCACCCTGGACGCTCTCGGCGTCCCGCTGCTGGTCCCGATCTGGCGGGGCGACGAGCTCTTCGCCCTGCTGTGCCTGGGCCCCAAGCGCTCCGGCGACGTCTACACCGCCACGGACCGCACGCTCCTGGCGGCCGTGGCGGACAAGGTCTCCGGTCAGCTGGAGCGCTTCGACCAGGCCGAGGTGCTGCGCCAGGCCCAGGCCATGCAGGAGTCCCTGCGCCGCTACGTGCCCGGGGCCGTGGCGGACACCCTGGCCGCGGGCGACGACCTCGACCTGGAGGCCGGCGAGCGCGACGTGACGGTGCTCTTTGTGGACATCCGCGGCTACACGAGCTTCGCCGAGAGCCGGCGCGCCCAGGAGATCTTCTCCACCGTGAACCGCTACACGGAGACCGTCTCGCATCTCGTGCGCGAGCACGGGGGTAGCGTGGTGGAGTTCAACGGCGATGGCCTGATGGCGGTGTTCGGGGCGCCGCGCGCGCTGGGCGCCAAGGAGCGCGCGGCGGTGGAGGCCGGGCGCGCCATCGTGGCGGCGGTGGCGGATCTGGATGCGGAGGGCGGCGCCGCTGCGCCCCTGGCCGTCGGCGTGGGCATCGCCACGGGGCCCGGCTTCGTGGGCAACATCCGCGCCGTGGACCGCCTGATCTGGAGCGTGATCGGCAATACCACGATCCTGGCCGCGCGCCTGCAGGGGCTCACCCGCCAGCTCGACGCCGCCATGGTGATCGACCCCGCCACCTGGGAGCGCTGCGGCGCCGTGGCCGCGGAGTTCGATTGCCGCTCGGACGTCGCCATCCGTGGGCGCCGGGAGAGCCACGACGTCTACGTTCTCCCGCTCGAGGCACACCCGCCAGGCCCGGCCGACGCGGCGGGTGCGGACTGGACAGGGCTCGTGCTCGCGGGCCGCTACCGGATCGACGCGGTCCTCGGGTCGGGAGGCATGGCTGCGGTCTATCGGGCGACGGACCGAAGGCTGGAGCGTCCCGTCGTGATCAAGGTGCCACACGAGGAGCTGCTGCTGCGTCCCGGCTTCCGGGAGCGCTTCGCCGCCGAGGTGCGAAACCTGACCCGCCTGGAGCATCCCCACGTGGTGAAGATCCACGACGTGGGCGAGGAGCAGGGCGTCCCCTACGCCGTGGTTCAGCACCTCGGCGGGGGCGACCTGCGCCAGCGTCTGGAGGCGGCCGGAGGACGCATCTCGCCGACCCAGCTGGTCGAGTGGCTCGCTCAGGTGGCCTCTGCGCTCGACCACCTCCATGCCACGGGGTTCGTGCACCGGGACGTGAAGCCCGACAACGTGCTCTTCGACGACGACGGGCACGCCTATCTCTCCGACCTCGGCATTGCCACGGCGCTCGGAGAGAGCGAGCCGTGGCCGCGTGCCGAGCCGAAGGCGACGGAGGCCGAAACGGATCTCACCCGGCCCGGTCTCCTGCTCGGGGCCGCGAACTACACGCCGCCCGAAGCCCTCGACCGCGAGTTCGCACCGGCGTACGACCAGTACGGGCTCGGCGTTGTGGTCTACGAGGCGCTGTCGGGTCGCCTCCCCTTCGAGGAGCTGGCCCCAGGCGAGCTCCTGCTCGCGAAGGTGAGCGACGAGCCCACGCCGCTCGTCGACCGGGCCGAGGAGCTTCCCGAGCCGTTGTGCACGGCGGTGATGCGCACCTTGCAGCGCGACCCGGACGCCCGCTTCCCGTCCTGCGGGAGCTTCGCGGACGCCTTCCGCGCGTCGCTCGGCTCCAGCGGAACCTGATGCGGTCGATCTCCGATACGGCGGAGCACTGGCTTCAGTGCAACCGAGGAAGACCTCGCATCGGCACCCGGTCTGGCGACACGACGATCGTCGACGAACTCGACTCGACGGCCGCCCCCGCGCTTGTCGGTCGTGCGCGCCCTCGCGTAGTCGATCAGGACGTGGCGCATGATGCCCGATGCGGTCGCATAGAAGTGCGAGCGGTCCTGCCAGTCGCGAGCGCCGCGCGTCGCCAGTCTTAGATAGGCCTCGTGGACCACGGCGGTGGGGGTCAGCGTATGGTCGGAGCGTTCGCCGCGCAGCAGGTTTCTCGCTCGTCGGCGGAGTTCGGGATGGACCCTGGCCCAGAGCTCGTCGGGGTCACCTTTCTGCGGGATGTTCAGGAGCTCCGTGATGCCGGGTCGGTCGTCGGACATCGGAAGCGATTGTACGCCTGGCTCGGCTGATCCACGCGATTGAACGGCGGTGAGGGCCGCGGCGTCAGCCGCGGCGGGGAGGCTCGGCGATCCAGAAGTTCGAGCCCTCGATGCCCCGGGAGACCCAGTTCACGAACTGCCGGAGCAGGCTCTCGGCCTCGTTGATCAGCTGGGGCTGCACCCAGACGAAGACCGCAATCACGAAGCCGGCCACCAGCAGGGCCGCTCCCATGCCGAAGATGCCCTTGGGCTCGCGCGCGCCTCGCATGCTCGTCGTCCTCCGTCCGATCCCGCTGGCGGCCCGGATCCGCGGCCCGTAGTGTCGGGCCCGTGGCCACCTGGTGGCAGCGCCGCTGGCTCCAGACGGAGCTTAACCGCCTGGTCGAGGCCGGCCTCCTGCCGCCCGAGATCGCCGAGCGCCTGCGCCGCCACTACGGCGTGCCGGAGGCGCGTCGCGCGGCGGTGCCGCTGCTCGCCATCCTGGGAGTGGCCCTGGTGGGCCTCGGGGTGATTCTGCTGCTGGCCGTGAACTGGGAGACGCTCTCCCGAGCGACCCGGGCCGGCCTCTGCTTCGCCCTGCTGCTGGCGGCCCAGGGCCTGGCCGGCTGGGCCCTGCTGGCCCGGCGCCCCTCGGTGGCCTGGAGCGAGGGCGCCGCCCTGGCCCTGGTGCTGGCGAGCGGGGCGGCCATCGCCCTGGTGGGCCAGACCTATCACGTGGCCGGGGACCTGCGCAGCTTCCTGACCAGCTGGCTCCTGCTGGCCGCACCGGTGCCCTACCTGTTCGACGCCCGGGCTGCGGCGGCCCTCTACCTGCTGGGCGCCTGGCAGTGGCTGGCGGCGAGCCTCGCAGCGGGGGACCCCGCCTCCCTGGCGGCGCTCTTCCTGCTGGCGGCCCTGCCCTTCCTGGTGCTGCGGGCCCGCCACGAGGCCTCGGCCCGGGACGCCTTCCTGGGCTGGGTGGCGGTGCCCGTGCTGGCCTTCGGCGCGCTGGCGATCTACCGCATCGTGCGGCTCGACGCCTTGGTGCTCCTGGCCGCCACGGTGCTGGCCGGCACCTACGCGCTGGGGGCCACGGCGCGCGCGCGTGCCGCGGGGGCTCCCTTCTACGCGGCCCCGGCCGAAAGGCTGGGCGGCCTCGCCATCGCGGCCGCCACCTTCGCCCTGGGCTACGTGGACGTCTGGCGCTTCGTGGGCGAGATGCTGCCGGCCCGCGGGCGGCCGCCGGGTGCGCTGGATGCGGCGGGGGCGCTGACGGTGGGCTTGGCCTTCGCCGTGCTGGCAGGGCGAGGCCTCTGGCAGGAGCTCGCGCGCGGCGCCTGGCCGCGGGCGCTCCTGGCGGCCTTCCCGCTGGTGGTGGGCGCCGGCATCCTGGCTGTGCACGCCTTCGAGACCCGCTACCCGGGCGCGGCGCTCGCCAACGCCTACGGGCTCGCCCTCGGCATCGGCCTGGTGCTGCTCGGGCTGCGCGAGGGCCGGCTGCGCCTGGCCAACCAGGGCCTGCTCCTGCTGGGCGCCCTGGTGCTGGCGCGCTTCGCGGACCTGGCCTTGAGCTACCGGGTACGCGGACTCGTCTTCATCGCCCTGGGCGTCGTGTTCCTGCTGCTGAACCTGCGCCTGGCCCGTAGGAAGCGGCCGTGAGGGGACGCGTGCTCGTCTTCGGGCTGCTGTGCGCGGCGCAGCTCGCGGTGCCGGCCTCGAGCATCTGGCAGGCGGAGCGCGTGCTCGCCGAGGGACGCCTGCTGCGCTTCCGCACCGCTCCGGTGGACCCGGCGGACCTGGTGCGCGGCCGCTACGTGGCGCTGCGCTTCGAGGCGGTGGAGGGGCCCCGGGTGGGGCCGGCTTCCTTGCTTCCGGGCCAGCGCGCCCACGTGCTCCTGGAGGAGGACGCGGAAGGCTTCGCCCGCATCTCGGGCGTGACGGCCCGCCGGCCCGAGGGCGGCACCTACTTCGACACCAGGGTGGAGGCGATCGACGACGAGCGGGTGCGCATCCGCTTCCCCGTGGACCGGCTCTACCTCCCCGAGCGGAAGGCGCTGGCGGTGGAGCGCGCCTGGCAGGCGGCAGCGGGCCGCAACGGCTGGGCGGAGATCCGGGTGCACCAGGGCCGGGCCCTGATCGAGCGCCTCTCGATCGAGGGCGTCCCCGTGCTCGAGCACGTGGAGCGGGCGTCGGCTCTGCCGTAGGGGGCCGACCTAGGGAAGCTCTGCACATGCGGCTTCGTGGCGGCCGCTGGCGGAGCGAGGGCTGAGGAGGAAGGCCCCTTCGTCGCCCTGGCCGGGCGTTCGTCGGGACCTTCGCCGTGCTCGGCTGGTCACAGGACGCCTCTCGCTCAGGTTGCGATTGCCTCCGGGAGCGCGCCGCTTGACCCGGTAGCGCCCGCCGCGCTCCTCGAAGGCCTGCCGATCGGGCTCCTTCCAGTACGCCTGGTCGCCGTAGAGCGCGCTCTCCTCCCCGTGGAGCAGGTGCGGGAGCTGCTTGAGGTCGGACTCCGCGGCGTGCGTGGCCGTCAGGCTGTGAACGATCCCGCGCCGATCCGTCCCGATGTGAAGTTTCATCCCGAAGTGCCAGCTCTTGCCCTTGCGGGTCTGCTTCATCTCCGGATCCCGCGTCCCTGTGGCGTTCTTCGTCGAGCTCGGGGCCGCGATGATCGTCGCATCCACGATCGTCCCGGCCCGCAGCGTCAGCCGATGCTCCGCCAACAGGTCGTTCACCGCCTCGAAGATCACCTCCGTGAGCCCGTGCTTCCCGAGCAGGTGGCGGAAGCGCAGGATCGTCGACTCGTCCGGGATTTTGTCGTCGCCCAGCTCGACGCGGGCGAAGCGCCGCATCGACTCGCTGTCGTAGATGGCGTCCTCCGCCTGCGGGTCCGACAGGTTGAACCACTGCTGCAGGAAGTAGATCCGCAGCATCCGCTCCAGGTCGTGCGGGGGGCGACCCTTGCCCGAGT